>NZ_JABUAE010000002.1 GCF_013314535.1 Bacillus sp. Xin1 | reverse complement strand
AAAAGCAAGGTCTCGTGACGAGACCTTGCTTTTAATTATGCTTCTCTTACTGCACTTTGTACTGGAACTTGCTCTTCTTTTTCTTTCACTTTACGCTCTGGAACCATATTAAATACAATATTTAAAAGTACAGCTGACGCACTTCCAAGTACAATTCCGTTATCTGTTAAAATACGGATATTTTCTGGAAGCTGAGAGAATAACGTTGGAACGACTGTTACACCAAGACCAATACCAACGGAGCATGCTACAATTAGTAAATTTTCTTGTTTTCCAAAGTCTACACGGCTTAACATTTTAATTCCATATGCCATAACCATTCCAAACATGGCAAGCATCGCACCGCCAAGAACCGGTTTTGGAATAATCGTTGTGATAGCTGCAATTTTCGGAATAAAGCCAAGCACGATTAACATACCACCGCAAGTGTAAATAATAACACGATTTCGTACACCTGTTAATTGAATAAGACCAACGTTTTGAGAATAAGTCGTATACGGAAATGCATTAAAAATACCACCTAAAACCATTGCTAATCCTTCAGCACGATAACCTTTTGTTAACTCTTTCTCACCGATTTTTTTATTACAAATATCAGATAAGGCAAAGTACACACCTGTTGCTTCTACAATACCAACGCAAGCAACGAGAATCATCGTAATAACCGGCGTTAGCTCAAATGTTGGTGTACCGAAGTAAAATGGCTGAATACCGTGGAACCAATCTGCCTCTCCAACCGCTTGCAAGCTCACTTTCCCCATAAAGGATGCAACAATCGTACCAAATAAAAGACCAAGTAATATAGAAATAGAGCGAATAAAACCATCAAAGAAACGATACATAATGATGATAAATAATAAAACCCCAAATGCTAACGCTAAGTTTTCAAGGCTACCAAAATCTTTACTCCCTACGCCCCCAGCCATATCATTAATTGCTGCCGGAACTAATGTAACCCCAATAACTGTAACAACAGAACCCGTTACAACAGGCGGGAATAGTTTTACAAGCTTTCCAAATAGTTTCGCAAAAATAACAACGAACAACCCTGCTGCAATAATTGCTCCATATATGGAAGAAACACCGTACTGTTTACCGATTGCAATCATCGGTCCTACTGCTGTAAATGTACAACCGAGTACAACGGGAAGACCAATTCCAAAAAATCGATTCGATAAAGCTTGTAAAATCGTTGCGACACCACACATTAATAAATCGATGGATACTAAGTATGTTAATTCTCGTTGATTTAAGCCAAGTCCCCCGCCAACAATAAGCGGAACAATTATCGCTCCTGCATACATCGCAAGCATATGTTGAACACCAAGGGATGCAATTTTAAAAGGGTGTTGCTTCATGACTATTTCACCTCCGCAGTCTCATGCTCTACAAATGTAACAGTACCGTTATCAAGTGATGCAATTTCTGCAAGTGATTCTACACGAACACCGCTCTCACGCAGTTTCTTTCCCCCATCTTGAAATGCTTTTTCAATGACAATTCCAATTCCTTCAATACTTGCTCCAGCTTGCTCTACTAAACTCATTAATCCTAAAGCAGCCTGACCGTTTGCTAAAAAGTCATCTATGATTAAGACACGATCGTTTTCATTGATATGGTTTCTAGATAATGAAATTTCATTCGTTTCTTGTTTTGTAAATGAGTATACTTTCGCCACATACATATTATCTTGTAACGTTAACGATTTACGCTTTCTTGCAAAGATTACTTTTACACCAAGTTCTAAAGCTGCCATAACTGCTGGCGCAATCCCTGAAGATTCAATCGTCACGATTTTTGTAATGTTCTCTTCTTTAAAACGCTGTGCAAACTCTTTTCCAATCTCTTGCATAAGTACTGGATCAATTTGATGATTTAAAAATGCATCTACCTTTAATACATCACCAGATAAAACCGTTCCTTCATTTAAAATCTTTTCTTGTAATACTTTCATGTTTGTTCCTCCTCTTATGCAATAAAAAAACTCCAAAAGCCGCCACCACTCGTTACAAGTGAGAGACGCGCTTTTGGAGCTTCGCAAAAAAGAATGCTAAACCAGCAATATATTCGTCCTCACTCATAGTCAAAGTATTTACGGTACTTCGGTAGAAACTTGCAGGCCATATCCCCGCGATTATATGAGTGTAGCTAACCTATTTATTTTATAGAGGGATTATAACGCATTTTTTTTATTTTGAAAAGCATCTCTAATAAAAAACACGTACAAATTTCACGAAAATATCATTTTCGTTCGAGTTTTGGAAACTCTTACATTTTGTATTTCCTGCTAAAGAGTCGTTAAAATAACTGGTCCATCCTTTGTAATTGCTATCGTATGCTCGTATTGCGCTGACAGCTTTCCATCCATTGTCCTTGCAGTCCACCCATTTAAATCTACTTTTGAATATCGCATCCCTACATTTACAATGGGTTCAATCGTTATAACCATTCCTTCTTGTAGTTCTGGTCCTTGACCTAGCTTTCCAAAATGAAAAATTGCAGGTTCCTCATGAATTTCCTTACCAATTCCATGCCCTGTAAAATCCCTTGCCACAGAACATCCTTCTGAGGTCACGTAGCTTTCAATCGCATATCCAATATCCCCTACACGATTTCCAACTATCGCTTGCTCAATCCCTTTATATAAAGCATTTTCTGTTACTAGTAGTAACTTTTCTGCCTCATGAGAAATATCTCCTACTTGATAAGTCCATGCAGAATCAGCAAGCGCACCATTTAAGTTCACTACCATATCAATCGTAATAATATCTCCTACATGTAACGGTTGATTAGTTGGAAAACCATGACACATTTCATCGTTCACAGACGCACATATTGCATATGGATAATCGTTATATCCTTTTTGCTCCGGCGATGCACCATGTTTTTCTAAATACATTTCAACAAATGTATCAATTTCTAGTGTAGTAATCCCTGGCTTTATCATCTTTGCAAGTTCTTGATGACACGAAGCTAGCAATTTTCCAGATTCACGCATCAAATTTATTTCTTTTTTCGTTTTTATCGTAATCATTGCCTCTCTCCTCATTTATTCTTCTATCCACGTGCTTTATGCTCCCCACCATATAAGTTATCCAAATTCAATCATACACACCATCCCAGAAATTTCAAAAGAGTTATCATTTCACATTTTCTTCACAAATTCACATACCAAAACTTGTAAGAAGTCACGACTTTTCAAGTTCTCATTATAGACATAGTTTTTATTGTATTAATGAACACTTTTTGAAAGCATATTAGGATGCGATAAAATTTTCTAAATTTTTTGTATTATAAAAATGTAAGATTTTTATTTATCTAAGGAGGGGTATCATGGGCGAACATAAATTACATCAAACAGAATCCGAAACGAATGAAAAAAGTTCATTAAAAGGAACTTTAACCGCTGTTTTTTTTGTCGGCTTTTTCATTATTTTCACATGGTTTAGTGTCTATCAAATTTTTGTTAATCGGCTATAAAATATCGTTTTGAAAAGGGAGATGGGGATATTCACTTACATAAATACGAAAAAATTTGGCTCATTTTCGGTGTTGGTTCACTATTCGTATTTTTAGCTATTTTAGGAATTAGTGCTTTTTATATGGGTAACAAACCACCAAGTTGTTTAACTACAATTGACCCCGAAAAGGTTCACGCAACGGCACCATTTGATCAACCTGGTGTTAAAAAGGTGGGGAAAAATCATTATCAGGTGACGATTGTCTCACAGGCCTTCTCTTTCACTCCGAATACAATTAAAGTACCAAAAGGTGCAAAAGTAGATTTTGTTGTAGCAACAAAAGATGTTGTTCATGGGTTTGAAATCGCAGGAACAAATGTCAATATGATGGTTGAGCCTGGATATGTAAGTACTGCTTCACAAGTTTTCCCAAAAACAGGGGAGTATTTAATTGTCTGTAATGAATACTGTGGTACCGGCCATCATATGATGAGCGCGAAAGTAGAGGTAACTGAAAAATGATTACATTGCAAGATAAAATAAGTAAACGAGATGCCAAATTAACAATGGCTCATATCCATATCGCATTTATTGCTCTTTTTCTAGGTGGTTTATGTGGATTACTGCAAGTTCTCGTTCGCTCAGGGAAATTCAATTTACCTGCCGGCATTGGCTACTATCAAGTGTTAACTACACATGGCGTTTTACTTGGAATCGTATTAACAACTTTCTTTATTATTGGCTTCTTATTTGCTTGTATGAGTAAAACAACCGGTGTCCTATCAAAAGGTGTTCGACAAACAGGCTGGATTGGCTTTTGGCTTATGACAGTTGGAACAACACTTACTGCTATCTTTATTCTACTCAATAAAGCAACTGTACTCTATACCTTCTATGCTCCATTAAAAGCGCACCCTGGGTTTTATATTGGACTTACCCTTGTTATTGTTGGAAGTTGGTTTAGCGGATTTGCAATGTTTGCTCAGTATCGTACATGGAAAAAACATAACAAAGGAAAAATAGGTCCCTTGTTAAGCTTTATGGCTGTTGTAACAATGGCACTGTGGCTTGTTGCAACGCTCGGTGTTGCAGCTGCAGCACTTATTCAATTTATTCCATGGAGCTTAGGCTTTGTTGATAAAATCGATGTCTTAGTCAGTCGAACATTATTTTGGTACTTCGGTCATCCACTCGTTTATTTTTGGCTCCTTCCTGCCTATATGGCTTGGTATGTCATTATACCGAAAATCATTGGTGGTAAAATCTTCAGTGATTCACTAGCTCGTTTGTCATTTATCTTATTTTTACTCTTTTCTATGCCTGTAGGATTCCACCATCAATTAACCGAACCAGGCATTGATCCTGGTTGGAAATACTTGCAAGTTGTCTTAACATTTATGGTTGTTATTCCCTCTTTAATGACTGCCTTCTCCTTATTTGCAACCTTTGAACAATTTGGACGATCAAAAGGGGCTACTGGATTATTTGGATGGCTTCGCATGCTTCCATGGGGAGATGCTAGATTTTTCGCCCCATTCGTCGGTATGTTAATGTTTATTCCAGCTGGTGCTGGTGGACTTGTTAATGCAAGTAACCAACTAAATCAAGTCGTTCACAATACTGTATGGGTAACGGGACATTTCCATTTAACATTGGCAACCTCTGTTATATTAACATTTTTCGGAATCGCCTACTGGTTAATTCCACATCTAACAGGACGCGTTATGACAAAAGAAATGAATCGACTTGCTATGATTCAAACTTGCGTATGGGCGATTGGTATGTTCTTCATGTCTGCTGGTATGCACTTTGCCGGATTACTCGGAGCACCTCGTCGCTCAGCTTTTTCTACATATGGAAATTCACAACAAGCACTCGAATGGATTCCATACCAAATTGCCCAAGCAGTCGGAGGATCCATTTTATTCGTTGGCATTGTAATTGCGATCATCATTTATATAGACCTAGTCTTCTTCGCACCAAAAGGGCAAACTGAGTTCCCAATCGGTGAAGTAGCCGATGCATCTGAACGTACGCCATTAGTTTTTGATAATTGGAAGCTTTGGATTGGCATTACAGCGTTACTTATTTTATTTGCTTACACCATTCCATTTATTGATATGATTCAAAATGCTCCGCCTGGTTCGAAAGGGTTTAAATTGTGGTAAATAAAAAGCAGAGGGAATTCCCTCTGCTTTTTATTCCCTTACAGTATATATCATTTATCCTGCAATCTCAGCTGAATTAAACGTTCCATTAATATTTCCATCTACAACAATACAATGTCCCCAAAACATATCTCCATCCGAAAAATATATTGTAAAATCACCATCTGGATAAACACTTATACTTTCTAACTTCATCAAATTAATGAACATTTCCTGTGTAACCTCATCTACGGTTTTCTCATCATCATCCTGTAACCACTCATTTGCTAACTCCAGTAGTTCTGTTACTGCGAACAATTTCATTTTTCTATCCCATTCATTTTGCCCCTCGAAAAGTATATATGCTGTTTTTAAAGCATCCTGCATTATCTGTTCATCTTTATTCCAATCAAAAGATAAACTACATTCTTCACCAACCCAAGAAATTTGCTTTTCGAATAACTCCACAGTCTTCTCAAGTGTAAACTCACCGAATATCTTATCTTGATAATAGACTGGCTTCATTGAATCTTGTAATATCTTTTCTAATTCATTATCTTCATATGTTTTGTCCAAAACCTGAACAAGCATCATTGCATTTTCTTCCCTACGCACCAGCAACCTTACAACGGTATTTTCTTGTAAAAGTTCTCTTGACCGTCTCAATTCTGCATCATCAGCTAACCATTCAAGTCTTAGTTTTCCTTCTATAATCAATTCAGGATTACATAAATCTTTCCATGCAATCAAAGGGATTGATGCACCCCACAAAATAGCATCACCTGCTTTTCCCGCACCTACACCCGATGCTCCTGTAACAGCTGCTACCTCAATAATCTCTTTTGTAAATCTATTTTCAAATCTATTTATTTCACTTAATTTACTCATTTTCATTCCCCTCCCCGTTATAGAATTCTTTACGAATAACGCTTCTGCAGTTAGCGAGTATCCGACTAACTTCCTTTTACCAAATTTCAAGTTAGATCTCCAAATCATTTTTAAAAATTCAAAACGACTTCCATTTGTCGCTTGAATAAAAGTACCGACTACTTCGAATCCTACCTTTTTATAGACTTTTATTGCTCTTTCATTAAAAGTTGCTACTGAAAGCGTTATATACTGCGGTTGATATTTTTCCATACAAAATTCTAAGCCTCTCTGTATAAACGCTTCACCAAAACCCCTTCCAGTCAAATTTGGTTTCATTCCAAGTCCAATATCTACTATATGTACATCTACTCTATTAAAACGAAAGAAGCCAACGGTCTCCTTCTCCTCACAAACTGCAAAAGTCATTTCTCCACGTATATTAGAATCTAAAAACTCAGCTAAATCTTCCTGATCCGCTTCCATATCATAAAACGAATACTTTCCCTCATAGTGCCAATGATACGCAATTTCTTCTGCTTGCTCTTGTGTCATAACTCCAAAAGTATACTTCATCGTATCTCCTCCTCCCATTAAACACATGTATGGTAAAGCTTTTATTCATAAAAAAGAGCTGCATACAGGCAGCCCTTTTTTACAGCTCATAAATCTCTTTATATTTTGCTTCTAAATAATCAGCTAAATAATTTGCATTTAACCCTTCACCTGTTACATCTTTTAAAATTTCTAACGGTTTTTTCGTTTTGCCGTATTGGTGAATATTTTTTGTCAGCCATTCACGAATTGGCGTCACATTTCCTTGTTCTAGTAGTGCATCGAAGTTAGGAATTTCTTCTAACATCTTATGTTTAAATTGCGCTGCATACATATAACCAAGTGCATACGATGGAAAATATCCAAACGAGCCATCTGACCAATGTACATCTTGCAGCACACCTTGTGCATCCGTTTCTGGACGAATACCTAAATAACTTTCCATCTTATCATTCCACGCTGCTGGCAAATCTTTTACTTCTAATGTTCCATCAAATAATTCTTTCTCTAATTCATAACGAACCATAACATGCAATGGATATGTAAGCTCGTCTGCCTCAATACGAATAAAGGACGGTTTCGATTCATTAATCGCATTATAGAACTCGTCTACAGATACATTTTCAAATTGTCCGTCGCTAAATTGTTTTAATAATTCATAATTTTTCTTCCAGAACGATTTATTACGTCCAATAAAGTTTTCGAAAAATAGCGATTGCGATTCATGAATCCCCATTGACGTGCCACTGCAAAGCGGCGTTCCTTCTAATTCCTCTGAAACATTTTGTTCATATACAGCATGTCCACATTCGTGAATTGTTCCGAAAACTGCCATCCGGAAATCATTCTCGTCATAACGAGTCGTAATACGAACATCCCCTCTATTTAATGTAATTTCGAAAGGATGTATCGTTTCATCTAGACGGCCGGCCTCGAAATTATAATTTAATTGTTTTAGTAACTCTAAGGTGAAATTCTTTTGTTGTTCTTTTGAAAAATGTTCAAACAGGACATTTGTTTTTAATTCTTTATTAGACTCAGAAATTTCTTTTACAAGCGGAACAATACGCTCACGTAGTTGTCCAAACACATGGTCTAATACTTCTACTGTCATACCTGGCTCATACAAGTCTAAAAGCGTATTATACTTATACGTTCCATAACCCCAATATGTAATAAATTTCTTCTTATATTCAACGATTTTTTCTAAGTATGGTCTAAACATTTCAAAATCAGATTTTTCACGTGCTTCTCCCCAAACACTTTCCGATTTTGCTTGCAATTTAACAAATTCTTCATATTCGGCTTGTGGAATTTTTTTATTTCGATCATACTCCTTGCGGCACTCTTCTACAATTTCTTTCGTTGTTTTAGAAATTTTATTCTCTGCAATTAGCTGTTCTAATTGTGTTAAATATCTTCCCATCTCATCAGAAGTTGATAATGAAAATACTTCTGATGAAAGCATCCCTATTACTTCAGAACGTTGATCCACACCTTGTTTCGGCGCACCAGTACGTAAATCCCAAAATATAAGGCTTAATGCTTCTCCATAATTATTTATCTTTTTCACATGCGCTAAAAATTCTTTTTCTATTTCAGTTATAACGATTGTCATATGATATGGCCTCCTTTTTCTACCTCACCTATATTTCGACATAAAGATATAAAGTCCTTTTCCATATAAAGTGAAACTTTAATCAGTGGGGGTTTTCTTCATCCCCCACTAATTATTAGCCCTCACCAATCGGGCTTTTACGGGATAAAAAGAAAAAGCTTAGCAAACGCTAAGCTTTTACAATACCATACCTTCTACTGGAAGCACTTTTTTCACAGCTTCTACAACCTTTTCATTTTCATCCTCTGACAAGAATAACGAAATAGCACCTTTATCTTCGCTCGTACGAATTAAACGTCCAATCCCTTGACGAAGACGCAAAATCATATACGGTACATCTACATCCCAAAACGGATCATTGACGTGCTTACGTTTCGCTTCAAACACAGGATCGTTTGGAGGGAATGGAAGCGACCAAATAACAACATGTGATAATGACGATCCCGGTATATCTAAACCTTCCCATAAATGAACAGCGCAAAGTACAGTCTCTTCTTCATTTTGGAAACGTGAAACAAGTTGGCTAATTTCTTGATCTCCTTCATATAGGAACGGAACAGACATTTGCTCTTTATTCACATATTCTTTGAACGCTGCAAGCTCCCCTGTTGTACGGAATAATACGAGCGTACGTCCATTTATTTTTTGAATGTTTTCAAGGGTATACTGGCATTTTCTTTCCCATTCATTTTCCTGGTTATACGATGGCAAGTACACTTTCATTTGCTCTTCATAGTCAAATGGAGAAGCTACTGAGAATGATAAATAGTCTTTTACTCCTAAACTATTTGCCGTAAACGCAAATGAGTCATTTTCAGATAGTGTAGCAGAAGAGAAAATATATGGAATTTTTTTCGAGAACACTTTCTCCTGTAATACTTCTTCTACTGCACGCGGCATAATAACTAGCGTGAAGGCACCATCACCTTCTTCTCCCCATGTAATTACATTTTTCTCATGCATGAAAAGACGAAGTGAATGTTCTAATACATCTAAATGCTCATCAACGATATTTAAATCGTATGTGTTTACTGTATACATTTCACTTTCAAATACTAATGCATCACCGACTTCTGCAATTTTCGCATAGAGTCTTTTCGCCTCAGCAGTTACTTTTTCTGTCACAGTTATTTCTAGACGATCTGAACCAGCGATTTCTTTTTTATTCTCTTGTAAGACATCAAAGAATCGCTCTGTTTGCCAAATCGTTTCTTCTACTAAATGAGCAAACTCTTCACGAATATCATTTTGTAATAATCTTGTTAATAATTGTTCCATCATCGTTTGTTTTAGACGATACGTTAGTGCTTTTTGCGCTGCATACTCAACAAGATGTCCTTCATCAAAGACAACACAGCTACTTTCTGGTAAAAGTGGCATTTGTCCTTCACGCTTACGAGCATCATATGTCCAAATATGATCCATATAGAAATCTTGAGAACAAATAATTAAATCTGCTGCTTTACGATAATGTTCACGAGAAAGTGTTTGACCACAACGATGACGAGAGTCACATGTGAAACAGTCTTGGAAATAATCCCAAGATACCTTTGACCATTCCTCATCATTTAATAATGGAAACTCTTTTCGATCACCATAATGCGTAAAGTTTTGCATCGTTCCATGATCAAATACAAACTGAGGTAATTCGTAATATAAATCTTCAATGACTTCTGGAGCTCGTCCACTCATCACATCTTCTAGTTTACGTAAACATAAATAATTATCCATCGATTTCGCTAGACGTACATCAACAGATAATCCTAATGCTTCTGATAATTTTGCAATGTCCCCTTCTTCTTTCACAAGCTGTTCGATTAATGTTTCATCTGCACAAGCAATAATAGCTGGTTTCCCTGTATAACGCGCATAGCAAATTGCATATAAAAGATACACAATCGTTTTACCCGTTCCTACGCCTGCCTCTGCGAACATTACTTTCTTCTCTTGAAACGCACGTTCTAATTGGAATGCCATAAAAATTTGTTCATCACGCTCTTCAAAGCCTTTTTCCGGAAGGATATCGTAAAATACATCTCCAATCCACTCATTCAACTTATCATAAAAATTATCTTGTTTTCCTACTTCAAATGGTAATCTCTTCTCAGTAAACATCCTCAGCCTCCAACCAAAAAGTTTTTCTATAAAAAGATATAGCAACTGCTATTTCTAAATAGCAGTTGCTTTCCCCTGTTGTAATACATAGAAATGCGTGAAAAAAGTTTTCCTTTATATAAAGGAAAACTTTTTTACTCTATTAATGACTTTAGGTAACGCTTATCAATTAATGTTTCATATGATAATGCAGATAAATATTCTTCCTGTGCCTTTTGAATTTCATCTGCCGCTACGCCTTGAAGATCAATTTCTCTTCCTAGCTCATCATACGTACGATGAATGGCCTTTTGAATCATTGACAATTGAAAACCATCCATATGCATTCCTCCTTTTGCACATTACATAATAGCCAGTATATGCGCGTAAAAGAGGTTTTATACTATGAATTGCGAGGTGGGCGCTTCCCGAAGTACTGATAGTAATCTGTACGAATAAAGCCGTTAAATAATTTACGCTTTTTCGATGCTTCTTTTCCATAACACTTTTCAAATGCTTCATAGCTCGTTAATAAATACAGAGACCATGTATCCAATGGGCGGAATACTTCTCCCATTTCTTTATATAACTTTTCAACAAGTGCTTTTTCACTTAAACGTTCTCCGTATGGAGGATTCGTTACAACATAGCCATACTCCTCTTTCGTTGTGAAATCTTTTACTTGCATTTGTTTAAAGGAAATTAAATCACCTAATCCAACTTCATCGGCATTATCTTGCGCAACTCTTATCATGCGGTGATCAATATCTGATCCGATAATTTGTAATGGCTGATCATAATTTGCTAAATCTTCTACTTCTTGACGTGCTTCTTTCCAATTTTGCTTACCAATCCAACCCCATTCATCAGATGCAAATTCACGATTAAAACCAGGAGCAATATTCTGCCCAATTAGTGCCGCTTCAATTGGAATTGTTCCCGAACCACAAAACGGATCAACAAACGGACGATCTGGCTTCCAATTTGTAAGTTTAATTAAAGATGCAGCTAGTGTTTCTTTCAAAGGTGCTTCCCCTTGATCAACACGGTATCCACGTTTATGAAGTCCGACACCACTCGCATCAATTGTTAATGTTGCAATATCCTTTAACATTGCAATCTCAATGCGGAATAAAGGACCGTTTTCTTCAAACCAAGTTGTGCGCTTATACGTTGATTTTAATTTTTCAACAACAGCCTTTTTTACAATACGTTGACAATCTGGCACACTAAATAATGTTGATTTTATTGATTTTCCGATAACAGGAAACTCACCATTTTCAGGAATATAATCTCCCCAATTTAGCGCCTTTGTCTTTTCAAATAACTCATCAAATGTTGTTGCCTTAAATTCACCAACTTTAATTTTCACACGATCCGCAGTACGTAACCATAAATTCGTACGACAAATTGCCTTTGCATCCGCTTCAAACGTTACTTTTCCGTTTTCTACTTGGCACTCATAACCAAGATCGCGAACTTCTCTTGCAACTAAAGCTTCGATTCCCATTGCTGCTGTTGCAATTAAAGTAACTTTTCCCATTTACATTCACCTCTTATGTATAATCAAACAATAATTAATAGTTTTTCTATCTATTAATTATGAAATATTACGAAGAATTCCCTTATTAACCATTTTAACTCACAAGTTATTACTTCATACAAATAAAAAGCCCTCCTCTTACAAAGGAGAGCTGGGTTATTCCATAATTGGTTCATAACGTTCTGTAAGCCATGTTCTGTTCCTTTGTACTACAAACGGCCCACGCCTCGTACTCCGGTGGCAATCATCTATCTACAGGGCAAAATGCCCGTCCTTTTCCATCGTTCATTTCCTTGGAAAAGATTCCCCTACCATTATTTGGGTTTCTCGCTCGTGGGGTTTACCTCGTTCCACTCCTATCATTTCTTCAAGGACTTCGTCACTGTGGCACTTTAAAGGTAGTCAAACCATATCCAAAAGGACTTAGGTTTTTTCCCTGCCGTTAATCCAGCTTTACAGCCAGAATACCCTAGCTTATGAATTGGCTAGGCACGAACACTACAACCATCTCAGGTTGTGCGAGCATGGACTTTCCTCTACAACGTTGGCGTTGCAGCGATTACCCAAACGTTATGACAAACATTAGTATAGTGGAAACAAAAAGATTTTGCAATGCTTTTTTATATGTAAAATGCTTCAATCTTTTTCTATCCTTAGATTACTCGTATAACTTACTTCCAAATACAGCTTTTTCTAGATTGGATAAACGTTTTAAAATATCCGTATTCGTATTGTTGTATACAGGTTGTGCAACCGGTGTTGGAGCTGGTTGCTGCGGAACTTGTGCTTTCACTAATTTCTGTTCTTCTAATTCACGTTTCAAACGAGCATTTTGTTGCTGTAATTGCTCAAGTTCCTTATGAAATGCTTCATAATCCTTAATAATCATATCAAGGAACTTATCTACTTCCTCTTGTTGATAACCTCTCATACCCGTCTTAAATTCTTTTTCCAAAATGTCTTTCGCTGTTAATTTAATTTTATCCGAAATCATTTTCTTCACCTCAAATTTTTACCAAAACTTTCACTAACTAAATTTTTTCAGAAACAATGCCTTTTGTCAATCATATATACGCGGATCTATATTACATATTACTCTGCATTATTCCACTGTTCCTCTTCTATTATATCTTGTAAATCAGAAAAAAGAATAAAATAACTGTGATAATTTTCTATTTCTCCTTTTTTCTTTGCTACTTCTACCATGTATTTAGGACTCCCTGGTTTTTCTTCATCATATACCGCCAAAAGTGCATCACTTTTTTCAATAAAAAATTGATTTTTTAATCGAAACTGTTCTGGACTTTCATATTTTCTTTTTGTAATACTATCAACATGGTCAGCTTGCGCGAGAATGGATTCATAATATTCTCGATTCCCTTCCTTCCAACTTTCTTCCTGCTCTAAAAAAGGGGTGAACACAGCCAACTTTAAATCCGGATACACTAACTGCATTTCAAAAACTACTTCAGCTGCCCATAACTCTACTCCTAACTGCCCACTTATTATGACCCATTCTAACCCTTCCTCTATAAAAGCGAGTAATTTACGACACAATGCTTTTTTTATACATACAACACCTGGATGATCATTTTTAAAAATTCCAAGTTCAAATGGTTTATATCCTGTTACTGCAACAACTTTCATATCAACACTCCAATAAAAAGAAAAGAACTAGCATTTTGCTAGCTCTAACATAACATTTACTTTTTAAACATTCCACCGACATTTGGTCCTGGTCCGAATGGGGATACATTTGGTCCTGCACTTGGTCCTGGTCCGAATGGGGATACTTGTGGGCCTGCATTTGGCCCTGGTCCGAATGGGGATACTTGTGGGCCTGCATTTGGCCCTGGTCCGAACGGGGATACTTGTGGGCCTGCATTTGGTCCTGGTCCGAATGGAGATACTTGCGGGCCATGGCCACATGGTCCACAAGGTCCGCCAGGTCCACCGAATCCACCAACTCCGCCAGGTCCGCCAGGTCCGCCGAATCCACCAACTCCGCCAGGTCCACCAGGTCCGCCGAATCCACCAACTCCGCCAGGTCCACCAGGTCCGCCGAATCCACCAACTCCGCCAGGTCCACCAGGTCCACCGAATCCACCAACTCCGCCGAATCCTGGATCAACGGGGTCTACAACATTCACATTTGAATTTGTTTGCGGGAAGAAATGTTGATTTTTAACTTGTTGATGATGAACGTGTGTTGTATGAGTTGGATGAATATGCGGTACCACCGTTGTAGAAAAAGTGTGTGTTACACATTGCTTTGTTGGATGAACGACAGGAGGCGTTGTACAAATAGGTCCTGTAGGCTTATGCCCTCCAAAACATGGATGACAATGATGCATAGTTTTTTCTCTCCTCTCTCATTAAAAAAAATCTGACTACACTTTACAATATGAGAAAGGGTTAAAAGCCGCTTGTTATATATACCTATTTATTTAATGGAAATTTGTCTATATGATAGCTGCTTACGTACGATAACTTGGACACACAACTATCATCCTTTAGCAAAAAATCCTCCAACTTGTTTTACAATCCCAGTGACTTGATTCATCGCATTCATCATTTGACCAGCTGTATTCATCATTTTATTCACATCGTAATTACCATCTGCCGTCTTAAATTGAGATACGAAACTAGAAAATTGACTTGGCTGTTGTTGTTTTTGTTTGTTCATCGTTGGATATGGTTGAAAAGGCTGCTTCGGTGGGTAAAACATTGACGGCTGATTCATATAAGATTGTTGATTCATATGAACTTGTGGCTGCTGGTTCATAAAAGATACCTCAAATGGCTGATAATAATCCATTTGATTTCCGTAATAAGGAGCGAATGGATACATATTATAACGTAAATATGTATCCTCGTTATTTTGATAAGCATTTGGTTGTGAATAGGTATTTGGTTGTGAATAGGCATTCAGCTGTGGATAGGCATTTGGCTGTGAATAGGCATTTAGCTGTGAATAGGCATTCGGCTGTGAATAGACATTCGGCTGTGAATAGGCATTCGGCTGTGAATAGGCATTCGGCTGTGAATAGGCATTCGGCTGTGAATAGACATTCGGCTGTGAATAGGCATTCGGCTGTGAATAGGCATTCGGCTGTGAATAGGCATTCGGCTGTGAATAGACATTCGGCTGTGAATAGGTATTCGGCTGTTGAAACATGTATTTCCCCCCTCTAACTAAGTTTCTACATATAGAATATGTACCCATAAAATAAAATGTGTAACCTTATAAATGTCTGTTTTTGTCGGAAGTTTAAATTTTTAAAAAAATAAGAAAGTAAGCCTTTTCATGTTACCATAGTAGAGAAGAAGATTCTCATGGGGGAGGAATCAACATGATATTAGGGGATTTAAAACAAGCTTTCGCTCAAAAAAAGGGGTACTTTACAGAGGATATGAATGAATTGCTTGATTTTGCTAGACATCACTATTTAGAAGGGAAAATCTGCATCTCAGAATATCGAGTATTAATACGTGAACTAGAAATAAATGGGGCGAAACCCACACATACAACTGTAGAAGCATAAAAAAACAAGAGGGTTTCCCCTCTTGTCACTTACATTGTTCTACTATATTTTGCAACGTATATAAAATCGCCTGATGTGTTTCATAAAACCGCTTACCTTTTCCCTTATTTACAAAACATTGCAGTGCATTATTTTGTAAATTTTCATATACTTGGTCAATTTGTTGTACATGTATATACTTAGGCTTCTCATGTTTTATCCATTGATAAGCTAATTCTTTCCACACATCTAACTCCTGATCAACCATATCAACAAAAGGTTTCATATCTTGATAAAAATCAAATTCTTTTTCTTCTCTTTTTTTTATAATTGTTTCATCATTGTACCGCATTAATTTTATTGAAGACTGCATTAATGTTCCATAACCCAATTTATTTCCACCCTCTTATGCGCTCACAATAACGTTTTGAAACGTTTGGAGCCAACTTCCTTTTTCTTCATGATGCAATAATTTATCCTCCATATGCTGAATATGCATTTCTGTTACTTCTCCTCTATTATATATATCTTCACGCTTGTCTTTTAAAGAATGATTAACTCTAAGTGAAACATTCATTTCCAGCAAATCAAGAGCACTTAACATTTGATCCATTTTTTTCATTACGTTTTCCTTCTGAACCATCGCCATTTATAAAACGCCTCCTTCTTTGCTTTTTCTTTGTCATGTTATTTCGACGATTCACTTATCACTCCTGCACGACTGACAAAACTAGTTGATATTCGGCAAAGAAATCGGTTTGTATGAGTTTTATAGAAATGGTAACAATACAAAAGGGAGGTGTTTACCATGACTAAAAATAAAAATGAGAAGAAGAAAAAACAAAACAAACAGCAAACTAAACCTGAAACCGGAAATCCGAAGCTAGATGGTCCGAACTTTCCTGCTACATAAAGTGAAACTTTAATCAGTTGAGGACTTCATCCCCAGCTGATTATTAGACCTCACCAATCGAACTTTTATGAGCAGTTTATCTTCCACGTAGCTCCCTTAATTTTTTATACAGTTTCAGCTGAAACTGTATAAAAAACGTCGATTCATTCATGTAATCAATTAGTCCCGACTTCCTTTAAAAGAGCGGGACTTTTCTTATTATATCATGAAGTCATTACCCCTTTGAAAAAAGCGATTCAATGTAGAGAAAATATGTACTTGATGTTGTTTTTGTAGAAACCATTCCGTAATCTCAACTTCTTCCTTTGGTTCCCGAAACAAAAACAACGTCTCAATATCCATTTTTTGATGAAACCAATCTTTTTCTAAGCTATTTTGATGTAGCACAATTGAAAAAGCATCTCTTAACCTCGGTGTATCTTTCTCTTTTGGAATTGTAAAATACTGCTCGTAATCCACTCTCGATCCTGTAGGGGATGTTCGCAAAGAAAAATCATAAAATAACACTTCATAGTCAGGATGAAATAATAACCACGCCAAATTCTTCCCGAGTTCTATACGTTTTTGTAGCTTTTCAAATTGATAAACCGAAAAACCATATAGGCTACCTTTTGTTGTCGGGAAAATTACAGCATTAAAGTGAAAGAGTTCTTGAAATTTAAACAGTAAAGTTTGAAATACATGTTTTTGAAAATATGGATGTTCAATAATCGGTTTTTGAATCTTATTTTGTTCATTAATAATAAGCGCTGTAATAAGACGTGTGAGATCTCTTTTATTCCAAAAATCTTTCCATTCCTTTTCCATAAAAATAGATACATTAAAAAACTGTAATAAATGAAAAAGGGGGCTAGACATTTTTTTACTGTATTCGTATAACAACAATTGTGGGTATGCATCTGAAAAAATAAGCCAATTTGCACTTTCATACGTAAAAAAGAGCTGCTTTCTCATTCTTTCAGATAAAACATTTTGATAACATTTCCCTGCTAAATCTGTCATATTCCATCCAGAATTTCTCGAAACCATACTCGCCAAAAATGACCACCTGATTTCTTTATTTCTCAAGTAATATTCTTGATAAGCATATGTACGTGAAATATTATCCATATTTGCAAGAGCTGTTTGTTGTTTAATATGCGCTATTAAGCGCTTTTCTTCCTTTGTACGTAAAACTCTACTACGATCTCTATTTATTTTTTCATACTCATTCTGCATAAGCATATATGAATCACCACATCTCTCTTGAAAAAAATCGCATCTTTTTTACTTTTTTTGATATAATCACCTTTGTAAGTAATTCTAGGTAAGTTGGAGTGGACAAACTATGACCATTCGTTATCCAAACGGAAAAAGGTATAATCAAGCATTACAACCTCAAAAAACACAATTTAAAAAACATACTTATGGCAATAGAGGTATGTCTCTTGAAGAGGAGCTAAATGAAACAAATCAATATTATTTAACCCATAATATCGCATGCGTACATAAAAAACCCACCCCTCTTCAAATTGTAAAAGTGGATTACCCCGCTCGAAGTGCTGCAGTTGTGAAAGAAGCTTATTTTAAACAGCCTTCTACAACGGACTACAACGGTGTATACAAAGGAAAATACATTGACTTCGAAGCGAAAGAAACAAAAAATAAAACAAGTTTTCCGCTGCAAAATTTCCATCTTCATCAAATTAAGCATATGGAACAAGTAATAGCTCATAATGGAATTGCATTTGTTATTATTAAATTTACGCTTTATGATGAATTTTATTTACTCGATGCAAAACATGTCATTTCATTTTGGAATCGTCAAGATGCTGGTGGACGCAAATCGATTAAAAAACAAGAAATCGAAGAGCACGGATACTTGTTATCATGCGGTTATCACCCTCGAATTGATTATATTCGTGTACTAGACATGGCTTATTTTTCGTGATAGAGTCAACAATAAGGCTCTTTTTTCGACTTTTGGGGAGAAAATGAAAGGTAGGAGAAAGTATAATGTCAGAAAATTATCGTTCTCGTACAGAACGAAAACATGCACAACATCAACAACAAGAAAAAAACCAAACGGAGAAACCAAAGAAAAAAGGTTCCTTTTTCAAGAGATTTTTAATTGGTTGTCTACTTCTTGGCATTGTTGGTCTTATAGCTGGAGTTTCTGCTTTTTTTGTAATGGTAAAAGATGCTCCAAAGCTAGATAAAGCAAAACTTGTCAATCCACTATCAACTAAATTTTATGATAAAGACAAGAACTTCTTTTATGAATATGGTGCCGAAAAACGAACAAATATTACTTACGATCAAGTTCCAAAAGTGGTAGAAAGTGCATTCCTAGCGACAGAAGATGCTCGATTCTATCAACATAATGGAATCGACTTTAAACGTACAGGAAAAGCAATTCTTGAAAATATCACAGGTGGTTTTGGTTCTCAAGGTGGTAGTACAATTACCCAACAGGTAATTAAAAACTATTTTCTAACGATGGAAAAAACATCAAAACGTAAAGTACAGGAATGGTATTTAGCTTATAAATTAGAGCAACAATATTCCAAACATGAAATTTTAGAAATGTACTTGAACAAAATCAACCTTGGTAATCGCTCTTATGGGGTTGCAACAGCAGCGAAAAACTATTATGGGAAAGACTTAAAAGATTTAAAATTACACGAAGCAGCGATGCTTGCTGGGTTACCTCAAGGTCCAAACATTTATGATCCAACAAAAAAAGAAAATGTTGATCGAGCAACAAAACGTCGTAACGTTGTATTAACGTTAATGAATCGACATGGCTTTATTTCAAAACAAGAAATGGATGAAGCATTAAAAATCCCTGTAACTGAAGGACTTCTTCCATCTAAAGAAATCACTGAAATGCCTTATCCTGCCTTCTTGGATGCGGTTGTAAAGCAAATTGAAAAAGAAATGCCTGATGTAAATATCGGATCTGATGGTTTATCTATTTACACAACTCTTGATCCTAAAGCGCAAGAATATGCGGAAAACATAATGGATGGTGACATTATTAGCTATCCAAACGATCAATTCCAAGGCTCTTTCGTATTTATGGATACAACGAATGGTGAAGTCCGGGCAGTAGGGGCAGGACGTAAAGAAAGCAAAACAACATTTAAAGGGCATAATATGGCCATTGATTTAAAACGACAAGTTGGTTCTACAATGAAGCCAATTTTTGATTATGGTCCAGCTATTGAGTATATGCAGTGGTCAACATATCATCAGTTAAATGACTCAGAATATACATACTCAAACGGTAAAAAGATTCGAAACGCTACAAACAGTTATAAAGGTGACGTTTCCATGCGTGAAGCATTGAAAAAATCTTTAAATATTCCTGCTTTAAAAACCGCTCAAGCAGTTGGTTTAAATAAGTCAAAGGAATTTGCCGAAGGACTTGGTATGACATTCAAAAATGGCGAAGTATATGAGTCAACTGCAATTGGTAGTAATGACAGTTCTCCATTAGATGTAGCCGGGGCATATGCTGCATTTGGTAACGATGGTGTATACAATAAACCTCATTTCGTAACAAAAGTTGTCTTTCCTGATGGAAAAGAGAAAAACTTTAAACCAAAAGAAAAACGAGTAATGAAAGATTACACAGCATACATGATTACTGATATTCTTCGTGATGTAGTAAAACCAGGTTCAGGTGGAACAGGCCCAACAGCATATGTTCCTGGATTTGATGTTGCTGGTAAAACAGGAACCCAAAACTACGATGCGTCAGTAATACAAAAATACGGTATCCCAGCAGACGCCAACAGGGATAGTTGGTTTGCAGGATATACACCACAATATACAATGGCTGTATGGACAGGTTATGAAAAAGATAGTGCAGAAAATTATATAGGTGATAGATCAACAAGAATTGCTCAACAAATGTTTAAAGCAATGATGAGTGAATTTGCAACAGATAAATCTCGTTTTGAGCAACCTTCTTCAGTAGAACGTTTAAATGAAGAGCTCTATGTGAAAGGTGCGAAAAAGGATGCTGTTAAACAAATCAAAGTTGACCCACCAACTGGTGTAACACCATCTTATGATGCAGCGTCTAATACAATTAACCTGAGTTGGTCTGGGCCTTCAGATGTTACTGCTTACTCCGCAAGTTATAAAGCAAATGACGGCTCTAGCGGTAGTCTATCCGTAAGTGGTACAAGCGCTTCACTTGGCGGCGTAAAACCAGGTGTAACTTACAGCTTCTCAGTAGTAGCGAAAAAAGGAACCGGCACAAGCAATGCAGCTGGCGTATCCTTCACTGTTCCTGGTGAGAGCGAAGAAGCTAAGAAGAAAGCTGAGGAAGAAGCTAAGAAGAAAGCTGAAGAAGAGGCTAAGAAAAAAGCTGAAGAGGATGCTAAGAAGCAACAAGATGAGCAGAAAAAATTAGAGGAACAGAAAAAAGCTGAGGAACAGAAAAAAGCTGAGGAACAGAAAAAAGCTGAGGAACAGAAAAAAGCTGAGGAACAGAAAAAAGCTGAGGAACAGAAAAAAGCTGAGGAAGAAGCTAAGAAAGCTGAAGAAGAAGCTAACAAACCAAAACCAGACAAGCCAGCAGGTGGTGGTGATGGAGATACCCCAAAACCAGACAAGCCAGCAGATGGTGGTGGTGATGAAGATACCCCAAAACCGGAACACCCAACACAGTAATCAAAAAAAGAAGTCACCTTTCTCTAAAGAGATGGTGACTTCTTTTTTTTGATTATTTTTTTTGCATATAACTTTTCTACTTCTACATACAACTGTTCCAATTGAATATAAGAATGATAATGATTTGGTTGCTCTGTAATAAATGAGTAACGTTCTATAAAGTTAATTGGTTTAATCTGTAGCTCATCAACCTTATCCTTCATATTCTTTAACCCTGACACAGGTTGTCCATTTAACCAATATAAAATCGATAATAAATGAGCTGTAAAGCGAATCATTGGTTCTTTTGCTTCTTTTCGCTTTCGATCTCGAAAAAGTATAGAGATATCTTCTTTCTTCACTTTCCATACATTCAACACTACTGGAATCGTTTTTTCGATTTTGCTCCATGGTTCATAGCACTTTTCTATATCAAATAAAAAATAAATACTTTCTAGCAATTTTTCAAAAGATAGATCCGTATCATATGTCACTTTACTTATATTACGTTCAAAAAAAGGAGAGCATTGAAACTCATCCGGTATTTGTACAACTTGTTCCATTTTTTACTTCCCCTTCATTCTCTTCTTTCCTTCACGGCACACTTCTAGTAACCGACATTCTTCACATTGCGGCCGCTGCGCTTTGCAATGATAACGTCCAAAGAAAATCATTCGGTGATGCGTAACTCCCCACTCTTCCATTGGTACTTTCTTCATTAATGTTTTCTCTACCTCTAGTACGGAATCTTTCCAACGGCAAATAGCCAAGCGCTTACTTACTCGTTCTACATGTGTATCCACAGCGATAGCTGGGATACCAAATGCTACAGAAACAACTACGTTTGCAGTCTTTCTGCCGACACCTGGTAGTTTTGTTAATTCATCACGGTCTTTTGGAACCTCTCCGTTATAATCATCAAGTAACATCTGACATAATTTTTGAATATTTTTTGCTTTATTTCGGTACAGTCCAATTGAACGAATATCTTGTTGTAATTCTTCTAAAGAAACATTTAAATAATCTTCAGGCGTCTTATATTTTTGGAATAAACTTTTTGTTACTTTATTTACCAGTACATCTGTACATTGGGCAGATAATGCAACTGCAATTACAAGCTCAAATGGATTGTCATGATTTAATTCACAATGTGCTTCTGGATACATATCCGCCATCGTATCTAAACAATGACGAATTTGCGTTTTGTTTAACATAACTTTCCTCCTATATTACTGTTCCAGCCAATTATAAAAGGGCACTTTCCCTGTATATTTTGTCTCTTGCTTTGTGACTTGCTGTGGGCGTTGTTGATTCGCTCTAAATTTGCGCCCTTGATCTTGCGCTTGATCAACCGTCTTAATTCCATTCTTTTTCCACTCAAAAAGAATACGATCAATATATCGAAAATTAAGTTTTCCACTCATTACAGATTCTCGAAGAGCCGCTTGAATTAAATTGGGGTGATGTTGATCCTGGTCTTGCCACATCGCTAACGTTTCACATTCAAAAGGCGATAATGGTCTCCCGAATTCCCGTTCAAAAATTGTATATAAATTTACTTGAAGTTGCTTTTGTTCTTGTTTTTCTTCTTCTATTGTCTCGTTCATTAAAAAGTGTAAGATTTTTTCCCAAAGCGGTTGTAATGAATAACTTTCACACATCATCGCTTCAGATTTTTGACTACCTTCTAATGCTAAAAAGCCTTTTTGAATTAACGCTTGAATAATTTCCATACATTTCATTTCTGTTATTGTCATTCGTTCTGCAATCTCTGAAGGAGTTGGAAAAGAATTACCCGACTCTAGAAAGGTATGCACATGGAGTACAACCATAAATTCCATCTCATTTAAACCTAATTTTTTATAGTGCATCATAAGCAATTTTGGAATTGCGATGCTGCCTTGTTCAAACCATTTTAACATCATTTTTTTCTTCATGACCATACACCTCGCTTTCTAGTATAACACACCTGTTATGATTTCCTTTTACCACAATTCGTCAAAAAACCTCCCTATAGATAGGGAGGTCATCTTCATTTGTTCAAAGTGATTTATCCAGGAAAAATTTAAGCCTGTACTTTACTTTTCATAAACGTATGAATACGTTCTAACGCTTTCTCTAACTGTTCAAGAGATGTTGCATAGGATAAGCGAACATTGTTTGGTGCGCCGAATCCTGTTCCTGGAACAAGAGCTACTTTCTCTTCTTCTAACAACGCTTTTGCCCACTCATCAACTGTTTCATATCCAGCTAATGCCACAGCCTCTTTTACGTTCGGGAATAAATAAAATGCACCTTGTGGTTTAATACAAGTGAAACCAGGAATTTGAATTAATTTATCATAAATAATGTTTAATCGTTCTTCAAATGCTTGACGCATCATTTCTACAGGCTCTTGCGATCCAGCATACGCAGCAATTGCGCCATATTGAGCAATTGAAGTAGGATTTGACGTACTATGACTTGCTAAATTCGTCATCGCTTTAATAAGCTGCTTATTTCCTGCTGCATAGCCGATACGCCATCCTGTCATAGAATGCGATTTAGACACACCATTAATAATAAGTGTTTGTTCTTTTAATGCATTAGAAAGCTGGGCAATTGAAGTATATTCCACGCCATCATAAACCAATTTCTCATAAATTTCATCAGAAACAATTAAAATGTCGTGCTCTAAACATACTTCTCCAAGCTGCTGTAATTCTTCTTTGCTATAAATCATTCCTGTTGGGTTGCTTGGTGAATTAATAATAACAGCTTTCGTTTTCTCTGTAATTGCCTCACGTAGCTGCTCTGGCTTAATTTTGTACTGATTGTCTTCTAGCCCTTCTACATAAACTGGCTTACCACCAGCAAGTTTTACTTGTTCAGGATAACTTACCCAATAAGGAGTTGGGATGATAACTTCATCTCCTTCGTCAAGTAGCACTTGGAACAATGTATAAAGTGCATGCTTTGCACCATTACATACAATAATTTCAGCCCCATCATACGCTAATCCTTGATCACGAGTAAATTTCTGCGCAATTTCTTTTTTTAATGTTGCTAATCCACCAGTCGGTGTATATTTCGTATGTCCTTCTAACATCGCTTT
Organism: Bacillus sp. Xin1; assembly: GCF_013314535.1. GTDB lineage: Bacteria > Bacillota > Bacilli > Bacillales > Bacillaceae_G > Bacillus_A. The sequence continues at coordinate 379,782 of NZ_JABUAE010000002.1, read as the reverse complement.
ATGTGCGGCATCCATAATATGTTCTGGTGTATTAAAGTCAGGTTCCCCTGCTCCTAATCCAATCACATCATGTCCTTCAGCTTTTAATGCTTGTGCCTTTGCTGTAATTTCTAAAGTTGAAGACGGTGTTAAGGCAGCTACTCGCTTTGCTAATTTCATTTGTGGTTCCCCCTACATCTATTTTTCAATGCTATATCGCTTCAAAAACTTACCATCTTGAAATGCAAGATAATAGTAAGTATAACGATTTTCATCATCAATATATGTAACTTCCCATAATGGTACATTGTTTTCAGCGCCTAATTTTACTTTCAGGAATTGTTTTGGTTTTTGCTCTTTAGTAACAATTTGCAAAGCATCTTTTTCAGAAATACCTTCGCTCTGTTTCTTTACTAAAACATCTCCTTTTTTCTCAGGTACCCAAACAATGATTTTTTCCCCTTTTTCATCTACACCCTGTACGACTGTATATGAAGATTTTCCGTTATAATATTCAACGTTTTTTACCTTTGTAAGCTTTGCTTTTTCTTTTGCAATTTCTACAACTTTTGACTCTTTCGGAATTTTCTTTTCCATTGTCGCATTATAAACATGCACCCCATACAATCCAATGGCAACGATAACGATAATGATGGCAAAGATCCACTTTTTCATTGTATCACTACGTTCTATATATCGTAAATACAGCTGTTTCTTTTTCTTTTTCGTCTAATGCCAACCCGAACATGAGGTCCTGTTCTTTTAAAGTGCGATTCAAACTATCAACAATTTTATATAAATCAGACGAATATTTAATACGCGTCGTTGATAGCACTTCGATTTTCTTCTCCATGAAAACTCCTCCGTTACACAAAAATTTCTAATTATAGAAGAACGCAATGCGGTTACAATAAGAGTACATTCTTTACAACCCCTGCTTCATCACCCATCTATTATAGCAGGACATGTTCAGCAAAAAAAGGTTTCAAACCCAAAACTGAAACATTTGTATACAAGAAGTAAGAAAAAATAAATTTCCTCCTACCCACATTTCATGTCTGAAGTACATCGTACTTCAGGCATGTTTTTTCTTAGTCGCTTTCCCCCATGCTTACTGATTACAATTCACTCTATCTAAAAACAATAAAGTAAAACTTTAATCAGTGGGGGGTTCTTCATCCCCCACTGATTATTAGCCCTCACTAATCGGGATTTCACGGGCAATTCGGGATAAAAGGGAAAGTATCTTCATCAAAAACAATTGGTAAAAAACATATTACCCGTAAAGAATGTAAACTCCCATTACATAACACTTCAATTTATTCTTCTAATCGATCCAGTAATTCTTCTAACGTTCCTTCATAAAGAGGAACTTTTGGAATAGATTGCATAAATCTTTTTCCATAAAAAGATTTGGTCAAACGACGATCTAACACAAACACAGTCCCAGTATCCGTCATTGTGCGAATTAACCGACCAAATCCCTGCTTAAAGCGAAGAATCGCTTGTGGAAGTGCTAGCTGGGTAAATACATCTTCTCCCTTATTTTTTATCCATTCACTTTTTGCTTCCATCATTGGCTGATTTGGCGGTGTAAACGGCAGCCGAACAATAACAAGACAGCTTAATGCATCTCCAGGAATATCAATGCCCTCCCAAAAACTACTTGTGCCTAACAAAATCGACTTATCAAACTCTTGAAATTTCCGAACTAAGCGACTCCGACTACGATTATGAACACTTTGCGTTAATAATACAAAATCATCTAATTCTTCCGCTCGCTTTAAATGTGTATATGTTTCCTTCATCATTTCATATGATGTAAATAAAATAAGCATTCTCCCATTTGTTGCTTTAGCAATCTTTGTAATATGATGTGATATTTCTCTTATATACACATCCTCACTTACTTGCTTAATAAGGGGAACATCTGTCGGAACCATTAACTTTACTTGTTCCTCATAATGAAACGGCGATAGAACTGTTAATGTGTCTGGTGCAAAGTCATGTAATCCAAGTTGCTCCTGCATATAATCAAATGTATGATTGACAGTTAATGTCGCCGAAGTAAAAATAACGCTTCGCTTTTTTGCTAAAAAATCATCCGCAAACCTTTCTCCTATATGGACAGGTTGTGCATATAGCACAGTGGAATGGATTGTACCTTTCGTTTCCGTTTCCATCCATGTCACATATGCTGTTTTTTCTAATATAAGCAACTGTAATGAGTCGACCATTTTGCGCAATAATTCAATTAGATGCAAAAATTCACCTGTAACAACATGCATCTCCGATTCGATTTTACTTTGTAATAAGTCCCCCTGTTGCTCTAACGCAGTAAGTATTTTTCTCAATTCGTATACAAAGCGATTTGTTAACTCGGCTATACTTCTCCATAGCTTTCCATCCTCTTGGTCCGCCTTATATCGATAGATAAGCGGCATATTATTTGCCCCTTGTTCTTGCTTTGTTTGTTGGAATATAAATGTACGTAACATTTGAAATAATTCATCGGCATCAAATTTAATTTCCTTCAGCCTATGACTCACCATCCGAAAAGTTGAGCGTGACGAATGGTGAGATTTTTTCATCATTTCATACACCTTTGATAGCACATCATCCGTTTCTAACGTACCAAATCGCGATAAAATCAATTGGAAATACATACACGAAAATTGCTCTCCAAGTGTCCTAGTTGCTGTTTCTTCGATATGATGAGCCTCGTCAAAAATAACATATTCACAAGATGCCAAAAGTGGATCTTCACTAATAAAATCTTGAAATAGTAACACATGGTTTGTAATAACAATATCTGCAAATAACGCTTTATTTTTTGCTCGTTGATAGAAGCAGCGACTAAACCAGTTACTTTGCATAGCGCCTGGGCTATACGTATCACTACAAATACGATCCCACAGTAACTTACCGCCTTCTGGAATATTCAGCTCGTCACGATCACCAGTCTCCGTTTGCAGTAACCATATTAAAATTTTTGCTTTCGTAAGCGCAGCATCATAATTCTTCTCTTCTTCTTGCAATGCGTATTCAAATTTATGTAAGCAAAGGTAGTGTTTTCTTCCTTTTAAGAGGGAAACTTCGAATGGAAATGGTAATATACTTTGCAATAAAGGAATTTCGTTTTCAATCATTTGTTGTTGCAGCTGCACGGTTTGCGTACTAATCACAACCGTCTCTTCTTTTTTCTTTGCAAAATAAATACTTGGAAGCAAATAAGCCAGAGTCTTTCCTGTACCTGTTCCTGCTTCAATTAATGAAAAACGTGAATCTCTTAACGCTGTATATATTTCCTTCATCATTTGCTGCTGACTATCTCTTTTTTCAAAAGTTGACATCTTCAGCTCAAGTTGCTCCATTGACTTATGTAAAAAAGCATCAAATTTAGATGTACTATCATCACCAATTGCTAATGAATAATTTCGTTTTCGAAGCGCAATATTTCGATATACTTCATATTCCTTTTCCTCTGCTGTACCAAGCATCACTTTATTTAAAATATTTTCTGAAATGATATTCGCTATATCACTTTGGAATACATCGCTTAGCTCATATAAAGATTGTAATGTGACAAGTGGTAGTTTTTCTAATTGATTTAGAAATTGTAAAAATAATTCTGCTGTCACAAGAGCATCGCTATCCGCACGATGCGGTTGATCATGTTCCAATTCATGTTTTTTTGCTAAATCACGTAATTTATAGCTATCAGCTGTCGGCAATAAAATTTGTGCCAATTCAACCGTATCAATTTTTGGGCAGTTTACTTCTCCATATCCAGCCTGTTTTAATTCTTCTTTCAAAAAATTCCAATCAAAGTGAACGTTATGTGCAACAAAATAAGCACCATGTAATAGTTCGGCTACCATCGGCGCTACATCGCAAAATAGCGGGGCTTGTTTCACGAGATCTTCATCAATCCCTGTTAATTCTGTAATAAATGGGGGAATCTCTCTCTTCGGGTTAACAAAAGACGAAAAAATTTCCAATATCTCTCCATCTTCTACTACAACAGCTGCAATTTGTGTAATTCTGTCCTTCCCATCTTTCCAGGAGTTCCCTGTCGTCTCTAAATCGACAACGACATAACGCTTACTCATATGTAACACCTCAATTTCTTACCCTTTCAAACAACAAAAATTCATATATTGTTACTATACCACGTTTTATATCATCTTAATGAAAAGATGCGCAAAAAATAAAAGAGCCTGGTTTTGGACAAAAGGCCCTTTCTATTCATTCAAGTATAAAAGTGCAAAGGAATCTTTAATTTGTTCCTGTAATCGGTAAAACGCATGTATCTAGTAGTTTATACTATCAATCAGTTTATTTACACTGTTAATTTGTTCACTAGAACCCTGTCATTTACCTATAGTTTTTTCGTTGATTGATTTACCTAACAACTTCTCGATAATATCTACATTCTATTGATTCATTCTGCAGATTGGACAAGCTTCCTTCTACGGGGTTTTACGTGCTATTATTCCCAATTATCTATTTGCCGCGCCTCTCTGAATCTTGAGATATATGCCTTACTGCTCGTGATAATAAGATAAAATGAAAAGCTATCCCATATGAGATAGCTTTTCATTTTATAAAATCGTACCGGCTTTTTCAGCACCTAACATTTCAATAATTTGATTGTTATCATCTAACACCGCAATTTTGGGTACTTGTTTATATACTTCTTCTCCCGCTACGAGACCGTAACAAATAATAATAACTTTGTCTCCAGGTTGTACAAGCCTTGCAGCTGCACCATTTAAACAAACAACACCACTGCCACGTTCCCCTTTGATTACATACGTCTCTAAGCGAGCTCCATTATTATTATTTACAATTTGTACTTTTTCATTTTCTACAATCTCCACTGCGTCCATTAAATCTTCATCAATTGTAATACTACCTACATAATTTAAATTTGCTTCTGTTACAGTCGCGCGGTGTAACTTTGCTCTCATCATTGTGCGAAACATAGATGACTCCCCCTATTTAACCGTTAATGTAATATTGTCAATTAAACGTGCATGATCAAATTTCACTGCAATTGCAAGAATAATACGTCCCTCAATTGTTTCAATTTCTGTCAAAGTTGGATACGCATATAAATCTGCATAATCAACAACGCCCTGTGTATTTTCCTCAATATATTCTTTCACAAGACTTGTAATCATTTGCGGATTCCGCTCTCCAGCTTCAATTTGTTCCTTCGCTATACATAAGCTACGATATAAATGAGGAGCCTCTGCGCGTTCTCTTTCTGATAAATACACATTTCGAGAGCTTCGTGCTAATCCATCCTCTTCTCTTACAATGTCAACAGGCACTATTGTAACCGGAATATTAAAGTCATTTATAAATCCTTCAATAACGGCAACTTGCTGTGCATCTTTCATACCAAAGTAGGCACGAGTTGGCATTGTAATATTAAATAACTTCATCAAAACAGTCGCAACACCAGCAAAATGAACGGGTCGTTGTTTACCGCATAATACGTCTGTACGCTTGACGACCTCAACTTTTGTTGTCTGTTCTGCCGGGTACATTTCTTCTACACTCGGATAAAATAAGTAGTCAACACCAGCCTCTTTTGCCACTCTTTCATCTCTATCAATATCCCTTGGGTAACGATCTAAATCTTCATTTGGTCCAAACTGTAATGGATTTACAAATACACTTAAAATAACAACTTCATTTTCTTTTCTCGCTTGGCGCAATAAAGTTGCATGCCCTTCATGTAAATACCCCATTGTTGGAACAAAGCCAATTTCTTTCCCACTTGCACGGATTTCGCTCGCAATTTGTTGCATGTCTTGTACTGTTGTTATAATTTTCATCACTGTTTTCCCCCGTATAATGCTACATACTCTTCCTCTTTCATTGTGAATGAATGTTGTTCTTCCGGAAATCGTCCTGTTTTTACTTCAGCAACATATTGCGCGATTCCACGTACAATTTCTTCTTGAACCGAGGTATATTGCTTCACAAATTTTGGAACCCTGCTTACTCCATACGAGATTAAATCATGATAAACAAGTACTTGACCATCCACATCTTTTCCTGCACCAATTCCAATTGTAGGAACTGTTAGCTCATCTGATACTATCTTTGCTAACTGCATTGGTACACATTCTAGTACAATTGCTATCGCTCCAGCTTCTTCACACTTCTTCGCATCTTCCAATAATTTCTTTGCACTTTCAGCATCTTTTCCTTGCACTTTATACCCACCTAGTACCCCAACAGATTGAGGTGTCAAACCAAGATGTGCTACAACAGGAATTCCTGCATTCGTTAAATAGTGAATAATAGATACCACTTCACCTGCGCCTTCCACTTTCACTGCATGTGCTCCACTTTCTTGTACAATACGGCGCGCATTATGCATCGTCTCTGACAATGATACATGATAAGACATAAACGGCATATCTGTTACAACAAAAGTCTCCTTTGCACCGCGGCGAACTGCTTTCGTATGATGTATCATATCCTCTACTGTTACAGGAACTGTGGAATCATATCCAAGGACAACCATTCCGAGAGAATCTCCAACTAAAATCATATCGACTTCAGCTTCTTCCGCTAACTTAGCAGATGGATAATCATACGCTGTAAGCATCGTAATCGGCTCACCTTTCTCTTTCATTTTCAAAAAATCTGTTTTCGTTTTCAAAAATTACTCCTCCTTTATTCAGGAGAGAGGAGATGGCCGAAATCATATAAAAAACCCCTCTGGCCATAAAAGGGCAGAAGGGTTGTGTTAGTCGGCAAAATTCATCCCTCTGTCCCAGTCCGTTGTTGGATCAAGGCAGAATCCAAATTATTTTTCTTCATTGCTTAAAATAATGGTGCAGTTCATCCAGATACTGCCCATATTCGAACTAATTATAGCAAACTAAGAAATGAAATTGCTACATTTTTTTGAAAAAATAATTTTCTACCCTAATACAGTATGTGAAATTTCAAAAATGAAAACGAATATAACATGAATAATAGCTCTATTTCAAGCATCATCCAATGTACAAATAAAAAGAAGCTCCCAAGTAGGAACTTCTCTTTATTTAATTTCTATATCCGCAGAATGAATATGATGAATCTCACCTTTACGGTCTTCTAACATAAGTACACCCTCTGCTGTAATTCCTTTTGCTATACCTGTAATCGTGTCTTTCATCGTTCGAGCTGTAATTTCTTTCCCAATGCTTATCGCATAACTCTCCCATAGAAGTTTAACAACTGAAAAGCCATTCTTTACATATTCTTGATACAACTTTTCCATTTGTAAAAAGATCTGTTGCATAAGTTCCGCTCGAACAATTGGATTTCCTGATTCAATTGCTAAAGATGTTGCAATCTGCTGTATCTCCTCAGCAAAATGTTCTTGCTTCTGATTTGCATTAATTCCAATCCCCATAATCACAGCATTAATTTTATCAGGGTCAGCTTGCATCTCTGTTAAAATGCCGACAGCCTTTTTCCCTTCAATTAAAATATCATTGGGCCATTTAATCCCGACATTCACACCTGTACATTTCTCAATTGCTTGCGCTACACTGACAGCCGCTAATAATGTAAGCTGAGGGGCATGGTGAACAGGAATAGCTGGACGTAAAATAATACTCATCCAAATTCCAGTGCCTTTTGGTGAATGCCATTTTCTACTTAAACGACCGCGACCTGCTGTTTGTTCTTCCGCAACTACAATTGTTCCTTCCGCCGCCCCTTCATATGCAAGCTTGGCTGCAATATGCTGCGTAGATTCAACAGATTCCTCAAAATACACGGTTCTTCCTATAAATTCTGTTTGTAACCCTAATTGGATTTCATTTGCCGTTACTTTATCTGGCTTACTCGCAATTCGGTATCCTAAGCGGCGTACTGCTTCAAGTTCGTATCCTTCGCTCCGAAGATCTTCCATGTGTTTCCAGACAGCAGTCCTCGAACAACCGAGCTTGTCACTAATAGTTTGACCAGATACAAATTCGCCATCTGCTTCAGAAAAAACTTGTAATAATTGCTTTCTTATAGTAGATTGCATCTGTGTAGCCACTCCCTTATTTTCTCTTTCTCATTTTCTAATCGTTCTTGTAAAATTTCTTTCTCAATCTTTTGCAACACTTCTGCAACCCATGGTCCTGGTGTTTTTTCTGTCCAATCTAACAAATCATTACCGCTTACTTTCATTTCTTGACGATTATGAATGGATAGTGAATCAAATAATGACTGTACGTGATTTACAGAAGACATATCATATTTTTCTATAATAGCTTGATATACTCTTTCGGCCATTAATGCAGTATGTAAACCTGTTTTGTATAGAGAAACTGCATCCCATGAATTTGTTTTTCTAAAGCGGATTGCTAATATAACAGCAACAATATCTTTTATTTTTTTATTTGAAAATTTCCATTGACGCAAAAACACAGATGGATGTTCTTCACCGGTGCAATATAGGAAAAATGCCCATGCCTCGATATCAGTTTCAAAAGAATCCCAGTTATATTGCGCGGCTTTTAAAATTCTTTCTTCTGACATTTGTAAATATGGTAAGTGCGTAAATAGTTTCGTCTCTACTAGTTGTTGAAGCCCCTTTACACAATATATACCTGTTAACAGCTTTTCAAACTCAACTGTAATTCTTTCAATCGCTATATGTTCCAGTAAATGCCCATACTTTTCAATCGCACGCTTCGTTTGTTCCTCTAAAGAGAATCCTAAAGTACTAACAAAGCGAATACCACGCATCATACGTAGTGCATCTTCTTGAAATCGATCCGCAGCATTTCCCACTGTTGCAATTTCTTGTTTACGAATTGCATCTTGCCCTCGAAACAAATCAATGATGTCTCCCACTTCATTCATCGCAATCGCATTCATAGTAAAATCTCGTCGTTTTAAATCTTCTTTTAATGAACGAACAAACTGAACACTACTTGGTCTGCGAAAATCTTCATAATCACTCTCTGTTCGAAATGTTGTCACTTCATACGGAACGCCTTCTTGGACAACAATAACCGTACCGTGTTCAAGGCCAACCGGGACATGTCTTGGGAATAAATGCATCACTTCTTCTGGAAGAGCTGATGTTGCGATATCAATATCACCAATTGGTCTATTGATAATAAAATCACGCACACTTCCTCCAACAAAATATGCTTCATGCCCATGTTGTTTCAATGTCTCAATAATTGCTCCTGCTTGTTTAAATCGTTTCATTTTTGTCATCCCTTAGTATGTCATAATAAATCGCCTCATATTGTGAAACGATATTTTCTGAACGAAATTGCTCATATACTGCTTTCATCGCTTGCTCTGCCATATTTCGATGAAGCTCTTTATTTTTAAGCAGTTGTATCGCTTGTTTTGCTATACCTATAGTATCACCGACTTCGCAAATGTATCCTGTTTCACCATGTTTAATAACCTCTGGAATGCCCCCAACCCTTGTTCCAATGCATGGCACACCACAAGCCATTGCTTCTAGTAAAACAAGACCAAAACTTTCTTTTTCTGATAATAGTAACATTAAGTCACTCATGGCAAGAAGCTCTGCAACATTATCCTGTTTTCCTAAAAACAAAACATGTTCTTCAATATGTAAGCTTTTCACCAACTGTAAAATTGTACAAAATTCTGGTCCATCACCAACAAGTAATAATTTCGCATCCACTTCTTTTACAATTTTAGCAAATGACTGGACAACATCTTGTACACGCTTGACCTTGCGAAAATTCGAAATATGAATTAATACCTTTTCATCTTCACGTATGCCATACTCTTTTTTTAGTTGGGACATATCTCTCTTAAAATAGACACGCTCATCAATAAAATTATATACCGTCTGAATTTCTTTATTTGGTTTTACAAGCTCATTCGTTTCTCGAATCAATGAGTGTGATACAGCTGTAACAACATCAGATTGCTCAATACCAAACCGTATTAAATTATTTAGTGAAGGATCTGAACCAAGTACAGTAATATCCGTTCCATGTAACGTCGTAACGATTTTAATATCGTCTCCAATCATTTGCTTCGCTAAGTATGCACAAATTGCATGTGGTATCGCATAGTGCACATGTAAAATATCCAAGTTTTCTCTCTGTGCAACCTCTGCCATTTTACTTGCTAATGCTAAATCGTAAGGTGGATATTGAAAAACAGAATACTGATTTACCGTTACTTCATGAAAATAAATGTTTGGATATACTTTATTTAACCGGAATGGAACCCCAGAGGTAATGAAGTGAATTTCATGTCCTCGTTCAGCTAATTGCTTTCCAAGTTCCGTTCCCACAACTCCAGAACCACCTACAGAAGGATAACATGTAATACCTATTTTCAATTTCATTTACATCCCCCTATTAAATCAGCATGTAATAGAACTGGCTTCTTACTCATAAATCCTTCAGCATACATAACCCCAACTTCTTTTCCAAACATTTTCTCACGAGCGATTACTGTTTCAACATATCCTTCTGTTAATGGCGTCTTCACACCATCACTTCCCGTTGTAAACTGACTTTCATACGCTTCTAACGCTGCTAATTTTTCAGAAAGCTGTTCACTAATATCTATACAGAAATTCGGTTTATGAAAACCATTAATCATATAATAATAAAAAGATTGCGTGCGGTGTGGCGGAAATTCCGGCATATATTTACGAACACCCGCTGAAAATATCGCTTCTTCTACAAGTTTTGCACAATTCGCATGATCTGGGTGACGATCCTCATAATAGGGTGCAAAAATTAGCGCCGGCTTATATGTACGAATAATCTTTACGATCTCACGAATATATTCTTCCTTCATATACAAACCACGGTCCGGCATCGCTAAATTAATTCGCTTTTCAACTCCCATAATGCGAGCAGCTTCCTGCGCTTCTTTTTTTCTTAATTCTACCGTTCCATTTGAAGATAGATCAGCTTCTGTTAAATCACAGATGCCAACTTTATATCCTTGTTTCGTATATTTGGCAATGGTGCCTGCCATGCCGATTTCAACATCATCGGCATGGGCACCAAACGCTAATATATGTAATCCACTCATAGTTGTTCCCCTCATTTTCTTAACTTTCGGTAGTCTAAATCTCCCCGATTTAATGCATGCATTAACATTTCTGCACTTGCCATGTTCGTTGCGAGCGGAATCGCATACACATCACATAAACGAAGCAATGCATTTACATCTGGCTCATGTGGTTGTGCCGTTAGCGGATCCCGGAAAAAAATTACCATGTCTAAATCATTTTTGGCAATCATTGCACCAATCTCTTGGTCACCGCCAAGAGGACCAGATTGATATCTTGTAACTGCTAAACCAGTCGCTTCCATAATACGAAGACCTGTTGTTCCTGTTGCGAAAAGTTCATGTTGTTCAAAAATTGGTTTATATGCGTATGCAAACGAAACCATATCATCTTTCTTTTTGTCATGTGCAATTAAGGCAATTTTCATCCGTTGTCTCTCCCCTTAGTCAATGATATTCTCTAAACCGTATACAAGATGATCAAGGTTCATTACTGTCTCAATAGATAATTTTACTCCAGACATAAATGACGCTCGGTTAAATGAGTCATGACGAACTGTTAGCATCTGTCCATCTCCACCGAACAATACTTCTTGATGTGCAATAAGCCCTGGTAAACGCACACTATGAATATGAATACCATCCACATTCGCACCACGTGCTCCTTTTAATTGTTCTGTTTCATTTGGATGACCTTGTTGTTTTGGTTCACGGCTTTGACGAATTAAATCTACCGTTTTGACAGCTGTACCTGATGGTGCATCTAATTTTTGATCGTGATGTAATTCAATCACTTCAACATCTTGGAAATATTTTGCTGCCATTTGAGAAAACTTCATCATAAGTACTGCACCGATTGCAAAGTTTGGAGCAATAATGGTACCAACTTGTTTTTCTTTTGCAGTGTTTGTTAAATGCTGAAGTTCTTCTTCTGTAAACCCTGTCGTACCGATAACAGAACGAAGACCACGTTCAACAGCAAGTGTAACGTGTTTTTTTCCTACTTCTGGCGTTGTTAAATCTAGTAATACATCTGCTTCTACTTCATTTAAACAAGTATGTAAATCCGCATAGATTGGTGCATCTAATGCAGGCATTCCAGCAAGATTGGAAATTTTTTCACCACCGTGCTTATAATCAACTGCTGCTACTAATTGAAAATGTGGTGTTCTTTCCATAAGAAGGACTGCCTCCTGCCCCATACGTCCTCTTGGCCCTGCAATAATTACTTTAATATTTTCCATTATTCTTTCTCTCCCTCGTCAATACGTGTCCAGCGATCTTTATCACGTGTATTAAATTTATTCATCACAGTGTTATGTGCTGTTTCTAAATCAATATGTAAGCTATTTGCCATACAGATCATAACAAATAATACATCTCCAAGCTCTTCTTCAATTGTTCTCTCTTTTTCAGTTATTTTCTTTGGTTTCTCACCATAATAATGATTCACTTCTCTTGCAAGTTCACCCATCTCTTCTGTCAAACGAGCCATCATTGCAAGTGGACTAAAATAACCTTCTTTAAATTGACTAATATACGCATCTACTTCTTGCTGCATATCTTTCATCGTTTTTTGTTCCATGTTGTTCACCTCTAATCCTTCCTCTTTCATGTTAGCCAATTCATCGCGATTTGACAAATATTATTCCACTTCTATCCCTATTTGCCACGTTTTTTTGGATAGACTATAATAAAGTGAAACTTTCTTTTGCAAACGCTCTTCTTGCAAAAGATTAGTTGAACCAATTGGGCTCTTACGGATGGTCCGCCCTTTCTTCTTGGCTTTTTCTTCTACCAACCGTTTGAGCGGGGTAAAGTGAAACTTCTTTTCAAAATGCTCTTCCTTATAAAAGATTACCTATCAACATTTACAATCATACAAGTGACTTACTATTCTTATTTTGTTTCTTTGTCATGAGTTATTTCAATAGAACGAAGGAACGATTACATATTAGGGGGCTTACTACATGAAAACCAACTTAAAAATTCAAAACATTATATTTATTTTGCTCGGTTCGGCTATCTTCTCTTTTGGTATCGTTAATATTAATATTGAAAACCACTTAGCAGAAGGTGGATTTACAGGCATTACGCTATTATTATATTTTCTATTTTCACTCGACCCCTCTTATACAAACTTAATCTTAAACATCCCTCTCTTTTTCGTCGGTTGGAAATTACTTGGTCGAACAACTTTCCTGTACACATTAATTGGAACATTTAGCGTCTCCTTATTTCTATGGATTTTCCAGCGTTACGAATCATTAAATCTACATTTAAACTTACAAAACGATATGACATTAGCAGCATTGTTCGCCGGAGCATTTATCGGGATTGGACTCGGAATTATATTCAAATATGGAGGAACAACTGGTGGTGTCGATATTATCGCCCGATTAGCACATAAGTATATAGGCTGGAGTATGGGAAAAACAATGTTTATGTTTGATGCTGTTGTCATCGTCGTTTCAATTCTTACATACTTATCGTATCGCGAAGGCATGTATACGTTAGTTGCTGTCTTTATTGGTGCCAAAGTTATTGACTTCATGCAAGAAGGTGCATATGCAGCGAAAGGAGCCACCATTATTTCTGACAAAAATGACGAAATTGCTGCCAAAATTTTATCCGAAATGGAGCGCGGTGCAACTTTCTTGAAAGCAGTTGGTTCCTATACAAAGATTGAACGAAATGTACTTTATTGTGTTGTAGCAAAAAATGAAATCGTAAAATTAAAAAATATTATTACTTCTGTAGATCCCCATGCATTTGTTGCAGTGAGTGACGTACATGATGTAGTTGGTGAAGGATTTACATTAGATGAGAATAAAAACCCTTTACACAATTAAACAGGTAACCTTTCTAAACATATAAATAGGAAAGCTATCGAATCCGATAGCTTTTTACTTTTTAAACCACTATAAAAACTTTTATTATATGTACTTTCTCAACTTTTCTAAATCCTCATAGATCAAATCCAACAAGCTTCTATTATAAAAAATGGATGCTGGATGAAATGTCGGGAAAATATTAAATACCTTTTCAGTCCAAATAAAATCTGTACTTTGATTATTTTTCAATCTTTGTATTGGCTGCTGTAATAATTGTCCATGAACATCAGTAATCTTTTTATTTGATCCCACTAAACGCTTTAATGCAATATTTCCAAGAGCTACAATAACAGGTGCTTGCACATGCTTCATCTCATAATCTAACAAAGGAGCATGCGCAAGTATTTCTCTCTGATTGGGAGTGCGATTGTATTTCTTCTGAACTATTTGTCCACTCCGCTCTCTTTTCTCTCTCCATTTATAAGGCCTACTACGCACAGCACTCGTAATATATACTTCCTCTCTTGTAAGACCGATCCGTTCTAAAAAAAACATTAGCTCCTTACCTGCTCTCCCGCTAAACGGTATTCCGTTATGAATTTCAGTTTCTCCAGGAGCTTCTCCAACAAGCATTAGTTTCGGTTTTTTGGGACCTTGCCCACATAAAAAACCTTCCAATGCATAGTTAGCACTGCGCTCTTTCACCTGCTCCACTAATGAATCTGGATATTGTATTTTCATCACCTTCCCCCATAGTCACTTTACCTATGCTTCTTATTATAACTTTCTTCCTCAAATTCATTACGCTCTCTTTTCTCATTTAAAATCCCTAAATAGATTTCAAAACAAAAAGACTATCGAAATCGATAGTCTTTAGTCATCACTACGTTGCATACCTGTATACATCAGTACTAGACGAAGTAATTCAAATACCGCTACAGCTGCAGCTGCCACGTATGTTAACGCTGCTGCGTTCAATACTTTACGAGCTTGCCCATATTCATCTGTTGATACAATTCCAAGTGCTTCAATTTGCTGCATCGCACGTTTTGAAGCATCAAACTCAACCGGTAATGTTACAAGTTGGAAAACTACACCTGCTGCCATTAAAACAATTCCTAATAACAACAATTTTGACATCGTTGCAAATATACCAATCATAATAAACACCCATGACATATTCGATCCGAAGTTTGCAATAGGAACTAGAGAATGGCGAAAACGCATAAATTTATAATCTTTCGCATCTTGAATCGCATGCCCTACTTCATGGGCTGCTACAGCTGTTCCAGCAACTGAATGACCATAATAGTTATCAGTTGACAAGCGAACCGTTTTAGCTGTTGGATCATAATGATCTGATAAATGTCCTGGCGTTTCTTCTACAGCTACGTTATATAAACCATTTTCATCTAAAATTTTTCGAGCTACTTCCGCTCCTGTCATACCCGATGTTGAATACACTTGCGAATACTTACTATAAGCACTGCGTACTTTTGATTGTGCATACAACGGTATGATCATAATGATCGCGAAATAAACCAAGTAAAAACCCATCATGAACCTCCATTGAAGTCGTAATTATTAGTACTTTCCATTCTATTTTCTTCTTTACACATTGTCAATAAAGAAACCTTACAATTCGTATCTAAATTCGTAACCTTACCGGTTTTTAGAATGTATCCCACTAGTACGTTTTGCTTTCTCTCCCTTATACTTTCTCCAACCGACGTATGTTAATGTGAAGAAAATAAGTCCACCTGTAATTGTCATAAACCATATGAGAGAAGAATCCACTTCATCTTTTTTTGCTGTTTGAAATATTTTTTGTAAATCCTCTTTTATAATTCCTAATTGCGTTTGCCCACTTTTATTTTTTAACATGACGTTACGAAATTCATCCAAATACGATAGATGAGCATTTACACGCTGTGATTGATTTTCTGGCAACGCAATCATTAAACTTGGATAAATCACACCAAATTCATGTAGAAATGTATTTAGCGATTGTTGGAAACGTTCGTCATCTTCTACTTGAAGTGCCTTTTCGACTTTAGCAAAAGCCCCCATAACCCGTCCTTCTCTTTCTATCCAAAGCGGTTGATACTTAGACACTTCCGCATCCACCACCAGTTGTAAGGCCAATACATCATCTATTTTTATTTGACGATCTACACTTTCTTCTCCAAGTGATTGTTGCGCTTTGTCATACGCTAAAGAAATTACCCGAAAATGTATAGGTGTTAGCTCATTCTCTTTTTCATTCTCTCGTAATACAAATTGCTCTGAGAAATGCTGTAATACTTGCGTTGCTTTCTCATATTCTTCTTGTTTTACAAGTTGTAAGGAATCATCTAATAGCCCCGTCAACTCATCCCATTTTTCAGCGTATATACGTACTGGAAGCAATATAATCAGAAATGCTATCATTCCAATTAAGACTCTCTTCATTCCGGTCCCCCCTATAACTACTAGTACAAAATATGTTAAGGTGGACAAGAATAGAACAGAACGAAGCTGAAAAATATTTTATCCCGCTATTTTAGGACAGTAAGACTCCCACCACACAATTCTGCAAAAACAAAGAAGTTAGGCGGGAGATGAACTGTCCGTAAAAGCCCGATTCGTGAGGACTAATAATCAGTGGGAGATAAATGAAACCCCACTTAAAGGTTTTCTTTATGAACTAAGATGGTTCATTGAAGCTCTTTCCTTTTTTCGTAAATAACGATACATAAAATAACAAACAGCGCTACCGCATAAAATGAATAACAAAATGGCACATGCTGCATGCATGAAAAATTGTTCTGGTAACATGAGAATAACGGGATCCTTTTCGCTATCAAATTGCCAATAATCATTACTAAAAAGAAGTTTATGAAATAGAACAAAACTCTTTTCAAAATTAATTATAATGGGTAAAACAAGTGCAATCGGAAATATAATAGTCAAAATTGCGCCATGTAATAAAAATCTTACTTTTCGTTTACGTAATAAATACCATCCGCCCAGTAAAGCAATCATGAGCGCCATACACATTCCATATTGAATGTTCACTAAAATATTTTTCACATCAATAAAATGAATTCTTCCATTTGTTGACATATCTAATGTAGGAAACTGTAATACCCCTTGGTAAAAAGGAGAGAGATACGTAATTAGTGCATCATAATTTTTCTTAATCTCTAACTCTGTCATATTAGCCAAATCTGGTATATTTAAAAAGTTTATATCTGCATAATATAACCATTTTCCGTATACAACAATTGTAGTTGCAAGTGCAAAAATAAAAAATGCTATACAATATGCAACAATGGAATTTATAAAACTATCTAGCACTCTTATCCCTAGCTTATTTTCCTTCATTTATTTTCCCCAATTCTTTATTTAAATTCATAGTGAAAACTGCTTTCGATTCCTTCTCAAACAACAATAATATGTAATAGCTAGCACAACAATACTTAGCCAAAATGTAAAATAACCGATTTGTTCTACGAACAAATGCATGATACCATATCTTGGCATTTGCCAAAACAAATAATCGATTACATCGTTATGTAACGTCCATATACTCACCACAATAAAATGCCATTTTTTTATACGATAAAACGGAGCATACAGTAAACCTTGTACAGCCATTGCAAAATGAGAAAGCACCAACATATACCCAATAAACCCAAGGTCTCCCTTAACCATAAACATAATACCATTTACAACAACAGCCCATATACCATATTTCATTAAGGAAACGATTGCAAAAGCTTCTATTAATCCCCAATTTTTATTGTATAAAAAGGCCAGTAACACAAAAACAAAAAAGAAACTTGCAATCGGACTATCAGGAACAAATGGCCAAAATATAACTGAAGTTTCCATCAGTTGATCTCCATACCAAATAAATCCATATATTGTCCCTAAAATGTTAGTAATAAGCAAACATAATAAAACGGAACGTTGCCTTAATACAGCATACAAATAAGCCAATCTACCTGTACAACACCTTTCAACTATAGTAGTTCTTTATTACATCAAAATGTACTTATATATTATACCAAACTTTTTCTTCTAAATAGAAAAGCTGACTACAAAAATTGTAGTCAGCTCTCTCTTATTTTTTATTATATTTCGCAATGAACTCTGAAAGTTTTTTTAGCTCTTCATCCGTGCCTTTAAATACCCCTTTAGGCATTGCACCTTTTCCATCTTTCGCAATCTTTGCAATTTCCTCTGGTTTTAACGTTAAGTTTTGTAGTGCCGGCGCTGCAGCACCACCTTGTAAGTTATCACCGTGACATGTTAAACACGTATTTTTTTGCAAAAGTTTATAACCTTCTTCATTTTTATCAACTTGAACCGTTTTAACAATCGCACCTTGTTTTTTTGCAGCTTCCCAGTCGTGATGCGCCACAGATTCCCATGTTAAAAAGATGATAGAAGCAATTGCTAGAAGCATAAATCCAGTTGCAACTGGACGTTTCAATGGACGTCTTTCAGGACCTCGATCGAGAAATGGTGCCAATAACAATGCTCCAAATGCAATCCCTGGCATAATAAACGCGCCAATTACAGTAAACGGACCTGATGCATATGAGTATTTTAACAATTGATATAAAAATAAGAAGTACCAGTCTGGAAGTGGTATATATCCTGCATCTGTAGGATCCGCCATTCTCTCAAGTGGTGACGGGTGCGCCACCGTTAAACATAAATAACCGATTAAAAAAACCGCACCAACCATCCATTCTTTCAATAAGAAGTTCGGCCAAAACGCTTCTGTTTTCCCTGGGTATTCAGAATAATCTTTCGGGATATTCGGTTTACGTGCAACAGGTACTCGTGAATCTCCCACAAACTTCATCCCTTTGCCGCGATGCATAATCTCCCTCCTTCAATTCAGTTTTTCTCCTATTCTTTTAAATTAGCAATCTCTTATAGCGGACCAGAAATACCTTGTTTGCGAATCATGATGAAGTGGAAGGCCATTAAGCCTAGAAGTGCTGCTGGTAAGAAGAAGACGTGAATAGCAAAGAAGCGAGTTAATGTTTGAGCCCCGACAATTTCGGAATGACCAGCAAGTAATGTTTTAATATAAGGGCCGATAAGCGGTGTTTGCTCCGCGATTTGAATCCCTACTTTTGTTGCAAATAACGCTTTCATATCCCATGGTAATAAATATCCGGTAAAACCAAGACCTAACATAACAAAGAAAATAAGAACACCGACAATCCAATTTAATTCACGAGGTTTCTTATATGCACCTTGGAAGAAAACCCTAAGTGTATGTAAAAACATCATTACAATTACAAGGCTGGCACCCCAATGATGCATGCCACGAACAATTTGCCCATATGCAACTTCATTTTGTAAATAATAAACGGATTCCCAAGCATTTTTAATATCAGGCACATAATACATTGTTAAAAACATACCTGATAAAATTTGAATCACAGTGACGAAGAATGTTAGCCCTCCAAAGCAATAGACAAATGCTGAAAAGTGATGCGCTGGGTTTACATGCTCTGGCACTTCATGGTCTGCAATATCACGCCATATTGGTGTAATATCCAGCCTCTCGTCCACCCAATCATAAATTTTATTTAGCATCTATTTCGCACCCCCTTGTGGCTTTGCTTTACCTAGATAAAGCGTTCCATCCTTTACTTTTGCTTCATACAAATCAAGCGGTGCGAGCGGTGGAGTCCCCTTCACATTCACACCATCTTTCGTATAACGCCCCGCGTGACAAGGACAAAAGAATTGATTTGGATGACTCTTGTCCGAATTCCAGTTTACCGTACATCCTAAATGTTTACACACCGGAGATAATGCTACAATGTCGCCGCTTTCATTTTTATACACCCACGCTGATTTTGGTTCTTCTGACTTATACCAACCATCAACTTGTTTCACTTTAAAGTCGAAGCGTTTTGGTTCTGCTGAAATCTCTTTCACTTGTGCAACAGCAACCATATCTCCCCCTGCTTCTTTCCTTAAAACTGGATCAAGTGCAAAACGCGTCATCGGCATTAAAATTCCAGCTGCCATAAAACCTCCTACACCTGTAAGCGTGTAGTTCAAAAATTGTCTTCTTGACACACGATGTTCTTTCTCGCTCACGAAAATTTCCCCCCTCTATCAGAAATTGTCCCCTCGTGACAAAACAGTATAAAAATAAAAACTAGGACACTATCATGATATAATACCCACATGCGCAGGTCAATATCATACTACTCATAATCATAAGAACTATCTGCTTATTTTTTATTTTCCCACTTTTCTGTCAATAAAACCATTATATTTTTTACATGCGCATGAATTACTTCTCTTTTTGCTTGATCGCTAAACTCTTCTAGTGATAAAGCAGGTAACCAAAATAAATGACCTGACAATGCAGTTTCAGCCTCTTTCCATGAAAAGTCACTTGTAACATAAGCAATATGTTTTAATCCTTGCTCTTGTAAGTGATTTGTCCAATCTTGCAGACGCCCTAGCTCCCTCTTTTGTTGTTCAAGTAAATAAGTAAACGGAGGTAGTAGAAACACCCTTCCTTTATATTCTCTTTCTAACTCCCTACTTAAAGTTTCAATAAATTCCCCTTGTTCTACAATACTCTTCATTTCTTTTGTTACTGAAATAGAAAGAAGGGGTATAATACCAGTATCCACATACTCTCTAGCTTGTTCAAATTGCTCTGCATCTTTTACAACCCATTTCACCATAATTCCCCCCTTTACCTAGTATTCCTTTTTCAAATGACAGAACTTTCACTTTATATCTATTAAACCATACTAAAACAGGTAAAAAAAGAAAAACTACCCAATATAGGTAGTTTTTCTTTAAACGGTCGGAAAATTGTCAAAATTAACATTCCTTATAAACTTTTCAATTCCTCTGTTAACTTACAAAAAGCTTCCTTATCCTGCTTGTCGAGCGCTTCATCAATTTGTTTTAAAAGTCGATCCCTTCGAAATGAAAATACACTCTCTTCTAAAAATCGTTCTGCAAGTAAACGATCTTTTTCATTTACTTCAATATGCTTTGGTAAATATGGATTTTCTTCTAATACCGCTACATAATTTGCATTTTGGAACGATGATTTAAAATTAAGTTGAATATAAATATCCTCATCCCGATTTAAACGAATGTCATGAAACGATTTTTCTGCATCCGTCGTCATAACATTTTGTTTAAAGAAGTGAAACGGTGTATCTTTCACGCAATTCGCTGACATCACTAAGCCACGAGGGCAATATTTTGCATGTTCTACGAAGTGGACTTTGTGCATTAATTGGTCATGACTCATTAAATAATTTAAAATCCATACACATTCACGCTGTTTCAGTTGATAATTGTTTAAAAACCATTTTACGAAATCCTTCTTCTCGTTTACAGAAACAGGGGTATTCATAGCGCTTAGTCCCTCCTCTGTCTTTCTTTTTTCTTATTTTTTAAATTCAAGAAGCAGCATTCACTTTCCTTCCAACTTATGAAAAATCCTCTAAATTATATAGCAATTCTTCGATGTGAATTTGTGTCGGGTCCAGTTGTAATAAGCGTGTAAATACTTCTTTCGCTTCTTTTCGTAACCCTTCTTCTAATAAGAAAT
Organism: Bacillus sp. Xin1; assembly: GCF_013314535.1. Lineage (GTDB taxonomy): Bacteria > Bacillota > Bacilli > Bacillales > Bacillaceae_G > Bacillus_A. Next base: position 358,323 of record NZ_JABUAE010000002.1, on the reverse strand, counting down.
AACCGTACTCTTCCAAGAAATCTGGATGATTCTTAAAAGAAGTATATGCACTCTCATAGTGTTTTAATGCATCAGAATACATTTCTAATTGTTTTTTAGCAAATGCCAAATCCCAAAGTAATTGTGTATCTTGCTCTCCACTGTCCATTGCATTTTCTACAACAGCGATTAACTCTTCATATTTTTCTTGTTCTTTTAAGATATATGCATATTTTAATATCGCACCTAAATGTCCCGGGTCAAGCTGCAATGCTTTTTGAAGCAATTCTTCAGCTTCTCCTAATTTCCCTATCTTCGCTGCAATATTTGCAAGTTCTACATAAAGTGGCACGGATAACTCATCAATTTTAATGCCTTCATGAAGTGTTTCATAGCTTTCTTGAAGCATTCCTTCTTTTTCATAGCATTTAGCTAAATACATATATAACGATGCATATTCTGGATCTAATTCTTTTAATTCTTGCCAAGCTCCAATCGACCTTTGATACTCTTCACCTTGATAAAGTGTAAATGCATAGCCAAATAAAGAATGAATATCTTTCTGTTCTTCTAATCCTTCTTCATAATATGTAATTGCTTCTTCCCAGTTTCCAATTGCACTTAGCGTTTCAGCTAGGCGTAGGGCAATCACAACACCACCCATTACTTTGTGCTCAGAAAGTAATGACTGATAATAAGCAATCGCTTTTTGCTCTTCACCTTTACTGCTATAAAGTTCCGCTAGTCCAAAAGTAATAACAGACTCTTCTGGCATCATTTCTTTTGCTTTTAATAGTTTTTGCTCTGCAACATCATCGAACCCCTGCATTTGGAATAGATCCGCCACAAGTAATAAAGATTGGACATATAGTTCATCATCTTCAGGGATATCATGGAGTACTTCGATTGCCTCATCTTCTTTATCTAAATCAATATATAATTCTGCTAAAAATATGGTAAACTCGCTTTCTTCGGGATATAACAACCGTAAATCTTCTGTAATCGCTAGCGATTCATCAATAAATCCAAGTGTATGGTAGTAACGAGCAATATCATATTTCTCTTCGTCCGTCCCTTGTTTTACCAATTCTTTTAATTGTTCTAACCCTTTTTCTGCTTCGCCGTTTTCAATGCAAGAAACAGCCTGTTCAAACTTTTGCATAAATGTCTCCTTTAACTCTTATAATATTCTCTTCTGTTCATTAATCATAAACAACAGTCGTCATGTAAGCAACTAAAAGGCTGCAGAAAAGAATCTTTCCAAACTGAAAAGATTCTTTTACTTCACAGAGATTCTAATTGCTCAAAAAAATTCGGATAGGATACAGCGACTGCATCACTATTTTCAATTTGTATGTATATATCTTTATTGTACTTCTTTTTTTCTTCATCGTGCAAATATGTTTATTCTAAAAGAAAACGACTCCTATTAATAGGAGCCGCTACCATTTTTAAGAATATGTCTCTTCTTTCTTTACAAGTTCCGTAAGTAATTCAATAATCTCAGCATTTTCTTCTTTTAAACCAACTGTAATACGAATACCGTCAGGCAAACCAAACGCAGCGCCTGAACGAACAATATACCCTTTTCGCATTAATCTCTCAAATGCTTCGTTACCAGGAATTCCGAGCTTTAAGAAGATGAAATTTGTTTGTGATGGATAATAGAAAACGCCGTACTCCTTACAGAATGTATAATATTGATTTAATCCTTCGGCATTTTGCTTCACACACTCTTGTAAAAACGCCTGATCTTCTATTGCAACTGAGGCTACAGCTTGCGCAATAGTCGACGTATTAAATGGTAGTCTTGCTACTTCTAATTGCTGTATAAGTTTTTCATTCCCTACAGCATAACCAATACGAAAAGCAGCTAAACCATATGCTTTTGAAAATGTACGTAGCACCATAAGGTTTTCATACTCTTCAAGAAGCGGTAATGTTTGCGGATAATCTTCTGCTCCTGCATATTCATAGTATGCTTCATCCATAATGACAAGGGTCCTTTTCGGAACTGCCTCTAAAAATGAAAGTAATTTTTGTTTTTCTACATATGTTCCTGTTGGATTATTTGGATTACAAATCCATACAATTTGTGTTTTCTCATCAATTTTCTCAAGCATCGCATCCAAGTCGTGAATACCATCCTTGAGTGGCACTTCACGAACCTCTGCTCCTTCAATCACAGCATGATGGTAGTATTGTGAAAATGTTGGGTTCGCCATTACAACATTTGTACCTTTATGTAATAAAGCACGGCTAATCATTTGAATGACTTCATCTAATCCACTACCAAACAAAAGTTGTTCTACTTTCACATGAAGGTGCGCAGCTACTTTTTCACGAAGTTCAAAAGCTGCTCCATCTGGATATAAAGCATATTGCGTACCTAAGGAAGCTAAAGCCTCCGTTACACGTTTTGAACAACCAAATGGGTTTTCATTAGATGCTAATTTCACAATTTTGGATAATCCATATTCTCTTTTTACTTCTTCAATGTTTTTGCCAGGTACATATGCTTTCAAAGTTAACAATTGCTCTTTTACTCTCATTTTGATTCCCCCTGTCATTCTATTAGATCAGGCCGAAGTATAGTTGCCTTTTCTACACACATACTTTACTTCATACTGTACTTTTTTGTCATGACTGTCATCATTACACGAATACATTTCTGCAAAGCATTCGGTACTTCTATTTCTTTCACGCATATCACCGGTACATATGTAAATCCTTCTAAACGTCTTAATGCCACTGCAGGAAAACTAGCATTAAAGTCGTAGAAATTAAAACCGACACGATATCAGTAGGGAAGACTTCATTTTCATTTACGATTTTGTTTGCTAAATGCTCTGTTGCAGTTAATATCTCTTCGGATTTATTATGTTCGACTGTAATCGCGCCCGCGTATTGCGCGAATCAAATAGATACCTCCTCATTTTGAAATGTTTTCAATGCAGTGTGAACAGCCTCATCTGAAATAGATACGACATTCACTACCCCATATTCCTGCATTAGTACCATACGAATTATTCCTGCGTTTGCTTTTTTATCTTGCTTCATCACTTGTACAAGACGTTCTGTATTTAGATTTCTTGGCATATGTGGATAACCATACTGAGAAAACCAACGCTTCATTTCTTTATAGCCAAGGTCCACCTTATAAATTTGCTCACTTAAAAATATGGCAAATAACATACCAATTGCAACCCCATCGCCATGTGTGATGTTGCCATATCCCATCTCTTTTTCGAGTGCATGCCCTAATGTATGCCCAAAGTTCAAATGAGCACGCACTCCTTTTTCCGTTTCATCTTGAGCTACAATATTCGCCTTTACAGGAATCGCTCTCTTTAAAATATAAATTAACTTTTCATCTCTTATATCTTCCAATGTCTTCACTTCACGCTTTAACCAATGATATAATTCCACATCACCAATCAAAGCATGTTTAATTGCTTCAGCGAATCCTGAACGCCATTCTTTTTCCGGTAACGAATTTAAAAACGGCGTATGATACAGCACTGCTTCTGGCTGATGAAACGCCCCAATCATATTTTTTCCTAATGGATGATTAATGGCAACTTTTCCACCAACTGCACTATCATGCGCTAGTAACGTTGTTGGAACTTGAATGAAGCGAATACCACGCATAAATGTCGCCGCAATAAAACCAGCTAAATCACCGATCATTCCTCCTCCAAGTGCAACAACTAGAGAATGTCGATCCATCCCATTTTCAAGCGCTGAAGTATGAGCCGCATAAAAATTTTCAAATGATTTTTCTTTTTCTCCACTTGGAACAACAAATGAAAAAACATGTTTTTCTACTTGCAATGTATTCATAACTTTTTCTAAATGAAATGATGCGACAGATTCATCAGAAATAATCATTATATTAGAAACAGCTGGCTTTATATTTCGAACAAGCGTTGTCAAATGTGCCAACGCATCTTTTCCTACATATACATCATACTCTTTAGACTGCGCCTGAATATGTATTTTTTCCATTAAAATCCCCTCGCATATTCATTATGTTTCTTTATATTTTCACGAATACTATCTATACGATCTTCTCCAAATTGTTCTACTAGAGCTACCGCTAGCTCCCACGCAACGACTGCTTCTGCCACAACGCTAGCTGCCGGTACAGCACAACTATCAGAACGTTCAATACTCGCTGAAAAAGATTCTTTCGTATCAATATCAACGCTTTGAAGGGGTTTATACAGGGTCGGAATTGGTTTCATGACGCCTCGAACGACAACCGGCATTCCTGTTGTCATACCACCTTCTAATCCGCCCGCGTGATTTGTTCTTCTTGTATATCCATCTTCCTTATCCCAAAGAATTTCATCATGCACTTGACTCCCTGGTTTATGTGCTGCTTCAAATCCAATACCAATTTCTACACCTTTAAAAGCATTAATGCTCATTACTGCGGCTGCTAATTTCGCATCAAGCTTTCGATCATAATGGACATAACTTCCTACCCCAATTGGCATTCCTTCTACAATTACTTCCACAATACCACCTATAGAATCTCCACTTGTTTTTGCATCATCAATTGCCTGCATCATTTTTTTCCCTGCTTCTTCATCTAAGCAACGAACAGGAGACGCTTCTGTAATTTCTTGTAATCGTTCTATCGAGTCATATGCAAGCTTTTCTGTCTGCACACCACCAATTTCAATTACATGCCCTGCAACCTTTACACCTAACTCTGCTAAAAGTTTTTTCGCAACAGCGCCTGCTGCAACTCGAACTGTTGTTTCACGTGCTGAAGAGCGTTCAAGTACATTTCTCATATCACGATGTCCGTATTTAATGGCACCATTTAAATCAGCATGACCAGGTCTTGGTCTTGTAATTTGTCTTTTCATCTCTTTTGCTTCTTGTTCAGTCAAAGGATTTACTCCCATAATCTTTGTCCAATGGGTAAAATCTCGATTTTCTACAACGAGCGCAATTGGAGACCCGAGTGTATACCCATGTCTAACACCACTGACAATCTGCACTTGATCTTTTTCAATTTGCATGCGTCTTCCGCGGCCGTATCCTTTTTGTCTTCTCGCTAACTCTTCATTTATATCATCCGCCACTAGAGATAAACCTGCCGGAATTCCTTCTAAAATCGTTGTAAGTTGCGGACCATGAGACTCACCAGCTGTAATATATCTCATCGGTTATTCCTCTTTTCTTGTATTTATTTCATTTGTTCTAGCAATACTACAACACCATACTAAAAACGAAAATAGCAGGGCAGAACACATACTATTCGCTTAAACATAAATTTTTATCCTGTTAATACATAAAGTAAAGTTTCTATTAATTAAGAAACTTTACTTTATGTATCAATATATCATACCAAGCTTACCTTCGTAACTATTTGAAACTAAAAAAGTGCAAGAGGAAGTCATTATCCCCTTGCACTTTTCACTATTATCACAGTGATTAAAGCGTTTACAAATTATTTCAAAATAATTAGTAAATCCATTGATTCATTAATTTTGAGTAATCTACTAACTCTTCTTCTTTGAAGAAAATACCAATCTCACGTTCTGCACTTTCTAGAGAATCAGAACCATGGATAATATTTTTCGCAACTGTTACACCAAAATCGCCACGAATTGTACCCGGTGCCGCTTCATGAGGTCTTGTTTTACCCATCATATTACGAGCAGTATCTACTACACCTTCACCTTGCCATACCATAGCAAAAACAGGACCAGATGTGATGAAATCTACTAATTCACCAAAGAAAGGTTTTTCTGTGTGCTCAGCGTAATGTTGTCCTGCAATTTCTGGAGTCACTTGCATTAATTTCGCACCAACTAATTGAAAGCCCTTTTTCTCAAAGCGAGCTACAATTTCCCCAATGAAGGCACGTTGTACGCCGTCTGGTTTTACCATTAGAAATGTTTTTTCCATAAAAAATCTCTCCACTTCTGAATTATGTATGTAATTGTATATCCCCACACACATATTAACACCGTTATCACAATTGTGCAATAGTTTTGAAATAGAGAGATTATTTTATTTGTAAAAGAAATGCATTAAAATTTTCGTTTTCCAATATACTTCGCAACATTTTGCAATGCATATTTTGCTTGCCCACGTGGCAATGGTTTTATTACCTCTAATGCTTTATGTAAATAACGTTCACTAAACGCAAAAGCTTGGTCAATTGCTGGGCTATTTTTAATCGCATGAATAATTTCATTCATTTCACTTGCCGTTGTATTTTCATGAACTGCTACAATTTTCTCTCGAAGTTTTGGATCCTCCATAGCATACAGCGCTGGCAATGTAACATTCCCCTGCAATAAATCTCCACCTGCAGGCTTTCCAAGCTTTTCTTCTGTTGACACAAAATCTAAAATATCATCAATGATTTGATAAGACATGCCAACAAAATAGCCATACCAAAACAAACGATTCACCGTATCACGATTCGCTCCCGAAGCAATAGCACCTAACTGACAACTTGCTGCAATCAATAGTGCTGTTTTCCTCTTTATTCTTCGTAAATATGTTCTTAAATTTTGGTTGTAATTATACTTATCCTTAATTTGTTCAATTTCGCCTTTACAAACTTCCAAAATTGTATACGATAAAGCTTGATGTGCTTCTGGAACTTCCAAATTAGTAATACACTCAAGAGACTTTGCAAACAAATAATCTCCTGTATACATCGCAATTCGGTCTCCCCATTTCGCATTAACCGTTGGGCTACTACGTCGCAATAGCGCTGCATCAATTACGTCATCATGAACAAGAGAAGCCATATGAATAAGTTCTAGCGCAACTGCCACATGCTTAATTGCATCTAACTTATAGTCCCCAAATTTCCCTGCAAGCAACACAAAAACAGGACGAATCCGTTTCCCACCAGCTTCAATAAGCTGCAATGCCGCATCTTCTATTAGCTGTTGCTCTGAGGCAACAACCTTCTTTAATTCTTTTTCTATCACATTAATATCCGATCGTAAAAAAGAGTACATAAGTTGTAACTTCATATTGTTCACCTTAACCTAAAACGTCTTTTTTCTATTTTGAGCCGGGTTTAAACCCTAAATGCATAGCTGCTACTCCAAAAGTAAATGGTTTCACTTGTACACGCTCAAGCCCAGCGGACTCAAACATACTTGCTAATTCTTTCATCCCTGGGAATGTGCTAGCAGACTCCTGAAGCCATGAATATTCCTTATAACTTTTTGCGAACATTTTCCCAAATAATGGCATGATGTATTTGAAATATAAAACGTATCCCTGACGAAAACCAATCATCGTTGGTTGGGACGTTTCTAAACAAATTACTTTTCCACCCGGTTTTACCACTCGAGTCATTTCTTTTAATACGTGCATATAATCTGGAACGTTACGCAATCCAAAACCAATTGTTACATAATCAAATGTATTATCTTCAAACGGTAGTTCCATTGCATTCCCGTGCATAAGTTCTACATGTTTTAACCCTAAAGCTTTTACTTTTTCTTTTCCGACAGATAGCATATTTTCACTAAAGTCTAATCCATATACTTTTCCAGTCGTTCCTACTGCATCCGCAAGTGCAATTGTCCAATCAGCAGTTCCACAACACACATCTAACGCCTTACTTCCAGGCTGTACATCCATAATTCGCATTGTTTCTTTCCGCCATGCTTTATGTCTTTGAAAACTTATAACCGAATTCATTACATCATATTTATCAGAGATTTTCTCAAATACATCATGTACTCTTTCTTCTTTTGATTGCTGCATGCTCTTACCCTTCTTCCAATATAAAATTGCTTATGTTTTCAATTTACCTTTTAAAGTAGAAACTACATCTCCAATTTCTTTATGCTTTTGTAGAAATGCACGTTCTTGTTTGTCCACTTCTTCCAACCATTCTTTATATACGGTTTCCACGTTTCTGTCATCATCATTTGATAGAGTCGCTTGAACCGCTTGAAAAACAGGTGCATTTTGTCTTTCAGCATGCAATTGATACTCTTTTTGAAGACGATCTCTCCCTAATACATACGCTATAAATGGCTTCCAATATGATACATGAAAATGATCACATGTTTTCTGCAAAAGTGCGGATTCAATCGTCATCATACTTTCAATGACTTCATCAACTGTTTGATACGCCTTCTGATACAACATAATTTTATGTTCATTAATTTCTTTAATTCCTTCAGCGAGCGCACGAATCAGTACAATATCACAATTCATTGAAAGCAAATAATAATACAACCCACTATAATAGTCACCTGCAAGGACTGTAAGTTGACGCCGCTTATGAAATCCGCTCGTTTCTTTATCTGCTTTGTTTGACACTTTTTCATGTGTATCAAGAGCAATCTGCACAAGCATAATCGTTACTACATAATGATCAATTTGTTCTTTATGTAAATTTGCACTTTTTAAAGCAGCATATAAAAGCACTACTTTTTCTTCATCAATAAATGGTTCTTCAATATAGTTTATAAAATAAGGATGGCGCAGTTTTGCTAGCAACTGCTCCCTTATATCCGCATACCCTCCGTAGATGTCACACACAAAAAATCACCCTTGTTTTCTAATTCATAAAACCTATTATAACACATACATTCTATTTTCTATAACCAAAACTTAGGGAATCAAAACAAACTACAATTTAGATTTCTATTCATATAATATGCATAAAAAACAAAAAATCACTCATCCATAAGTTCATGGACAATCGAAAACTATATGTAACCCTTTATAAAATGATATAAATAAAAAAGAAAAGCAGTTTCCCGCTTTCCTTTACTTCGCCTTAATAAAAGACAAAATTTCACTACGTGCCGCTGCGTCATTTTCTAATACACCGCGCACTGCTGTAGTTACCGTTTTTGCACCAGGCTTCTTCACTCCGCGCATTGTCATGCACATATGCTCCGCTTCAACAACTACCATCACACCATGTGGTTCTAGTACTTCCATAATAGAATCCGCTACTGTTGAAGTAATACGTTCTTGAAGTTGTGGACGACGTGCAATTGTATCTACAGTACGAGCTAATTTACTTAAACCCGTTACTTTCCCACCACGTGGAATGTATGCAACATGAGCAACTCCGTAAAACGGAACAAGATGGTGCTCACACATCGAATAAAATGGAATATCTTTTACTAATACAAGCTCCTCGTGATCTTCCCCGAACACTTTATGCAAATGTTCCTTTGGATCTTCATGCATACCTGAAAATACTTCTGCATACATTTTTGCAACACGCTTCGGCGTATCAAGTACTCCTTCACGATTTGGATCGTCTCCAATTGCTTCTAGAATAAGACGCACTGCTTGCTCGATTTGTTCTAAGTTAACTTTTGCCATCCGCTTAACCCTCCCGAAAAACCTAAAAGTGATACGAACACATTCTAGCATATTTATGATTTTAAAAGCAAAAAGAAGAGTTCCCCAAAAAAGGAAACTCTTCTTCCCTGTTAATATGTAAAGATTATTTAACCGCATCTTTTAACGCTTTACCAGGTTTGAATGCAGGTACTTTACTTGCAGCGATTTCAATTTCCTCACCAGTTTGTGGGTTACGTCCTTTACGAGCCGCACGCTCACGAACTTCGAAGTTACCGAATCCGATCAATTGTACTTTATCACCTTGTTTTAAAGCTTCTAAGATAGAATCAAAAACAGCGTCAACTGCTTTTGTTGCGTCCTTTTTAGAAAGGGAACTTGCTTCTGCAACAGCATTGATTAAATCTGTCTTGTTCATGCCATTCACCTCCTCCCAAAGATAAGACTGTATAATGATCATAAAATGAGTCTTACTTTCATTTGTAGGCAATTTTTACAAATTCTATACTACAAAGATGTAGATAAATCATTATCAACGCCTATATTATACGATTCTCCTGTATAATTCAATATTTTTAAAGAAATTGTTACTACGAAAATGTGAAAAAACGATGAAACTTGACAATATGCTACAAAGTGTTAGATAATGTCTATTTATTTGCTAGTTACTCCCCTATAAAGCGAAACTCCCATCACAAACCGCGCACTCTCCACCTGTCCTCCTCCTTTGCGGTAGGTATTTTATCCGGGATAAAAAAAACAAAAGCCCCCTGCAATCAGGGAGCTTTTGCTTATAAAATAATGGCAATCAATCCGCCAGATCCTTCGTTAATAATTCTTTCGAGCGTTTCTTTTAATTTATAACGTGCATTTTCAGGCATTAAAGACAATTTTGCTTGAATCCCTTCTCTAACAATTGAACTCAGCGAACGTCCAAAGATATCAGAATTCCATATAGAAAGCGGGTCATCCTCAAAATCTTGCATTAAGTAACGGACAAGCTCTTCACTTTGCTTTTCAGTACCAATAATCGGCTCAAAAGTAGATTCAACATCGACTTTAATCATATGAATCGACGGTGCAACGGCCTTTAATTTCACGCCAAATCGCGATCCGTGGCGAATAATTTCCGGCTCATCTAGGCTCATGTCAGCTAATGCAGGTGCAGCCACACCATACCCTGTTTGTTTGACCATCCTTAAAGCATCTGAAACTTGATCATACTCCGTTTTCGCATGAGAAAAATCAAGCATCAACTTCAACAAATGATCTTTCCCTCTAATTTCTACCCCTACAACTTCTTTTAATATTTGATCGTACAACTCATCAGGTGCATATAAGTCAATCTCTGCAACACCTTGCCCCATATCGATTCCAGCTAGACTTGCCCGATCAATAAACTCATATTGACTAAACTGCCAGACAACACGGTCTACATCACGAAGTCGTTTTATATCTTTAACTGTCTCTTGAACAGCTTCTTGATAACTTTGACGTAACCAATGCCCTTCATTTAATACCATAACCCAGCTTGGTAGATTTACATTCACTTCCAAAACAGGGAATTCAAATAATGCTTCGCGAAGTACATTGTAAACATCTGTTTCCCTTAAACTCTCCACACTCATTGCCAATACAGGAATATCATGCTCTTCTGATAAACTTTGGCGTAACTTTTCTGTATCTGGATGATATGGCTGTACAGTATTAATAATCATGATAAATGGTTTACCTACTTCTTTTAACTCATTGATCACACGTTCTTCTGCTTCTATATAATCCCGTCTTGGAATTTCTCCAATCGTTCCATCCGTTGTAATGACAACCCCAATAGTAGAATGTTCTTGAATTACTTTACGCGTTCCAATTTCAGCAGCCTCATGAAACGGGATAGGCTCTTCATACCAAGGTGTATTGATCATTCTTGGGCCATTCTCATCTTCATACCCTTTCGCTCCAGGAACCGTATAACCTACACAATCTACCAATCGAATATTTACTTCAAGACCGTCATCAACCTGGATGGAAACCGCTTGGTTTGGAACAAATTTTGGTTCTGTTGTCATAATCGTACGTCCAGCGGCACTTTGAGGTAATTCATCTTGTGCTCTTTGACGATCTGAATCATTTTCGATATTCGGAATAACAACAAGTTCCATAAATTTTTTAATAAACGTTGATTTCCCTGTTCGAACAGCTCCTACAACCCCTAAATAAATATCACCGCCCGTGCGCTCAGCAATATCTTTAAAAATATCGACCTTTTCCAAGTGATTCCCTCCCTCAAAATTTTTGGGAATAATACAAGTTTGTATTTACATACAATAGCCTTCATTGATGTTTTTTATCATATAAAATATTCTAGAAGTGCGGACAATATATCATATGATTTTGTCCTAAATTCATATGACTATTTAAAAGGAACTTTTTTGTTTTCATCATAAGTTGTATTACATGAAAAAACCTTTCTTCTAGAACTTATTCGCTAAAAGAAAGGTTCATGACTTATCATTTAAAAAAAATTGGTTCTCCGTTTTTTACTGTATACGGTAAAGAGTATGCAGGCACAAATGGCGTATCTTTTAAAAGTATACTCCGAATATCTTCCCCCTCTTTCATTTTTTCTCCATTTTTTTGTAACATTTCATATAAATCCATTCGATAATCAACAAAAATCTCTCCTTTTTCATTGATTACAAGCGGCAATCCTCTTCCAGAATACGGACTTGTCACTTGCGGCACATCTTTATATCCCATTTTTTTAAAATCCAGTTCATAAACACCGTCTGCAATAACCTTTTTAAAAGGAGGATATTGATGATCATCGCGATACATTTGTAACTTCAACTGGACATCTCGTATTTGTTCCGCCATTCTGACATCAAGTAACTTTACCGTTGGATTTGTTTCTACATCTACTAATACATATTGATACACTCCACCACTCTCATATGCATTTCCAGGTGCTTCTTGTATATAACGTGGTGCAATTTTTTGAAAATCAATGGGGTACTTTTGATAAATTGGTGTATTCATATCACGCGTTTTAATCGGTAATAAGCCCGCATTTTGTTCCTTATATGTATTGACTGCCTTTTGAACAGCTTGTAACTGATCTTCATAAGGGACAGCATTTTGTTTCATATTTTCACTAGGATACATACATCCTGATAAAAGGCTTATACAACAAAATATTAAAATAATATAGGGTTTTTTCACAGGCAATCCATCCTTTATTTTCTCAATCCCATCCATTACAACTCGTTTACACATCTCCGCCTATCTCCTCACATTCTATCCGAAAATAAAGCGTGCTGACCATTCATTCTTATTGTTCAACCGGTCCACTAAACACTACAAGGAAAATAACAATCCCAGATACAATCATAAGTGTATAGGCAATACCTGCTGTAATCCCTTTCAAAATTTTATTCTTCATTTTATGTCTACTTAATAAAATAAAAACTACCGCAATAAACATAAATCCCATAGCTCCTAAAGAAAACCACATTTTTATCAGTCCTTCAGACATAGGCACACTCCTTAATTATTAATCTGTTTTTATATTATTTTAACAAATTAAAAATTTTAAACAAATAGAAAATAATATAAGATTCTTCTTTTTAGGGTGGGTGAGAATATCCGGCCATGCATAGAAGCGGTCAAATCCTTTTTCTGCCCCACGCCATGAGAAAACAAAAATAAAACCGAAGCGAATGTATCCCATTCGCTTCGGTTGACCAAATATGCCCACAAACAGCTCCATTTCCATTTTCATAGCTATCGTATGCAACCCTCGAATCCTTTGTTTCTCAAACTTTATTTTTTAAACATCTTACTTAACGAGCTAAAGTCCGCCGGCATATTATTATTAATAATTGCTTTTACAATTTGATTTTCTTGTTCTTTTGGTACCTCTCTTCCCGCCATTGTTGCAACTTGATGAATTAATTGACGTAGTACTTTTTCATCACGTAAATTTGCGTTTTGTACAGATGATGCTAATTTAAAAATATCATCTTTATTTACTTTCGCTTCTTTCTCAATATTATTGAAAATGTTATTATCCATTCCCTTCACCCTCTCTTCAATTTACACTCCATCCTATGCAAAAAGAAACAAATGGTGAAAAGCCCCAGAAAAACAAAAAGCTGTATACGTGCTTTTTTTGCACGCATACAGCTTTTACTTATAATAAATCGGGTATTGCTTCAACTTCATGTTTACGAACACGCCCCATCAATGATCCTACTGCATCTTTCACATTATTCCCATTGAATAGCACATCATATAAAGCTGACGTAATCGGCATTTCCACTTCCATTTTCTCAGCCATTTCGTATGCCGCTTTCGTTGTTCGTACACCTTCAACTACCATACCCATACTATCTAATACTTCTTCTAATGAATATCCTTTACCAAGCATATTTCCCGCGCGCCAATTTCGGCTATGGACACTTGTACAAGTTACAATCAAGTCACCCATTCCTGTTAAACCAGCAAATGTTAACGGATTGCCGCCCATTTTTCTTCCTAAACGCGCAATTTCCGTTAAACCACGTGTCATAAGAGCTGCTTTTGCATTATCCCCTAATCCGAGGCCATCTGTTATGCCGGCGGCTAATGCGATAATATTTTTTAGCGCTCCACCAAGTTCTACTCCAACGATATCTGGATTCGTATACACCCTGAAATAACTATTCATAAATAAGTCTTGTACTTCTTCAGCCGCTTCCATACGCTTCGCTGCAGCAGTAACCGTTGTAGCTTGACGAAGTCCTACCTCTTCTGCATGACTCGGTCCTGATAAAACAACGACATCTCGAATAAGATGCGCTGGAATTTCTTCTTCAATCATTTCCGAAATACGTTTCGAAGTTCCTGGTTCAATCCCTTTACTTGCATGAATCCAAGTCATCGGTCCTGAAACAAATTTTTTCATGTCTTGCAATACTTCTCGGTACGCTTTCGTCGGTACAACTAAAAGTACTGTATCTACATCTACTAATGCTTCCTCTAAAGAAGAGTAGGCTACGATTGTGCTTGGCAATGTAATTCCTGGAAGGTATCGACTGTTCTCATGTTTCATATTGATTTCATTCATTAGCTCAGAACGATTTCCCCAAATACGTACATCATGACCATTGTCAGCTAATACCATCGCTAACGCTGTTCCCCAGCTACCTGCTCCTACTACTGTGATTTTTTTCATAAAATCACATCCTCTCCATTAGTCTCTTGCTCTAGAAATAATTCGAATTGGCGTTCCTACAAAGCCAAATGACTCACGTAAACGATTCTTCAAGAAACGTTCATATGAAAAATGCATTAATTCTGGATCATTTACAAAGACAACAAATGTCGGTGGTTTCACCGCAACTTGTGTTGCATAGAAGATTTTCAGACGACTACCGTTATGTGTTGGTGTTGGATTCATTGCTACCGCATCCATAATTACGTCATTTAATACGTTCGTTTGTACGCGAATGCTATGACTTTCGTTTACTTCATTAATAACTGGTAATAATGTCTGTGTACGTTTCTTCGTTTTCGCAGATAAGAATACAATCGGTGCATAATCTAAGAATTGGAAATGCGCACGAATATTTTCTTCAAATGCTTTCATTGTCTTTTCGTCCTTTTTAACTGCATCCCATTTATTCACAACAATAATAACAGCTCGTCCTGAGTCATGTGCATAACCAGCAATCTTTTTATCTTGCTCAATAATTCCTTCTTCACCGTCTAAAACAACTAAGACAACGTCAGAGCGTTCAATCGCTCTTAGTGCACGAAGTACACTATACTTTTCTGTACTCTCATATACTTTTCCTTTTTTACGCATACCAGCTGTATCAATAATAACGTAATCTTGATCATCTTTACTATATGGTGTATCGACAGCATCACGTGTTGTTCCCGCTACGTTACTTACGATTACACGTTCTTGACCAAGCAATGCATTTACTAGTGAAGATTTCCCTACATTTGGGCGGCCAATTAATGAGAAACGAATTGTCTCGTCATCATATGCTTCTTCTTCAATTTTTGGAAAATGCTTTGCTGCTTCGTCTAATAAATCACCTAAACCTAATCCGTGTGTACCTGAAATTGGGAATGGTTCACCAAATCCTAATGCATAAAAATCATAAATATCATTACGCATCTCAGGATTATCCACTTTATTTACTGCAAGTACAACCGGCTTTTTAGAACGATATAAAATCTTTGCCACTTCTTCATCTGCAGCTGTTACACCATCGCGGCCATTTGTCATAAAAATGATAACATCCGCTTCATCAATCGCAACTTCTGCTTGTTGACGAATTTGTGTCAAAAACGGCTCGTCTCCAATATCAATTCCACCTGTATCAATAATGTTAAATTCATGATTTAACCATTCACCGGCACTATAAATACGATCTCGTGTTACCCCAGGGATATCTTCTACAATTGAAACTCTCTCTCCAACAATTCTATTGAAAATAGTAGATTTCCCTACGTTCGGGCGCCCTACTATTGCAACTACTGGTTTCGGCATATCATTTCATCCTTTCAACTTGCTTCTGTTTATTATGTAAAAAACCCTTCTTTGTGCAAGAAGGGATTTGCATTCCAGAATATTTCTCATCATATCAAAACACCTCATATTATATCACATGTTACTAATGTTTCACAATAATATATACATTCTCTTGTAAGCGATGGGCAATCCCGTCTAGAATCGCTTCTAAATTATTTGCTACAAACTCCATTTCTTCTTTCGATTCACATATAAATAAAGGTGCTCCCCCACCAAATTTTTCTGGCGTCGTTGTAATTACAGCAAGAATATAGCTTTCTAACATCATCGTAAATCTCCCCTTCCTTTTGGAGCCTCTGATGACATATGAACTGCACTTTCTAGTGTTGGTACATTTCCTATTACAGCAATCGCTTTTTTTACATCTTGATCTTGTGGGAGTACAAATATCCCTACTCTTCCATCTTCTAAGTCACGCTTAGCTAACGGGACTAACGCTGGGGTTCCAGAATCCCTGAATATACCTAATGCAACAGAGACATCATGCAAAATTGCCTGTCGTTGTCCAAGATTCGAAATTGTTACCCTTGCATCGATAGACTTAGGTTTTAAAATAAAGCCCATTCCGTACTTCATAATTTCATCTTGCCTTGCTGGTAATCCAATATTCATAATATAAATGTTATCAATATATAATCCTGCTCCTTCAAAACGAAGAGGCACATGCTCAACGTCCACAAGATCACGTAACCTTTTACCAGACATTAATGTTTTGGCAATAAAAAAACCTATTAATCCAGCCACTACCCCAGCAATCCATGAATGAAATCCTATATATGCAAATGTTGTCGCAAATGATGTTAACATCGCTAAATAGTTACGACTTTCAAATACTAATGCGATTCCCTCAATATACGTGTTTCCACGTGGTACAAGTTCATATCCATCAAGTTGTTGCAATGTATTTCTTTCCATATTTCGAACATCTCGAAATTGAGACGCAGCCAAAGTCAAGAAAGTAATTGCGGAAAAATCTTTCTTCAAAATAGATGGAATAGCAATTGCACCTAAGGCTGCTGCTATTAACCCCATAGCAATGTGAATGATTTTTCCATGTAAACGTGTCGGATACTGCCTTGTATCTGTACGAAGCATCAAAATTCGCGTTACTGTTCCAGCAATGACGCCACATAAAATGGCTGATGTATATTCAGTCATGTATTATCCTTGCCTTTCTTTTACATGTTTTTTTCTAAATTGTCCTCTATATGCTGATATTTTTACGATATAAGACGTGACCATAACAAGTAGTGTAGAAACAGCAATGCTATCAAAAAATGCCAAACTACCAAATTCATATGGAAAATGAAGCCTGCGAAAAATAAATGTTACCAGTATTTCACCTTGTAATGCTCCCGCGTATAAAGAACATAGACGCAATAAACGATCTCGATGTAATAAAATTGATGCATAAACAAGAGCACCGCCCAACATCCAAGTTCGATCAATAACAATCCAAACCGGATCATACACCCCTAATAAATGAAAACTTGTGTATAACATAGCAATAATAAGTGCCGACAATAAAGCGTATATTTTTTTCCATATAGAATATAGAGCAATCCCTAAAAAAGAAATAACACCCAGTATAAGAGCATTTACTGATACGGTGAAAGAAGCAATATATACAGTAATTTGTGAACAAATAATAAATACCAATATAACAGCACTTACTTTCCAACGAATTTCATCTTTTTTCAAAAAAAATGTTGTAACAATCCAGCCCATCCACGCTATGAAATAAAAATAACTTCCCTCCATATTTTCTCCTCCTATCATTTCCATTATGGGAACTTTTTATGAAAACTAATCCTTTTCTTCTTTTTGCATAGTTTTTTCTAATAACAGCAACACTTTCTATTGAGGAGGTGCATGTAGCAATGGGAAAAGACCGCCAAGAAAAAAAATTGAAACAATCACGCCGCGTTGAATCGGATCGTAATCAATCATTACAATATCCTGGTGCAACGGGTCTTGATACACCAGAGCAAGCACGTAAGCAAAATCAGCATTAAAAGTAAAATAGTTCTTACTTTACGAAAATCCAGTGTAAGATTACATTCTCAATGAACGCAAAAAAAAGATGGTTTCGGTATAACACCAAAACCATCTTTTTATTACTTAAATATTAGAAAACTTCTCATTTAACTTTTTAAATGCGTTGTATTTTAAACTACTTAATTTTAAAATAAACAACCTCTATGTTTCACTTTATCTCAAATCCTTTTCCAAATTTATAAATTAATGATAGTATAAAATAATTTATATAGATGCATTTTCCGCACATATAAAAGAAAAAACCAACCAAATGGTTGATTTTTTCCCCTTTATATCTCCTATTAAATCTTATCTTATACTGTAATTCTTCGTATCAATTCCACGCTGCGACAACCAATGATACGTATCACCTTTCACAATAAGCGGCACTCGCTGAAGCTCAGAAAGCGTACTCGCTCCAAGAGCCGTCATAATAAATTGCAAATCCGTATGTAAAAGTTCTATTTCTTCGATTAATTTCTCAATACCATCATTCATCAATATACGTAAAAAATATCCGGCAAAAGCAGTTGACTGCGCTCCTAGAGCAATCGCTTTTGCTACATCAAGTGCTGTTTGTATACCACCAGATGCAATGAGAGAGAGGTTATTGTTTGTAGAGGATGCTTCTATTATAGAGGCTGCCGTTTGAATGCCCCAATCGTTAAAATAAGAAAGCATTCGCTGCCTTCGCTCATTTTCAACTGCAGCAAAGTTTGTACCACCATAACCACCAATATCTACAGCTGTAACACCAACATTAGCTAGTTGCTGTACCGCTTCTTTATTCATACCAAACCCTACTTCTTTCACGATAACAGGAACTTGAGAACCTATAACAATTTGCTCAATCCGCTCTAATACACCTGTAAAATCCCGGTCACCTTCTGGCATCGTTAGTTCTTGAATGACATTCAAATGAATTTGCAGAGCATTCGCCTCGATCATATCAACCGCTCGCTTTGCCTGTTCAACGTTCGCTTCACTACCTAAATTTGCAAAAACGATGCCATTTGGGTTTACCTTTCGAACGATTCGATAAGAAGACGCTTCTCTCTCATCTTTTAACGCAGCCATTTGAGAACCAACAGCCATCGCAAGGTTATGATGCTTGGCTACATGTGCCAACTGTTCATTAATATGTAATGTATGCTCTCCACCACCACCGGTCATCGCATTGATAAAAATCGGCGAACTTAATGAAAGTTCGCCGATTTCCGTTTCAAATGTAATGCTTTCATAACTTGAATTTGGCAAGCTTTGATGGACAAAAGCAATGTCATGAAAGCCATGTATACGAGACTGTCCGGTAGAAAGAGCGTATTCAATATGTTCTAATTTTCGTTTTGCCCTTACCACTTGTACCCCTCTTTATTTCTTTAATTTTTTCAGTTGTTCACCAATAATATCACTAAATTGGAAAGTTGCAGACTCAGAAGTTGGCTCATATTGGCTGTAATCTTCTGTTTCATTATTTTCTTCAACAGCTTCTTTTATACTTAAAGAAATGCGTTTTTCTGCTACATGTACTTCAAGTACTTTCACTTTCACTTCTTGCCCCATTTCCAATACTTCATTTGGATTTTTCACGTGGCGATTTGCAATTTGCGATACGTGCACAAGTCCTTCTACACCTGGTAAAATTTCAACGAAAGCACCGAATGTAACAATACGTTTTACTTTACCTTCTCGAACATCACCCGCTTTAACTTCAGCAGCAACATTTTCCCAAGGCCCTGGCTCTGCAGCTTTAATCGATAAAGAAATACGTTGCGTATCAGCATCAACCGATAACACTTTGACTTTTACACTTTGTCCTTGTGTTAACACATCAGACGGCTGTTCAACGCGGTCATGAGAGATTTGAGAAATGTGCACTAAACCATCTACGCCACCAACATTCACAAAAGCTCCGAAGTCAGTTAAACGTTGAACTGTACCTTCCACAACATCTCCTTCTTTTAAAGAAGAGATCGCTTCTTTTTTCTTCGATTCTAATTCTTGTTCTACAACTGCTTTATGCGAAAGAATAACACGATTCTTTTCACGATCTAATTCAACGATTTTCACCGCTAATGTTTTTCCTTTGTATTCAGTGAAATCTTCTACATAATGCATTTCTACAAGTGAAGCTGGAATAAATCCGCGGACACCAAGATCTACAACTAAACCACCATTCACAATATCTTTTACAGTAACATCAAACACTTCACCTGAAGTGAATTTTTCTTGCAATTCTATCCATGCTTTTTCTGCATCAACAGCACGTTTCGATAATACAAGATCATCATCTTCTAATTTAATAACTTTTAATTCAAGAGTCTGATCTAATTCTACAACATCGCTCGCTTTTTCAATATGAACGTTAGCTAATTCACTAATTGGAATAACGCCATCTGTTTTGTATCCAACATTTACAAGAACTTGCTTTTCTTCAACTTTCGTTACAGAACCTGTAACAACGTCACCCACTTGTAATGCTTTTGAATTCACAACTTCTTCATTCATTTTCTCTACCATGGAAATACCTCCCTACAGAATTGACAAAGCTTTTTTATGTATATACGAAATGAAAACAAATGTTTTCATTTGCATGTTATAAGAATGTTTTAGTGCATACTCGATTCTAACCTATTGTTTGTCCTACACTTCATAGAATGTATAGAAACCTATATAAATAGTATACAGCAAAATCTCCTTGAATAAAGTATGTTTTAAAATATAATAGCGAATATATTCTGACAGTTCCTCTTCTTTTACTAACTTCTTACAAATTGACTTATTTGTCAAGAAAAGTGTCCTACCATTCCCCACGATTCAAAAAAAAGAAAGGGGGCTCCCCTTTCTTTACTTTGCAAATGCTCCAGAAACAATATCCATAATTTTTCGTACAACTTCTTCAATTGATAAAGATGTTGTATCTAATTCCAATGCATCATTCGCTTTTTTCAGCGGAGAAACTTCACGCTCTGAATCCAACTTATCACGCTCAGCAATCTCTTTTTTCAATTGCTCTAAACTAGAAGCAAAACCTTTTTTCGTATTTTCAAGATGTCTACGCTCCGCTCTCTCTTGAACAGACGCCAGCATGAAAATTTTCACTTCCGCATTAGGTAACACATGTGTACCAATATCACGACCGTCCATTACCACTCCGCCCTTTTCTGCTAGAGCCTGTTGGCGACGTACCATCTCTTCACGAACAAGACGGTGCTTGGCAACAATTGATACGCGATTTGTTACATTCGGTGTACGAATCGCTTCAGATACATCCTGGCCGTTCAAGAAAACTAATTGTGTATTTTCACCTTGTTGAAACTCAATGTTTACATCTTTTAAAACTGCCATTAGGCTTTTTTCATTTTCAATATCTACACTTTTCTCCAGAGCAGCGTATGTAAGTGTACGATACATTGCACCTGTGTCAATATAAACATAGGAAAGTTCTTTCGCAACAATCTTTGCAACTGTGCTTTTCCCAGCAGCAGCTGGACCATCTATCGCAATTGAAATTCGTTTTTCCATTGTAACACCTCATTTTTCACTTATAAAACAAAATGAAAAGCAGGTACAAATCCCCTGCTTCTCTGCGCTTGTTTCCTGTCGATTAAATCCTCAATTATTGTAGCATAATCCTTACTAGAAGGAAATGAAAACTACTTATTCACTTGTAAAATATCCGTTTTGTTTTTACTTATAACTCCTTCATAATATACAATTTTCGATAAATATTTCACTGTGGATTCTTGCATAAAGAGCAATTGAATAATGCAGAGACAAATAAATTGAACCAATAATACACGAATTAAAACTCCCTCAATCTTTTTCAAAAAATATCCTCTTTTCATTTTTCCTCACTCATTCCAACACCTTATGATAGAAAACTATCACTTCAATTCTTTCCAAGTATAAAGTAACTAACTTTATTTTCATTTCTAATACAAACTTTTATACATTTTCATTGTCGAATCTAGCAAAAACATGGTATGTTCTAAATGTATTTTTTCGAATGGAAAGGAGTATAAGCATTGAAAAAAATTCTAGTTTTACACACAGGTGGAACAATCTCAATGGAGGAAGATAAAGAAACTGGGGTTGTACAACCAGGGGAACAAAATCCTCTTTTAAAATTCATTCCTGATTTAGAGGATGATATTGATTTAATCGTCGAAGATGTCTTTCATCTTCCATCACCTCATATGACTCCTAGTGAGATGTTACAATTACAAGTCATTATTGACGAAAGAGTAAAAAACGAAGGCATCCATGGTGTTGTTATTACACATGGTACAGATACACTAGAAGAGACTGCATACTTTTTAGATTTAACTGTACAAGCGAACATTCCAATTGTTGTAACAGGAGCAATGCGCTCTAGCAACGAATTAGGTGCTGACGGTTTATATAACTTTTTATCTGCTGTAAAGGTTGCAAATAGTAATGAAGCAATCGGAAAAGGTGTTCTTGTCGTATTAAATGATGAAATTCATTGTGCAACAAATGTAACAAAAACGCATACAAGTAATGTCGCAACATTCCAAAGCCCTCAATACGGACCAATCGGTATGGTGACAAAGCGTGGCGTTGTCTTTCATCACGCTCTCGTACATCATGAAACATATGTAGTCGGACAAATTTCTAAAAACGTTGTTGTGTTAAAAGCATACGCTGGCATGGATGATACACTATTAGCAGCAATTGAAACCTTACCAGTAGACGGAATTGTAATTGAAGCACTTGGTCAAGGGAATTTACCACCAAGGACACTCTCTAGTTTACAACGCTTAATAAATAAAGGCATTCCAATTGTTCTCGTTTCCCGCTGCTTTAACGGAATTGTCCAAGACATATACTCCTATGAGGGCGGAGGGAAACAATTAAAAGATATGGGTATTGTTTTCACATACGGTTTGAACGCCCAAAAAGCCCGTATTAAACTACTTGTCGCTTTAGAATGTGCGCACTCGCAAGACAAAATTCAACAAATGTTTATGCAGGATTAAAAAATAAGCTGTCGAAATTCGACAGCTTATTTTTGTTCTCTTGATACAACTGTTTGTGTAATTGCTCCACCATGAAATCTTCCATTCTCAATAAAAATTTCATTCGCATTATTGCCAGCTGCAATAACACCCGCTATAAAGATATTTTCAACATTCGTTTCCATTGTTTCTTCTGTAAATAGTGGGCGCCCTGTTTCTTTATCAATTTCTACTCCCATTTTTGTTAGAAAACTATGATCTGGGTGGTATCCCGTCATCGCAAATACAAAATCATTTTGAATTGTAAATGACTCCCCGTTACTAGTATACGTAAGTGTATGTTCGGTAATTTCTTTCACATGAGCATGGAACTGCATTTGAATTGTACCATTACGCACTAATGCTTCAAATTCAGGTAAAATCCACGGCTTAATACTCTGTGAATATTCTCCCCCGCGATACAACACCGTTACACGCGCTCCAGCTTTTACAAGTTCTAACGCCGCATCTACACTTGAATTTTTCCCTCCTATTACAACTACATCACGGTCAAAATACGGATGTGCCTCTTTAAAGTAATGAGATACTTTGTCTAAGTTTTCTCCAGGAACGTTCATATAGTTGGGGTTATCATAATATCCCGTTGCCACTACAATATATTTTGCAGTATATGTCTCCTTGTTCCCATCACGCTTCGTCGTATTTACTCTAAAGAAATTCCCGTCCTTTTGCACTTGTTCTACACGTTCAAATGCGTTAACACGCACACCTTTACGTTTTACCACTTCGCGATAGTACGCAAGCGCTTGATTGCGAAACGGTTTACGATTTTCTGTAATAAACGCAACATCACCAATCTCAAGCTTTTCACTAGAGGAAAAAAATGTTTGATGAGTTGGATAATGATAAATCGCATTCACAATATTTCCTTTTTCAATTACGAGTGGATTGATTCCCTCTTGCTGCAGCGAAATCGCCGCTGCTAACCCACATGGTCCGCCCCCGATTATTATAGCTGTTTCTTTTTGCATACTCGGTTCACTCCTAGTCCTATGCTTCAATCTCTATTTATTAAAAAACAAGAAAAAACCTACTTTCAGCAGTAGGCACCTATCTTTATTGTATTCATTTTTCATATATTTGTCATCTAAACGATACATACATTCGATAGACGTCCGCTAAAAACTGTCTGAATCTTATCCCTTGTTGCCCCAATACATTTTCTGGATCAATCTTTCTTGCCGGATCTAGTGTTTTATGAGATACAATATCCGTTTTAGGATTTAAATTGAATGTGTGACATAAATAAGCATGGTACCATGTAAACCGCGTGTAAGAATCCCAAAAATTAACATTACCTCCGTAGCACATTTCAACACCAATTGATGCTTTATTTGCATCATAACCAAACAAGTCATTATCTGTCGGTACGCCATATCTTACGTGATATGCTACCTCATTAATTGGAATAATTTCTAAAATAGTTGTATCATCTACAAAAGTATGTGCCGATGCTTTCGGTTGTACTTCATTAAAGTAATCACGATTTCCTATCGCATTGCTACCAGGATTCCCCGTATCATGGCTTACAATAAATCTTACCTTTGAAAGGCGGATTCCTGGTCGCGAGCTTCCGTACCCAATATAATTTCGCTCTATAGGGAACATCACCATGTCTATCAACTCCGCTCTAGAAAATTACCTTTCTTCCTTATATATGTATTCAACCTTGATATCTATATGGCATATTTCTCACGCAAAGAGAAAATCAAAAATATTTGAAGTAAAGACCATAAATAATAAAATACTTACAGCAGTTCCATAAAACCCATAAAACCAAACACAGTCTTCTTTTGTATCTAAACCGAAAAATTTATTCACGGATTGTAACAAAGATGAGCGTTTCACATGTTTTTCTCGTAAAACTTCTACCCGTTCCATAACATCTGTTGGCATCATAAATCGTTGGTTTGCTGTCATTTTCATTATTAATCTCTCCTTATTTTGTTTCCGTTTTGTTTATCTAAGGAAAGTATAGCACAAACGTTCGTGCAGAACAAGTGTTCTTTTTATTTTTTATGATTGCACTTCCACTCTTAACATATCCCCTTATATTAACAGTCACAATTTATCCCGTATTAACAGGCAGTAAGGCCCGCACTGATGAAAGTTTCACTTTATCCATCCACTTTAAAAGTAATATTATAATTCCCCAAACTATAGCAATCACTGGTCCAACAATACACATTCCAAACAATAAAGATATAATTCCTTCTCCAAAGATTTGTAGTACACTTACCTTTTCACTTGAATTTCTTTTTTAACTTCCTTCTAAATATACAATTCTCTTTTTCAACTCAGCTACTCGCTCACTTACATCACTCTTCCTTTGCAAATCTTATCCCTCCTTTTCTATAATCCTTATAATGTACCTCAATAAAAAAACGCGGTTCCCTTGAAGGAAACCACGTTCTCTCTAAACTTTCCGTTCTATTATACCCAACCTCTAAAGCGACTAGCTTCTGCCATCTTACGTACACCAACCATATAAGCTGCTAAACGCATGTTCACTTTACGAACTTGTGATGTTTCATAAATGGAATCGAATGATCTTACCATTACTTTCTCTAAGCGTTGTTCTACTTCTTCTTCTGTCCAATAATAACCTTGATTATTTTGTACCCATTCGAAGTAAGATACAGTAACACCACCAGCACTTGCTAATACGTCAGGAACAAGTAAAATACCGCGTTCTGTTAAAATTTTAGTTGCTTCTAATGTAGTTGGACCATTTGCTGCTTCTACAACAATTTTCGCTTTAATATCCGCAGCATTCTCTTCTGTAATTTGGTTCTCGATTGCGGCTGGAACTAGAATATCACAATCAAGTTCTAATAGCTCTTTGTTTGAAATTGTATTGTTAAACAATTTTGTTACTGTTCCGAAGCTATCACGACGATCAAGTAAGTAGTCGATATCCAATCCATTTGGATCATGCAGTGCACCGTAAGCATCAGAAATTGCAATTACTTTTGCACCAGCATCGTGCATAAATTTAGCTAAGAAGCTTCCAGCGTTCCCAAACCCTTGGACAACAACGCGAGCACCTTTAATGTCGATACCGCGTTTTTTCGCAGCTTCTCGAATACAGATTGTTACACCTTTCGCAGTCGCTGTTTCACGGCCATGAGATCCACCTAATACAAGTGGTTTACCTGTAATAAATCCTGGTGAATTGAATTCATCGATGCGGCTATATTCATCCATCATCCATGCCATAATTTGTGAGTTTGTAAATACATCTGGAGCAGGAATATCTTTTGTTGGACCAACAATTTGACTAATTGCTCGTACGTATCCACGGCTTAATCTTTCTAATTCACGGAAAGACATTTCTCGTGGATCACAAATGATACCACCTTTACCTCCACCATATGGTAAATCAACAATACCACATTTTAAACTCATCCAAATAGAAAGTGCTTTCACTTCGTTTTCTGTTACGTTTGGATGGAAGCGAATTCCACCTTTCGTTGGACCAACAGCATCATTGTGCTGCGCGCGATATCCTGTAAATATTTTAACAGTCCCATCATCCATACGAACTGGAATTTTCACTGTCATCATACGAATTGGTTCTTTAAGTAATTCATATACCTCGTTTGGATAACCCAATTTTTCTAGGGCTTCACTAATAACAATTTGTGTTGAATTTAATAATTCAAAGTGTTGTTCCCTTTGTTGTGTTTGTGTTTGAGCTCCCTTTTCGGCTACCATAGTAAGTAAACCCCCTGTAATTTCACTTGTTTAGTAAACCTTCATTGCCTAGTATACACCGTTAAATTTGGAATGCAATAGAAAACGCTAACAAATATATACAAACTTATTTTTATTGCAAGCGTTTTCAATATCATTATAGTCCTTTTATCACTTTTAGAAAAGTAAAATACTTAAATATTTAAATATTTTTTATACTATAATGTATTTTAATCTCTCGAATATCGTAAAACACTAACAAAACCTCAAGCCAATTACATTAGCTGAGGTTTTGTTTTAAGATAAAATACTTGTATATTTGCTGAATTGCTTGAGAATCCATTAATTCTTTTCCATATTCTATAATACGATAAATTGTTGCTGTAGAAGAATTACCGTATTCCGCTAAAATTGCAATAATATCCGCCTTTAATAACGCTGGTTCTTCTTCTATCCAAAGATAAAAACGTCCATCCCATGTGTAAAGTTTTCCCCCGGTTACACCGAGATTATACAAACGACTTGCCAAAGTAATCACATCTTCAAACGTTGCAAATTCATACAATATATGCTCACTCTCATCTAGAGTTACTTGCATTTCAATAAACTCATCACGAAACTCATCTTCTGTATCTGTTTCATGATTTTCTTTTGTAACAATCACAACCATTCCTTGTGCCTGTAAAGAAAAAACTTCAACTGCAATTGGACCATCTGCTTCAAACCCAAGTTCTTTATTTGCTTCTTGCATCATATCACGAAATAACTGTTGCACTTTTGGAGCATTTTTCCATAAATCCTCCTTAGTCAACCCTCGCTCAGATAAATCGTCAAATGTTAGGAAAATTTTAATTTTATTATAATTCAATCGTTCCAACCTCATCTTGTAACCTCCCTACGTAACCGTTGTATCTAATTTTTATTATATGAAATAGAAAATAGATGGTTCTTTTCGAACAACTATTCCGACATTTTTAACCATTCATCCCATTCTTTTTTTGTATCGCCAATACATATATTTTGAAGTTCAACCTTGTCTTCATCTGAAACAAGCTGACTTGCAAACCCAATAAGTCCAGTGCAGATTTTCGGATTCTGACTTTGCAACTTCACAATCAAATTCAGCGCGCTTTTCAAATATCGTTCTTTTGAACATGATATAAATACATATTTAGGTGTGAATTGCTTGATGGCTGCACAGATCTCATTTTCCTCTAGGCCTGTCCCCAAATATATTGCTTGATAGCCTTTCAAACGTAAATATATCGTAAAAAGAAACAAATGTAATGCATTCATTTCTCCTGGTGCACAAATAGCCAAGGCTTTTGGCAAAATAAAATTAGTTTGCGTATTATGATAAATCATTCCAACGCGTGAACATAAAAACGAATCCACATATCGTTCTTGTACAGCTGTTATCTCATCATTTTTCTGCATAGTCTCTAACTTATCAGCAATCGGGATAAATATATGAGTGATTACTTTTTCTATTGTATAAATAACAAATGCCTCGTTTAATAATTCACGGGCATGTATTTCATCAAATTTTAACAAATAACCAAGGATATCGTCCACTAATAAAATTTCTTTGCTATACGTCATCTCAGCTGGATTGTGATTTTGCAATCGGTTGCTTTCTAATAACTGGACTGCTTGACCAATTGTAAATCCTTCATTTACTTTATGCATTAACCATTTTAAGATTCTCACATGCTCTTCTGTATATAGACGGTACCCTGCATCATTGCGCTTTGGAGCAATAATATGATATCGTCTCTCCCAAGCCCGCAGTGTACTTGGCTGAATCCCAAGCATATTCGAAACAGCTTTTATATTATATTTCCCTTTTAAAGTTGGCATATTTTCCCCACCTTTAAACCGAATATCTCTTAATTTTCTTTTTGCAATGTAATTAAGTGTGTTTGAGCTGGAGCTCGAAAACGTAGTGGTAGTAATGTCGTTCCATATCCATTACTCACAAATAGAGTTGTACATGGATACTCATATACACCGCCTTTTAGATAACGTTTAGAATGGAATAAACGAATTTGCCCTCCATGAGTATGACCACTTAATACGAGAGAAATTTTCTCTTGTCCAGACATTTTGTTTACAATAGCAGGGTTGTGGCTAATAAGAATGCGAAAACCATCTTCTTGACAATCCGCTAGCGCCAAATCTAAACGATCTCGTTCTAATCCAACATCATCCACCCCTAATAAACACAGTTTATCGCCACTCTCTGATTCAAACAGCACTCGTGTATTATCTAAAATTTTCACACCATGTTCTAGTAATAACGCATCTAATTCATGATAGTCAATTTCATAATCGTTATTTCCCCATACAAAATATATAGGACCAATTTCGCTTAATGTTTGAATATTAGCAGCAATTTGTGATAACGATACCCCCTTCTCAGCTAAATCACCACCAATAATAACAAAATCAGCGTTTCCTTTTACATTTTCAATTAAGGAAGGTAAGATAACTCTCCTATGAATATCTGAAATAAAAAATATCCTAACTTTCCCAAAACTTTCTGGGAAATTCACAAATGATAAAGTATGTTCTAGCAACGTATTACGCACTGCTTCTCTATACATCCAAAAAAGAAAAATGAAACCAATACATATGAATGTGCCACCTAATCCAATCCATAACATATACGTTTCTCAACTTCCCTCTCAAAAATATTATCCCATCAGGCTATATTGCCGAAAAGGCGAATAATGCCTTATCAAATATGAACGGCTTCATTCACCTTTTTCAGTTCACTCCTACAACAATTATTTTACTGTTGCTATTCCTTCTCTATCTTTTCTTTAATAGGAATTTTTAATTCTTTTCCTACTTCTAATTGGTCATCTTGTAAATTGTTATAGTTTTTAATAATTGTAGCCCCATCTTCATTCGGAAAGTACTGTTTCCCAATACTTTCAAATGTCTCCCCCTCTTTTACAATGTGCGTTTCAAATTTTTCAAGCTGCTTCTTTTCTCCTTCACCGTGTTTATTTGAATCGAAAAAAATCACTTCAAACGCGTTTTTTCCAGAGGTATCATTCTTGTTGGCACTTTTTACTTCGATATACTTATCCGTATACCATAAAATACTAAGCGGTAACAAAATAAATAAAAATGTTAAAACCCGAACAAAAAAGTGGTTAATCTTAAATTTAGATTTTTTCTTCTCTTTATTTCTATGAATCTCACTTCGCGGCGGTAAACCTTCTTCTGTTTGCTCTTCTTCCAACTCTTCTTCCAACTCATCTTCAAAATCAGGAATTTGTTTTCTCATGTTGTTCACCACCACCTTCCACTTATTTTCTTAATTGAAGTCCCATAATAAAATCAACAAGAAAGTGTGCAAATATTGTTATAAATAAATTCTCTGTCCATTGGAACACATATCCAAACAGAAAACTAATCATACATACAAAGCAAAACAGAAATGGCTTTCTCACATATCGAATATGTAAAACAGCAAAAATAAGGCTTGCAACTACAAGTCCAAAATGCGTCTGTAATACACCTCGAAATAAAAATTCTTCAGCAAATCCAATAACAAACGTAATACCAAATAATTGTATTACAGAAGTTCCTTGGAACATTCGATCATTAATTCCCCCATCATCAAACCACGATTCTGGCAGCACTTGCATTGCAATATAATCAAATAACACAACAATGCCCGCAACCACACTACCTATTACAAGAATTGAAATGGGTTCCCATTTCCACAAATCATAAAATTCACTCCTATTTGGAAATAATATATAGGCTAACACACAGCCAACACCTATAATTATTAATTGTGTTATATAGAGATTCAGCCGTATTTCTTTCGGACCTATGTCTTCAATACTACGTCTTTGAATGTTAATCATTCCTCCGTTCTCTCATACCAAAGAGAAATTGTAACTCTGCTTCCCAATTATAGTCGAAAATTGATTGTCTTGCTCGTCTTTTTTTGTAATCTTCTTTTGAAATACCACAGTAGTTACAGCAATTTTTCACCTGCGCTTCCTTCTTATATCCAAATAGATGTAGCATCTGTTCCCGTCTGCATCCTTTATACTGTAGCCATGATTTCATATTTTCTAGTTGACTATATTTATTCCGAAGACGCTCATCTACTTCTAACATTATTTTTCCCCTTGTTTCATCTGACAAGGATTCCATAATGAGCTTCTTCTGTTGTATGATTTTCATCTTTTCTAAGTGATAACGTACAAAACGCCAATGTTGCTCACTAAACCTTGCAGCATTATAACAAATTTCTTCCACATCTTCTATTGGCAATACTTTCGTGTGAAACATCTTTTCTTGTAGTAAGGAAAATAAAAATTGAATTTGTTGTTTATTTGGTAATTCATCTTCAATGATAGAAACCGGTAAATCGTGATCTAGTGGACTACAAAGTAGAATTGCAATGCTCGACTCTCCATCCCTTCCCGCTCTACCAATCTCTTGTAAATAAGAAGCAATATTTGCTGGATAATGAAAATGAATAATATACCTTGTATTCGGCTTATTTACCCCCATACCAAATGCACTTGTACATATAACAAGTTGCAGTTGATCATTCATAAATTGCTGCTGAATTAACATTCTCTCTTCATGTTCCATTCCGCCATGATAAAATGCAACATCTACTATACCTTTACTCCTTAAATATTCTGCCAGACGCTCCGTCCAAGCTCTGCTCGAACAATAAATAATTCCTGGTCCTTGCAAATAAGTAACATGCTTGAGAAGCGCTTCTTTTTTCTCTTCTATTGTTTGTACAAATTGTACCTCCATTGCAATATTTGGGCGATCAATCGAATACAAATGTTCTGCTACATTCGTAAGTTTTAAACTTTTTATAATGTCCTGCAATACTTCTTTTGTTGCAGTAGCCGTTAATGCCAACACAGGAGGACGTCCAATACCTGCTATAACTTGGTCTAATTTTTTATAGTCTGTTCGAAAATCATAGCCCCATTGCGAAATACAATGTGCTTCATCTATCACAAATAGTGAAATATGAATCTTTTTTAGTTCTCTTACTATTACTTCAGATTGCAACATTTCAGGTGAGACAAAGACAAATTTATAAGAAGATAATCTTTTTATCGCTTTCTTTTTTTCAATCAATGTACGAAAACTATTAAACGCGATCACACGGTCCTTCACTACATATTTAAGCTGCGCTACCTGATCTTCCATTAAGGATAGTAATGGTGAAACAATTACTACTGTTCCATCTTGCATAAGGCCTGGAAGCTGATAACACATTGATTTTCCTCTTCCAGTTGGAAGCATTGCTACAACATCTTTTCCTTGTAATAAATCCGCAATAACCTCTTTCTGCCCTTGACGAAATTCGTTATAACCAAACCACTTATGCAAATAATCCTCAAGCCTCATTTACAACCCCCATCTGCGCTAACACAAGACGAATTTCAAAATAAGAAACCGCTTCTCCTACTGCTTGCTTTAACACACGTAACTTCCGTGTTTGTAACGTTTCAATAATGCGCTGCACATGCTTGATTTTATTTTTTTCCATAAACATTTCAATAGAAAAATCTCTTTCTCGTAATGCAATTTCAACAAAATGATCTTCTATTGTTGCAACCTTTAAATTTCTAATTGTTGCAATTTCATCCAAAGAACGCCCTTGTTTCCAAAGTTGATATGTTTTTTGTGTTGATAAACTAAACAAATCTGCCCTTTCATTCGGATAAGCAATAATTTTTGTTAATAGCGGGAATTCTTTTTCATTATCTCGAACAGATTGAATAAAGAAATGAACGGTGCCCCAAAATAAAAGATGTACGCGAAATACATCTTGACTTGTAATTTCCGCAAGTTGCTTTAATGTATATCCAATTCTTTCATATCCAGTTAATCGATATGTAAAAATTGTTGCTTCTATCGGTAAAGTATCTTGTAACAGCGTATGCATCTCTTTCCATAACCTTTTTGCAAGTTCACTTCTTGCATATGGCATCCCGATGAGAAACTGCTTAACCCACATCATTACCTCTGTATCTTGTTGGATTGGAATAAACTTTGCATTTTGCTGTTGTAAATTTGATACGGTTTGAATAATTAACGAAAGTCGTTTCCAAAACATTTCACCAAGATCACCATAGTGCAAACCGTGTAAATACTGCGGGAAAAAAAGTGTTTCTTCCCAAGTTCCCAGCTGTCGTTTTCCTGTGTCAGTTAAAATGTACGTATTTTCATGCACGCTCTGAATCCATTCTTTATGTAATACATGTTCAATTTCCTGATCATAATCAGAACGTTGTAATGATTTATATATCCCAAACAGAAAAGAAATATGAAATATATTTCCGTCTTGTAATGTTTGTGAAGAACGTTTCCCTTTTAAAAGGTGATAAATGGAAGAAACAGTTCGTTCACCATTTAATTGTTTTATACAATATAATAAAGTATATTGTAACTGCATCGCCGCTTCCACCTTTCAATTCCATCTATATTTTCTATTGTATCAAACTGTACAGCATTTAGGCATTTTGAAAATCTTATGAAATAAATCAAAAATAAGTTGACACCCTAATTGATAAGCATTATCATTATAATTTTATGTTGAAAAGTTTAAAAAACCGTTTTACAATAAGATTATAATTTTTATAGCGACTATTTTCACATACATATTATCAGGAGGGAAAAAAATATGGCAAAATATACAATTGTTGATAAAGACACTTGCATCGCATGTGGAGCTTGCGGAGCTGCTGCACCAGACATTTATGACTACGATGATGAAGGTATTGCATTTGTAACACTAGATGATAACCAAGGTATCGTTGAAATTCCAGACGTATTAATTGACGACATGATGGATGCATTTGAAGGTTGTCCAACTGACTCAATTAAAGTTGCTGACGAAGCATTCGATGGCGACGCTTTAAAATTCGAATAGTCTTTTTATTAACTTCAAAAACCCCTCTCATTTTTATGAGGGGGGTTTTGGTTATTCATCTAACTCATAAATAAAAAAAGCCATCAGCGATACTCTCCCGCTGATGACCAAAGTTTCTATGCATTTTTCATTTTTGCAAATACCCACACTTTTAAGCGTGAGAACAGTGCTACAAATACAACTGTTACAACAATTCCCTTAATTAAATTAAATGGGAGAATTGCCGCTACAATCATTTGTCGCATACCACTACTAGACATAGCAGGCTGATTTAAAAACCAAGTGTAAGCCGGTAAAATGATGAAATAATTTAACACACTCATAATTACCGCCATAGTAACTGTCCCTAACATTAACCCTGTTGTTAAACTTTTTACTGTGCGATACTTCCGAAATAAGAAAGCTGCTGGTCCAATAAATAGACACCCTGCAATAAAGTTTGCTATTTCTCCAACTGGAACTCCCGTTAAACTGCCTTGAATTCCGTAGTGAAGAATATTTTTTATCGCTTCTACAACTACACCTGCAATTGGACTAAAAATAATCGCTGCAATTAAAGCTGGCACATCACTAAAGTCAATTTTTAAAAACGGCGGAAGTCCTGGGAATGGGAAATCCAACATCATAAGCAAATACGCAATACTACTAAGCATCGCTACGCTCACCATTTGTACTACACTGTTTTTTTGTTTCATCCTTCTCTCTCCTTTTCCATCGATCATCTCATGGAAAGTGGAAAGGTTCTGCTATGCCTATTTTTTTCCTATCATGAAAAAACCCTTTGTGTTTTACACAAAGGGAGAATTTTTTAGGCACATCAAACAGACGTTCAAATACTTATCTTTTTTGAACGCTTGAACCTCCATCTTCTCCCATCCAGACTATACTGTCGGCTTTGGAATCTCACCAAATCCTGCCTTAACGGCTCGCGGGCTTAGAACGAAAAGCAACTGTTCATCACCGCCGGTCGGGATTTTCACCCTGCCCCGAAGATAGACCGATATTCTATTTTCTCCACCATTATACAACATCATCGTACAGTTGTGAACAAAAATGTTTATAACTTATAAATAGTAAGTAATTTTTTTATTATAAAGTGAACCTTAATCAGCTCGATCCCTCCTACCTTCTTTGTTTTCCTCTGAATCTTGAGGCGGGGCCTTACTGCCCATGAATAGTGGGATACATACAATATAAAAACAGTCATTAGATTATATGACAACATAATCCATATTTTTTACAATTCGATTTTTTCCTTCGCAATTCCCTAGTCATCCATACAGAAAAGTGATAAGATGTTGAATTGTTAAGATAAGAGCATTTTCTTAATACGGAGGAAATGTCATGAGCAAAGAAAAAAGACACTCTATTCAAGAAACGATGAAAAAAAACTTAAGAAAAGAATACTTTTATTTAAAAAAAGAGTTGCTTTTCTACTGTCCAATTGATTTAGGCGCATTTTCAAGAGAAACATACTATGCTACTTTTGATGAAGAAGGAATTAGTATTTATCAGTATGATAAAACAACAGAAAGTAAACTAAAGCTATGTGAACGTCATCCATGGAACAGTTGGGATAAAGTGAAAATTGATCACTATTTAACAACATCGCAATTTATTTTCCAAGGAAAGCGTAATTGGATTCTCTCTCTCTTTCATAAAGGAAAAGAAGCACAAAAAATAATCGAAGATCATACTTCTTTACAAACAGAAGTTGTTTCTCGATCCTTTTTGAAAAAGCTTCCTGGTTTTCGTTCTAATACAATTTTAAACAAATACATTGGCAGCATATGTTATACCGCACTTATTGCATGTTTATTAAAATGGATTATTCCATTCCAACAAATACAAGTTGCCTTGTATTCTTTTTCTATCGGTTGTATGCTCCTTGGTCTACTGTGTTTGACAATTGGACTAATTGAACCAACCATAGTATTATTTCGAACAACGGAAAAAACGAGGGCGAAGGTCTTTTATTATTATAGCTATTTAGCCATTTCTGGGTTTATATGTGTCTTTATTTTTTGGTAAAAAAGAGCTAGTTTTGCTAGCTCTTTTTTAATTTATATATAATTTTTGATTTGGGTAAATCCGATCTTGCCTCAATTCATTTTTCACTTTTATTTCACGAACTGTCATACCGAACTTATGTGCAATACTTACCAAAGTGTCTCCTTTTTGCACAATATATAGTGATGCTGATGCTATTTGATTCATCTCTTCCTTTAAAACAAGCAAAGGATCCATTGCATTTCTTTTCCCGAACGTCCAAGCACCCTTATGAACTTCTAAGTGCAGATGCGCTCCTCGTGATTCACCTGTATTACCTACTTCACCAATTACCTCACCTCTTGCAATATGTTCCCCCTGCAGTACATATCTCTTATTTAAATGAGCGTAAACAGCTTCATATTCTCCATGTTTAATAAACACTACATGTCCATAACTATTTGAAAAATAGGATTTTGTTACCGTTCCACCCCGAATCGCCGCAACCGGTGTTCCGATTGAGGCAGCTATATCAATACCGTAGTGCTTTCCATTCCTTGTTCCAAAATAATCACTAATTCTTCCATCTACAGGCCATATCCATCGTTCATCCTCAGCATAAGCGTATACTTGAGAACTAAAAAACATCCCAACGACAAGTATACCGATTTTTAAGACTTTCATATACATCCTCCGTTTTTTGATAACCGTCACACTTTCTCTATTGTGGTATATTACGGAAAAAAGTATACAAAAAAAGAAAGTGAATCACTCCACTTCCTTCTCTTCCTTATTACGAAAAACAATTGCACTTCGTTTATATTCAACATCTCTTACATTAAGACGAGCGTTTATCACCCTAGCTATTGCAAATAAATAATCAGATAATCGATTAACATATTGCAATACAACTTCATTTATTTCTGCTTGCTTTCCTAACGATACAATATGACGCTCAGCTCTTCTCGTTATCGTACGTGCAACATGAATCATCGCAGACGCTGCGCTCCCACCAGGCAAAATAAATCGCTCCAGCGGTGGAGCTTCTTCTATGTAGCTATCAATTCGTTCTTCTAAATATATAACCATCTCTTCCGTTACTTTATACGGCATTGTTTGCTGCATAATTGCTAAATCACCACCACAATCAAACAACTCATGCTGAATCTTTTCAAGCTCATCATATATGTCCTGAAAGCGTTCTTCTCGAATCATAGTCATCGCATATCCAATATGAGAGTTTGCCTCATCAATTGTTCCATATGCTTCTACACGAATATGATCTTTATCAACTCGCCCACCGATAATACTTGTTTGTCCTTTATCTCCTGTTTTTGTATATAGTTTCAAATCTTCTACACCTCTCTTTTTAAGCTTTATTCATTACACTAGTTATTACAAATATAAGTATACATTTTAAAAACGAATTAAAAACTTTCTTTTTTTGTGGTGAGAGAGCATCCAGCCATGGGTAGAAGCGGTCAGTTCCTTTTTCAGCCCCATACCATGTGAAAACAGAAGGAGAAAATGAGTGGGGACCTTCTTTTTTTCATAGCCGCGACTTATATGGCGGAAAGTTAAAATAGATTTATATACATTGAAAAACGGTATAAACCTTTTTTTGATGAAAGAGAGGAACCAGCCGTGCGTAAGAACTGTCAGGCTCTCTTTCAGCCCCATGCCATGTGAAAACAGAAGGAGAAAATGAGTAGTGATTACCTTTTGTTTTCATAGACACGAATGATATACCAGCAAATCACTATGGATTTATCCTTTCCATAGTGTAACCTTTTTATCTTCCAATCAATTTTCATAAAGGGACTATCCTCTACTAATAGCACATTAAAATAAAAAGTTCTAATATCCTTCATTCCATTGAGAAAATATTAAAACTCAAATAGAATAAAAAATATTAGAACTTCAGTATTCACTCACAACAATATCACTTATATGGATTGACCTGGTAAATATACAGAGAATGTTGTCCCTTCTCCAACAACACTTGATATGGAGATTTTCCCGTCATGACCTTGCACAATGTTTTTAGCAATTGCAAGCCCTAAACCAGTACCGCCCGTTTTCCCACGTGTTCTTGCTTTATCAGCTTTATAGAAGCGGTCAAATAAGAATGGAATATCTTCTTCAGGGATACCTGCACCTGAATCTTGCACTTCAAAGACTAGTCCATTATTTTTCGTATCAATAATAAGCTTAACATGACCACCTGCGTTTGTATGTCTAATTGCATTATCTATTAAGTTCGTTAATACCTGTTCCATACGATCCGCATCAAATGGATGCTCCTCAATCGGATTACGGAAATCAACGGTTAACTGCACTTCTTTATCCTGCGCAATCCCTTGGAACTTACGGCCAATTTTCTCAACAAACGGATGAATATCGACTTCAGATATATGCAGTTCTACATGACCACTTTCCATCCGAGCTAAATCTAAAAGTTCATTTACAAGGCGTCCTAAACGAACAGACTCGTCATAAATAATTTGTACAAACTCATTTATCTCTTCTTTCGTTTGAACAACATCATCTAAGATTGCCTCACTATAACCTTGAAGCATAACCATTGGAGTACGCAATTCATGAGACACATTCGCAATAAAATCTTGACGCATTTTCTCAAGACGACGTTCTTCCGTCATATCTCGAAGGACTGCAACAGCACCACGAATTTTTGTTTGATTATATAGTGGAGTCATAAGGACAACGTAATTACCCTTTTGTAAATTAATTTCAAAAACTTGCTGCTGCTCACTCTCTACTACAAGATGGAACAGCTCAACAAGCTCAGGTGGTAAATTTCTACTTAATTCTAACTCTTTTTCTTCTTGCCAAACTTGTAAAAAGTGCTCCGCTGGTGGATTGATAACAACAACTTCACCTTCTTGATTCAGTGTTACAACCCCATCTGCCATACTACTTAAAATACTAGAGAGTTGTTCTTTTTCTTGTTGCAGCGCATTAATATTAAACTTCAATTGTTTTCCCATTTGATTTAATGCCGTTGCTAGCTCTCCTATTTCATCTTGCGAAACCATAGGTGCTTTCGTATCAAATTTTCCGCGCGCCACTTCAAAGGCCACTTCACGCATTTTACGAAGAGGAGCTGTAATGCGTGTCGATAAGAAAAAGGCAAAGAACGTTGTTAAAATAATTGCAATTCCCGCTGATAGAAAAATGAAATCAGTCGCTTTTTCCATCCCTTGTTTTGGAACTTGCAATGATTGATATACAAACACCGCACTATGATTTGATGATTGGAGTGGTTTACCAACAATCATAATATCATTTTCGGAATTCTTATTCGTTTTGTCATCAGACACTTTTTTTATTTTTTCTTTATTTTCTTTTTTATCGATAAAAACAGCTGCTAAATCTTTATCCTTTTTCAGATCTTCTATTGTAAGATCTACCAATCCTTCTTGTTTCGGTGAAGAAGAAACTTCATGATCCCCCTTCACAATAATAATTCGTGAGAGTGGATCAGCAAACTTATATGCGATATTCTCAATCGTTTCTTCGTCTGCACCCTCTTCAATTAATTCTGAAACACTCGTTGCTACTTTGGTAAGCCTTGTTTCGCTCATTTCAATATAGTAATTATCAAAAAACTGTGAAAGCAAAATGGCAACAAAGCCAAGAACAAACGAAACGAGCAGCAATATTGTCATCCATAGCTTTCCTACTACACTTCTCCAAAGCATCAGTCGTTCACAACCTCAAACTTATAACCAACACCCCATACAGTTACAATCATCTTTGCTGCTTCAGATGATTTTTTACTTAATTTTTCACGCAAACGCTTTACGTGTGTATCTACTGTACGCAAATCTCCAAAGAATTCATATTGCCATACCTCTTTTAACAATTGTTCACGATCAAACACTTTATCAGGAGCCTTTGCTAAAAATAGCAATAATTCATATTCCTTTGGTGTTAAGTTAACTTCATCACCATCCGCTGTAACGCGATGCGCATCGTTATCAATTGTTAAATGTGGGAATACAATAACATCTTTTGTTGTTGTATCTTGTGTAAAGAATGTTGTTGTTACAGAACGGCGTAATACTGCTTTTACACGAAGAACTACTTCACGTGGACTAAACGGCTTTACGATATAATCATCGGAGCCAACTTCAAATCCTTGCACCCTGTTTACTTCTTCGCCTTTAGCTGTCAGCATAATAATTGGTGTTGCTTTTTTCTCACGAATCCCTTTACATACTTCAATTCCATCTTTTCCAGGCATCATGATATCTAATAAGATTAAATCATAGTCATTTTGCAATGCTTTTTCTAAAGCTGTATCACCATTATCAGCCTCATCAATCGTATATTGTTCTCTTTCTAAATACATTTTTAATAAACGACGAATACGATCTTCATCATCCACAATTAAAATTCTTGGTTCGTTTTCCATTGCTTCCCGCTGCCGTAAAAAATATGACAACGGTTCACACCTACCCTTCTATAATGTAATACTGTTTTTGCTCTTATCTCATAATAGATAATTCTAAAATGTTAGTCTTCCACCTTAGACATTATGCTTCACAAGAATAATAAAGTTTGTTCATTTCTTTTCCAAAAATATGTATTTTCCTTGAACAGGACATTTAGGCCCCGACATCATTTTACAAAATCAACCTTTATTTTGCCATGTTTTTCTCAAAAAAGAAAAGAAATTGACAAAAATAAAATAGGAAAGTGACCACCACTCTCCTATTTTATCATGCTGAACCGCATCATGCGCTTCCTTATGCATATGAGTGTAAACCAGCAATAATTAAGTTTACCACTATAAAATTAAACATGATAATCGCAAATCCAATTACCGCAAGCCATGCTGACTTCTCACCATGCCACCCTTTAGATAAACGTAAATGTAAAACTGCAGCATAAAAGAGCCATGTAATAAGTGCCCATACTTCTTTTGGATCCCATCCCCAAAAACGAGTCCATGCAATTTGTGCCCAAATCATCGCAAAAATTAGTGCCCCTAACGTAAAGACTGGGAATCCAATCGCAATAGAGCGATATCCAATTTCATCGAGTAAATCACTGTTAACATTTCTCACTACTGGCTGAAGAGCCGCAGATACCCTTTTTCGTAAAATTAATCTTAATACAATATAAAGTCCTGTTCCAACAAGCAATGACCAAATGACTGTATTTAATTTCTTTGCATTTATAATAGCAGGCATTTCTGCAATTGGTTCAAGTTTCCCAGTTGTTAGTAATTCTCCTTCATGTGGGCCAACTAGCGCAGGAAGATTATATTTCATCTCTACTTTCTGTTCATTTTTATCCACCCATTGAAATTTCGCTTCATATTTTGTCGCTGAATAAACCGTTGTTACAGCGATAAATCCGACAGTACAAACGAGTGTAAACACCACTGTTTCTAACCAAAATGTTCGTTTCGATTTTTTGGATTGATCTACATTTTTAAGTAAATACATAACACCTGTAATAAAACTAATTGCTAAAATAGCTTGTCCAGCTGCCGCTGTTGTTACATGAATATGTAGCCAATTACTTTTCAGCGATGGAATAAGCGGTGAAATTTCTCTTGGAAACATACTTGCATATGCAATTAATAACAGCGCTACTGGTAAAGCAAATAATCCGACGATACTAACACGATACATAAAGTACATAGCAATAAAAGCACCAACAAGCATCATGCCAAAGAATGTACCAAACTCAAAGAAATTACTTACTGGGGCATGCCCGGAAGCAATCCATCTTGTTACAAAGTATACAGTTTGAGCGGCGAACCCTAAAATTGTTATGGTTATACCTATATTTGCCCACTTCCGTCCTTTCTCTTTAATTGCTCCTCCAAAGAACAGTGTTGCAATTAAATATAAAATAAAAGCGGTAAATAGAAAATTACTGCTTATTTGTACCATTTATTCTCTCTCCCCACCTTAACTAATTTTTTGGTCATTTACTTTGTCGTATGGTTGTGGAATTGTTGTTCCTTCAAGTACTTTTTCAATATCTTTCCGCAAGCCAAACCAATTTTTATTTGTATGGCCCGCAATCCACCATTCATCTTTAACACGTTGTATCCAAATGCGACGATGATTCCAATACATCCCTTGAATCACACCAACCATGAAGATAAATCCTCCGATACCAAGAATCCATAGCGTCAAATCTTTTCTTACAATCAGCCCTGTAGCGTTTCGCATTTCTACTCCCGCAAAAGTCATTTTATATTGATTATTTCCTTCTGGTTCAATATTTTGTTGTATCCCTACAAAGCTTACTTCTCCTTTTGGTGTCTCTGGCGTAAACATTTTAAATACGAAAGCTGGATTATTCGGAATCTTTGTTTTTGTATTCGGCTGACCATTCTCATCAAAATAAAAATCAGGGAAATAACTTAATAGTTTAATAGAATATCCATCTCCTAAATCGTACGTTTCCTTTGGATTCTCTAGATTCACTTTAATAGGTGTCCATTTTTGTTGATTGTCTTTTTTCTGTAAGGAAAAAGACATACTACTAAATTCATTTTCTTTAAAATCTAATTGATATAAGGCAAATTGATCAAATTTGAGCGGTTCATTTACCCGAATCTCACCTTTTTTTACCTTCTCTAACTTTGGTTTTTGTCCGGCAACATTTTCCCCTACCGCTTTGTATAATACAGCATTCGTTTGATAGTTTTTAGCAATCATTTTATCGCCCACACGCTCAATCGCATCATTAAATACTTGATCATCTTTACTTTTATCATAAACTTCTTTTATAAACTTTTCATTTTTTAAATAATACTTGCCATCCGTCCCTGGTATCTCTTTTGTTTCACCGTCACGCAGCCATAGCGATTCATCCACATACATGCTCGGAAGAAACCGTAGCATTGCTCCAAATAGAAAAATAATAAGACCGATATGATTGACATATGGACCCCAGCGAGAGAATCTTCCTTTTTCTGCTAAAATATTTTCACCATCAACTCTTACAGTATAATTTTTTTTCTTTAAATTAGCTTGAATCTGTTCTAAATCTCCTTCTTTTGGAGTTCCTGTCCCATACAATCGTTGTCTCTTTAAAAAGCTTGGGTGCCTTTTTACCCCCTGTTTTTTTAAAGCTTTATACAGCGGGATTACACGATCCAAACTACATATCACAAGTGATACACCAATCGAAGCAATTAAAATCATATACCACCATGAGCTATATAAATTATTAAAACCTAGTTGATAATATAATTGCCCTAGAAAACCATATTCCTGCTCATAATATTCACTCGGCGTAACACCTGGAGGTATGTACATTTCTTGTGGGAATATTGTTCCAACTGCTGATGCTAATAGAGTGATAACTATAAGCCATACTCCTACTTTTACAGAAGAAAAAAAGCTCCAAATCTTATCCACGATTGTTTTCGTATGAGTAAGAGAGCGCCGAGCACTCCCCTCATATCGCATATCTAATAATCTTGTACCTTCCTTACTTTCAAAAGGTTTCCCACAAGCTTCGCAAAAAATTGTGCCAATTGGGTTTACATGCCCACATTCACATTTTATTTGTTCCAATATTCTCACCGCCTTTTGTTTCTATTTATCATTGTATCTTCCAAGTGTAAGTTACCGCAATACTCAGAATTTTCAAGAGGGGTACTAAGACAAAGCAAAGCACCTTCATCTAGCAAACACATTAACTATCACATTATGTAAAGGCTTTCTTTATTAAGGAGTAATCTTCGTTAAATATCCCTCTATTTGATCCTTCGTTTGTGTACCCGTGATTTTTTCAATTACATTTCCGTCTTTATCAATTAAAAATGATGTTGGCAGTGGTCCCACGCCGTATGTACCGATTATTTCTTGCCCTTTATCAATTGCCACAGGAAACTTTAATCCATATTGATTCACAAAATTTTTCACTGCAATATTCGTTTCATCTGCATCTAACGCAATGATTTCAACGCCTTTTTCTTTATATTTAGGATATAATTCATTCATATAAGGCATCTCTTTTTCACACGGTTTACACCATGTTCCCCAAAAGTTTAAGAATACTCCTTTTCCCTTCAAGTCATTTAACTCGATTTTCTTTCCTTCTAAATCTGTAACAACAAAGTTAGGCGCTTTTTTCCCAATTTGCATTTTTTCCTTCTCAACAAAAAAACCTTGATAGAGTGTAAATCCTACTGCTGCGCTTAAAATAAGCAAAATGAGAATGCGAAATAGTAAGCGATTCTTATTCATACTCGCTCCCCTCTCTTTGATGAATTTGTATGTAAACAATTTCTGTAACTACTAACTTGTCCCTTACTTCGAGCATTTGTTTATTTTCGTGTATATATCTCTATAATCACCCGCGGGAGATAACACTCCCCACGGATGAAAGTTTGACTTT
The DNA here is from genome assembly GCF_013314535.1 of Bacillus sp. Xin1. Taxonomy (GTDB): domain Bacteria; phylum Bacillota; class Bacilli; order Bacillales; family Bacillaceae_G; genus Bacillus_A. The sequence goes on along the minus strand of NZ_JABUAE010000002.1, from coordinate 314,333 downwards.
ACCACTTATCTTGGTTTTGTAGAAGCAAGCGCACGTAGTTGTTTTACTTCATGAGGTGATAACTCTCTGGCATCACCAGGACGTAAGCTTCCTGCTTCTAAGAAAGCGTAACGTTCACGTTTTAATTTCATTACTTTACAGCCAAGCGCTTCGAACATGCGGCGAACTTGACGGTTACGTCCTTCATGGATTGTTAATTGAACAATTGCCATTTCTTTACGTTTATCCCAAGAAAGAATTTTCACACGTGCTGGTGCTGTCTTTCCATCTTCTAGTTCAACACCTTTTTCTAACACGCGAATTTTTTCTCCTGTTAATGGTCCTTTTACTTTTGCAACATATGTTTTCTCAACTTTATATTTTGGATGCATTAATATATTTGCAAAGTCACCATCGTTTGTCATAAGGAGTACACCAGACGTATCATAGTCTAAACGACCAATTGGGAATAAACGCTGTGTGATTTCAGGGAAAAAGTCTGTAACAACTTTTCTTCCTTTGTCATCTGATACACTCGAAATAACACCTGTTGGTTTGTATAGTAAAAAATACACAGGTTCTTCTTTTTCAAGAGGGATATTATTTACTTCTACTTTATCTTGAGGAGTTACCTTTGTTCCTAACTCAGTCACTACTTTACCGTTAACTTTCACTTTTCCTTGCTGAATAAGCTCTTCAGCTTTTCTTCTTGACGCAATTCCAGCTTGCGCAATCACTTTTTGTAATCGTTCCATTTCCTTAATTCACCTCAAATTTATCTTACCTTCATTAGAAAGACTTGGCAACCGCCGAAGGTTTACAGCGATTTTCCTCGTCTATCATAAACAACATAGCTATAGTGCAAACTTTTAAAGGCTAAATGCTAGTTTTATCCTTTATTATTGTTTACGTTCATATAGTTGTTCACAACAAAAGTTCATTATTTTGTCAAAAATACTCCAAAAAAAAAACCACTATTAAGCCTACTCTTAATAGCGGTCGTATACGTATTATAAGCGAATTGACGTAAAAAATGAATACCGATTACTGAAACAATAAAGAAACGAACACAATAGAACAAATAATCCCAATTAAATCTGCAAACAATCCTACCTTTAAGGCATCTCCCATTTTACGAATCCCAACAGCTCCGAAGTACACTGTTAAAATATAAAATGTTGTATCTGTACTTCCTTGCATCGTGGAAGCAAGCCTACCAATAAATGAATCGGGCCCATATGTAGCAATTAAATCTGTAGTAATACTTAATCCTGCAGAGCCAGAAATGGGACGTATAAGCGCAAGCGGCACAATTTCTGCTGGCACATGAATCATATCTAACATTGGCTTCATGACGGAAATCATGGCATCTAGTGCCCCTGATGCCCTGAAAATAGAAATAGATACAAGCATCCCTACCATAAATGGTAAAATAGAAATAGCAATCTGGATTCCTTCTTTTCCGCCCTCTACAAATGATTCGTACGTTGGAACTTTTTTTATCGTCCCATACAATAGAATAAAACCAATAACACATGGAATCACCCATAATGAAATTGTATTAACAATACTCACTTTTTCCGCCCCTTTCTACTCCGTCTTCGGTAAAAATAGCGGTCAATCCAAATCGCTCCAATCATTGATAACACTTGTGCAATAAACGTAACACCAACAATTTCAGTCGGATTCGCCGACTCATACGTCATCCGAATTGAAATTACAGTAGTCGGTATCAATGTAATTGCAGATGTATTTAAAGCCAAAAATGTCACCATAGAACGACTTGCAGAATCCTTTCCCCCATTCAATTCCTTAAGCTGTTCCATGGCTTTAATACCAAGTGGCGTCGCTGCATTTCCTAACCCAAAAAAATTTGCCATCATATTTGATAAAATAAACCCCATCGAAGGGTGATCTTTTGGTACTTCTGGAAACAACCTTTTTACAACTGGCATAAAAAATGAGACTAATTTCTTTAATAAGCCTGCTTCTTCAGCAATTTTCATTAAACCGAGCCAAAAGACTAAAACACTAATTAGCCCAATACAAATTGTTACTGCATCTTTTGACCCTTCAAAAACTGCTTTATTCACTTCCTCCATCGTTCCGTTTACCATCGCATATACAATCCCAATGACCGCCATCGCCACCCATACGAGGTTAACCATCTGTTCCGACACCTAACATATGAGAGAAAATCTCTCTCACATCATTCCAATATACTCCCGTTGTGGCAACTAGCTTTCGTTTACTATAAAATAAATTGCGCTCGCCTACTTTCTCGTTACCTACATAAATAATTGTTTTCCCAATTTTTTCTCCACTCTTTAACTTCGCATTTTTATCAAGTTCAACTTTTAGCAAGACTTCTTTTCTCTCATTTACTGTTAAAGGTACCGAAAAACCATTTTGGGTATAAACATGATTTGTATACTTCTTTTCTTTCAGTCCAGAGAGTGCTCCTTGCTCTAGAACTTTCGTTAACTCATACTGTTTAAATCCTTGATCAAATAAATACATATGGTCATCCCAATCACTGGATGCATTAAGCGTCACTACAATTAAATCTAAACCATCTTTCGAAGCTGTTGTAACAAGTGTACGCCCAGCTTTCTTTGTAAATCCCGTCTTTCCTCCTGTTGCAAATTCATAATAAGAGGTTACAAGTTTATGCTTGTTTTTCCATGGATAATCCCATGCTTTCGATTGATATGTTTTTGTTCCGAAAATTTTCCGAAACGTTTCATTTCCCATTGCATACCGTGTTAAAAGCGCCATATCATATGCAGATGAATAGTGCGTACCGTCTCCATCTAAACCATGTGGATTTGAAAAATGTGTATCTTTCATTCCGATTTGTTTCGCTTTCTCATTCATCAAATAAACAAATCCTTCTATGCTTCCTCCAACATTTTCAGCAATTGCTTGGGCTGCATCATTACCTGAACGAAGCATTAAACCATAAACTAAATCTTCTAGCGGCACTTTGTTTCCAGGTCTTAAATAAATGGCCGAGCCCTCTACTCGAACAGCTTTATCGCTAATAGGTACAGCTTCTTTCATTCTTCCTGATTCAGCAGCAAGCAAGGCAGTCATAATTTTTGTGATGCTAGCGATTTTCTGTGGTTCATGTTCTAATTTCCCATATAAAACTCGTCCTGAATGTTCTTCCATCAATATAGCATTATGGGCGCTTACATCATTCATTTGTGCATATGTATGAATCGGTATAATACTTGCACACATTACAATAAGTGCAATTACAATCCAAGTTCGTCTCATATTCCCCCACCACGTCCTTTTGGCACTTTTTGTACAAGTGTATGCTTGGCCCTATAAAATATGAACGAAATATTCTATTCTATACCAGCAAAAAAGACGCACAAATATGCGTCTAGTACGGTGTCCACTCAAGCTGCTTCGCACTTTCAAATCGCTTTTCCACATCTGGCCAATTTACAACATTCCACCAATTTTTAATGTACTCATCTTTTCGATTTTGGTACTGCAAGTAATATGCATGTTCCCATACATCAAGCACAAGTAACGGTATCGTATCCCACTGTGTGAATAATTGATGAAGGGTACTCTGTAAAATCTCTAATCTTCCCGAACGAGGTACCCACACAAGAATCGCCCATCCAGATCCTTCTACCTTCGATGCAGCTTCTGTAAAATGCTTTTGAAAACGTAAAAAGCTTCCAAAATCTTTCTCAATTTGTCGAGATAATGCACCTCTTGGACTTCCGCCCCCATCTTTTTTCATGTTATTCCAAAATATCGTGTGTAAATAATGGCCTGAACCGTGAAAAGCCGCTTCCCTTTCCCAATGCTTTATTAAATCAAATTTGTTTGTTTTCCTTGCTTCTTCCATCATTTTTTCTGCTTTATTCAGTCCTTCTACATAACTACGATGATGCTTATCATGATGCAGCATCATAATTTCTCGAGAAATATATGGTTCTAGAGCATTGTATGGATAGGGTAACGGCGGGAGCGTGTGACCTCCGATCGGAACAGATCGTTCAGTATACTCTCTTTCGTACAATTCATATTGTTCATTCTCGTACATAAATACTTCTTGTAAATGATTTTGAATGTGCTCCACATCTTCACTTATCTCATACAGTAATTCAGCATCTGTTTCATATTCATTTTCTTTCATACGGTCTAATAGCATTTGGATTTTATAGGCAAGCATATGGACGTCATACACTTCAGTTGCACGACTATCTAGTACGTGAAGAACACTTTCACACCAATTTTCTACTTCATGAAAGTAATCTGTAAATACACTTTGCTGGTTCATACAACGTGACACCTCCTTGATGCTATCCACTTTAACTATATTCAGTTCCCGCATTGTATATACCGTACAAAACAGCAAAAGAATCCTCCACTCTTTCTCTCCTTTTGTTCTCACATCGCATGGGATTAAAAAAGGATCTGACCGCTTCTATCCACGGCCGGATCCTCTCTTCCATCTAAAAAGAATGGGTTTCTTTCAATCTTATTTTAATACTTGTGTAACATCTTCGTTTGATAGTCAGTTTCATAATATTCCAATTCCTCACGCATTGTTTGAAACTTACCTTCTAATTCTTGCATTACTTTTTCAATTGAGTGAGGTGGTACTTGTTGAAAAGCAATGGAATTTTTCCCTGTATATGCTGAGCGACTATTTTCATACCATTGATCACTCTTTGGTGAAAAGAATTCAGCAATTACTTGATGATAGATTTTATATAATGTTTTCTCAGCAGCCGCTTTTCGAAATGGTTGACTACTCAATAAAACAAGGCACGCATCCAACCCTTCTTCACAAAATACAAGTAATCGTCTTAATGCCGATAATAGACCTTCATAATAATGCTTATTACCTTCTGGTGACTCTTCTAATAAAGAAGGTAATGTATGATAATTTACAAAATCAGTCATTAAAGTAATAACCTCTTCTAAAAATCCCGAAATTTGATGCGTTTGATTTTCAACCATTGAATTAGACATATCCTTTTCTCTCCTTTGCCATTTTACGCTATTTCTACTTTTTTATTTTTATGTAACTCAGCCATTATGTTTTGTACTTTTACCACTGTTTTATCATCAAAATATTTTTGGAAATCTTCTATTACATTAATATACACACGCTTTTGCCCACGAAGTTCTTTATTTTTAACAAAGCAAGCTAGAGCAACGATATCACGTAAATATATGTCTTGTTCTTCTATTTTAAAAACTGGATTTCCTTCAAACGGAGTAATTTCTTGCAAAATTTCTTCAAAATAACGGACATATAATACAGAAAATGTTTTTTCTTGTTCATTCAAAATATAAGTTACTTCAGATCGATTAAAGAAATCTTCTGATGTATTAGATTGTGCTTTTTCTAGTTCATAGCCTCCGTAACCTATTATAACCATCCGCTTTCCCTCTCTTCCTTATTTTGTTCTATTTTAACTTATTTTTCTGAATAAACAAAATTTTAATTCATCATTAATTCTTAACAAACATATATATGATATTTCCATATTTATATAAAAAATAGCTTTTATATCCTGCAATTTATCTTTTTATTTTTCATGAAGTTTGTCATAATAAGAATATTGTCTCAGTTTTCTTATGCAAGGAGAGTTGTATTTATGTCGTTTTCGTGGAAACGTTTCTTACAAATTGGAAAAATTATTTTCCCATTTGTTGTCTTGACAATTGTATTCTTTCAAGCTCGAAAAGAATTGTCTGGTATTTCATTTCGAGAAGCAATTGAAACAATTAAAAACATTCCAACTGGAGGAGTCTTTTTAGCTATTACGCTCGGTGCATTTGCTGTTTCAACAATGTTCTTTTATGACTTTGTTATGCTCCGCTATTTAAAAGCAGATGTACCTATTCAAAAGATTTTCCGTGTTTCATGGACTGCCAACACTTTAAATGGATTTCTCGGCTTTGGTGGCCTTGTTGGAGCGGGCGTACGAACAATGTTATATCGGCCTCACGTAAAAGAGAATGGTAAACTTATCAAAAGTATCGCTTGGATGACAACCGCCTTTATTAACGGATTAGCTCTTCTCTCATTCCTCGGTCTTATCGGAATACTAGATACACGTTTTATTCTGCATGAAAAACCTTGGCTATGGCCTGTACTCGTCTTCTTTGCTCTTTTTGTACCGATATATATCGGGTTTTCTAAACTTAAAAATCGAAAACAAAAAAACGTAGACGGACAAGAAGAAGAGAAAAACCCAACCGTTTTATACTCCATTGTTTCTTTAGTGGAATGGCTATCTGCCGGTATCGTCATGTATGTTATTTTAATATTATTTGGAATTGAGATCGATTTTCGGAAGTTTTTAGGAGTTTATGTCATTGCGGCTTTAGCTGGCGTTGTTAGTCTTGTACCAGGTGGTCTTGGTTCATTTGATCTTGTCTTTTTGACTGGTTTAGGACAATACGGTATCGATACAGGCGTATTACTACCCGCTATGTTACTATACCGCCTTGTATACTATATTTTACCGTTTTGCCTCGGTTTAATTTTTGCAGCTTTTGAAATGACAGGAGCTGCACTGAAAAAAATTGAAGATAAGCCATTTATCGCACCTGCTTTAGAAACAACAGGTGTCATTTGGACATTGCAACGTGATTTTTTAGGGAAATTAGGATCATGGGCATCCGCTGCATTAACTGTTTTTGCTGGCTTAATGGTTATCTTATCAACCATTTTACCAACAAGCATAAACCGTGCTCACGCGTTACATATTTTAGCTCCAAAACATCTCATACAATTTTCTTTTAGTTTATCTTTAACCTTTGGTATCCTTCTTCTTATTCTGTCACGAGGGATTTATTACGGAACGAAACGCTCTTACTATATGACGATTGTTTCTTTAATTGGAGCAGCAATCTTTAACACATTAAAAGGAATTGATATTGAAGAAACCTTTATTTTATTAATTGTACTTGCCGTATTATATATGCTCCGTAAAAGATTTGTGCGTGAGAAAATGGAAGTATCGCTCTCTGATGTAGTCAAATTATTTATATTTTTACTACTAACATTATATTTGTACAAAAACCTAGGTATTTTATTTGCTGGAGCAAAAGAAGCTTTTAAACCAGATTTTGTTGTTCGTAACATTACCCAAGTAAAACGTAGCGCACTTGCAGCAGCTTTCTTTGTCCCAACCTTTTTACTTATCGGTTCCCTTATTGCAAATCGCTACCGTAGTGTATTTCCTGGGCAACCAGCAAACGATAAACGTTTGCAAAACTTCTTAGATGAATATGGCGGAAATGTACTAAGCCATTTAGGTTTTTTAGGAGATAAACAATTTTTCTTCAGTAGTGATGGAAAAGCACTTCTCTTATTTTCAACAACAGGAAAACGTCTTGTTATACTCGGTGATCCAATTGGGGATTCGTCTTCTTTCCGCATGGTACTACAAGAATTTCTAGCTGAAGCAGATCGCTTCGGATACATTTGTGTTTTCTATCAAATTGAAAGCAAATGGATGAGCTTATATCACGATTTTGGCTATAACTTCTTTAAACTTGGTGAAGAGGCTGTTGTTGATTTAAATACGTTTACTATATCAGGTAAAAAACGTGCTGGATTACGTGCAACTTTTAACCGTTTTGAGCGTGAAGGTTATACATTTTCCATTCATCAACCACCATTTTCAGACGAGTTATATGAGGAATTAAAAAAAGTTTCAGATGCTTGGCTTGGAGGAAAAAAAGAAAAAAGTTTTTCTCTTGGATACTTTGATCGTGACTATATAAATCGTGCTCCTATTGCAACTTTATCTGATGCTGAAGGAAAAATCATCGCATTTACAACCTTTATGCCTGTTTACCAAACTGGTGAACTTTCTGTTGATTTAATGCGCTATTACCCTGATGCACCTGGTGGAATTATGGATGCGATTTTTATCCATTTATTCCAATGGGCAAAAGAAAACGATTATCATTCTTTCAATATCGGTATGGCTCCGCTCTCTAATGTTGGTCTATCTACACAATCCTTCTGGTCCGAGCGCGTCGCTGCAGCCATTTTCAATAATGTTCGTTATACGTATAGTTTTAGTGGTTTACGGCACTTTAAAGAAAAGTATAAGCCTACGTGGAGCGGCAAATATTTAGCATTCCGAAAAAATCATTCCTTACCGATTACAATGCTTGCTGTAACAAAATTAATAGGAAAACGAAAAAGCAGCTAGCATCACTAGCTGCTTTTTCGTTTCTGAACTTGGAGGATAAACTCTTTTTCATACTTTTTTCCGTTTATATAAAATGTGCCCCATATTTTATATATTCCTTCTTCTGGGAAGGTAATACGATATTGCAATTGCTCTTCTTCATTTATAGGGACTGCATATAAAAAATGTTCTCGTTTTTCATCGACTATATAAAGTGCCCCCTGTTCTCCAGTGCCTGAGCTAAACTTCACCCTTTCTCCTTTTTTCATTTGCAATTGAAATGTCAATGTAGCTGCTTCATTTGGATGTAAAGCTCCAAATAAAAGCGACATTTGGTAATCGCCAATTTTTTTTGTAAGCACTGTGTCTTCTATTAAATTCTTTTGTTTCTTCTCTTTTTCCTCTTCCCCAAAGTTTTTCTTAGAAAAGGACTGTTCTGTTTTACCGTGATCCTCATATAAGAAAATCGTATAACCTTTATCTTTCATTCCGTTTAAAGACAGCTTATAAGAACCACTTCCAGCGAATGCAGGGTTTATTTGCTGGATTTCCTTGAACTGCTCATCTACAATAATAGCCCGAATACGATCATTTACTCCACGAATCTCATTGTTATTCTTATTAAACAGTTGAAAGGTAATATCTATTTCTTCATTTCCTTTTCTATTTTTTATCTCCCACTCTACTTCTCGAATGTCCCCTGCTGTTTCTGTTGTTCCTTTAAACTTTTGCATGTAGAATCCACCAGCCACAATAAGTAGTAAAGCAACTAGTCCAATGACAAGATTTTTCAAATCATCACCTGCCATACTTTTTATAAGTCGTGAAATAATTCGTACAACTATGCCTGTAAATAGAATATTGTTACAAAATTCATTCTATTTTTTCTATAAAAATCCTCTATAAAATAAAGGAAAGTTCTCACTTAAAGAAAAAATAACCATAAATCGGGAAACGAATAAAGAATTACTGAAAGCAGTGTATCTTGTATATACTACAAACAAGAAAAAGATTTTAATTGGTAGGATTCCTAGTGTATAATGCAGATGGTGTTAATTTATATCTATACATAACAAGGAGGATTTTTTATGAGCGTTCATATTGAAGCAAAACAAGGTGAAATTGCTGAATCTATTTTACTACCTGGCGATCCACTACGTGCGAAATATATTGCAGAAACATTTTTAGAGGACGTAACTTGCTATAACAACGTACGCGGCATGTTAGGATTCACTGGAACTTATAAAGGAAAGCGTGTCTCTGTTCAAGGGACAGGCATGGGTGTTCCATCTATCTCTATTTATGTTAACGAATTAATCCAAAGCTATGGAGTGAAAAATTTAATTCGCGTAGGTACATGTGGAGCGATTCAAAAAGATGTAAAAGTGCGTGACGTAATTATCGCAATGACGGCTTGTACAGACTCTAACATGAACCGTTTAACATTCCCTGGATTTGACTTTGCACCATCGGCAAACTTTGATCTTTTAAAGAAAGCATATGATGCTGGAACAGAAAAGGGATTACACGTTCGTGTTGGTAATGTTTTAACAGCCGATGTGTTCTACCGTGAGAGCATGGATATGGTGAAAAAACTTGGTGAATACGGTGTATTAGCTGTAGAAATGGAAACAACTGCACTTTATACATTAGCAGCGAAATACGGTGTAAATGCATTATCTGTATTAACAGTAAGTGATCACATTTTCACTGGAGAAGAAACAACATCTGAAGAACGTCAAACTACATTCAACGAAATGATTGAAATCGCTTTAGATGCTGCAATCCAACAATAATGCACAGGAGAACTTGTCATACGTCTGGCAGGTTCTTTTTTATCATTTCTAAATTAAATAATCACTTTATATGACTTTTTATAAAAAACTGCTCCAGATAGAGACAGATTTTCAGTCCCTACTGTCTATTATCGTTTGTTATAATAAAGAAAATATTTATGCGAGCACTCTTTTGTGAGGTGAAGAAGTGAAAAAAAGAAGTATTGTCTTTAAACTATTTTTATTAACATCAACATTATTTACGGTTACCTTCCTCCTTTTTTTTCTAGGACAATCATTATTTTTAGAAAAATTTTACATCAACAAAAAAGTTCAAACCGTTCAAACTGCTTTTGAAAAGTTTTTATCCAGTTACGAAAAGGGTGACAAGACATTTGAGGAAATAAGAAAACTCAAACAAGAATTTCATGAGAAAACAAACGCTGATGTCGTTTTATTAGATCCATATGGAATTATAAAAGATGAAAATAATTACTATATTGAAATTGTAGATGAAGCAAATAAAACCTATTCAATTCCACTCAACAACATTTTAACAAACGATGAATACACGAAATTTATGAATCTACAGTTAAAAGTGAATGATGTTCTTCTCATAGAAGGCATTTTAAAGAAAAATGTGATTATTCCTGTTACACTAACAAATCGCTATAATTCATGGCAAAATGATAATATCATTTCTGACTTTAAATTATTTAATATCGATTGGGGCGACTTAAAAAGAAACAGGTATACAAAACTTGGTATTCATAAATTTCAAGGTACTGTATCTAAAATACACCTACCTTCAAAAAATGACATTCGCCTTGCGAATAATTTGGAAACTTTACAAGGCGTTCAGCATTGGGAATTGTCTGTCATACTTGGTAAAACAAATTCAAATAAATTAACTACTTACCAAATAGGTGGAGACGATGAAGTCAAAAGTCAAATTTTTGTACAACCAGTTATTGAAAAAGGAGAAATTAAAGAATTTGCTTTCGCAATGACTTCCCTACAGCCCGTTAATGAAGCAATGCTCGTTTTAAAAGATTATTACGTTTATGCCTTAATTATCGTATTTCTTGTTATTATTTTATTTTCCTTTTATTATTCAAAAATCATTGTTAAACCGCTTATTAAAATGAATCGTGTTACAAAAAAAATGGCTAATTTTGATTTCACTGAAAAATTACCTGTTTCAGCAGATGATGAAATTGGCGGTTTGTCTAGCAGCATTAATACATTATCAGTAAACTTAAAAGACCGAATAGATCGATTAAACGTCGCAAATACAAAATTACAACAAGATATCGAACGAGAACGTCAATTAGAAAAAACGAGAAAGGAATTTATTTCTGGTGTATCTCATGAATTAAAAACACCACTGAGTGTGATTAGAAGCTTTGCAGAGGGGATTAAAGATGGCGTGAGCAAAGATACTACTTACTATACCGATGTTATTTTAGAAGAAACAGAAAACATGAACCGACTCATTGTTGAGATGCTAGAATTAGCCAAACTAGAATCGGGCACATATAAACTAGAAATGAATACTTTTTCACTTGGTGAACTCGTTCAACAAGTGTATACGAAGCTATTATTTAGTATGGAAGAGAAACAATTACAAGTAGAAATCAATGCAAACCCTTCTATATATGTTGAAGCGAATCGCAATCGTGTTGAGCAAGTTGTTGTGAATTTACTTAGCAACGCAATTCGCTATACACCTGATGGCAAAGAAATTTTTATTCGTGTCATCGAAAATGAAGAAAAAGTTAAAGTAGAAATTGAAAACACGGGTAACCCAATTCCAGATGAAAGTTTACAAAAAATCTGGGATCGCTTCTATCGTTTAGACGCTTCCCGTAGTCGTCATACTGGAGGAACTGGACTTGGCCTATCCATTGTCAGAAACATATTAGAACTTCATCATGCTGAATACGGCGTATACAATACCGATGATAGCGTCGTTTTTTATTTTGATTTACAAAAAGTAAAAGAAGTCAAATAATTTGTCTTAATTTCACGAGGAGTTCACATGAAATTCACACTCTCCCTTTATAGTAGTAACCAAGTTAATCCTTTCCTTTACACACATATAAAGAGGAGAGTGCGTGAAATGAAACAAGCAGGACAACCTATTCAAAATGAAAAACAATTAGAAAAAATCAAAAATATACTCTTACAATCTTCGAAACGTGATGGCTTACTATTCGTATTAGCTGTAAATTCCGGTCTAAAAGTAAGTGAGATTTTACAATTAAAAGTCGGTGATGTTATCGATGAAAATGAAAATGTTCGTCACTCCATTTTATTTTACAATGAAAAAGTAAAAAAACATAAATGGTTTGCTGTAAATGAAGACTTACAACATGCAATCGAAGATTATATGAGAGAACGTAAAACGTGGAAACGAAATGAACCTTTATTGAAATCACAAAAAGGAACAAAATCCATTACAAGACAGCATGCATGGTATATTTTAAACAAAGCTGCAAAAGAAGTTGGTTTAGAAGGGATTAGCTCACATACACTTCGTAAAACTTGGGGATATTGTGCATACAAATCGGGTGTTGATATTGCATTTTTACAACACTTTTTTGATCATAGCACCCCATCAAAAACTTTAAAGTATATCGGGATTGCATAAAAAAATATACATTCTTATACATAAAAAAGGTTACCAAGTTTAAAGCTGGTAACCTTTTTTATGTTTCATATTCTCTTTTCTTGTTTCTCCTATTTTGTAGTGGTACTCTAGTAATAAGGGGGAGAAATTATGAACACATTCACAATTGAATTACCAAAAGAAACTGCAGAAAAACTTGGATTGTTAACACAAGCCTATCAAAAGAAAACGGGTACTACAATTTCAGAAAGCACACTCGTTCAAACTCTTATTTCAAAAGAGTTTATTCAAGAAATAACTCCATTTGATTTACAACAATATGTAATTGAAAAAGAACAGCGCTAGAAGCTGTTCTTTTTCAATTTCTTCCCTCGCTGCGTACATAATCCATTATATATTCCCCTCTTTTTCTCACTTCTTACCTAGCCTCTTATTTTTATTTACGTATGCAAATTGAACTACCACCACCTACTTTCCTTGTTTCTCTCTGAACCTTGAGATGGAAATCTTACTGCCGATTAACGTGGGATAAAATATTTTTTTATTTTATTATTGAAAAACTATTGACATTGATAATGATAACCATTATCATTTATTATGAAGCCAACAATTGATGAATCAACCAAACGCTCAGTAACATTGTTACCCCTCTTTTTCATATAGAAAAACACTGTACATTCCCCCTGTTTGTACAGTGTTTTTCTTTTTATCCTGCTACTGTTCGTAAAAGTTCAATTGGTGAGGGGCAATAATCAGTGGCGGATCCCCTACTGATTAAGTTTCACTTTATATTTATTCAAATAAATTGAGCTGTTCCGGCTTTGGTTCTCCATATGGAATATTCATCATTTCCATGAGTTGCTTGGCATTATCCGCAGCATCCCCACCTGAATTATTGTTAAATAAAACATATATATTCTTCGTCTTCTTCTGTAATTTCTCTAATCGTTCCACCCATTCTTCAAGCTCTTTTTTATTGTAGCGATATAAGCAGCGAACTGCTCGCCAATTTTCCCCTTTATCAAGCCATCCATGAATATTGCGACCGTGGAATCGAATCAGCGTCATTTCTGAATCCGTTGCTTCTAATACAAGTGGAACAGAACCAATTCCAGCTTGTGGTTCATCACAAATCGTGTGAATCCACTTTTCTTGTTCTAAAAATTGTAATGTTTTATCATGCATATTCGGATGAAACCACGTTTGATTTCGAAACTCTATGGCACACGGCAATCCTTCCATTTTTTCTTTTGTATAACGAAGTAAATCTACATTTTTCTTCTGACAATCAAACCAAGGCGGATACTGAAATAATATCGTCTTTAATTTATACGCTTCTTGAAGGGGAACAATGGATTGTTTAAATATTTCAAACATCTCATCCATATTTGAAAATGGAATCTCTCCTTGCATATGTCCCGTCATCCCTTGATATGCTTTAACAACAAACGAAAAATCTTTTGGCGTTTCACCAGCCCATTTCATATAATTACGAACTGGTTGCATAGCATAAAACGAACTATCGACTTCAACAATAGGAAAATACTCACTATATGTTCGCAATTTATTTCTATTTTCATAGGAACCTGTATATAAAGAATCGTGATCTCCCCATCCTGTTAATCCAATAGAAATCACTCTTACCCCTCCTTATCTCATTTCTATTAATCAGTACATACCTAATTAAAGAAAACACTCCAGCCTACTGAACAAAGTTTCAATTTTCTTCAAGAGCATCTTTATAAAATATGATATACTAAATGGAAGAATTTTTAAATTGAGGAGTTATTTATGTATGGTTCAAGAGAATACTACTTTATCTCATGAAAAGCAAATAAAAGAATTAGAAAAAAAAGTACAGTTTTATGGGCAGTTGGTGAATCAATTACCACATCATTTTACATACAAAAACTCACAACTAGGTTTACAGTTACATAAAAAAGGAACTTCCCATTCCATTACTCACATACCAAAAGAAGATATAGAATCCAGCTTTGTGCTAACTTGTGATTCCTTATTTCTATTTGAGCAACTCGAAAAACATTTTATCCATATTTTTGATGCATTTTCACATCATGTCACTTTCATTGACAATAAGGGCATTATCACATTATGCAACCAATCCGCAGCAGAGGATTTTGGCATATTGCGAAACGATATAATTGGCAAACCAATTCAAAAGTTATTAAACTTACCAGAAGAAAAAATTAAAGCTTTAGAAACATTAAGAAGCGGAAAAGAAATTTACAACGAAGAGGTATTAGATACAAACTATGGTATTTCTAACAATCGCATTATTCGTGATTATAATGGGGATATTTTCCGTGTGATTAGCGTCTTTCATTATTTAAATACCGAGCGCGATGCTGAAAAACTTGCATTAGCCGGTCGAATTGCAGCTGGAATTGCACATGAAGTTCGTAATCCACTTACAACAGTACGTGGTTATTTGCAATTTTTACAAGAAAGTGTTTCACCTTCTAATAAAGAACTTTTTCAAAACCTGCTCATTCCTGAATTAGATCGTGCAAATAGTATCATCACTAAATTTTTATCTATTTCAAAAGCACACGAATTTAAAAGAGAGCCATTTCCCATCAATACTTTTTTACGTGAATATATCCAACAACTACTAGCTAGCGAAGTATTTTTGCATAACATTTCTATTGAATATAATTTATCCTCTGATTTAGAAGACATATTAGTGAATATTGATCGATATGAGCTCGTTCAAGTTTTCCTAAACTTATTTCAAAATGCTGTGGATGCAAAAAGTGATAAACCTTTATCCATTCAAATCACTAGTCATCGCTTAGATAATTTTGCTCGCATTACTTTCCAAGATAACGGAACCGGTATCCCCCCAGCGATTCAAGAATATATATTTGATCCATTCTTCTCTACAAAAGATGCAGGAACTGGACTCGGATTATCCGTAACAAAAAAAATCATTCAAAATCACAATGGAACTTTAAAAGTTTCTAGTAAGGAAAATGGTACAACTTTTATCATCTCAATTCCGTTAACAACAAAAAACGTGGACTTATAGTATTTTCCTAAAAGTAAAGAGAAACTTCCATCAGTGGGGATGAAACCCCACTGATATAATTAAGTAAATATATTCAAAATATACGATTTATTAACTTCCAGCATAGGACCGAAGTTCTTCACTAATCTGTACCCCAACCAACATGTATTATAATTCTCTTTCATGGGAAGTATTATAAAACTTCATTAGGCTCACGTTCTCTTCAACTCTTCCATTTATTTCGACATATCAATATAACCGCTCTAGCTGTAAGCGTACGCTTAAACAATGGCTCTTCCTCTATTCCACAGTAAGAAATAACTAGCGACTATCCATTCTATATATATTCATTTTGATTTTCCGACATATAAGTCACGGCTATGAAAATAAAAAGAGATTCCCACTCGTTTTCTCCTTTTGGTTTCACACGGCATAGGGCTAAAAAAAGGAACTCATCGCTTCTATGCATGGACGGATACTCTCTCCCACCTAAAAGGAAAGGTTTTATCTCGTTTTTTCAATCTGTCTATATGTGAAATACTTAATCTCCTTCTTTACGTTTCTTTACTTCAAATTTACTCTAGCTTAATGCTTATTTTGTATGATAGATACTGAAGACGATGATATGAAAGAGGGATGAAAATGAAAATCTTATTACCAATTCGCTTTTGGATCGCTCTTATGTCATGCATCATTTTATGTTCAGGACTCTTTTTAACTTTAGAATACACTTCTACATCAAAAGCAGCAGAGAACAGTAGTATAGCACCATATAAGCTGCTATATGCAACGCCAAATGCAGTACCCCAATTATCTTCCTCATCTCAAGAAAAAAGAGTTATCAAAGGAATGATGATTACAGAAGCTTCTTCTCCTCATGATCTGGGTCGGATTGCAAAAAAGATTAAAGAACAATATGAGAATCAGAAAATCGATGAAATCATATTATCCATTCACAATAAAAATACTGGAAGATACGAAGAAGACCTACCTTATGAGCCACTCAGTAAAGGGACAATTTCGATTACTTACAATTCACAATCTCATTCCAAGGCAACTGTTCGTCTCACTGAATAGTACTCACCTGTTGAAAAAACTTTCATTTCATAAAAAATCGAGGTCACTGAAAAACGTACGTTTTTCAGTGACCTTTTAATCATTCACCTTTTTATTATTTTACCAAAATGGAATCCACTCTTTTACTTTATCCATCCACTCATTCTGTTGCTCTCTTCTCAGTTTTTCTTCTTCTTTTCTTCTTTTTTCTTCTTCAATTGTCTTTAATTGTTTTGAATAGTCAGCTTCTGAGATAAGGGACAACTGAAATGCTTTTTGAGCGGAATTTCCGGCAGCCTTTTTCATAATATCTCGAAACATTGTCGTTGTAATTTGACTACCACCTGGAACATAATGTTCGCTATCGGTTTTATCATATCCAACCCAAATTGCGCCAACAAGATCCGGAGTATAGCCAACAAACCATGAGTCTTTCGCTCCACTGCTTGGACCATCTATAAGCTGAGTGGTTCCTGTTTTACCAGCAGTATCAATATTTTTCACCTTTGCTTTTTCGCCCGTTCCTTTTTCAACAACGCCTTTTAATAAATACGTCATTTTTTGAGCAATCTTCTCACTCGTTACACGAGTTTCTTTTTTATACCATTTCCCTACTATCTCTCCCTCAGCATTCTGTATTTCACGAATTGCATGTCCTTCAATTTGTACTCCATCATTTGCCAATGTTGCATAAGCCTGGGCCATTACAAAGGGAGAGGTTCCATTATGCATTCCTCCTAGAGCGATAGGGAGAGTGCGGTCTTCCTCCTGCAAAGGAATACCGAAACGCTCTAATGACTTCAAACCTTTTTCTAATCCAATTTGTTCTAACAGCCAAACAGCTGAGACATTATAAGACCTTGCAACTGCTTCATACATAGTAACATCCCCATGAAAAGTATGATCACTATTTTGAGGCGTATAATCCTTTATACTAAGTGGCTCATCTTTTAAAACATCATACACTTCATAACCTTGCTCTAGTGCTGGTACATATACTGCAAGAGGTTTTAATGTTGAACCTGGTTGTCTTTTTAACTGCGTTGCATGATTAAATTGTAGAAATTGATACGTCCCCCTCCCTCCAACTAATGCTGGAACACCACCAGTTTTTGGATCCATGAGCACAATACCTGTTTGCAATAACTGATCTGAACTACTTCCTTTAAAGTAGCTATCATTATTCACAACATCTTCTACCGCTTGTTGCTTTTTCGGATCGAGTTCTGTATAAATACGATATCCACCAGCTAAAATTTCATTTTGTGTCAATTCATATTTCTCCATTGCCTCTCGAACAATATAATCGACATACTGTGAATATTTCCCTTTGTATTTATCATCAACGCCTCGACGTAAAGTAAGGCCTGTTTCTTTTTCTTTTTTATATTGATCTTCTGTAATATATCCTTGCTCTTTCATTAAAGCTAAAACAACATTACGTCTTTCAATTGATTTATTAAAATTTTTATATGGTGAATAGGTTGATGGTGCCTTAATTAATCCCGCTATTGTCGCAGCTTCTGCTATTGTTAATTCTTTTACTTCTTTATCGAAATATGATTTCGCTGCTTTTTTTATCCCCCAAGCCCCTTCACCAAAATAAATTTGGTTCATATACATTTCAATAATTTCATCTTTTGTATACGCACGCTCTATCTTCTTCGTCAAAAAATACTCTTTAAATTTCCGTGAAAATGTACGTTCTTGTGTTAAAAATACATTTTTCGCAAGCTGTTGTGTAATTGTACTGCCACCAGCAACTACTTCTCCCGCCGTAATATTTTTTAACATAGCACTCATAATCCCACTATAGTCAATACCATGATGGCTAAAAAACTCTTTGTCTTCTACTGCTACAATCGCTTGAACCATAATATCAGGAATATCTTTTCTTTTAACTCCTTCCGCCTTGGAAGAAGATAACTTTGCTGCCACTTCTTTATTTGCATCATAAATAAGTGTTGGCTGTGGAACAGCCTGTTTTAATGCAGATATGTCTTGAATGGAGATTATTATATTTACTACAATAAATAGGGCAACGAAAAAACCACCAAAAACGTATAATGTATTGCGCAGTTTCTTCCTCCTGTTGAACCACTCAAGCATTTTCTTGAAATGAGTGTTGTTCAATTTCATTTATTCACTTCCTTCATTTGTTTACACTTTCGTTAGAAAAAGGAAGAAACTCCCTCCTTTTAAATTTATTATAATAACGTAGTAGTTCGCCAAGTGTAAAGTATTTCTTTCACATTCATACTTTTTACAAGAAAAGGACATTCTACAAGTAAGATATTCATTATTGATTATTAATATTATTAATACATCAACGTGAGTTATGTTAAGTTTTTGTAAACTTTTCGATAAAATGTTTTAAAAACCGACAGTTTTTTGTTAGAATTGACTAGCCAATATATTTTACATATATTACTTTTGTGGGGGTAACAATAATGGTCTTTAAATCTAAAAAAGATAAATTTTCTGAAATGTTAATGAATGTTTCCGAAAATTTAAAAGAAGGCGCGCAATTTTTCGTGGAGTATAAAATTAAAAATGCTAGCGATTTAAAAGAATTTTCTATGCGCATGAAAGAATACGAGTCAAAAGGTGACTCATTTATTCACGAAATCATTATGGAGCTAAACAAAGCGTTTATTACTCCTATCGAACGTGAAGACATCCTGCAACTTGCAATGAGCATGGATGATGTACTAGACGGATTAGATCACAGTGCAGGTTTATTCGAAATGTATTCTATTACAGAGGCAGATGAATACATGATTAAATTTGTGGAAGCAATCAATCAATGTGCGATTGAGATTGCAAATTCCGTTGAACTTATGTCGGATAAGAAATTAGTAGACATTCGCACAAATGCAATTAAAATTAAGGATTACGAATCACAGTGTGATGATATCCGTCGTCATGCGATTAAACACTTATTCTCTCGTGAAAAAGATCCAATTAAGATCATCCAGTACAAAGAGATTTATGAAGAGCTAGAGGAAGTTGCTGATAGCTGTCAAAGCGTTGCAAACGTATTAGAAACAATTATTATGAAGAACGCGTAAGGAGTTTGATCATGGATACACTCTTAATACTGACTGTTTTAGTAGTCATTTGCGCTTTAGCGTTTGACTTTATCAATGGATTTCACGATACAGCAAACGCTATTGCAACGGCTGTTTCAACGAAAGCTCTAAAGCCTAGACATGCAATTATTATGGCAGCTATCATGAACTTTTTAGGTGCAATGACATTTACAGGTGTAGCAAAAACGATAACAAAAGATATCGTTGACCCATTTGCCTTACCAAATGGTTCTCTTGTAATTTTAGCTGCTTTGCTTGCGGCAATAGCTTGGAATTTGATCACTTGGTACTATGGTATTCCAAGTAGTTCTTCGCATGCAATCATTGGCTCAATCGCAGGTGCAGCAATTGCTGCTGCTGGTTTTAGCTCGTTAAATTTTAAAGGGTTCATAAAAATTCTTGAAGCTTTAATTATTTCACCAATCGTCGCTTTTGTTATTGGTTACATCGTATATAGTATTTTTAAAGTGGTCTTTAAAAACTTTAACTTAACGAAAACGAACAAGAACTTCCGTATATTCCAGATTTTCACTGCAGCATTACAAGCTTTTACACATGGTACGAATGATGCACAAAAAGCAATGGGAATCATTACGATGGCTCTTATGGCAAATAACTATCACACTTCTAGCGATATCCCGTTCTGGGTACAATTATCTTGCGCACTCGCAATGGGTCTTGGTACTTCCGTCGGTGGATGGAAAATTATTAAAACTGTCGGTGGACAAATTATGAAAATTCGTCCTGTAAATGGTGTAGCTGCCGATTTATCATCATCACTTGTTATTTTCGGAGCAACATTCATTCACTTACCGGTTAGTACGACGCACGTTATCTCTTCTTCTATTTTAGGGGTTGGTGCTTCTCACCGTGTGAAAGGTGTAAAATGGGGAACTGCAAAGCGCATGTTAATTACATGGGTGATTACACTTCCAATTTCAGCTTCTTTAGCTGCTTTATTCTACTACCTATTACATTTAATTTTCTAATTAAAAGTCGTCTTCCTTATTTTTCTAGGAAGACGACTTTTTTGTGAACAATCTTATTTCTTTTCAAAAAGCGTGTATAATGAGTGTTGTATTAGTTATACAGAGGAGTTGGCAATTTTGGAATACATCATGTTACTTTTTATTGGATTAATCGCAGGAACAGTCGGAAGTCTAGTAGGACTTGGTGGGGGAATTATCATCGTTCCTTTACTGATTGGACTGCATAGTTTATCACCTCAGCTCGCAGTTGGAACATCAATTGTGACCGTAGTCTTCACTGGTCTCTCCTCTACTCTTACTTATATGAAACATAAGCGAGTAGATTATAAAAGTGGACTTATTTTATTTATAGGAAGCGGTCCTGGGGGCATCATTGGATCGTGGGCAAACAAATTTTTGAATCAGGATTCTTTCTCTTTATACTTTGGAATTTTTCTTATTTTTGTATCTATCCTTCTCATGTTACGTGATAAATTGAAACCTCTTTCCCTCTCAAATGCAACTGTTATTAAACGTTCTTTCACAGATGCTGAAGGTAATACTGTTCATTATCAATTCCCACCGTTTCTTTCGATTATTATCGCATTTGTAGTTGGTTTCATATCTGGATTATTTGGAATTGGTGGCGGGGCATTACTCGTTCCCGCAATGATGCTTCTTTTTGCATTCCCTGCACAAATTGCTGTTGCAACTTCCATGTTTATTGTCTTTTTATCAGCAATTGTAAGTTCTTTGACTCATATTTCTCTTGGAAATGTTAACTGGATTTATGCATTAATTCTTATTCCAGGCGCTTGGATTGGTGGAAAAATTGGGGCTTTCGTTAATACAAAATTAAGCGGTAATGCAATTATTAATTTATTACGTATTACATTGATCATTCTTGGAACTAGATTAATTATTACTTCATTTCTATAACGCGTTCTTTTTAGAATGCGTTTTTTATACGCAAGAATATAAAAATGTTCCTAACACAACACATAATACTGCGCACACACACAACAATATTAAGTTTGAAATATGTAGATTATTCAAGTTGATCACTCCTATAGCTGCGACTGTTATCCCTATAATAGCGAAAAAACAGACACTTTGCCTTTACAATGTGCTAACAATGCAAAATCAATTATTACAAATTTTATCTATTTATTACATAAATTCGTATAATCTATCGATTCAACAAAAAAAGATGTCATATTGACATCTTTCTAATGAAGGAGTGACCACCCCATAAAATCTTCATGCACTTGACGTGCTCGTTTATCATTTCTATTATACAATTCAGCGTAGCTATCCGTTTCTTCATCATAAGCCATTGTATAAATAATTTGACCTTCTATTTCAACTGATAGAACAACTCCACCCTTCATCTCTTCCACATGTATGACGGCATTAGCTGGAATTCTCATATCAGTCATCTTCGCATCTAACAATATATTAAACCCCCTACAGCGTATTTATTGCTAGTACTATTACACACTAAATAGTATACTACTGTAATAGCATACATTTCGTCAATACAATTGCTGTTTTGTAGGCTTTTCTTCTTTTTAATATGTATAACATATATCAGTAAAATGAACAAATAGGAACACTTAAAAGAGGTGCTAACATTGATTCTACATAAAGGGGATATATTATTTCGTCAAGGTGAAGAAGGGCCTTTATACTTTATTAAAACAGGTCTATTGAAAGTCGTTCGATTACAAGAAGATGGAACACCATTTTTATTTAACATTATCGTTCCTGGTGAGACAATCCCTCACCACTCTTTAATTTCACCGAAAGAGTATCATGGTACAGCAATTGCTTTAATTAAAACAGAGGTCGAACCTATTATAGGAACTACATGGTACGAAAAATTACAAGCGAATCCAGAATTATATGCGAATGTCGCTCTGCAGCTACAAACAAAATTACGTATGATGCAACAGCGAATCGATCAATTAACAACTGTTTCTCCAAAAGAACGTCTACATCGTTTGCAAGAGTGGTTCTCACTGTATTTAGATGGAATTCCTATCTATGAGATCTTAACACAAACAGAAATTGGACAACTTATCGGCGTACGCCGTGAAACAGTAAATCGCTTGTTACGAGAACAAATAAAAAACGAGGCGAACTAACACCTCGTTTTTTATGTGCTTTATGCTAAGCTTGCTGCCGGTCCGAAAAATTCATAATGAATGTGTTCAGGTGAAACTTCCCATTCTACTAAAGCCTTATTAATATGCTTCATAAATGATACCGGGCCGCAGAAATAAAAGTCCGCTTCATTTGTAGGAATAATTGATTGTAACCAATCTAAATCAACAAAACCTTCTTTATCAAAGTTTTTCGCTTGTAAATCTTGTTCTGTTGGTGAAGAGTAACAAGTGTATGCTTCTACTTGTTCATAATCTTTCTCTATCTCCTGCACGTGCTCTTTCATCGCATGCACGTTGCTATTTAATGCTGCATGAATAAAGTATACCTTTCGATTTGAAGTTTGCTTAACCAATGTATTTAACATGCTCATCATTGGCGTGATACCTACACCACCACTAATTAATACAACTGGTAAGTTTGAATCCATATTTAATACAAAGTCCCCTGCCGGTGCACTTAGTGGCAATATATCTCCCTCTTGAACATAATCGTGTAAATAATTAGATATCTTTCCATCCGGTGTCTCTGCAGCTGTCTCCCGTTTTACACTAATACGATAGTAGCCTTTTCCAGGAGCGTCCGATAAACTATATTGACGATTATGTGTATACGTTTCACCGTTTATATTTATTTGAACCGTTACATACTGACCTGGTAAGAATGACGATAACTCCTCTCCATCTTCTGGTTTTAAATAGAACGATGTAATCACATCGCTTTCTTTCTCTTTCTTCACAACGACAAAGTTACGGAAATCTTTCCAACCGCCTTCTTTTTTTGCCGCTTCTTCATACATTTCTGCTTCGATGCTAATAAACGCATCCGCAATTACGCCATACGCTTCTCCCCAAGCATCTAACACTTCTTGTGGTGCTTCTGCAACCTCTTTAATTGCTTGTAGTAAACATTTTCCGACAATTGAATAGTGTTCTGCTTTAATTCCTAAACTTCTATGTTTATGACCAATTTGTTTTACAACAGGAATAATAGTTTCTAAATTATCAATATACGTTGCTGCTGCATACACTGCACTTGCTAATGCCTGTTGCTGTCTTCCTATTTTCTGGTTTGTATGATTAAAAATATTTAATAATTCAGGATGTTCCGAGAACATAATTTGATAAAATCTCGTTGTAATTTCAACACCTTTTTCTTGTAATAATGGTACTGTTGATTTTACAATTTCAATTGTTTTTTCACTTAACATTATATCCCACTCCTCTATTTCCTTGTATATTGTTATTGTAAACGAAGCCAAAATGGAAAGTTGTGATTTTAATCACTATAAACATGGTGTTTTTGTGAAAAATGTATGAACGATTTAAATTTGACTTTCATTACGTACACTAGTGAGACACTAATTTAATACTCATCTTCAATGCTTTCCTATCTTTCCCAAAAGAAACAAAGCTAACCAATATCTTAGCTAGCTTATTACTAAGTTTGCAAAATTTGTTCAATCACTTTTATATCTTTTCCATTTCCAAACTCTGTATATCCCCATATATTTGTTTCACCCGTATATTTATTTACTAAAATATCCAAGTCGTGATAAACACGATGAGCATACACTACATATTCAATCTTCCGAACTTCTATGCCCTTTTTCAATATCTCATAGCTTCTCCTTACATCCCGCTTTATCTTTTCATCCTTTATTTCCCTATGTATATCTTTTAAAGACGGTTCTTGTTTTTGAAACCACTGTACGAGATGGTTCCAATCCCCTTCCGTATATCTCTCAGCCTTTCCATAATTTAAGAGATTGTTATAATCTTCGTGTGTCGTGCGGATGAATTGCAATACTTTTTTCTTTTCTTGCACATCTTCTACTTGCGGCAGTGCAGATATTCCAACAGGTTTACTTGCATAATGTAACAATACTCTCATTAAACTATAACTTGTAATGCCCATCACAATCACAATTCCAAGTATCGCCCACACTCTCTTCATACACCAAACTCCTTTTCTACCATGAATGTTACATCTATTTCTATATGCCGTTATATTTGTAACATTCTCTTGTAGAAGCAAAATTCCTGTATAAATTCTTCTGACCATTTCGACACTGTTTTTCTACACATTTCGCTGTGGCAAATATTCTTGTAAAATTGCATATCCTTCATAAGCAGTGTAACCAAGTATCGCAAGTAAACCAATATAATAAGCAAACACCGTCCACCTTGTTTTAGCATCTACTTTATAATAATCTTCTTGTTGTTTCTTTTCTTTTCCCCATTCGTTCATTTTTCTTTCTGAGACTTCTAAAGCTTCTCTTATCCGAATGAAATATTCTTCTTTTTCATCTTCATATGGTACATAGTCAAGCGGTTCAAATTTTGGTAATACGTACTCCAACACTTCAATCTTTTGACGCTCTCCTACTTCTAGTTGCTTCTCTTTTTCTTTTTGTTTTAACAGCTTCATTTCATGATGGATCATATAGAGCGTTCGGTGAACAGCTTCTGTTTCCTCTAGTTCTTCTTGAAGTTTCGCAAGATAAACTCTCATCACATCTACTTTATATCCTAATTCTTCAATTGGTTTATTTCGCTTCATCACCCGATAGAGCTCCATACAACCGATTATAAAGATGAACCCACCCATAATACTCTTAAAGAAAATAGAATATCCAAGTAATACAGCGAGACCTAGCATCCAAATTTTTGTACTTACAACAGAAATAATTCGTCCCCCGTCTAGCGGAGAAACTGGAATCAAGTTAAAAAAGTTCAACATACTTCCAAGTAAAATAACAAGAGCCCAAAATGGTTCCTTTGTTATCATATAGAGCGGAATTGCTGGTAAAAATGATAACAGACCAAAAAGAGGGCCCATATAAGCAAGGTAAGCCTCATCCTTTGCGTTTTTTGGCATCTCTTTCATTCCAATAAGAGCACCCATAAACGGAATAAAGATTGCTGGAGACGTAGGTATACCTTTTCGTTTCGCTGCCCACAAATGTCCCATTTCATGAACAAAAAGCAGATAAATCAGTGCTACACCAAATTTCCATCCATATATAGCCGCATATGCCCCAAGTGATAATAGCATACTAAATACTGTTGAAAATTTTGCGAGTTTAAAAATCGCAAATACCCATTTCAACTTAGAAAGCAAAAATATGCCTACGGCCGCTACAATTCCCCATAATCCTTTTGTATTATTTTTCATACCTCTCTCCTTCCTCTTTCTTTTTCTCTATTATGCCATATTTTTTTCTTTTATTGGAAATCACGTTTATTTCATCCAATTTTAGCCAAAACTAATAACGAAAGGAGGTAGAAAAAAATGACATTACAATCTTTCATGATTAGCACTCTTTCCTTTTTAGCTTCGTCACTAATCTTTTATACCGTTGGCTACGTCTTACTATTAGATTTGTTACCAAAGCATCTATTTATTATTCTTATTATTCTTTCTGCTCTTATGATTTCCTATCTTATTACACGAAAATCACTAAATGAGCTATCTACAAAAACAAAATAATAGAGTGAACCTTTTCGGTTCACTCTATTATCATTTCCTAGGAAAGAGTTTCGCTATCTTTGTAAATTCATTTTTTCACCATAATCTTTTACAATTTGAATAATATTTTGAAATGCACCTACTTTTTCTTTTTTATGATTCAATACTTGTAGATCATAATTATCATAGTAAGTTTCTAATGCTTTTATTTGAGAAGCTGATGCATTCTCTATTGGTACAACAATATTCACTTCATATTGTTTATATCCCTCTTTCACTTTCTCGCCTTTCATGATTTCACTTGTTGTCTTTCCAATCACTTGTTGTACTTTAGCAGGAAAAGTCAACTGAAAATAGTATTCTCTTTCTTTTTCCAATATTTTATATAAATAATCCGAAATCGTATAAAATACTGTATAATTTATGTTCTTTTCATTTGTTTTAATGTGAAAAGCAGTAATTTGCAAATCCTTTTTTGTCACTTCTGTTAATACATTCACTTTTGTATCATCACTTGTTGATTCCGGAGCTAATGGAAGTATAGATAAAAGTTGTTCCGTATCAGATTTTGTAAGCATATACGTACCTTTTTCATCTTGTAACCACCCTTTCCGATCTTCTCCTCTTAACCATGCGCGATATGTTTTCTTCTTTCCGTTGTTCTCAATTTGAATTTCGTACTCTGGCTCTCCAAAACTCCCTGTTATTTGTTGTTTTTCAGCCTTATTAATAATATTTACTACTTTTTTTGCTTCCTCTTGTTTTAAAATCTTTTCGATTTTTCCTTTCTGCATAATTGTTACTTGTATACTTTCCTGCATAGAATTCACCGTCTCTTCTACTTGTTTTTTCTCCTTTTTTTGTTCAACTTGGCTACACGATACTAATAAAAAAATGAATACCATTAACAAACATTTTCTGCTCACTCCAAATCCTCCTATCTAGAACAATAAGAAAAGCTTATTGTTACCCAAAATGAAACAAAAACGTTATGTATGTTGAAATGAGATATAATAAACACGAAGGGGGGTTTTCATATGTCTATTAACTTTCATGACGCGAATAATAAGTACACCTACGCTACACGGAATGCAGATCTTTCTTGGCGCCAAATGATCCAAAGTATAATTAATGTAAGCGATAAAAATATAGTCGATATTGGCTGCGGTGGTGGTATTTATACGAAAGAACTAGCTCTTATGGGAGCTAGCAATGTCGTTGGTTTCGATTTTTCCGAAAAGATGTTGCAAGCAGCAACAAAAAATTGCACTTCCTTCCAAAACATCTCATTCGTTCACGGTGATGCCCAGCATATGCCGTTTACTAATGAAACTTTTGATATTGTGATTTCCCGTGCTGTTATCCATCATTTACAAGACATCCCGAAATTTTTGCAAGAAGCCTCACGTATCTTAAAGAAAGATGGAATGCTTATTCTTCAAGATCGCACCATCGAAGATTGTACGATTCCAGGAAGCCTAGAACATATTCGTGGATATTTTTTCTCCATCTATCCTAAGCTCATTCAAATAGAGGAAAAGCGAAGACCAAAAGCAACGCATATACAGGAATTAATAGCACAAAACGGCATGCACCCACTTCCACTTCAAACAATGTGGGAAATACGAAAAATCCATGATTCCATCGAAGCACTACTACAAGATTTATCACCACGAACAGGTCGATCTATTTTATACGAGTTAACGGATAATGAACTTTCTCAGCTTCTGCATCATATTCATACTAAGCTACACAACATAGCTCCAATTATCGAACAAGATCGCTGGACCATTTGGAGTGCCACAAAATCTGAAGAAAGCCCCACATAATTTTGTGAGGCTTCTTTCATAACCTAATTTTGCAACACTCTTGATATCCTCCACTTCTGGCCTGTGCACTTCCACACTTGGAACATACTAAATATCTAGATTGACTTGTCAACAAACTTCCTTTTTGAAAGAGTAACACTTCTGCTTGTTTAAAAGAACGCGCATAATATAACCATATGAAACCACAAATTACTATAATTCCAAACAATACACCCATCGCAAGCATTTCCGTCACCTCTTTTTGGTTTGTTCTTTCCAGCAAGTGGATTGTAGTATTATTCTCTATCGATAAAAAAGATTCCTGCTTTCTCATTTAAATTGTCATATTTCTCAAAAAACTTTACATTCCCTTTATATTTTTACGTACTTTTTACAAAAGATTCCCTCTCACTCCTCATACAATAAAGTGAAACTTTAATCACCCTTCACCAATCGAACTTTTACAGACCTCTCATCACCTATCTAACCGCTTAATTTTGAGATGGAAATGCTACTGTCCGCAAATAGCGTGATAAAAATCTACAACCTAAAATAAGTTTAATAGAGGAGTGTTAATATGAACTATTTTCTATTACTCCCTTTTCTTATCCAACTGATTTTTTCCTCTCCATTCTATCCTTCTCCACC
This sequence comes from Bacillus sp. Xin1, assembly GCF_013314535.1. Classification (GTDB taxonomy): domain Bacteria; phylum Bacillota; class Bacilli; order Bacillales; family Bacillaceae_G; genus Bacillus_A. The sequence goes on along the minus strand of NZ_JABUAE010000002.1, from coordinate 285,515 downwards.
TATCGACGTATCCGTGCAAATTCTTGGACTCAATGACTTTCACGGCCAATTAAATACCACTTCAACATTGCATAGTAAAGCTGTAGGACGCGCTGATTACCTAGCTGCTTATATTCAATCCTACCGCGATAAGAACCCCCTAACACCTTACTTGTTCATACAGGAGATGTGATTGGCGGGAGCCCTCCGATTTCAGCACTGTTTCATGATGAACCAACGATGGAATTTTTAAATCATCTTCAATTTGATGTTGGCACAATAGGGAACCATGAATTTGATAAAGGGCCTACTGTTCTGCAACAACTAATTAATGGTGAACTCACTACACAAAAAAATTCGTTTTCAGGTAGTTCATTTCCTTATGTATGCGCCAATGTGTTAGATAGTAGTACGAAACAGCCACTCTTCTCTCCTTATACAATTAAATGGATTGATGGTATTCCAATTGCCTTCATTGGTGTCGTTACAAAAGATACTCCATTTCTAACCATGCATACGAATATGTCCTCTATCTTCTTTTTGGATGAAGCTTCTTCCATTAATTTCTATGTACAGCAACTACAAAAGAAAGGGATTCATGCATTTGTTATTCTTGCCCACCTTGGTGGTAGTACAATAGACGGTAACACAAACGGAGCTTTAGCTGATTTAGCAAATCAGCTAGATACTGACGTTGATATTATATTCGGTGGGCACAGCCACTCCTATATAAATGGAAAGGTAAACGGAAAACTACTTGTGCAAGCATACTCATATGGAAAAGCCTTTTCAAGCGTAACTGCTACATTAAATCGTCAAACAAAAGATATTACGAAGAAAGATGCAACAATTGTCCCAGTCTATCAACATACACTTTCTCCTGATTTACATACAAAAAGCTGGATTGATTCCTACACCACAAAAATTCAATCTAAAGTAGATGAACAACTGGGCGTAACCGAATATGAGTTAACACGAGATCAAAATGAACACGGTGAATCAAAATTGGGAACTTTTCTTGCGATAGCTCAGCGTCAAACTATGCAAGCAGATATTTCTTTCGTAAATCCTGGAACCATCCGCCATAATTTAAAAAAAGGGATCATTACATGGGAAGATTCTTTCCTGATACAGCCATTTGGTAATAAGTTAATCAAAATGGATTTATCAGGAAAAGATATCCGAAATATTTTACAAGAGCAATGGAAAGAGGAAACTCGTATGCTACAAACTTCAGGTATTCGCTATACTTGGAAAAATAGCATCACCCAATCTATTTTCTTAGAGGATGGAACACCATTACGAGATGATCAAACATACTCCGTTGTAGTCAATTCTTTTTTAGCAAATGGAGGAGATAAATTTATAACATTTCAATCGGGAAAAAATCGTACGGAAGGCCCGACAGATCAGGAAGCTTTTGCAGATTATATCCGGTCCATCTCTCATATAGATGCACTTTCTCAAAACTTTATTCAAAAAAACTATTGACTTTATAAAAAAAACATGTGAAAATACTGTCAGAATACTTGAACAAAATTCATTGAAGAGAACGAGTACGTTATAGGGCTGTTCCCCAGAGAGTTGGCATTTTGCTGAAAGCCAATGTTCAGTACGTAACCGAAAATCATCTCCGAGAAGTAGAACCGAACGATGTAGTAAGTTCTTACCGGTCGTCCCCCGTTACAAGGAACACGTATCATGTTGTACGTTGTAAAGCCGCATACATATAGATGTATTTCTACATGTATGAACTAGGGTGGTATCGCGGGTAAATATAACTCGTCCCTTTATTAAGGGGCGAGTTTTTTGTGTTCTTACAAATAAATTTTTATAAAAAGGAGGAAAAACAATGAACACTGTATCAAAAAAACATGTTTTTTCCACAGGTCTTATGCTATTTTCTTTATTTTTTGGAGCAGGTAATTTAATTTTCCCTCCAATGCTTGGACAAAATGCTGGTGAGCACTTTTGGCCAGCCATGCTTGGCTTTTTACTAACAGGGGTGGGATTACCACTATTAACTGTTATCGCAATCTCTCTTTCAGGTAATGGAATGCAGCAGCTGGCAAGTCATGTTCACCCAATATTCGGAATCTTCTTTACCGTTGTCGTCTATATTGCAATTGGTCCATCTATGGGAATACCTCGCGTTGCAAACGTTGCATACGAGATGGGTGTAGGTTCTTTTTTACCAACAGATATTCGCACAAGCGGATTAGCATTATTGACGTATACTGTTATTTTCTTCGCGATTGTATATTGGCTAAGTTTAAACCCTTCTAAATTAGTAGATCGAATTGGTAATGTATTAACGCCTATCTTATTACTTTCTATTTTCTTTTTATTTATAAAAAGTGTGTTTACACCACTTGGGGAATCAGGTCCAGCAATGCAAGAATATCAATCTTCTCCGATTTTCAAAGGATTTATGGAAGGCTATTTAACAATGGATACAATTTCGGCTCTTGCATTTGGAATTATCGTCGTGAATGCAATCCGCTCAAAAGGTGTAAAAGATCGCAAGGCAGTTGCAATCGCAACGACAAAAGCAGGGCTGATTGCAGCTACAGGACTCGTTCTTGTATACGGAGCACTTGGATGGCTAGGTGTAACTAGTGTTTCACTTGGGTATGCAAAAAATGGTGGGCAATTACTTACCGTTATCGTTCAACAGTTATTTGGTCCATACGGCCTTTCTTTACTAGCTGTTATCGTAACACTTGCTTGCTTAACAACATGCGTTGGACTTGTATCAGCATGCAGCCAATATTTCTCAACTTTATTTACAAAATTTTCATACAAAACTTTGGCAAGTGTGATTTGCGGCTTAGGACTTTTAGTAGCAAACTTAGGATTAACAAAAATCATTGCGATTTCTGTACCCGTTTTACTTGTTGTATATCCAATTGCTATCGTACTTGTACTCTTATCGCTACTTCATAAATATTTCGGCGGTTACCGCTCTGTTTACGTTGGCGCTTTAATTGGAGCTGCAGTCATAAGTATATTTGATGGCTTAAAACAAGGAAACGTATCTGTTACATCCATTACTTCTTACTTTGAATATATTCCACTATATACTGAAGGAATCGGCTGGCTCTTACCAGCACTTACTGGAGCAATGATCGGTCTTGTCATTGCAAAACTACAGGGAGAAAAGCCTGTACCATTAATAGAAGATTCCTCTGAACGTAGAGTGTCCTAAAAAAACTCCCATTTCGGGAGTTTTTTTACATTTGGTAAGTCATACGACTAAAACTACTTACTTTATATACTTTTGTATAATATTCAAGATTCGTATCAACTGTTTCTACTTTTACAACATCATAACATTCTATTTGTTTTACTAAAAATAAATAATATTCTTCTGTCGCTTCAATGATTGCTATACAATCTGTTTCTACATCCAATTGCTCCTGAAGTGCTTGCAATGCATTCACATAATTTCTCAACTTTTCTTTTTTATTCTTTTCAAATATTGTTTGAACTAACATACACTATCTCCCCCTTTGTATGTAGTGTTTCTAATGGAATGATAACGCTTTCAAATAGATGCGTCAATAAAGAAAACTCCCACTAATGAAACAAGTCATTTCCAGTGGAAGTTCATCTTATTTCGTTAATTGATGTCTAAATGCATAAATAACCGCCTGCGTACGATCACTTACATTCAACTTATTTAATATATTACTAACATGTGTCTTCACCGTTTTGAGTGCAATAAATAGTTCATCCGCGATTTCTTGATTACTTTTTCCCTCTGCAATTAATAATAAAATTTCAGACTCTCGTTCTGTTAAATCTTCATGAAGAGGTTGTTCTTTCTTTTGACGCATACGAGACATCATTTTCCCAGTAACTTTCGGCTCCAACACCGTTTCCCCATCATAAGTTGCTCGTACGGCATCTGCGATATCGCTTGCTCTCGAGGTTTTTAATAAATAACTGGTCGCACCTGCTTCAATGACAGGATATAATTTTTCATCATCTAAAAAGCTCGTTACGACTACAATTTTCGCTTCAGGCCATTCTTGAATAATGGCACGTGTTGCCTCAACACCATCCATTTCATCCATAACAAGATCCATTAAAATAATATCCGGCCTTAATTCTAACGCTAGTTCCGAACCTTTTCTTCCATTTTCCGCTTCCCCGACTACCTCAATATCCGGTTGAGTTGATAAATATGCTGATACACCCATTCGCACCATTTCATGATCATCAACAAGCAATACTTTAATCATAATCCTCCCCCTCTCTCTATCATAATTGGTACCTTCACCTCAATCTGTGTACCTTTATTTGGAAAACTAAGCACTTTTAACGTTCCACCAATTTCATGGACACGCTCTTGAATAGACCTTAAGCCGTATGATCCAGCTTTATTGACACCTACCTCAAATCCAACACCATCATCAATGATTTTCAAAATCGCATACTGATCGATTTGGCGCAGACGTACCTCCGTTTTCTTTGCTTTTGCATGCCGTAATGTATTAGACAATGCCTCTTGTACAATACGGAATAAATGATCTTCCACACCTTTTTGTAATTGAATCGGTTCAATCAACCATTCTATTTTCATATGTTGTTTTCTTGAAAGTTCTGTTAGCAGTTCTTCGATGCCTTCTGTTAACTTTTTACCTTCTAATTGTACAGGACGTAAATGCAGGAGTAATGCTCTCATTTCCGATTGCGCATTTACAACCATATTTTCCACAAGTTGCAATTGCTTTTGGGTTGTTTCTGGCATATGATCTACCTGTTCATTAATCGCTGACATCATCATAGACATTGCAAAAAGCTGCTGACTCACTGAATCATGCAGTTCCCTTGCTAGTCGATGCCTTTCTTGTGAAATCGCTTCTTGTCTCATTTCTTCATTCCAATGAGCTCGTTCATTCGTTACCTTTTGAAATAACCCAGCCTGTTCCTCTAATCTTCGAGCAAGCGCAATTACTTTTCGCTCTACTTCATGAAATTCATCTTCCGCAGTAAACGAAACATCCTTTGGGAAATTCCCACGCTCTACTTCAAACAAGAAAGTATTCAAGCCTTGAATACGTTGCTGCATATAATAACCAATCGCATACCCTACAATTCCGCCCATAAGAAGACTTGTACTTATAATTAACAAGCCAATTGGAACAGAAGCAATGGATTCTTTCCATAATAAATCATATACTTCTTGCCCACTTTTCCACACATATACAACTGTACAAATAAGTGCAATACTAACAGAAGATAACATAGAATAACGAATATACATCCATGAAATATTTCCTTGCTTTTTCATTATACTTTCCTCACTTCCGTATCGCCTACGACAAGCGAAGAAATAATTTTAATACGGCGTGGAGCTTCTTTGTACTGTTCTGTCTTAAACGTAACATTTCGATTAAAACCTGTTTCTTCATGCCCTGGAAGTAAAACTCTTCCCATGATGACAGAATGATTTAAAGATAGTTCAATATCATATGGAACATACAAACGAATGTTACCAATAACGCCACGAATAACAATGACCGTTTCCCCTTCTGGAATCATCGCCGTCGTCAAATCAATTTCAACATCACCGACTCCGTACTGGACATTAATATCTTCTAACTCATAAATGTGGTCCATCATTCTTATGTTCCCAAGCATTATGTTCTTAAGATATGGTTCTGTTCGATAGATTTGTTTTTCTTCATCTATATATCCTTTTTCCTTAATTTCCACCTTTACAGTTTTTGGCTTTTGTTGTCCTTGAATAAGCTGATAGCCGATGAAGGCTAAGCAAGCAAATACAACGAGTACGAAGGCCGCTGATGAAAACAGGAAGAATAAAAAAACAATCCCTCCGACAAATAAAAACACATTCCCTCTCACATATCGATTCTTTTTTCGATAATGTCTCCCGAACATAATCATAATAAATGCAAAGATAAGAGCACCTGGTTCAAAATGTCCGAGAACCATATCAAGAAAAAGACCAAATCCAAATATGATGAGGAGCATCCCCACTAGTTGTGATTTAGAAAATTGTTTCTTCATTTCAGCTCCTCCCTTCTTGTTACATATAAATAGAAGAAAAAGGTATTGCTTTCCAACACCTTTTCTTCTATCACTATATCATAAGCTCGTTTTATAATATACTACAATTATTTTATTACTTCTTTGTCTAAAGATACTTCATTTTTTTCTTTCATTTCGCGTTCCAGTTTTGCAATTTTCATATCAAATGTATCACGCTCATGCTCTTCATTCATGCGAAGCTCTAAATCACGAATGTGATCTTCAATTTCTTCAAATCGTAAGAACGGATTATTCTCATCCATTTTATGAAGAGCCGTATTCATGCGACGGTTGGCATGAGCCATATTTTCGCGAGCCATTAATTCCATACGCTTTGCATTCATTTCTTTTAACTTATTCTTCATTTCAGAAAGACGACGTTCTAACTCATCAATTTGTTCCAATACACCTGCATACATTTCCTCTAGACGAGCGACTTGCCCTTCATAATATGCTACTTCTTCTAACGCACGTTCATGTAGTTGCATTTCCCCTGCTTCTTGTGCGATGATCGCCTGCTTTGATCTCTTATTTACGAAATAACGAGCCTGCTCAAGTTCACGAGCAAAGTTAGATTTTAATGTTTTATGGCGCTGAATTAATTTTTCAATTTTTGTTACTTCACGCTCACTATCGCGTAAATATTGATTTAACATAGCAATTGGATTTTTTCTTTCTTTCTCATCTAAAACATTATGAAAATCTGCTAAAATTGCATCACGTACACGTCCGAATAAAGATTGTTTCATTCTAATCTTCCTCTCTTCTACTTTATGATTTATATTGTTTTATATTAGTTTTTCATTAACTGGTTCCACTCATCTTCAAAGTTGCTATATGGTTTAGAACTTTCTGAAGTAGAATCAACTACTGCATCTTTATCTTTTTTCCACTCACGGTATCCGTAGTATAGAACGACTAACGCTACGATACCGATTAATGCTGGAGAATGGGAAAGAGCAATTGACAAGCCGATTAAACCGACAATCCCCCAAGCTAACTTCCCCAAAAATGATTGTGTCCGCACAAATAATTTATAGCTCCAGTACACAATTCCTGCTCCAATTGCAAATCCTACAATCCCAGCAAGACTACCAAGAGCAATTAAAGCCAAAATACCGGCTGCGATAAACGCTAAAAATTGTTTCATCTTGTGCTCGCCTCCCTTCGATTTGATACTCTTATCTTAACTATTTTTTCATTTTTCCATAACGAGCTTAAGAACCGTTTTCTAATCAGACTTAAGACCTATTCCAAGTCAGTCTTATATTAAGGTAGATATAAAGAAAAAGGATGCCTCGTATAAGGCACCCTTTTTCTTTATGCTGTTTTATGATATTGCTTTTTTTTCGCTACTTTTGAAAACCTTGGAAAACCAATTAAAGTAGAAACTATACCACATACCCCAACTAAAATTGGATAAAACGCATATGGTAACAATTCAACCGGTGACAATGCTGCAAAACCTGCCGCGGTTAACATTTGAGCCCCATATGGAACTAATCCTTGTACACAGCATGAAAATAGATCTAACACACTCGCCGATTTTCGAGGATCAATTTCATATTGATCTGCAATTTTTTTTGCAAGTGGTCCGGTAAAAATAATAGAAATTGTATTATTAGCAGTACACATATTCGTCATACTAACTAAACCAGCAATTCCAAATTCAGCACCTTTTTTCGAACGAATATTACGTGTTAATACGTCCATTAAATACTGAATACCACCATTATATTGAATTAGTTCGACCATTCCACCAATTAAAATCGATAAGAGCACTAGCTCCATCATGCCATTGATTCCCGTTGTTACACTTTTAAAGAAGCTTGCCAATGTGTAGCTACCATCAATAAGACCGATAATACCTGATAAAACTGTTCCACCCGTTAATACAATAAGTACATTCCAACCAAGTAATGCTGTAATTAGCACACCCGCATATGGTAAAATTTTCACCCAATCGAATGCATGAACTTTGATTTCGGTACCATTTCCAAGTGTAAGCATAACCAATAATACAATTGTAATAATCGCAGCTGGCAATACAATTAAAAAGTTTGTTTTAAACTTATCCTTCATTTCTGTTCCTTGTGAGCGAACGGCCGCAATTGTTGTATCAGAAATAAATGATAAATTATCACCGAACATCGCTCCGCCAACAACTGTTGCCATTACTAGTGCAATCGAAATATCTGTTTGCTGACTAATCCCGACTGCAATTGGCGCTAACGCTGCAATAGTCCCCATAGAAGTTCCCATTGCTAGTGAAATAAAGGCCCCTATAACAAAAATGCCTGCAACAATAAATCCTTGCGGTAAAATAGATAGCGCTAAATTAACTGTAGAGTCAACCCCGCCCATTCCTTTTGCAGTTTCAGAAAACGCACCCGCAAGTACAAAAATCAACACCATAATCATAATATCCGGATTACCAGCTCCTTTGGCAAACCGTTCTACTTTTGATGTAAAGCTTTCTTTTCTATTCATCACTAATGCAGTCCCTACAGCAATTAAGATTGCTACAAGTATCGGCAATTTATAAAAATCACCTGTAATAATTCCAGAACCAATAAATAGTGCTAAGAATATTCCAAGCGGTAATAATGCTAAGCCATTCCCTTTCGTTTGTTTCAAAATAACATCTCTCCCTAGTTCTAAAACCTTTTCTATCTCATAACAAAAGACCTCTTCCGAAAAGAAGAGGTCTTATACATTCATAAGAAACACTCTTCTCATCTGTCAAGCACATGCTTGCTGGATTTGGCACAGCACTCTGTTGTGAGTCCGCTGCCGAGGCATCGTAGGGCCAGTCCCTCCGCCTCTCTTTATAAGAAGGTTTCATATTTTATTTTTAATAATAATTTCCTCCCTAACTTTACTCGCTTACGAATAAAAAGTCAATTATTATTTGTATGAGAATATTTTACATTTTTCGATATTTATACAGAATTACGAAATAAAATAAGCAATCTATAAGAAAAATACTCATTTTAATTTTTCAATTTCCATTTCTAAAATTTCGATCCAAAAAAACTTTTTCTTTTCAATTGTTGTAATAATCCACTTAGCTGTATCCCAAGCTACATGATATTCTTTTTTAGAAATATCCCCAGCTATATATGCTCCCTCTAACTCATCTTCATCCAATACATATACATCACCATTAGGTAATAATACCACATCTAAATAGAGATCATCAAAATACGGCATGCCTCTCTCATCTACTTCATATTCTTTGGCTACATCAATATAAAACTGCACTAACTCCTTCTTTTCATTTAACATAGCTGTAATCGCAAAGTTCTTATCGTTTATAAAATACTGCATCCATGTGTACCCATCATTTACAATACAAATTTTTTGATTATTATATTGCTTATAGCTAGGCTCTTTCACTTTTTGCATATGCAGCACACCTAACATTCCTTGCTCAATTGTCTTCACTTCATATGTTTTCTCTATTAACCGTTCCCAAGTAGAGCCATCGCCATATTTTCGTTTCATGATTCCTAACCCCTTTTCTATGCAAAAAAGCCCCCACATCTTATGCGGGGGCTCTGCCAATAGCTATTAAGCTGCCTGTTTTTCGGAAAGCTCTTTTAAATAAGCTTGTCCTTTTGCATCGTCATATTGACCTTCCCATTTAGACATAACAACAGCTGCTAAAGAGTTACCTACTACGTTAACTGCTGTACGAGCCATATCTAAAATACGGTCAATACCTGCGATAAATGCTAATCCTTCTGCCGGGATACCTACTGTACCAAGTGTTGCTAATAATACAACGAACGATACTCCTGGTACACCCGCAATTCCTTTAGATGTAACCATTAATACAAGCAATAATGTAACTTGCTGCGCGAGAGATAAATCAATGCCATACATTTGCGCTAAGAAAATTGCTGCAATGGCTTGATATAAAGTTGATCCATCTAAGTTAAATGAATAACCTGTCGGAATAACGAAAGATGTAATCGCTTTCGGACAACCGAACTTCTCCATTTTCTCCATGATTTTCGGTAAAACCGTTTCTGAGCTTGCAGTAGAATACGCTAAAATAAGCTCATCTTTTAAGATCTTAAAGAATTGGAAAATGTTAATACCAAATATTTTCGCTGTAAGACCTAATACTACTACAACGAAGAAGATCATTGATCCATATACGACAATTACTAATTTCCCTAACGGAATTAATGAAGCAAGACCAAATTTAGAAACCGTTACACCAATTAATGCGAATACACCAAACGGTGCGAATTTCATAACTTGGTTTGTTACATAAAACATTGAATCCGCTACACCTTGGAAAAATTGAAGAACCGGTCTTCCTCTTTCACCAATTGCTGCAATCCCTAAACCAAATAGTACAGAGAAGAAAATAATAGCAAGCATATCACCTTTTGCTAATGATTCTACAATATTTGTCGGAACAATGTTTACAAATGTATCAGCAAAAGAGTGACTCTGCACTTGCTCTGTCGTTTGCGTATATTTAGAAATATCTGTCTTTGTTAACTCATCCATATTTACGCCTTTTCCTGGTTGGAAAATATTCGCTACCAGTAGACCAACAACAATTGCAACTGTTGTAATAATTTCAAAATAAAGAATTGTCTTTCCACCTAATCGTCCTAGCTTTTTCACATCACCAACGCCAGCAACACCAACAACGATGCTCGCTACGACAATCGGTACAACAATCATTTTAATTAATCGGATGAAAATATCACCAATTGGTTGTAAGTACCCTGCAACTGCTGTATTGCCATAAAAAATCGCCCCAACTGCAATACCAAGCGCAAGTCCTATTAAAATTTGCCATGCAAGTCCTATCCTTTTCATACTTGCTGCAACCCCCTTCTTACATGCATTAACTCTACATTTCTTTTTTCTATAAAACTAAGAAATTAAGAGTATTACATATTATTCGACAATTCACTACATTTTTTGTCTCTGTTAAAAATGATAAATCAAAAAATGAAATCTGACAACAAAATAAGTTTGCGTGAACGCAAATAATTTTCTTGACAAAAACAAAACCCATGTCAGAAAACCTAACATGAGAACGATTCCTTAAAGTGTTTATCGGTGTTCTCTCTCCTTTATTTTCATTACATCAAACGAAATAATATACAAAAATTACCTTATTCCCGACAATTCATAGTACATTTATAAAACTTTCGTTACATTATGATTACAATAATAGACAGTATTCTTCCAATTATGATATATACATCATAGGGAAAGGAGCTAGACCACTATGAAAAAGAAATACGTCGCTTTCAGCGTATTAGCAGCAAGTGCTATTTTTGTTTCTCCATTGCAGTCAGTTACATATGCAGAAACAAGTCAAGATAAATTATCTAATATTCAATCCGAATTAGAGGGTAACCAACAAGAATTACAGAACAAGTCAGCAGAAAAAGAACAGATGGAAAAGGAAATACAAGACTTACAAAAAAAGATTGATGAGTTAACAGCTTCTATCAATAAAAATGAAGCTGATTTAAACGATACACAAACAGAAATTAGTAAAACACAACAAACAATTGCCGATAAGAAGAAACGTATCGAACAATTGCAAACAAATATCGACACTCGTCAAGACGTCATTAAACAACGACTACAATCCATGCAAGAAAAACCACGAACAAATATCGTAACTGAAGTATTGATGAACTCAAATAATTTCGCGGATCTTGTTGATAATATGTATTCCGTTAGCTTGATTTTAAATAACGATACAGAGATTGTAAAAAAACAAACAACTGATCAAGAAACTGTAAAAACAGAAAAAGAAGCTGTTGAAAAGAAAGAACAACAACTAAACGAATCGAAGCAAAAATTGGAGCAAAAGCAACAAGAACTTCAGAAAAACCACCAAGAACAACAAGCACTTATTAACGATCTACATACTAAAGTATCAAAAGTAGATTCTGAGATTGAAGGCTTAGAAGAGTCAAAAAGTATTTTAGAAAATCAACGCCAAGCTGTTCAAAAAGCAATTGAAGAAGAAAAACGAGCGGAAGAAGCTCGTAAGGCTGAGGAAGCTCGTAAAGCGGAAGAAGCACAAAAAAACGCTTCTACTAAAGAAGCTGCACAAACTGCTCCAACACCGCAAGATACAAATAAAAATGGCTTTATTAAACCAGCAGCCGGAAGATTCAGTTCAGGATTTAACGACCCTTCCCGCGGACGCCATGCTGGTTTAGATATCGCCGCTTCTGGTACAGTACCAATTATGGCAGCTGCTGATGGTGTTGTCATTCGGTCTGATATGTCATCTAGTTACGGAAATGTTGTCTATTTATCACATCGAATGAATGGCAAAACATACACAACAGTATACGCTCATATGAGCAGCCGCTCTGTATCTGTCGGTCAAGCTGTAAAACAAGGTCAACAATTAGGTTTCATGGGAAATACTGGGCAATCTACTGGGCAACATTTACATTTCGAAATCCATATTGGCGAATGGAATGTAGGTAAAACAAATGCAGTTGATCCTTCTGGTTATATCGGATCATAAATAAAAAACTCGGTGCATACCGAGTTTTTTTATTTACGACGAAAGTTATAAAGAAAAGTATTTGCTATAAAATGAAACTTTAATCAGCCCTCACCAATCGGGCTTTTACGGGCAGTTGATCTCCCATCCATCTTCCTTATTCCTCTCTGAATCTTGAGATGAGAGTCTTACTGCCCATTAATGCGGGATACAATCAAACTAAAAAGCAGGGAGAAACCCCTGCTCATTTTGTAAACATTTTAAACACACCAACTGCATTTAGAAACACAATTACTACTGTTACCGGAATAATATAACGCAGTAAGAAAAACCATATGTTAAATAATGTTTTCCCTTTCGTTTCTGTAACTTCTAATTCTTTCATTAATAAGTCTTTACTCATTTTATTTGGTACAAACAATGAAATTGCTAGTACCCCTAGCGGCAGCAATACATTACTTACTGCAAAATCCACTAAATCAAAAAATGTTTTTCCGAAGACTTTCACATCACTCATAACTCCGAATGATAAAGCTGATGGAATTCCAACCGCAAAAATAAGTAATCCAATAATAAATGATGCTGAAGGACGTTTTTTCTCATTATCTTTTGCGACAGATGCAACAACAATTTCAAGCATTGAGATTGCAGAAGTTAACGTTGCAAAGAAGAATAAAATTAAAAACATGATAAAGAAAAATTGTCCGAATGGTATTTTCGCAAACACAGCTGGAAGAATAATAAACAATAAGCCTGGTCCCTCTGTTGGTTTAACTCCTAATGCGAAGATTGCCGGGAAAATTGCTAGTCCCGCAAGCACCGTAATAAAAATTGTTAAACTTACAATTGATGTTGCGGACTTTGCTAAATGCTCTTCTTTCTTTAAGTACGAGCTATACGTTACCATCACCGAAGCACCTACTGTTAGCGAAAAGAAGGATTGTCCCATCGCATACAAAATTGTATCTGCTGTTAGTTTTGAAAAATCTGGTTTTAAGAAAAACTCAACACCAGCCCATGCCCCATCAAGTGTAAGAGAACGAATAATAATAGCAATAAATAAAATAAATAATAGAGGCATCATATACTTACTTGCTTTTTCGATCCCCTTTTCTACACCTTTACTTACTACAAAAATAGTGCAAAGCATAAAGAGTAACTGAGCACCTACTGCACTAACAGGATTCGAAATTGTTTGCTCGAACAATTTTCCGTATTCCACTGTCCCGCTCCAAAAGTTACCAGTCACACTATAATATAAATATAATAAAATCCACCCACCTACAACACTATAGAAAGATAGTACACTAAAACAAGTAACAACTCCCATACGACCAATCCATGGATATAATTTACTATTTGGTACTAGCAATTTATATGCAGTAACCGCTTCTTTTTGTGTACTACGGCCAATAACAAACTCCGCTAAAAGAAGAGGCATACCAATAAATAACGTTAATAATAGGAAGACTAAGAAAAACGCTCCTCCCCCTCCATTACCTGCAACGTATGGAAACTTCCATATCGCTCCAAGTCCTACTGCGGCTCCGGCTGCTGCGAGTACAAAACCAATTTTCGACGTCCATTGCTGTGTTTCTTTCATCGTAAATTCTCCTTTTCTGAATATTTATATTTTTCTTAATTATACACTTTCATTTCATACTCGCCCACCTCCTTTAGAAAATAAAAAAGTCCCCTACATGCTACTATGCATGTAGAGGACGATATATGTAATAGAATACCGTGGTACCACCTCAATTGGATCAACAATCCCACTTGTTCAGGTACAGGAAAAATTCCGATACCCTATCCTTGTAACGGCGGAACCCGGGTTGCCTACTAATCTGTTCAGCATACCTCTCGCAAGCCCATTCTGTATATTTTATCGTACCGGGCTCACACCTTATCCCAGCTCTCTGAACGCATCAAATATACGTACTCTTCTTGCTCATCGATTTCATCTATTGAAGTTACTTGTGATTATAGAGTAGATTGCTATATTTGTAAAGAAGAATTTAATTTATTCTTTAATAGACCCTTTCACCTAACTCTTGTAAAAACCTTTCCCTTTTCTGCTCGTTTTGAATATACTCAAGCTTCAATACTTCTTGCAATAAAATATTCTGCCTTCTTTTTTCTAATGGCAATTGTTTCACTTTCATTCTCACTTCATATAAGAAATCAAGATATTCTTCATATGTCTCATCATATTTCGCAGCAATATCATCCCGAATCTTTTTCGCAAGTTTCGGACTTGCACCTCCAGTAGAAACAGCAACATTGAGCTTTCCTCGATGAATAGCTGCCGGAAAATGAACATTTCCGCTTTCAGGGTTGGTAATTACATTAACAAGCTGGTTTAATGATGCATCTTTTGCAATAGATTCATTTATTATTGAATCACTTGTAGCTGCCACTACTAAAAAAGCACCTTCTAAATCCTCTTTTTCATAATCTTTTTGAAACCAACGAATTTGCTTCGATTCTACAAGCTTTACTAAACTCGCATCTAATTCACGACTCACTACAACTATATCCGCTCCTTCTTTTAATAAAGGAGCGATTTTAAATGATGCCACTTTACCACCGCCAATGACAACAACACGTTTCTTTTCAATTCGTACTGTAAGTGGATACATACTCATCTCCCCTTAATATTTCTTCCGTTTTCTGGATTAGCATTTCTTGAAATACACAGTTTTTTCCTAAATAAGGACTTACATATATATTCGTAGAATGGTATCCACGTACTTCCTTCTCAATGTGTCTCATTAATAAGCCTGTAAATAACAAATAAGGTAGAATGACAACATTCTCCTCTTTT
The DNA here is from genome assembly GCF_013314535.1 of Bacillus sp. Xin1. GTDB lineage: Bacteria > Bacillota > Bacilli > Bacillales > Bacillaceae_G > Bacillus_A. The sequence continues at coordinate 270,141 of NZ_JABUAE010000002.1, read as the reverse complement.
CGTTCTACAACTTCTTTTAATTTCTCCTCAAACCTAGGCTCTGCCGCAGCTAAATAACATACTTCTACCTTTTTAACTTTCTCCTCTTTTTCAAACAGAGAAGCAATACGTTTCATATCTTGTAACGTCTCAAGATCACTACTCCCTCTTGCCACAAGCAACAAGGTTACCCCACTTTCATACTCTTTAATACCGCTCCCTTTATACGTAGCGGATACGAGTGATTCTGAAACACCAAACGGATTTCCGTAAGTAATTGCAATGTGAGGATATTTATTTTGCATTTTTTGGAGTTCATTTGGAATATCTTCTTTCACATGCCCTGCTGCTAATAAAAAAATAGGAACAACGACAATTTCTGTTGCTCCTCTCCTTACGCAATTAGCAAATCCTTCTGAAATATCAGGCTGTGCTAATTCTAAAAAACATAGTTCTTGAATAGAAGCTGATACACAGTTCATACAAGCAGAAACAAAATCTACCGCTTCCTCTTTTGCCTCTTTCAGCCTACTTCCGTGACATACATATAATACAGCTTTCATTTTATAACACTCCGCTTACAGGATACGTAATGTCCACCTGTTTTTCAAACCAATGAATTTTTTCACGGAAACGAACAACTTCTCCGATTACAATCATACTCGGATTTTGGACCTGTTCTTTTTCAGCAAGCGTTACAATTGTTCCTAACGTTCCTGTAATGGTTCGCTGAGATTGTGTAGTTCCCCACTCTACAATAGCCACTGGCGTATTTTCTCCTTTTCCATATTTCAAAAGTTGTTCACATATATAAGGAAGATTGCTTACCCCCATATAAACAGCAAGCGTGTCAACACCTTTCGCTAAGTTCTCCCACTTCACTTCTTCTTCAGCACCTTCTTTTCGATGCCCTGTCACAACTGCAAAACTTGCGCTCGCATCCCTGTGCGTTACAGGAATCCCCGCATATGCAGAAGCAGCTATTCCTGCTGTAATACCAGGTACAATTTCAAACGGAATACCATGCTTCGCTAACGCTTCTGCTTCTTCACCACCTCTTCCAAATACAAACGGATCTCCACCTTTTAATCGCGTTACGACTTTTCCTTTTTTTGCATATTTAACAAGAAAGGCGTGAATCGTTTCTTGTTTCATCGTGTGATAGTTTGGGAGTTTTCCGCAATATATTAAGTCAGCATCTGGCTTCGCATAAGAAAGTAACTCTTTATTTACAAGACGATCGTATAAAATAACATCCGCCCGCTCGATACACTTTACTCCTTTTACAGAAATTAAATCCGGATCTCCCGGCCCTGCACCAACAATATATACCTTTCCCATCATCTCTCCTCATTTCTACTATAAAGTGAAACTTCCATCAGTGGGGAGTTTCATCCCCCACTGATGGTTAGTTGAACCAATCGGGCACTTACGGGCAGTTATCCTCTACCTAACTTCTTTGATTTCCTAACATCTTAAAGTGAGGGTATTACTGCCCGTTAGTGCGGGATAAAGTGAAGCTTCCATTCCTATTACGAATGGAAGTTACTATTCAAATCGGTGTCATTTTGTATTACAATGTCTCCTGCTCATGAATAACAAATGCTGCACCTTTGCGGATCTTCTTTTTTTCATGCAGAGAGATTTCCTTCACTTCTGGCAACGGTAAAAAATACTTCTCCAATTCTACCTCAACAAGTCTAAATGCCTGTTCCTCACTTTGTGCAACAACTACTACAGGAACAACACCATTTGCCAACACTGCTTCAAAACGATACAAATCCATATTGCTCCCTCCTAAGATGCAATCACTTTTTCTAAAATTGTATTTAACGCGGATTGTAAATTTTCTACTCCAACGCGTTCTGCAAACTCATAAAAAGTTTCAGCTGGCAGTTTATGTTCTTTAAAGTATGTTAAAAACGATACAAGAACATCCGGAAGGTCTTCCCCATCAATCTTCCCTTTTAATTTTTGGTTATAAACACCACCATCTAATAACGTACCACCTACATAAATTTCAAACGCTTCAACAATTCCTTTTTCTTTCGTCTTCAATTTCACGCCTTGTAATCCGATATCCGCAATCTGCCTTTGACCACATGAATTTGGACATCCCGTCATATGAATACGAACTGGTACATCAAGTACAAGTTGTGTATCTAAATAGTCCGCAATATTTCGTAAGCGCGCTTTTGTTTCTACCAATGCGAGATTACAATACTCAATTCCCGTACAAGAAACTGCATATCCAATGAATGATTTTGGTTTTGCTGAAATCGATTCAAACAATGGTTCTTGTAAAAGTGCCTCGACGTTTTCTTCAGGAACATTTGGAATAATAAAATTTTGCGAGTTACATGTACGAATCTCACCATTTCCATACTGCTTCGCAATTCTAGCAATTTCAAATAACTCCTCAGAATGTAAACGTCCAACAGGCACATTAAAGCCAACGTATGATAAATCACCTTGTTTTTGCTTATGAACACCGTAGAAATAACCTGCATTCCATCCTTTTACAGCATCGTTTCCTTTATCGTGTAAAGGCTCTGTATATTCTAATAATTTTTCTTTGAATTTTTCCGCACCCCAATCAGCAACTAAAAATTTCAAACGTGCTAAATGTCGCTTTTCACGATATCCAAAATCACGGAAAACCGTAGCAATTGCAATTGCTACCGACTTCACTTGTTCAGGAAGAATGAATAAATCTAACTCCTGCGCTAAATACGGACGAGCAGATAATCCCCCGCCTACTCGTAAATGAAAGCCTTCCACTATTTTTCCATCAATTTCTTTTGTAGCTGGAGTAAAGGCAGCACAGTTAATTTCAGCATTTGCTGCATTATATACATTTGTACTAATTGACATTTTAAACTTTCGAGGCAAATTCGAAAATTCTTCATTATGTTGAAAGAACTCATATACCTCTTTTACAATTGGTGCTGTATCAAATAATTCATCACTATCAATACCAGCAAGAGGATTCCCAATAATATTTCTTGTAATATCACCACAAGCTCCCGCCGTTGATAATCCCACTTTTTCTAGACGGTTAAAAATATCTGGCATTTGACCAATTTCAAGCCAATGAAATTGAATCGCCTGTCTTGTAGTAATATCAAGAACGTCACGACCATAATCTTCTGCAATAGAAGCCAATACTTCGACTTGTTCATTCGTTAAAATACCAGAAGGAATATTTACACGCATCATGAAATACCCTGCTTCTTTTGGACGTTGTAAATATAATCCTGCCCATTTAAAGGAATCCCACTCTTCTTTCGGAATAGAATCAAACCCATTTTCAGCATAATACGGGATAGCTTTAAAAATTTCCAAGCCATCTTTTTCTAATTTCTTTTTCTCTGTAGCATTTAACTTTTCATTGTTTGCCCACACTTTTTCATAACTCATTTTTATTCCCCCTATATAAAGCTACGCTCTTGTAAGTAACCGATAATTTGTTCTGCACATTGTTCGATTGAATAAAGATGTGTTTCTACTACCACTTCTGCCTCTACAGGTTCTTCATATGGCGAATCAATACCGGTAAATTGCTTAATATTACCTTGTCTCGCTTTTTTATACAGTCCTTTGGGATCACGTTTCTCACATTCTTCTATTGGACACTTTACAAATACTTCAATAAATTCATCTTTTTCGAGAATATCTCTTACTTGCTGACGATCCACTCGAAATGGAGAAATAAATGCTGTTAGTACAATTGTCCCTTGATCTACAAATAACTTCGCTACTTCACCAATTCGGCGAATATTTTCTGTCCGATCACTTTCGGAAAATCCTAAATCTTTATTCAAACCATGACGAATGTTATCGCCATCTAGTACATAATTCCCAATATTTTTTTCGAACAATTTCCCAGCAACCGCATTTGCTACTGTTGATTTTCCAGAAGCTGATAATCCGGTGAACCAAAGTACAAAACTGTGGTGGCCACTTTTCTTTCGTCTTTCTTCTTTTGAAACAGATGCTGTATGCCAAGTTATATTTGTTCCCATCCTACTCTCTCCTTATTTTGTAACGACTTCTTTTTGTAAACCACGAATTAATATTTCTACAACTTCTTTACGGCTAAATGTACTTGGTGGAATTTCTCCATTTCGCAACATTTCTCTTACTTTCGTTCCCGATAAAATAACATGCTCTTCTTTACCGTGCGGACATGTTTTCGTAGAAGCCATCGCTTCACATTTTGTACAGTAAAAGCTATGCTCAAAAAAGAGCGGTGTAATCCCTAACTCTTCTACTGTAAAATTCGTAAAAATCTCTTGCGCTTCGTACGTACCGTAATAATTTCCTACCCCAGCATGATCACGCCCCACGATGAAATGTGTACAGCCAAAGTTTTTTCTAACCAGTGCGTGAAATATCGCTTCACGCGGCCCCGCATAACGCATTGCTGCCGGAAAAACACTTAAAAAGACACGATCGCCCGGATAATAATTTTTCAAAAGCACTTCATAACTTTCCATTCGCACATCAGCTGGAATATCGTCTGATTTCGTTTCACCAACGAGCGGATTTAAAAATAAACCGTCTACAATTTCCAGTGCAGACTTTTGAATATATTCATGCGCACGATGAACAGGGTTTCTCGTTTGAAAGCCCACTACTGTTTTCCAGCCTCGCTTTTTAAATTCTGCACGCGTTTCACTTGGATCTAAATGATAAGAAGGAAACTTATCATTTTCCAAACGCTTTACAAGCGTAATTGTTCCTCCAACATAAACATTCGGTCTATCATATAATTTTTTCACACCTGGATGAGCAATATCCGTCGTTTTATAAACAAACAATGCTTCCTTCTCTTTATCCGGTGTAAAAATATCTTCTATTTGAATAATGCCATACGTGATTCCTTCTTTAACAAGACGAACCTCTTCACCAATTTTTAATTGTTTCGCCGTTCCTTCCGTTATTGGTAGTGTAATAGGGATACTCCATACACTCCCATTTGCTAAGCGCATTGTTTCAAGTACAGATTGATAATCTTCTTCTCCTAAAAATCCTGTAAGCGGACTATAACCACCTATCGCAAGAAGCTCTAAATCACTTAAAGCAATTTTGTCTAATTCAATTTCTTTTGCAATATTTTTTGTGTCATATGTTTCATCAACACGATTTACTAATATGTTTGTTTTACTCATTTTTCTGTCCGCCTCTTTCACATATATTTAAAATCAACCATGACCTTATTGATAATGAAGGCCACATTCCGTTTTCATCTTTCCAGCCCATCGTCCGTCTCTTGAATCTCCTCCATCTCCTACAGGCAACGTACATTTTTCACACCCTATACTTGGATAACCAATGTCGTGCAATGGATTATAGGGCAAATTGTGCTTATATACGTAACGCCATACTTCCTTCCACGTCCAATGAATAAGCGGACAAATTTTAATAGACTGAAAGCGATGGTCTTGATTGATAAACTTTGTATGTTTCCTCGTTTCAGATTGTTCTCTTCTTAGACCTGATATCCACGCTTTTCCATTCGATAAAGATTCTTCTAAAGGTAATATTTTCCTTAATTTACAACAAAGATTGGGATTATGTTCCCACAAATTATCTCCATGTTTTTTTGCTTGCTCTTCAAGCGTAAGCGAAGGTTGCTTTTCAATAATTTCGAGATCCGGAAACCTTTCCCGTACTCGTTTAATTAAATCGTATGTTTCTTGAAAATGAACGTTTGTATCTAAAAAAACAACTTTTGCAGATGGATTTACTTGGTTTATAAGATGTAACAAAACCATTCCCTCTACACCAAAGCTACATGCGTATACAATTTCACCTTCATACTGTTTATAAGCCCACTCTAATACTTGCAGTGCTCCTTTTGTTTCATCTTCTTCAGAAAAAGAAATGAAGTCCTCTTTCCATGTTCCATACGTCAGCATGTTTTTTCCCCCTGTAACGCAAAAAGGCGGTTTTAACCTAATACAATAGGTTAAAACCGCCTCTAGTTTTTCTAGTCAGCGCTTTTTACTTTAAGCGTACTTTTTCACTTTTTTCAAGCTGAATCACTTTTCCATCTTGCACAACAATTGTAATAGAACCATATTTCATATCCGCAAGCATCGTTTGAATCTTTTCAGCTACTTCGTCAAAATGTCCACGCACTCCCACGAACAGCCCCCCTTTTTATTCATAAAAAAAATCTTTCCCATTTCGAAAAGACTGTTCGGTAATATATTTTACCTTATCTTTCAAAATGGATGCCATTTTGCTGGACTTAGCACCTTGCTCCTATAAGCAGGTTGCTGAGCTTCGTAGGGCCAGTTCCCTCCGCTTCTCTTGATAAGCTTTGTATTTGTATTTTATCATAATTCTGATTTTTTTCAATCCTAGTTTTCCGATATATTTTATATTTTTTATTTTTTTAAAGGAGTTGCCCAGTTCGAACAACTCCTTTTTATTGATTATACAAGCTCTTTTATGCGTATGCGATCGTTTCCAATTATATTTTCATATGTTTCGCGTTCGACAACAACTTGTGATGCCCCGCCTTTTGCAAATACTACAGCCGGTCTGCGTATGCGATTGTAATTATTCGCCATAGAATATCCATATGCTCCCGTACAAGAGATTGCTAACAAATCTCCAGAAGTAACTTGTGGCAGTTCTATATCCCAAATTAGCATATCCCCGCTCTCACAACACTTTCCAGCAATTGATACAATCTCTTCGGCATTTTCTCTTCCTCTATTGGCAAGCATTGCCTCATAACGTGCTCCATATAAAGCTGGTCTTAAGTTATCCGTCATTCCTCCATCAACTGACACATATTTACGAATACCCGGAATATCTTTTACAGCTCCTACTGTATAAATTGTTGTTCCTGCATCTCCGACAATACTACGCCCTGGTTCAATCCAAATTTCAGGGAGTGGATAATTCTTTCTTGTAAATTGTTCCCTCACTGCATTCGTTACAGCATGCACATACGTTTCAAGCGTAAGCGGTGTATCAGACTCTGTGTAGCGAATTCCAAATCCTCCACCAACATTTAATACAGTTACTACATAGCCTGTTTGTTTTCTTATTTCTTCTAAAAAGTTCCGTAATACTTCAATCGCTCGAACAAATCCTGCTGTTTCAAAAATTTGCGATCCAATATGCGAATGAATACCTAACACATTATAATTTGATTTCTCTAGTGCGATTTGAATCGCCTGCATTGCCTGACCAGTAGAAACTCCAAAACCGAATTTCGAATCATCTTGCCCTGTTGTAATATATTCATGTGTATGCGCCTCTACTCCAGGTGTAACTCGAATTAATATATTTACAATTTTTCCATACCGCTCTGCTAAGTCATGTAATATTTCCATTTCCAAGAAATTATCTACTACAAAACAGCCAATACCTGCTCGCAGCGCCATTATAATCTCTTCTTCCGTCTTATTATTACCATGAAAATGAATACGTGATGCTGGAAAACCAGCTTGTAAAGCAGTATATAATTCGCCACCAGAAACAACATCTAAAGACATATTTTCTTCACGAGCTACTCGGCACATCTCCATGCACAAGAACGCCTTACTTGCATATGCTACTTGGTAAGAGAACCCACTTTCTTGGAATGCAAGATGAAATGCGCGACATTTTTCACGCATAGCAGCCTCATCGTATACATAAAGTGGTGTCCCATATTGTTTTGCTAGCTGCGTTGTATCGCATCCTCCAATTTCTAAGTGTCCTTGGTCATTGATTCGGCTTGTGCCGTGTAAATACATTTGAATTCCTCCCTTATTTCCTCTAAAACTCATACCCTCAACCATCTTCTATTCATTGCAGCACGCTTTTAGGTAAACAAAAAACGCGCGGAACAATGTTCACACGCGTTTCTTATTAGGAATAATGTATCATGAAAAAATAAACGAGTTGTTATCTTCTCAAATAAGAAACCGCATCAACATCTCCAAATAGCTCTCCATAAAATAAAATTTTATGACAGTACTACATTTATTCAATGTAGTCCCAATATATGAATGCGGTGGTCATTCTTATATTTCGGCAATAGTCCCTTTCAAACTATGATCAAAGATTCCACTAAATCTCCCATAGCTTACTCTTTCCTATCGCGGCCTCTACCTTTGAGAGTAGATGAGGTAAGTCTATTTAATTTTCAAACATCTTATATTGGTATTAACAATACCAAATGAATAAATTATTTGTCAAACATTTTTTTATATTGGTTTTTTACAATTCAATTTCGTATCATTTGGTAAGCGCTTTATATCTATTTTTTTCACAATCCATTCTCCTTCATCATTATCAAATGTAATTCTTACTTTTTCAAATGGAGGAAGTACTTTCCCACCTATACCAGCTTCATATTTTGTCACTTCAATTACTGTTTGAAATAAATATGTACCACTATAAACTTTTTTTAGACTCACAATTTTCGGACAATCATATGGCTTTAGTTTTCCATAATGCTTTTCAATTGCAACATTTATTTTCGGAAATAATACAGAATAGAGTGCATCTTCTACCAAAAGTACATCATATTGTGCCGCCATCGCTGGTGGAGAAACAAATAATATAAAAACACTACATAATGCTAAACAAAATAACTTTCTCATTACAACCTCCATATCCTTACGAAACGTTTTTATGGTGCGATTTAAATCAACGGATTATACACCATCCATTTATTAAAGTTTCACTTTATTGTCTCCCACTTCTCTTTTTCTAATCGATTGTTACAAAAAGCATCCACAATTCCGTTTTGTTCTCATATAATAGTACACGTAGTATAATAATCATAAACATATAGGGCTGTTCGTATATATAAAGTGAAACTTCTATTCATTAAAGTACAATCACTAGAACTGTCATACGTATAAGAGAGGAGTATATTATGTTACAACATTTGTTTCTAAAATTACGATTTGCACTTGTTGCAGTCGTTTTATTATGGATCAAAACATATATTGTGTACAAGCTAGCCTTCGATATTAAAATTGATAGCTTCTTCGAAGAAATGATGCTTTTGTTTAATCCAATTGCTTCATTGCTTTTATTTTTTGGCCTAGCTTTATTCGCAACAAAATATCGAAATCGCCTTATTATTGGCATCAGCTTTTTGCTATCATTTATTTTATTTGGAAACGCGATGTTTTATGGATTTTATAATGACTTTGTCACATTTCCTGTACTATTCCAAACAAATAACATGGCGGATTTAGGAACAAGCATTAAAGAACTATTTACGTACAAAACATTACTTCTATTTGCAGATGCAATTATTCTAATGTTCCTTTCGCGTAAATTTCCAAGTTTTTGTGATAGTACACCGCTATCACGATCTGAAAAACGAAGCTTCTTTAGTGGTGTAACAGCTTTATTCGCATTGCAAATTATCGTGGCTGTTGTTCATAAACCTCATTTGTTTTCACATTCTTTTGACCGTCAAACTGTTGTGAAAAATCTAGGTTTATACACATATCATCTATTTGATATTACACTTCAGTCTAAATCTTCTACAGAGCGTGTATTCGCAAGCGGAGATGGTCTTTCTGAGATTAAAAACTACATGAATTCAAAAGATAAACAAACTGATAAAAATTTATTTGGAGCTGCAAAAGGAAAAAATGTCATTTTAATTTCAATGGAATCAACACAAAATTTTGTAATCAACAAGAAAATTAATGGAAAAGAAATCACTCCATTTTTAAATCAGTTTATAAAAGAGAGTTATTACTTCGATAACTTTTATCATCAAACTGGACAAGGAAAAACATCTGATGCCGAATTTATTGTGGAAAATTCACTCTATCCATTAGATCGTGGCTCTGTATTCTTTACTCATGCAAATAATGAGTACACAGCAACTCCTGAGCAGTTAAAGAAACATGGATACTATTCTGCTGTCTTCCATTCGAATGATAAAACATTTTGGAATCGAGATGTAATGTATCCAGCACTTGGATATGATCGTTACTTTAACCTAAATGATTATATCGGAACAGAACAAATGTCTGTTGGTTGGGGATTAAAAGATAAAGAATTTTTCGAACAATCAATTCCAAAACTTAAATCTTTACCACAGCCGTTTTATACAAAATTTATTACATTAACAAATCATTTTCCATTTCTTTTAAATCCAGAAGATCAATATATTAATGAGTATAATTCTGAGAGCGATGTATTAAATCGTTATTTCCCAACAGTTCGCTATACAGATGAAGCTCTTAAACTATTTATCCATCAATTAAAAGAAGAAGGATTATACGATAATTCCGTTATTGTTATTTATGGAGATCATTATGGAATTTCTGAAAATCATAATGCTGCTATGGCACAATTCCTCGGTAAGGAATCTATAACGCCATTTGACTCGATGCAGCTGCAACGTGTACCACTTATTATTCATGTTCCTGGTCAAGCAGGGAAAACTATTTCCAAAGTATCTGGACAAATTGATCTAAAGCCAACATTACTTCATTTACTTGGTATTAAAACAAACCAATCCATTGAATTTGGTACGGATTTATTTACGAAAAGCGAAGACCCACTTATGATTATGCGTGATGGTAGTTTCGTAACAAACGATTATGTTTATACAAAAAATATGTGCTATAAAAAGAGCACAGGTGAACCAATTGATTCAGCTATTTGCCAGCCGTATATTGAAAAAACGAAAACAGAATTAAATTATTCTGATAAACTTATCTATGGCGATTTATTACGGTTTGATCCTAATAATAAATATAAAACGGGAACAATGATAACGAAATTTGAATAATCTTAGAAGCAACCTCAAATGATAACAATTTGAGGTTGCTTCTTTCTTTACTAAAGCTTTCCCCTTTCATGCACATGATGGCTTTATTATATAAATACAAATTTAAAAACCGACATAAACCCTAATCTTTATGTGGGAGAGAGCAGTAACTTATATGTCGAAAAATCAAAATGGATTTATATAGAATCTTCGTACTTCGTCTCAGATCTCAGTGGAATTAAAAAAGGTAGTTGAGGGATACACTACTCGTGAAAGCTTACCGTAATGAACCAAACCACTGAATGCGGTTTCACTTTATGAAATCTTTCACAAAATGGTAATTTTTTCGTCCGTGGTAAGAAATTTATGGTATGATAAAATAAGTAACTTTTCATACACTAATTAAGAATTTATTACAGAAAGCAAGGGATCAGATTTTGTATAGAGCAGCAATTCCAAACTTATTTACGCTCGGAAATTTATACAGTGGATTTTTATCAATCGGCTACGCATCTTTAGGGTATTATAAATCAGCTGCTATTTTAGTACTAATCGGGATGATGTTAGATAGTCTTGATGGTCGGGTTGCTCGTTTATTGCGCGTGGATTCACAAATGGGGAAAGAACTTGATTCACTAGCAGATGTTGTTACGTTCGGAGCTGCACCAGCAGTTTTAATGTACTACACTTCTTTTTCCAACTATGGAATTATCGGACTATACATAGCAGGACTATTCCCTCTGTTCGGAGCATATCGTTTAGCACGATTCAATGTAACGCCTTCCTCTACTTCTATGAAGTATTTCACCGGCGTTCCTATTACTGCAGCAGGAGGACTCGTTGCCTTCTTGACACTATTTTCACATACCATTCCAAAAATTGTCCTCATTACAGTATTTGTAACGTTTGCATTTTTAATGGTAAGTCGTATTCGTATCCCAAGTTTAAAAGATGTGCCAATTCCACGATACAGTATTATTGTCACACTCTTTTTAATCGGAATTATTTATACAATGTATAAAACAAGCTTTGGCAACATTTCGGTATTTTTATTCATTGCCGTCCCACTTTATATTTTGTATATGTTATCTCAATTTATTAGGCAAAGACCTTCTCATAAAAAACGAGCAAATAAAGAAAAATAAAGAAAAACCTTCCACATTGGAAGGTTTTTCTTTATTTTGTCACTAACTCCTTTTGATTTACAGGCGTTAATGATTCTTCTCCTTCTAATACAGCTAAAATGTTGCGCACTGCCATTTCAGCCATGGCATCACGCGTTTCAAACGTTGCATTTCCAACATGTGGAGTTAGAACAACATTTTTTAATCCCTTTAATTTCTCTGTAATTTTCGGTTCAAACTCAAATACATCAAGGGCTGCTCCCTCAATTTCATTTGTTTCTAACGCATAAGCAAGCGCTAATTCGTTCATAATCGGACCACGTGCTGCGTTTATAATATACGCCGTTTTCTTCATTATTTTAAATTGTTCTTCATCAATCATATGATGGAGACTCGGATTATACGCGCAATTAATCGTAATAAAATCTGCTGTTTGTAACAGTTCTTCTAACGTTACATACGTTGCTTCCAATTCGTTCTCATCCTCTGGCTTACGATTTGGGCCGGTGTAAATAATATTCATTCCAAATGCTTTTGCACGTTTCGCAACAGCTTTTCCAATTTCTCCAAGACCGATAACCCCAATTGTCTTTCCATATACTTCTCGTCCGAGGAAAAAGAGTGGTGCCCAGCCATTAAATCCCACTGTACGACATAATGTATCTCCTTCTGGAATTCGCCTTGCAGCCGCTAAAAGAAGGGCAAATGTTAACTCTGCTGTTGCTTCTGTTGAAACTTTCGGTGTATTTGTAACCGCAATTCCTTTTTCTGCTGCGTACGTGTAATCAATGTTATCGTAACCTGCACCATAGTTAGCAATAATTTTCAAATCAGGCGCTGCATCAATGACTTCTTTTGTTACTTTTGTAGAAAGTAAGCTTAACAGTGCATCTTTATCCTGAACCCGCTTTACTAATTCTTCGGCACTAATTAATTCTTCTTTATCATACATTTCTACATCATAATTTTGTAATAGTCTAAGTCCGATTTCTGGAATTTTTCCTGCTACTAATATTTTTGCCATTACCAAGCACCTCTTCTATTAAAAAATAGGAATTTCCCTATATTATATTGTAAGAAATCTAAGTTAAAAAAGCCAAGGAATTTGATTATAGTTCTGAAAACTGACACTTTTTCTCATAAGAAAAGAGGAGATATTTATCTCCCCTTTTTACTTATTGTTCTTCACTCGATTGCTTTTCAAGTTTTGCATCAATTGTCCCTTCTGCAACCGTATCACTAATTTGTTCTTGGGTTACAGAATTGACTTCCTCGTTCGTTTGGGAAGTATAGCTTTGATTCGTCACTTGTAAGTTCTGTTTATTTTGTTGTTTTTGCATTTCAAACCCTCCTTTATCATTCCTTCTTATTTTGAACAAAAAGAAAGGTTTTCATCACAAAATCATTTTTACGTTGAAACAGTTGTCGGTTCATTTTCTATCCTTTGCATCTTCCTCATCCGTTTTTCAAATGTAGCAACATGAGAAATACCATGATTACGTAATGTTTTCACATTTTCCCAAACATAATTTCCTAAATCATTTGGATAATGAGCATCTGATGAAAGAGTAATAGGTACTTTATGCTTTGCCAATACTTGCAAATAAAGTGGACTTGGACACATTTCTCGAACAGGATAACGATAATATAACCCTGCATTTACCTCCGTTGCTGTATTTGTCTCTACTAATGCCTGAGCAATTCTTTCGTAATAAGGAATCTGTACATTTTCATCTAATCGATAATTAAATACTTTTATATTATCAAGATGAGCTACAATATCAAATAACTTGGAATGAATTGCTTTTTCCACTGTTTCAAAAAACACATCATATAATTCATTCAACTCATGGTTTTCAAAATATTCTTTCGTATCTGGGTTATCAAATCCCCACCCTTCAATAAAATGTACCGATCCAATGACGTAATCCCAATCACCTAATGTTAATAAATCTTCTAGTTCTTGCTCGCCACCAATAAAATAATCAGCTTCAATCCCGAGGCGCAGCACGACTCCCTGTTTTTCCCACCGCTCTTTTGCTTCTTGGATTGCCTTTGTAAAATCGTGAATCGATGTTACTCGCACTTGATCTAACCATTCTTTCTGCAAATAACCCAGCTTTGAATCACTAATATCCACATATTTTTCGTAGTACTCCTTTGCCTCATAAAAACGATATAAGTGATCAACAATCCCCACTTCTTTTATTCCTTTTCGCAACGCTTCTTCTAAATAAAAATCAATCCATTCTGCTGTAAATGGACCTTCTTCCACACGTTTTTTTAAACGTTCTTGTGTTTTCATAAGCCACTTCATAGAATGTTTTTCTTCTTTGAGTGGTTGAAAATATTCTATCGATTCATTTATTCTCGCCAGCCAGCCTAGCGAATACGGTCCCTCTTCTAAATGAAGGTGATAATCTACTTTCATACGCTCTCCCCCTTATAACGTATCAATTTCTTTTCGTCCCCCTATTTTTGAGAGCTTCCCTTGTCTCTCCTTCACTTCTTCTAACACATCTTCTAACGAAACATTTTTTTCAACTAATAAAACAAAACAGTGATAGATGACATCGACCATTTCTTTTACAAGCTCTTCTTTATTATCATTTTTTGCAGCTATTACAACTTCTGTACATTCTTCTCCTATTTTTTTCAAAATTTTATCTTCACCTTTTATAAATAAATAATTTGTATATGATTCCGAAATTGGATTTTCTTTCCGTATTTGAATTATTTCATATAACGACTTCAGTACGTCTCCCACCTTCAGTTCCCCCTTATATGATCTTATAATGAAAGCATGTTTTCTTTCCTGTGTGACAAGCTGGTCCTACTTGCTTAACAATAATTACAATCGAATCTTGATCACAATCTAAATAGAGTGATTGAACATACTGCACGTGCCCTGACGTTTCCCCTTTATTCCATAATGCTTGCCGGGAACGCGAATAAAACCATGTTTTCTTCGTTTCTAACGTTTTTTTATACGCTTCTTCATTCATATATGCTAACATCAAAACTTCTTTTGTTTCTTCTTCTACCACAATAGCCGGCAACAATCCCTTTGAGAAATCAGGTATCATAATCTCACCTCAATCTTCGCTCCTTGTAATTTTCGCTTCACCTCTTGAATGGTTGCCTCACCATAGTGAAAAATAGAGGCTGCTAATGCAGCATTTACTGACGTTTTTTGAAACACCTTTACAATATGCTCAGCGCTGCCACCCCCCCCTGACGCAATAACTGGAATTGAAACAACTTGTGAAATTGTTTCTGTTAAACGAAGGTCATAGCCATCCTTCGTCCCATCTGCATCCATACTCGTAAGTAAAATTTCGCCAGCACCTAATTGTTCTACCTGTTTTGCCCATTGTACAGCATCGACTCCCGTATCAATCCGTCCACCGTTTACATATACATTCCACTTATTTTCTTTTACTTCTCTTGCATCAATTGCGACCACAATACATTGCGAACCGAAATGTTCGGCTCCCTCCTGAATTAACTTTGGATTTCGCACTGCAGCTGAGTTAATTGAAATTTTGTCCGCACCTGCTCTTAGTAACGTATACATATCTTGAACCGATGAAATGCCACCTCCAACTGTAAGTGGAATAAACACTTTTGCCGCCGCTCTCTCTACAACATCCACAATCGTTTTTCTTCCTTCATGCGTAGCAGTGATATCTAAAAAAACAATTTCATCTGCACCTGCTTGATTGTATAAATCGGCTATTTCAACGGGATCCCCTACATCTTGTAGTCCTACAAAATTCACACCCTTTACAACACGCCCAGCTTTTACATCTAAACATGGAATGATTCGCTTCGTTAACATATCTTGGTCACCTGCAATGCCTCTTCTAAATCAATTGTTTTTTCATATAACGCTTTTCCGATAATAACGCCATATACATTCATATCTTTTAATTTCTGTACATCTTGCAATGAGCAAACTCCGCCCGATGCAACAATGCGAATGTCCACGGCCGTCTGTAGTAATTGTAATTGCTCAAAATTTGGTCCCTCTAACGTACCGTCTTTTGCAATATCGGTAAAAATGATTGTTTGTACACCGGTACTCTCCATTTTCTTTGCAAGTTCAATGTAAGAAATTTCAGACACATCTAACCAACCTCTCGTTGCAACGTAACCATTTTTCGCATCAATACCAACAACAATGTTTTCTCCATATAAACGAACTGCTTCTTCTAAAAAAGGGCGATCATACAATGCTGCCGTTCCTAAAATAACCTTTTCTACTCCTACTGACAGTAACATTTCAATTGTTTCAATAGAACGTATTCCTCCGCCTACTTGAACCGGAATCCGAACCGCTTTACATATATCTTCAATTACGGAAAGATTCATTGATTGACCAGCAACCGCTCCATCAAGGTCAACAATGTGCAACGTTCTTGCTCCTAACTTTTCAAACAATAACGCTTGAGCAACTGGATTTTCATTCATAACCGTTTCCTTTTGAAATTCTCCTTGATACAGCCTAACACATCGTCCTTGTTTTAAATCGATAGCTGGGAAGATTTCCATGATTCTACCACTCCTTTAAAATTTCTTAATATTTGTATCCCGATATCACCACTTTTTTCAGGGTGAAACTGCGCTCCAAATATATTCCCTTTCGCAACAAATCCTGGAATATCAATCTCATAGTCGCTACTGCCACATACAACCTCAGCTGGACAATCTGCATAATAAGAATGAACATAATACACAAACGAACCATCTTCAACTCCATTCCACAACTCAATTTCCCGCTTCTTCTTTAATTGATTCCAGCCCATGTGCGGTATTTTATAAGGAACTTCCAGCTTTCTGATCATTCCAGGTAACAAACCTAAACCTTTTGTTCTCTCTATCTCTTCACTCTCTTCAAATAAAAGTTGCATCCCTAAACAAATTCCAAGGAGCGGTTTCTCTTGCCTCCCAATTTCTTGCATCACTGAAACAAGATCTTTTTCCTGCAGGGCAATCATTGCTTTTGGAAAAGCTCCAACTCCCGGTAAGATCACACCGTCACTTTGTAATATTCTTTCTTTATCATCTGTTACAATATGCTCAGCCCCAATACGTGTTAACGCTTGTTCAACACTACGAATATTCCCCATCCCATAATCTACAATGGCAATCAATTACAACAGTCCTTTCGTAGAATTTACACCAACAATTTTTTCATTTTTGTCTACTGCTTCGCGCAATGCACGCCCAAATGCTTTAAATAACGCTTCAATTTTGTGATGCGTATTACTTCCATATAAAATGCGGACATGTAGCGTTATATTCGCCGCATGCGCAACCGCTCTGAAAAATTCCTCTGTCAGCTCTGTATCAAAATCTCCTAACTTAGGATTCTTCAGTTCACCTTGAAACACAAGATAAGATCTACCGCTTATATCAATCGCAGCAAAACCTAACGCTTCATCCATTGGTACATATGCCGATCCATAGCGGTTAATACCTTCCTTATTTTGCAATACTTCTTTCAAACAGTTTCCAAGCACAATCCCAACGTCTTCAACAGTATGATGAGCGTCAACAAATACATCACCCTCTGCTTCAATTTGCAAACCAAATCGGCCGTGCTTCGCAAACAAAGTTAACATATGATCAAAGAAACCAACACCCGTTTGAATTGAAACGTTTGTACTTTCATCTAGTTGTAAACTCAGTTTAATTTTTGTTTCTGTCGTTCCTCGTATTTGACTTGCTTCGCGCATTATTCCTCCTCCTCAAACCGAATTTGAATTGCTCTTGCATGTGCATGTAATCCCTCTTTATCCGCGAGTGTTGTAATATGATGTTGAACGTTTTGTAACGCCTCTTTCGTGTATGATACAAAGCTTGATTTCTTCACAAAATCATCTACTGATAAGGGCGAAAAGAAACGTGCCGTTCCACTTGTTGGCAGTACATGATTTGGGCCTGCAAAATAATCTCCAAGCGGTTCTGGGGCATATGGACCAATAAAAATCGAACCAGCATGTTTAATATAGCCCAAGGCATTCATCGGTTCATTGATGTGTAACTCTAAATGCTCTGGTGCTATCTCATTCGACAATTGAAACGCATCCTCTAGTGAAGGAACGACGAGAACTGCTCCATTTCTTTCTATTGATTCACGAGCTATTTCCCTTCTTGGTAATGCCTGGAGTTGTACTTTTATTTCGCTTTCTATCTCTTTAGCCAATTCGGTACAAGTTGTAATACAAATCGCTGTTGCTCTCACATCATGTTCGGCTTGAGATAACAAATCTGCTGCGATAAAAGATGCATTCCCCGTTTTATCAGCAATTACGACGATTTCAGATGGACCTGCAATCATATCAATATGAACCGCTCCAAACACCTCACGTTTTGCAAAAGCCACATATATATTCCCCGGACCGACAATTTTATCGACTTTCGGAATCGATTCCGTTCCATATGCTAACGCTGCAATAGCTTGCGCTCCACCTACTGTATAGATTTCGTCTACACCGGCAATTTCAGCAGCTGCTAAAATATGAGGATCTATCCCCTCTTTTCCCGGTGGTGTAACCATGATAACTTTCTGAACACCTGCAATTTTGGCAGGTAATACATTCATGAGTACAGATGAAGGATAAGATGCCGTTCCTCCTGGCACATATACACCAACTGTTTGTAACGGTCTAATTAATTGCCCACGAATCACACCTTCATTTTCACAATCTACAAAGGATTGTCTTTTTTGTTTTTCATGGTATGAAATGATGTTTTTCTTTGCTTCTTGCAATGCTTCTAGAAATGAAATATCTACATATTTATTCGCTTTTTCGATTTCTTCTTTTGTAACGTGAAACTGTGTTATCTTGGCACCATCAAAGGTTTTTGTATAAGAAATTAGTGCTTCATCTTTCCTTTCTCTCACTTGTTCAACAATTTCTCTTACACGTAATTGTATAGTTTCTTCTATTATATTAGCCTGCTCTCTGAGCTGCTTTATTCTCTTCAGCGCTTCCGTATAATCTTTATAAATAACCTCCATGACAATCCCTCCTTTTTTATTTAGATACAGTAATTGCACGCTCCATTTTATTGATAATATAGAATATTTCGTCTTTTTTTGTTTTTAAAGCTGCTTTATTCACAATCATTCGAGCAGATATTGGATACATTTCTTCAAATACAATCAACCCATTTTCTTGTAATGTTTTTCCTGTCTCTACAATATCAACGATTGCATCTGCTAACCCTAGCAATGGAGCTATTTCCACAGAACCTTCTATTTTTATAATCTCTACATCTTCTCCTTTTTCTCGAAAATAGTTAGAAGTAATATGTGGATACTTTGTAGCAATTCTCTTTTTTCGATAGCCTTTCGGATTATATGCTGGAATAGAGGCAACACAGAACTTACAACACCCTACACCTAAATCCACCATTTCATATATATCTTTCTCATATTCCATTAAAATATCTTTTCCGACAATCCCAATGTCTGCAACGCCATGCTCTACATACGTTGCAACATCAACTGCTTTCACTAGAATAAAGGAAACGTTCGAACTAGCGCTTTGGAATACAAGCTTCCTTCCTTTATCCATCAATTCCGAACAATCGATCCCAATTTTTTCAAATAGCGGAATGACATGTTTCTCCAGTCTCCCCTTCGTTAACGCAATTTGAATGTTACGCATGAAGTTTCTCCTTCTTTCTGTATGACCCATTTTTCTTTCCACACATATTCCACTAATGCTTTTCCAGTCGCTTCAATTACTTTTATAATTCCATTCTTCTTTGCAAACTGAAATGTATCTTGTAAATTCTCAAACATAGATAATTCTACTTTCCATCCATCTTTCTGCAGTAATCCACGTAACCTTTCTGCTTCAGCTATCATTTCCAAAGAATAATGAATAATCATATCTAAATTTTTTCGCTGGAATGGTTTTTGCTGTTCTTGTAATGTCCGTACAATTTGATTTACTTGTACAGCTAACCCAACCGCTGGCATTGGTTCTCCAAAATTACCAAGCAATTCATCATATCTTCCGCCACTAACGATTTCTCCTCCAACATCATATATATACCCTCTAAAAATAACTCCTGTATAATAATGCAAATGTTGAATCATCCCGAGATCAATTGATATATATGAACCATATCCTAATTTTTCAATCGTTTTATAGATTTCTTTTACCCGCATAATTGCTTGCTTCATCTCATGATTTGAAGCGAGCTTTTCCGCTTCTTTAATCACTTCAAGTTTTCCGAATAACCTTGGTAACTTTTCAAGTAACTGTACCGTTTCATCACTTCGATCTAAATTCTTTTCTTGTAAAAAACGGGATAGCTCTGCATAGTTTTTACTTTCAATATACGTACGTAAGAGCGACTCCTCTTCTTCTCCAAATGATAATTTTTTAACAATACACTTATATAACTGAACTTGCCCTAATTCTATTGTAAAAGATTGAATTCCTACAGCTTGAAGAGCATGGATTGCACTGACGATACATTCAATTTCAGCACGTATATTATTAATTCCGATGATTTCAATCCCTGTTTGAATGATTTCATTGTATTTTCCAGATAATGATTCGTTTGCTCGAAATACATTCCCGCTATATGTTAGCTTCAGAGCCAAATCCTCTCTGAGCGTTCCCATTACCCTTGCTAGAGGAATTGTCATATCAGGTCTCAAAACAATAATCCGCCCTTGCTGATCAAAAAACTTATACATTTTCTCTTCATCTATCGGCCTATTACGAAAAGCAAAAACATCATAAAATTCAATCGTTGGTGTCCGAATTTCTTCATAACCCCTTTCTAAAAAAGTACGTCGTAATTTTTGTTCAACTTCTTCTATTAACGTACACTCTTCAAATACATAATCTCTTGTTCCATCTGGATTTGCTCGCTTCCATTTTGTCATACCGATTCACACTCCTTTAAGCTCTCATCAGTAAACTTCCCCTTTTAGTGTATGGTCTACCATAGCAATCACGAACAAAATAAAAAGGGCCTTGTAGAAAAAATACCTACAAGGCCCTTTTTTAGGGTGTAGGTACAACGGGAATAACCCTTGTACCTACACGTTGTTCACGCTAGGTTCAAGGGTTTATGTATGATGATGTAGTTGTGTAAGCATATTAATAGATTGTACTGTGAACATAATCATTACTCCCTTTCTCCTCTTGTTTTCACATAGTATATAACACAAAATTCAGAATGTAAATACAATTAGAACCTTATATGTATTTTTTTATGACAGCTCGCTAAAAAATTAGCGAGCTATTTTTTGTTCATATTCTTGAATTTTTCGTTCATATTGAAGCGTGATTCCAATTTCATCTAAGCCACTTAATAGCTTTTCTTTCCACATCGTTTCAATTGTAAAATGAAAACGATGTAGCGAAGTCATAATCACTTCATTCTCTAAATCAACTTCTATGACATCTCTTGGATCAACAGCTGCTAGTTTTTCACGCATTTCTTTTTCCATAACGATTGGCAGCATGCCATTTTTCGTACAATTCATATAAAAAATGTCTGCAAATCCTCCCGCAATAATAACACGAAACCCATAGTCAGCAAGTGCCCATGGCGCATGCTCTCTTGATGAACCACAGCCAAAATTTTCACCTGTAATAAGTATACTTGCTCCTTTTCGCTCAGGTTCATTTAGTGGAAAATCTGAATTTTCTTGCCTGTCATCCTCATAACGCCACTCATCGAATAAAAATTTCCCAAAACCCGTTCTTTCAATCCTCTTTAAATATTGTTTTGGAATGATTTGATCTGTATCAATGTTATCGTTCATTAGTACAGCAACAGTCCCTCTATGAATACGAAATGGCTCCATCATAACTCTCCTTTCTCACATCAACGAAATGACCATAAAGTGCTGCGGCCGCTGCCATCGCAGGACTAACTAAATGTGTTCTCGCACCCTTCCCTTGTCGCCCTTCAAAATTCCGATTGGAAGTAGATGCACAATGTTCCCCCTCCGGTACTTGATCTGGATTCATTCCGAGACACATAGAACACCCAGGCTCTCTCCACTCGAACCCTGCTTCTTCAAATATACGATGCAGTCCTTTTTCCATCGCGGCTTTTCGTACTCTTTTAGATCCTGGTACTACAAGTGCCCGCACCCCTTCTTTTACCTTTTTTCCTTTTACAACGGCTGCGGCAATTTCTAAATCTGATAAACGAGAATTTGTACAAGAGCCAATAAATACATGCTGGACCGGAATTCCAAATGCACTTTGTCCTGGCTGGAGCCCCATATATGCAAAAGCTCGTTCATCATTTTTATCACGTGTTTCTGGCAACTGTTCATCGATACGCATGCCCATACTTGGATTTGTTCCCCATGTTACATATGGTGCCAGTTTAGCAACATCTACTAAAATACAAGTATCATATATTGCATCTGGCTCAGTATAGAGCCCCCGCCAATTCGCTACTGCTGATTCGAACTCTTTCGGCGCATACTCACGCCCTTTTACATAAGCAATTGTTTTTTCATCCGGTGCAATAATTCCTGCCTTTGCTCCACCTTCAATCGCCATATTACAAAGTGTCATGCGCTCTTCCATTTCCAGATTTGCAATTGCTTCTCCGTAAAACTCCATCACATATCCAGTTCCAAATGCCACTCCATATGTAGCTAGGAGGTGTAAAATGATATCTTTTGCATATACCCCTTTAGGTAATTTCCCTTTTAATTCAATCCCCATTGCTTTTGGCTTTCGCTGCCACAATGTTTGGGTCGCTAATACATGCTCCACTTCACTTGTACCAATTCCAAATGCTAACGCTCCAAAGGCTCCATGTGTTGCCGTATGACTATCGCCACATACAATGGTCTTCCCCGGCTGCGTTAGTCCAAGTTCTGGACCAATAACATGGACAATCCCTTGATTTTCATCATCAATATCCGCTAATGGAATATTAAATTGCTTGCAATTTTCACGAAGCGTATCTAATTGTTGCTTCGAAATACGATCTGTAATATTCCAAACATCCTTTGTTGGAATATTATGATCCATCGTTGCAAATGTTAAATCTGGTCTCCGAACATTTCGATTTGCAAGCCGCAAGCCTTCAAAGGCTTGCGGGGATGTCACTTCATGTACGAGATGAAGATCGATATATAGTAAATCTAATCCATTTTCATTTGTCGCAACAACATGTCTTTCCCACAATTTATCTAGTAACCTTTTCGCCATTATCTCCCTCTCCCTACTAACGCTTGTTCTTCCATTTCTTGCAGTACACACTTCGTAAAGGAAGATGTTGTTTCATTTCCACCTATATCAGCTGTACATTTACCAGATCGAAGGACTGCGGAAATTGCTTCTTCAATTGCTTCTCCTTCTCTTTTCAAATCAAAAGATTGTCCTAGCATCATCGCAACTGAACGCATCATTGCAATTGGATTCACCTTATTTTTCCCGGCAATATCTGGTGCTGATCCATGGATTGGTTCATACAGCGAAGGGCCATTCTCCGCATGACTTGCCGATGGAAGCATCCCAAGTGATCCAGCTAATACAGATGCTTCATCACTTAAAATATCACCAAATAAATTTTCTGTTACAATTACATCAAATCGAGCTGGATTACGAATCAATTCCATCGCGGCTGCATCTACTAAAATATGTTCAAGTTCAACATTCGGATAGCGAAGCGCCACTTCTTCTGTTATTTCCCTCCAAAGTTTGCTTGACTCTAAAACATTTGCTTTATCAATAGAAGTAACTTTTTTACGACGTTTACTTGCCAGTTGAAAAGCGTAAGAAACAATGCGCTCAATTTCATGACGGTGATAAGTGAGTGTGTCTGTTGCTACTTCTTCTGTTTTTTCTTTTGGAAAGGAGAAGTAAATCCCGCCCGTTAATTCACGAACGACAACAAAATCCACCTCATCAGCCGCCTTCAATGGCGATAAATGGGCAGTTGCTGCATCTACAGTGACAGGACGAACATTAGCAAATACACCAAGCCCTTTTCGAAGCGCCAGCAATCCTTTTTCCGGCCTTTCTTTTGCTTCGTCCCAGCGCGGCCCACCAACCGAACCTAGCAATACAGCATCACTTGCTAAACATGAAGCTAAGGTTCTTGACGGCAATGGTTTCCCGCACGAATCAATCGCAGCTCCCCCAAATTGTTCATCTTGTAAATAAAAATGATGACCATATAATCTTTCTACCATGTTTAATACTTTCTTTGCACTCTCCATAATCTCTGGCCCAACACCGTCACCTGCTAAGCAAACAATACGTTTTTCCAATGATCAGCACCCCTTTTTATTATTTAACTGATTATTCTGAATTTAATCAAGGGAAGCAGGGAGATTCCCCACTTCTCAAACATTATTTTGCAAGCAATAACAAAGCCTTTAATTTTCCTGCTGCATGCACATAGGCTCTTGCCGATGCTTCTAATACATCTTGTGCAACACCAAAGCCTGCAACTTGATGAGTCCCTTCTTTCAATTCAACATGAACATGAGCCAGTGCATCCTGTCCTTGTGTAATGGATTGAATGCGATAATCTGCTAATTCACATTCCATTCCTAAAATTCTTTGAATTGCATTATAAATTGCCTCAATACTTCCTGCCCCTGTTGCTGCATCTTCGTACACATTACCTTCCTCATCTTCCAGTGCAACTGTTGCACATTGCGTACTGTTGGAGACAAAATGTACTTGCAGTTGTTTAATGTTATACTGCTGTGCTAGAAATGCGGTTTCTCCTAGCACTAACGCACGTAAATCTTCTTCTGTAATCTCTTTTTTACGATCTGCTAATCTCTTAAATGCACTGAATGCTATATCTCGCTCTTCCTCCGTAAAATCATAACCAAGCTCCTTCATTTTTTCAGTAAAAGCGTGGCGACCAGAATGCTTTCCTAGTACAAATAAATTTTGCGATTCACCAATTAGTTCTGGTTCAATGATTTCATATGTTGTTACTTCTTTTAATACACCATCTTGATGAATACCTGATTCATGTGCAAATGCATTCGCTCCAACAATCGCCTTATTTTTGGGAACAATCATACCTGTTAAACGACTTACTAATGTACTTGATTCTTTAATCTCTTTTAATGTTATAGAAGATCCGGCTTCATAATAGTCTTTTCTAATATGCAAGGCAACTGCTACTTCTTCCAAGGCAGCATTACCTGCACGTTCTCCAATCCCATTGATTGTTCCCTCTACTTGTAGTGCCCCGCCTTCAATAGCCGCCAATGAATTCGCTACTGCCATACCAAGATCATCGTGACAATGGCAAGAGAAAATGGTTTTTTCATAAGAAGGAACATATTCTTGTAAGTATTTAAAGAGAGAATAGTATTCTTCAGGATTCGTATAGCCAACTGTATCAGGAATATTAACAACATCCGCTCCAGCACGAATCGCAACTTCTACAGCTTCTGCTAAAAAAGGACGAGCCGTTCTCGTTGCATCTTCTGCCGAAAATTGCACTGTTGGGAATAAAGATTTCCCTAAAGTTACAGAGCGATGAATACTATCTAGTACATCTTCTTTTGACATACAAAGCTTATATTTCATATGAATATCACTCGTTGCCAAAAAAACATGTAACCTCGGAGATACTGCACCTTTTACCGCTTCATACGCTCTCTGAATATCACTTTCCTTCGCTCTTGCAAGACTCATAACTGAAGCATTTTGAATCGTTTCCGCAATACGCTTTACTGAACGAAAATCCCCTTCAGAAGCTGCTGCAAATCCCGCTTCCATCACATTAATCCCGAGTTTTTCTAACTGCCTTGCAATCTGCAATTTTTCTTGTTCATTTAAATTGACTCCGGGTGATTGTTCGCCATCACGAAGCGTCGTATCCATGAACAAAATCTGTTTCATATTATTTAACCTCCGCCTTTACTTTCGGTTGTACAAATGGCATCATTTCACGTAATTTACGTCCAACAACTTCAATTTGATGTTCATTCTCCTTAGCATTTGTTGCATGGAAATGCGGTCTTCCTGCTTTATGCTCTGCAATCCACCCTCTTGCAAATGTACCATCTTGGATTTCTTTTAACACTTCACCCATCGCTTTCTTGGTATGTTCTGTTACAACGCGTGGTCCTGATACAAAATCGCCCCACTGCGCTGTATCGGAAACAGAATATCTCATATTTTCAAGTCCACCTTCATACATTAGGTCAACAATAAGCTTCAGTTCATGTAAGCATTCAAAGTAAGCAAGCTCTGGCTGGTAACCAGCATCTACTAATGTTTCAAACCCTGCCTTTACAAGCGCAGTAACTCCTCCGCAAAGTACAGCTTGTTCTCCAAATAGATCCGTTTCTGTTTCTTCTTTAAATGTAGTTTCTAGCACCCCGGCTCTCGTTGCTCCAATTCCATCTGCATAGGATAATGCTTTTTCAGTTGCTTTTCCTGTTGCGTCTTGATATACAGCAAATAATGCTGGAACCGCTCCACCTTCAGTAAATGTACGACGTACTAAATGCCCCGGTCCTTTCGGCGCTACTAGAAATACATCTACATCTTCTGGTGGCGTAACCTGATTAAAGTGAACGTTGAATCCATGTGCAAACACGAGTGAATTCCCAGCTTGTAAATTCGGTTCAATTTCTGATTCGTATACTTCTGGTTGCAACTCATCTGGAAGAAGAATCATGACTACATCAGCAAATTTTGTAGCCTCCGCGACTGGATATACAGAAAAACCATCCTCTTTCGCCTTTTCCCATGACTTCCCTGGCCTTAATCCAACTACTACATCAAAACCATTATCACGTAAGTTTTGTGCATGAGCATGACCTTGGGAACCATATCCAACAATCGCTACTTTTTTCCCCTTTAATACATTTACCTCTACATCTTTCTCATAATAAACTTTTGCCATTTTCTTTCTCCCCCTATATTTAAATGATTAATGAATTAACATAATTTGTTTATCTTGCTTTTTCATACTACGCGTAAATGCAGTAACGCCTGTTCTTGCAATTTCTTTTAAACCATACGGACGCAAAAGCTCAATTAACGCCTCTACCTTTTCTTGCGTACCCGTTACTTGCACAACGATGGAATCCTTTCCAACATCTATTACAGCGGCTCGAAACGGTTCAATTAAACTATATAATTCTGATCTTGACACACTTGTTGTTGCTACTTTAATGAGAGCAAGTTCCCTCGCAATCATTGCTTCTCCTGTTATGTCAGACACTTTTAATACATCAATTTGTTTATGAAGTTGTTTAATGAGCTGTTCTACTTGTTGTTCATTTTCAACATGAACAACAAATGTCATTCGTGAAATATCGGACGATTCTGTATGCCCAACAGAAATACTTTCAATGTTAAAATGCCTTCTTGTCATAACACCTGTGATTCGATTTAATACGCCACTTTGATTTCGAACAGTTGCCGTGACAATCCTTTTCATCGTTTTTCCACCCCCTCCATTTGATGAACCCCTTTTCCTGGAGCAACCATCGGCATAACTTTTTCAGACTGTAATACTCTGCAATCAATGACGACAGGTTCTTGCAAATCAATCGCCGCTTGCAACTGCTCCTTCGCAAGTAACGGATTTTCAATTCGCATCCCTTTTATGCCATATGCATGGGCCAGTGCTACAAAATCAGGCTGACAAGAGAGTAACGAATGAGAATATCTTTGGTTATAAAATTCATCTTGCCACTGCCTTACCATTCCTAAAGCTTCATTATTTAAAATCAAAACTTTAACCGGTAAGGAATGTTCTTTCAATACGCTCAGTTCTTGTAATGTCATTTGAAAACCAGCATCACCAACAATCGCTACAACCAATTCTTTCGGTCTTGCAATTTGCGCACCAATAGCAGCTGGAAATCCAAACCCCATTGTGCCAAGTCCCCCTGATGTCACCCACTTATCCGGGTCCTTTAGTGGATAATATTGAGCAGCCCACATTTGATGCTGACCAACGTCAGTTGTGACAATTGCTTTTCCTTTTGTAATTTCATATAACATATCAATTGCCGCTTGCGGTTTAATCTCTTCAGAATCTTGATCATAGAAAAATGGATATTGTTCTTTTCTGCTTTTTAAAAGCGATAACCATGCACTATGATTTTCTTTTCTGCCTTTACACTCTAGCAATGCCTGCAAAGCTTGCTTCGCACTAGCTACAATCGGAATTTCTGTAGGAACATTTTTCCCGATCTCTGCTGGATCAATATCAATATGCGCAACTGTAGCATCCTTAGCAAAATGCTGTAAATTCCCTGTTAGACGATCGTCGAATCTTGCACCGATATTTATGAGTAAATCACACTCATATAATGCCATGTTTGCTGTATATGAACCATGCATACCTCCCATTCCTAGAAATAATTCATCTTCTGGTGGAAATCCCCCTAGTCCAAGAAGTGTATGAACAACAGGTATACAGTGCATTCTTGCAAAATTTGTTAATTCTTGCGAGGCTTTCGCGTGCAATACACCTGCTCCAGCTAAAATCAAAGGTTTTTCGGCCACATCAATCGCTTCTAATAACTTGTTAATTTGCAATAGGTTTGGCTCATAGTTTGGTTGATAGCCTGGTAAATCCATTTGCACGTCACTACATCGTTCTCCTTTTTCTACTACCATGTTTTTAGGAAGATCGATAACGACTGGTCCTGGTCGACCCGTTTTCGCAATATGAAACGCTTCTTTAATAATTCTTGGTAAATCTGAAGCCTTGCGCACTTGATAATTATGTTTCGTTACCGGCATCGTAAGCCCCATAATATCCGCCTCTTGGAAAGCATCACTTCCAATTAACGTTGTAGCTACTTGACCTGTGAAAACAACAAGTGGCAGTGAATCAATCATTGCATCTGCAAGACCCGTAATCACATTTGTTGCACCCGGTCCACTTGTTGCAATCACAACACCTGGTTTCCCGGTAACCCGTGCATAGCCTTCTGCTGCATGGATTGCCCCTTGTTCATGCCTCGTTAAAATATGAGGAATTTCACAATCATAAATTGCATCATATAACGGCAGAACAGCTCCTCCAGGATAACCAAAAATAACTTCTACCTCTTCCTTTCCTAGCGCTTCTAACAACAGCTGTGCACCAGTTGCCATTTTCTCTTCCGTTTTCGAAGACATCTCTCTTTTAACCTCCTTTAAAATTTCCTTATACAATAAAAAAATCCTACGTCCACACTCCAGCTATGTGCTGAAGGGACGAAAGATTTCGCGGTACCACCCTTCTTCGCAAGAATATCTCTTGCCTCAGTGACTCGGGATGAGTCTAGCTAATAACGGAGCTACCGTCTAAGCCTAGACAAACGCTTCAGCTTAGCACTCAAGGGCGATGTTCGTCGACGTGAACCATCGGTTTCCAGCAACCACCGACTCTCTGTGAGGCTTCACAATCAACTACTCCTCCCTATCAACGCTTTACAAATTTATATTTCATTACATTTCTATCATCCAACTTTATTTTCTTCGTAAATTTTTTCCCCATCTTCTACAACTAATTTACGAAACTCTTCCAATAAGCGATTTGTATGTGGACCCGTTTTCCCAGACCCAATCATTCTTCCATCAACTGTCGTAACTGCAATCACTTCAGCTGCAGTTCCTGTTAAAAATACTTCATCAGCTACATATACATCGTGTCTTGTAAATAGTTCTTCTCTTACGTCATACCCAAGCTTTTCTCCAATTTCCAAAATAGCGTTTCGTGTAATACCTTCTAATGCTCCTGCAGAACTTGGTGGTGTAATTAATTTATTTCCTTTTACAATGAACACATTATCACCAGATCCTTCTGCAACATACCCTTGCTCATTCAACATAAGTGCTTCTTGCACACCAGCCAATTTTGCTTCAATTCGAACTAAAATATTATTTAAATAGTTCAAAGACTTTACTTGAGGCGTTAATACATCCGGGCGATTACGACGCGTCGCAACCGTCACAACAGGTATCCCTTTTTCGTAATATTCAGCCGGAAATAAAGATAACTGTTCCGCAATTACAACAACATTTGGTTTCAAACAAGAATCAGGGTCTAATCCAAGATTCCCAGCTCCCCGTGATACTACTAAACGGATGTATCCATTCAATAGCTTATTTTGACGAATTGTTTCAACAACAATATTTGTTACTTCGTCTAACGTATATGGAATTTCCAACATAATGGATTTTGCTGACTCATATAAACGAATAAGATGTTCTTTCAGCCTGAAGACATTGCCACTATAGACACGAATCCCTTCAAACACCCCATCGCCATATAAATAACCATGATCATATACTGAAACTTTTGCTTCGTCTTTTGGAACAAATTCTCCATTTAAGAAAATCCATTGCTCATTCACTGAAAAGCGCCTCCTATGTCCTGTGAATTTTTTATTGTTTCCTAGTTTACTCTCCTTTTTAAATAAATCAAGTTAATTTTTAGAAAATTTATAATTTTTAATTTTATATATATCCTCGTTTATATTGATTTATCAACATTGTTAACGTTTACAAAATATCAAAAAAATATTTTCCGTCACTTTTCCTCAAAAAAATATTTGTTTAAAAGAAGGATTTTTGTCAGATGGTGCGAATCTATTGTATTCAATAAACGGACTTCCGATTTTGTATATTCGAGAATAAAAGCGACTTTTGATTGAAAAGGAGGAAAATAAAAACATAATAACATTGTATAAAAATAACAATCATATTTTTCATGTAGCTTTCATAATCCTATTTAAAAAAAACAATTTGTCAAACAAAGGAGGAAAATAATATGGCATGTGTACAAATTAAAGGAACGAGACAAGAGGTAGTAGAAATGTTACAACTATTTGATTTAATGGATACGAAAGGTCTATGTAAATTTAACAATTACGTGGAGGTGTATCCAAATGAAGAACAGAATAACAACTTCATCGCCTCAATTGATATTCAGTCAAATGATAATTCTTCCCAAGATCAATTAAACGATCAATTTGTAAGTCAAATGCTAACTGGTGTGTATAACGACTAATAAAGTGAAACTTTAATCAGTGGGGATTCTTCATCCCCCACTGATTATTAGCCCTCACCAATCGGGCTTTTACGGGCAGTTTATCTCCCACCTAACTTCTTTAGAAAAGCGGAAGCGGCTCGCTCAGAATCGCAGGACGTTGGATCCCTAGGCAGAGAGGCGCTTTTTGCCTCCGTCCGAGGGGCGAAACGACCGGAGATTCTAGCCGCTAGAGCTAGACATTGCTCCCGCCGAATTTTGAGGTGGGAGTATTACTGCTCTAAAATAGCGGGATAAATTAGCACTCCTACTTTATATTTACACTTTCCTATCATCTTTTTCTCAAATATTTAAATATCCGCTAAAAATTTGAGCATATTACTAGATGGTAGGAGGTGAAAATTATGGCTAAAATCGGTGTTGAAGATTCTTTAACAGATGTACAACAAGCACTACAACAAAAAGGATATGAAGTTATTTCACTACGCTCTGAAAATGACGCGCAAGGATGCGATTGTTGCGTCGTAACTGGGCAGGATTCTAATGTGATGGGAATCAGCAATGTATCCACAAAAGGTTCTGTGATTGAGGCAAGTGGTTTAACAACAGATGAAATTTGTCAAAAAGTTGAAAGCAGACTATAAAAAATAACATGTCTATTATATGTAGCTTACCCAAAAAGAGAAGCCTCCTTATGAAAAGGAGACTTCTCTTTTTTATATTCACCTAACGGGAAAGTAACATATACTGGATGAAAGCCCTACCTCTCTCTCATCAACACGGTTCCTCTGACCGCTCCTTGATACACTAGTATGTGTATAAGCTTACAAATACAACTTTTTGGGTTTATTCACAAAAGTTGTTGGTAAAATTACCCGATCTTTCGCGAATTTTTCATGTTGCATTTATAAGAAATATCCAATATATACTAGCTGTAACCGAGACACGAAATTTAATTTTAACACTTAAAAATAGATTCGTCAATATTTATTTCCAAAAAATAAAAACAAACATCGAATCTGTCTGTTTTAGAATGGAGCCTTTTCTTTTACTACATACACAACAAATCCACTTACTAACATACATAAGCCGACAGTAAAATTCTTGATGTTAATCATAACTACCTCTCCCTTATTTCACAAATCTTATATATATATATTTACAGTTCAGTTATATTCATTAGTCCTAAGCACACTTTTCCTAATATATCATAATTCCTAAAAAATGCAAGTTCACTTTTTAACGACCGTTTACAAACTTATCTACAGTGCTTGGAACTGTATTCAGAGCTTTTTCAATCAAGTGTGTACCACTATGTAAATGTAACACTTGCACACCACCAGATCCTACCACTAAAAACGCAACCGGGTCGATTGAAACCCCTGCACCACTTCCCCCTCCAAATGGATGTACTTGCTTCACCTCTTTTGGTTGTCCTTGTCCTGCCGAACTTTTTCCTAACGATGTTTCCCCTTTAAAATCACTTCCCCCTGCGCCAAAACCAAAGGCAACTTTTGAGACAGTTAAAACAACATTTCCGTCCGCTGTTGAAACAGGACTTCCGACAATTGTATTCACATCAACCATCTCTTTTAAATTTGTCATTGCAGTTTTCATTAAGTTTTCAATTGGATGTTCCATCATTTAAACCACCTTTTTCCTCTTAATTCTTTTTTATACTTTCCAAAATAGAGGAACTCATACCAAGTTTTACAATTCATAAAAAAACAATGATCCATTATCATCTTTTTCAGCCTACAATCTAAAATCAATATAAGACCCTTCACCTCATCCTGATAAAGCGATGAGGTGAAGGGTCTACTTCTTGCCGGATAAAAAAGAAAAATATATACATACTACTAATGAACCTTGTTATGAAAGGAGACATTACTGTGACTGATAAATTTGATGAACGACATAGAACTGAAGAAGGAGATTATAAAGAAGAGTATGCAGCAGAGGTTGCTCCTCAGCGTATTAACTATAACGATAAAGACGAAGTAAAATCAAAAACAGCAGGCTCAACTGCTGGTTTTATTGCACTTGCTCTTGCTGTATTATCTCTCTTTACATTCCCTACGCTTTTCGGGCTTGTTTCTGTTTTACTTGGCATTTACGCTTATAATCGCGGAGCTACTGTAACTGGTGGTATCGCAGCTATTGTAGGTGGTATTGCTGCACTTGTCGCTCTCTTATTCCGCGTGGCGATTATTGGTTTCTTGTTCGCACTCTTTTAAAGAAAAAAGGTATCTCGCTCTTTGCGAGATACCTTATCCTGTGAAAACATCTTCTGATGGATATCGAATCTTTTGTTTCGCTGGTCGCGCTAGAGAAAATACAAGTGTTAACGGACCAATTAATCCACAAAACATAACAAACATAATAATACATTTTCCCATAGCTGATAACTTTGCTGTAATCCCCATCGATAATCCAACTGTACCAAATGCAGAAATCGTTTCAAATAACAATTGAACAAAACTAAAATCATCTGTTAGCATCAGCAAAAATACCGCTACGAAAATAAGGATTTGGCTAGCAATAACAATCGCCAATGCTCTCGTTACCGTCGACATTTTAATTGTACGACGAAATAAAACAAAGTCTTCTTTCTTTCTAAAAAAGGCTACAACCGATATAATTAAAATAACAAATGTTGTTAACTTAATGCCCCCACCTGTCGAAACACTTCCTGCACCTATAAACATTAAAATCATCGTAAACAATATTGACGATTCTTCCATTCCACCATAATCAATCGTATTAAATCCTGCAGTCCTCGGTGTAATTCCTTGGAAAAATGAGGCCCAGAGTTTTTCACTTAAAGACAAAGAGCCTAATGTTTTTACATTGTTATACTCCAATATAAAAATCACAATAATCGCAATAACATTAAGGGCTACTGTGCCAACAATCATGATTTTCGAATGGAGTGATAGTTTCTGAAAACTACGGCTATACCATATATCAATTAACACTGTAAAACCTAAACCACCTATAACAATTAAAGAACAAATTCCAATATTAATAATAGGATCTCCTACATAACGTGTTAAATTATCAGGCCAAAGGGCAAATCCGGCATTATTATAAGCTGCAATAACATGGAAGATACTATAATATACTCCCTTTCCGAAACCAAATTCCGGAATAAATCGAATAGATAAAAAAGCAACACCTATTAATTCGATACAAATAGAAAAAATAAAGACACGCTTTACTAATTTTACAAGACCACCTATATTCGTTTGATTAAACGCTTCTCCAATTAATAATCGGTGGCGCAATCCAATTTTCTTTCCTAATATCCATACAATTAAAATCGCAATTGTCATTAATCCAAGACCACCCGTTTGAATTAACAACATAATGATGATTTGACCAAACATTGTAAAAGTACTAGCAGTATCTACAACTCCTAAACCTGTTACCGTTGCTGCCGATGTTGCTGTGAAAAAAGCGTCTACCCAACTAATTGATTCTTTTGTCGCAAATGGTAGTTTTAATAACATTCCTCCGACCACAATTAAACAAAAAAAGCCCATTGCTAAAATTTGAGGCGGGCTTAGTCGGATTAAACGATTGTAAAACCCTTTTTTTGTTGCTCCCATATCACTAACTCCCTTAATAAAGTAACACCGATATCTATATCTGTATGTCCATGGTCCGGTGTACTTAAAACATATCTTACAGATAATCATTTTATAATGAGATTTTTTACTTCTTGTACTTTTAAATCAAACTCTCTTGAGCGAATAAATTTTTTATACTCCCATAATATAGTTGAGCATAATCCTTTTTTTCATAGATTTCAACACTTATTTTCATACAAATTGAACCCACTATTATTAGGGCGTTTCTTCTTATTTCACTGATAGAAATGCCTTACTAAAAAATCTAATTAACCCTTTTTACACTATTTTTATCTTCATTAAAGTGACCGTTCCACTTGAATAAAGTAAAACTTTTAAAATCCCCATACCTTTCACTTCGAATTCACATTAAGGTCACATCTATCTTTTATATTATAACTATCAAAGCTGTTCCTCCCTAATAATGAGGCATTCCCCAGTGTCTTGAACAGCTTTCCATCCCTTATTAAAATTGACATAAATTGTCCCCTTCCATGACCATCTTGCACTCGCAAGATGGTCTATTTTTTTTATTCACCATACTATCTCCTTTACCGATTCACGAGCTATTCATTCGACTATAAAGCCTCTAACTTTTTTATCTTTCATCTATGATCAAAATAGAGAAAAACTTTTAAAATCCCTATACCTTTCACTTCAAGTTCACATTGAATTCACACCTATCTTTTATATTATAACTATCGAAGCTGTTCCTCCCTAATAATGAGGCATTCCCCAGTGTCTCGAACAGCTTTCCATCCCTTATTAAAATTGACATAAATTGTCCCCTTCCATGACCATCTTGCACTCGCAAGATGGTCTATTTTTCATCTTAAAATATAATTTTATTTTTAAATTCTTCTATATAGGATAATTAATATAATGCGGATAGCTCCGCAGTTTCATAAAAAAGGAGTGAATATATTCACTCCTTTCTTGATTTACTTCCTTTTTTCGAACGATATTCTTTCCCTTTATTATCATTACCCGTCACAAATTCCGAACTAAACTCTTGTTGAAATTGCCCTGTTTTGGGCGATCCTTGATTTCCACTCCCTTGACTACCATTACGATTTGTCATTTTCCTTCCTCCTTTCATATTGGTAGTATGTCTTTCCGATCTCAATCATACACATTATATTCTTCAATTTCATGACATACATTTTTTCATATTGATTCTTCTATGAATACCCTTCCCTACCACATGGACTATGTCCTACACGCGCTTGAGGAAGGAGACTTCTGCTGGAGTACTGTTAGAAAACCATGGAATTCATCTCATTTTATATACAGTGAAACAGCATTGGCTTTCTTTGGCTCACAAATAGCGAATAAATAAAAAACTTCCCAAAGACAGGGAAGTTTTTTCAACTAATCACAGTTCATTCTATTTCTTTCTATATTAGTTTTTTTGAAATAGATATCATTACGTGCATCTCTTCTTCAGATAAAGCTGAAAATCTTTCTTTTAAATACTGCTTTTTAGCTAATTCCATTTTCGCAACTAATTCTTTTCCTTGATCCGTAATTTCCAAATATACCACGCGGCGATCAGATGTAGAACGGGAACGTGTCACAAAACCTTTGTTAATTAGCTTTTCTGTAACAGCTGTAATATGACTATTTGATACATGCAGTTCATTCGCTACGCGAGAAACCATCTCTTTTTCATTACGATTTAATATACGGAGTACGAGAAACTCATTCCATGGTATGTAATCTCCAAAAATCTTCCCAATATCATTACGCAATGAACGAAACATAGCAAAAACATTTGCAGATAAATCCTCCATTAATTGTTCACGATTATGAGACACTGTTTACATCTCCCTTTTACTTCATATAGTTAATTAAAAACTTTATTAATCA
This sequence comes from Bacillus sp. Xin1, assembly GCF_013314535.1. GTDB lineage: Bacteria > Bacillota > Bacilli > Bacillales > Bacillaceae_G > Bacillus_A. Next base: position 233,785 of record NZ_JABUAE010000002.1, on the reverse strand, counting down.
TATTACCGTATATCTTACATTTTGTCATCTTTTTCCCCACAAAGTTTCTCATATCATATTCACCTATTTGACTGATGCGTTTCCAAAACGAAACACATTTAGAAAAAATCCTCGTCCTTCACTAGAGCACGTATCATTTATTACCTATTTGGAAATAAATGATACAGGTTGCTTTTCTCACATGCTGAAACCCACATCAGCCACAAAAAGGGTGCGATTTGTCGCACCCTTTTTGTGTGTATTTCCAATTATATATACATGTTATAATAGATAATGAAATATTTTCCATACTGCAAATACATTGGAGGTATATGATGAATTCAGATGAAGAAAACTTTTCCGATTTTAGTAGAAAAGATAAAATAATTGCTATCAGCACGATTACCATTTTTATATTTCTTGCTTGCGCATTTATTTTCTTTGTCTATGTTGGTATTTTCCGTCTTATCGGTGTGGAATATACATCGCGAACTGCACTACTTCTCTTTTTTGTATTAATTCTTATACTAGATTGGATTAGTAATTTTTTAACGTTATTTTTCAAAGTACTGTTAACCCCCTTACTTACACACACAGCAAAATGGATAACCTTTTCCGTTTTATCTCTTATAGAAATTTCAATTAGTTGGATTGCAATTCACACTGCAGATGATTGGATGGAAAGTGTTACAATTTCAAATAAAGGAGAGCTACTTATTATCCTTGCCTTTTTCATTTTGGATAAAATATGGCCTGATGATAATAAAAAGAACAAGTAAGATTACAAGCTTTTCTTAATAAAAATTGATACAATAAAAGCAAAATATACAAAAGAGGTGTTACATATGACATTACAACAATGGGCCGATAAAGGTATGTCTTTTGATACATACGTAAATAACATGACTGTAAACCAATACGAATTACTACATATTTATAATAACTTTTTAATTCCGAATGAATTATTGCCTGTTTTAGAGGAGCGTCAACATGATGGATGGCGCGTTATCGTATTAACAGCTGACTGGTGCGGTGATGCCCTTCTATGCGTACCAGTTATGAAGCGAATTTGCGAGGTTGCAAATATTGATATGAAATTATTGATCCGTGATGACAACCTAGAATTAATGGATCAATACTTAACAAACGGAACAGCTCGTGCTATTCCAATCTTTATTTTCATTGATAAAGATGGAAAAGAACAAGCAGTATGGGGGCCACGCGCTCCAAAAGTACAAGAATTAGTCACTTCTATGCGTGCTACATTACCTGAAAAAGATGACCCACAATTCGAAGAAAAACAGAAAGAAATGTATGCAAATTTCCGCGCTACATTAGCTGATGACACTTCACTTTGGGAATATGTCATGGAAGATATGATTAAAAAAATCGTAAAATAAAAAAACTGCCAAATGGCAGTTTTTTTTATCGCATAATGAAGAAATAGAACACCGCTGCTAAAATAAAGCGATAATAAGCAAATGGTGTTAACTTTACACGAGCTAATAATTTTAAGAATGAAACAATCGCAAGCATTGCTACAAGGAAAGCTGTAATAAAGCCAGTTGCAAACAATGTGATATCCGCTGAACTTAATACGTCCCAGCTCTTAATTAAATCTAACCCTGACGCTGCAACCATCATCGGTACCGCTAAAATAAATGTATATTCAGCTGCTGCTGTGTGAGATACACGAGCTAGTAATCCACCACTAATTGTAGATCCAGAACGTGAAAATCCTGGCCATAACGCTAAACATTGGAACATACCAATTGTAAACGCTTGTTTATACGTAATTTCATCTAATGTTTTTGCTGTACTTGGTCTTGAAAACTTCTCAGCAACAATCATTAAGATACCACCAACGATTAAACTAATAACAACAGGTCCTGGTCCAAATAAAACTTTTTTAATTGTACTATGGAATAACACACCAAGTACCCCTGCTGGAATCATACCAATAATGATATGTAATAAGTTTAAAGATGGTCCTTCTGTTACTTTTCCAATTCCAACTAATGACCATAAACGTTTCCAAAATACAACAACAACTGCTAAAATCGATCCTAATTGGATGACAACTTCAAATACTTTTGCTCTATCATCTTCAAATCCAATTAAATGTCCTGTTAAAATCATATGTCCTGTTGATGAAACCGGCAAAAACTCCGTTAATCCTTCAACAGCTCCCATGATTAAACCAATTAACCAATCAGCCACAAATAGTGCCTCCTTAATACCTTATATGTACTTTTTTCACACCTTATCATAATACCTTATCCTTTTCCAAAGTGCATCTTTTTTTTCATTCTTTCAAAATATAACAATGCACTCACGTATGTGTATTTCTTTTCTATTTTCTTGTTAAATTGTATGATAGAAAGAGTTTGGTCCTACATAGAAAGGAGCTTTTATGAAAGAAACAAATACATTCTTACAAAAAATAAAACAATTTGTATTACTATTTTTTCCGATTTTTGTGACGCAAATGTCTTTATTTGCAATGAGTTTTTTTGATACCACAATGTCAGGGCATGCAAGTCCTACTGATTTAGCAGGCGTCGCAATTGGAACAAGTGTATGGATTCCAGTTAGTACTGGATTAACAGGAATCTTAATGGCTACTACTCCTATTATTGCTCAGCTTGTTGGCTCAAAACAAAAAAAGGCTGTTCCTCATATCGTAATACAAGCCGTATATTTAGCAATTGGGGTTAGTTTACTTGTTATTCTCATCGGTACCTTTGCCGTTTCACCAATTTTAAAGGGTATGCATTTAGAAGAACCTGTTGAACATATCGCTTCTCAATTTTTAAGTATTATTTCAATTGGTATCATTCCTTTATTTGTCTATACTGTATTGCGTGGTTTTATTGATGCATTAGGAAAAACGCGTACAACAATGATTATTACACTGCTTTCCTTACCTATTAATGTCATTTTAAACTATGTATTTATTTTTGGTCATTTCGGTTTTCCAAAACTAGGAGGCGTTGGTGCGGCAATTGCTTCTACTGCAACATATTGGTGCATTTTATTTATTACCATTATTATTATCTGTACGAAAGAACCATTTGCATCTTTTGGTATCTTCAGGCGCTTATACAAACTTTGTATTTCATCCTGGAGAGAATTATTAAAACTTGGGGTGCCTATCGGGTTTGCCATCTTTTTTGAAACGAGTATTTTCGCTGCCGTTACACTTATGATGAGTAATTTTAATACAACAACAATTGCTGCGCATCAAGCAGCTATGAACTTTGCTTCACTTTTATATATGACACCTTTAAGTTTAGCAATGGCTATGACAATTGCGGTTGGTTTTGAAGTTGGAGCAAATCGCTATACAAATGCAAAACAATATAGTTTTATTGGAATTGGTTTGGCGCTTGCTTTTGCCTTATTATATTCTATCCTACTTTTTTTCTTTGACGATCAAATTGCTTCTATTTATACAACAGATATTGCTGTTCATGATTTGGCAAAAGAATTTCTCATTTTCGCCATTTTATTTCAAATTTCAGATGCAATTGCTACTCCCGTACAAGGGGCACTCCGCGGTTATAAAGATGTGAATATGGCTCTCATTATGACACTTATTGCCTACTGGATTATCGGTCTACCGCTCGGGTATATATTGGCAACCTATACTTCTTGGGCAGCGAAAGGCTATTGGATTGGTCTTATTATCGGACTTGCATTTGGAGCTACCTTCTTACTTATTCGTCTCTTTCAAGTACAACGTAAATATACATCGCAAGAAAGTCACTAATCATAGTGGCTTTTTTCTTCATGCATAGTTCCTCATTAAACGTGTAACATAAAGAAAAAGAAAGGTGTAAATCTATGGATGAAAAGAAACAAAAGCAGCACTATGACGAGGAGTTTGCTCCTGAAATCTCACCTGGATACAGGCAAGATGTTCATAAACCACCTCAATATAAAAATACTTCAACTTCATTCTTAATTGGAATTGGTATTTTCGGAGCAATATTACTTGTACTCATTATTTTTGTCTACTTTTAATGAAAGGGGAATTATATATGGCAAAACAATCCTCACTCTTTTCTAAAAGAGTTGTTAAAACACAAAAAGGATATGCAGGTGATTCTGTAAATGTGCATAAACAAGTAGAACAAGGAAATTTAGAAATCGCAAAAAAAGAAATTGGACAACAAAACGAAAACCTATGAATGTCCCTTCCTTATAAGTGTTTGCTTCTGTTGGCATACTGTAAAAACGAAAACGCCCCCAGCCTTTGGGGACGTTTCATTCTACATATTGCCGCTGCTCTGCGATCTTGAATATATGATTTTCTTTTACAATCCTCATTTTATAATTTAAACTCATCTCCTCTCTCTTACCATTCTCAATACCTGAAACATAAGCTATGGCATAATAAGTAAAGGTTTCACCTGATTCTTCACATATTTCTTCATTAGAAAATTTATACTCTAAAGTATGAAAACGATTCGGATAATAATTTCTTCATTAATTGTTCATAACCGCTCTCTTCACTATCTTCCTCAAATATTTCCATTCCTATCTTTTTTATCTCCTCTTTATCCTGAATAGCAAAGACAGATAATTGCGCTGTAATAAGATACTCGCCTATTCTCTTCTTTTCACCAAAGGTTAACTGTTGTACTTCTTTTCTCTTTAATCTCTCAGATATTTGATACTGACTTTTCGGCTTGAATTTCGCAAAAGCTTGAATTTTATACATTCCTAAAAACAAAACACAAACGAACAATATCAGCATTGCCATCTTTTTGTTTTTCTTTCGCATCATGCACCCTCTCTATTCAATCATTAATATTATTTTACCACAAAGAAAGAAAATTCTGTTATTATGACATTAACCTAACTGATCTAAAGGAGAAATGAGGAAAATCATATGTACTCTTACAGGCAATATATACAACAAGCACTACCGAATACCACCATACACTCTTATGAACAAAATGAGAATGGATGGGATAATGTAGCGATTATTATTAATAATGAATGGCTCTTCCGTTTCCCACGTAAATCCGAATATGCAGAGCGAATACCTCTCGAAAAACAACTATGCGAATTCCTTTCTCATTCATTACAAGAGATAGAAGTCCCCCAGTACCGTGTTTTATATAGGAGCGAATCAGATTTCATTCCATTTTGTAGTTACTATAAACTCATTCATGGAGAGCCCTTAACAACACAAACAATAGAAAGATTAACTGCAACAGAACGAGAAACAGTTATCACGCAACTTGCTACCTTTCTCGCTTCTTTACATACCATCCCGATAGAAGATGCTGTAAAATGGGAGTTTGCTGCTGAGAAGCCTATCTCATATTGGCAACAGATTCAAATGAAATTACACGATTATCTCGCACACACACTTACATCGTTAGAAAGAAAAATTTTTGATTGTTTATTCGAGGTTTTTTTTGAACATATACATGCATCTGATTTCAAAAGAACCATGATCCACGCTGACTTTACACATCATCACATTTTATTTGATGAGGAGAAGAGAAGCATTGCTGGTATTATCGATTTTGGTGATGCCCGAATTGGAGATCCTGCCTTTGACTTTGCTGGATTATATAACGATTTTGGTAGTGGGTTTACAAATGACATATATAAACAATACTGCAACCTCACTCCCCATCATGATTCATCTTTCTTTAAGCGGATCATTCAATTTTACCAATACAGTCCATTGCTTCACGGTCTTGTTAATGGCTTTGAAACAAATAATGAACGGGAAATAAAAAAAGAATCTAAAGCATTTACAAACCATACTTCAGGGAACGAATTAACTTCTTTCCCGACTCTCTTTTTCCTCATACATCATTAACTTTTTATCCATTTCTACAATTAATTTATACATTTGAAAAGCCTGCAAAATTTGCAATTGAATAGAGAAAGGAGCCTGTTGTTCCTTTAACCATTGAAACACCTTCACTTCATTTGTCATGAATTGACCCTCCCATTACGAAGTTTTCCCTACATATATACCGTAAATGATGAAAAGCTTTTCATGTCAATAATAAAAAGGATGCAATTTTGCATCCTTTTAATGTAATATAGAATCTCTATAATTAGGTGTCTCTTGCTCTTCATCTACTTTACATTCATTCCGAAAAGCACAGCCATTACATTCAGAGCGAACTGTACGTTCTGTGTAATGTTCTGGTTGCTGTAACATCTCTTTCATCCTATATAAATCGTCCATTCCATCTATCATATCTTTCTCTTTTGGAACATAGCTATACCTAGTTCCTTCTATTAAATTAACAATTTCAATTTTTTCAGGGAGAACTCCGAAAGCTTTATAACTAAAAACAGCCATTAGCTTCTGACAAAGAGCCCGCATCTCTTCATTTGCATCAACAACATACTTTTTAATTACAAACGATTGCGCGGACCATTCACCAACTTCAAATGTTAATGAGATATTCACACCTAAATCTTCCATATATGTTTGTAATTTTTCATATAAAAATAAAGGCGGTGTTTTACTTGCATCATTTTTTACAAACTGTAATAGATGGTCCGTTAGCTTTGCAAGAACAATATAGTATTCGGCTTTAGAAGAGAACATTCCAATACGCACTTTACTCCAATGTCTTTCTAATAGTTCTAACAGGCGCACTGTCGTTTGTTTTTCTGCTGGTGATGTGTAATAGTGACAAATAATTTGATTTACAACCACTTGCACCATTTGTTGCCATTCAAATGAAGAAGGTTCTCTTCTTTTTATATGGCGAAAATAAAACTTATGTGGACAACGCATAAAATCATATAAATGATAATCTGTCATCGTTTTAATTGATATTTTCCCCTGCACCCATCTTCATCTCCCTCTCGCCATTAAGAAAGGTGTTTTACAAATTCAGCACCAAATTGAAGGCAGTTCTCTACATCTTCATCTTCCGGCGTTAATTCTACTTTTAAGCCTTCCAGTACAACTTCAGCACCGCGCTCTCGTAACTTTTCTTCTAAAATATCAACAGCTGCTCCGTATTTTGGATAAGCAGAATCACAAGATCCAAATACTGCCGCTTTTTTACCTGCTAATTGAATTTCTTCCATTTCATCATAAAAATCTAAGAAATCATCAGGAAGGTCACCATCTCCCCATGTATATGCTCCTAAAATAATTCCATCATATTCTTCTAGCATAGAAGCTTTTGGTGTATCCATGATATCAATTACTTCAATCTCATTTCCTGTCTCACGAATTGCTCCAGCAATATGATCAGCCATCTCTTCTGTATTTCCACTCATACTTGCAAAAATCATTACTAACTTATTCAACTGACTCTCTCCCTTGATTATGTATATCTTTTTCTGTTTTATTTGTTTTCTTCTCATCTACATATTCAGCACGAATTACATTTCGTTGCCATTCTATATATTTATCTTCATCTTTAAATTCTTTCTGTCCAAGGCGAAATGCTTTCCTCATCTCTCCCTTACCCATTCTTTTATCTGTCTATTTCGTTGATAATAATTATCAATTTCAACTATACAACTAGATTAATTGAAAATGATTATCAAAGTCAATACCTATTTTTAAAAAAATAATGAAAAGGTACAAGCTTGTCCGCCAACTATTCATATACTATAAATGAGCATAGTTCTTTCTCAGCCCTCTCTAACGGAAAGAAATAAAAGCAACTGCGTTAATCGCAGTTGCTTTTTTTTATTGTTAAGCTTTTAGTAAATTCATTGTCGCTTGTAAAAATAACTTTGCACCGTCAATTAAAGCTGATTCATCCACATCAAATTTTGGATGATGATGGGGATAACAAGTCTTAATTTTCGTATTTCCAGTTCCTAATTTAATAAAACAACCTGGAGCTTTTCTTAAATATGCAGAAAAATCTTCCCCTCCCATTGAAGGAGCAAGTTTTACAATTCTATCTTTTCCAAACAACTCTATCGCACTTTCTTCTACTATTTTTGTAATAAATGTATCATTGATTACTGGGTCATATCCATAACGATATGTATACGTATACGTTGCACCATGTGCCTCTATAATCCCTCTAACAATTTTCTCAATCTTCTCCTCCGCTTCTTTCCTCAAAGTTTGATCGAAAGAGCGGACTGTTCCCATCAAATATGCTGTACTTGGAATAATATTATCCGCTGTTCCTCCATGAAATTGTGTTACAGAAACAACTCTTTGCATAAAAGCGCTTGTATTTCTAGATACAATATGTTGTAAGTTTGTAATGATTTGTGCACCAACTGCTATCGGATCTATCGTTTCTTCCGGCCTAGCAGCATGTCCCCCTCTTCCTTTTACTTCTATTGTAAATACATCGGGGGCAGCCATCATCGGCCCATATACAATCCCAATCTTGCCTGTTTCTAACCCAGACATAACATGCAAGCCAATAATATAATCCACACCGTCCATGACACCAGCTTTCACCATTTCCTGCCCACCGCCAGGATATACTTCTTCGGCATGTTGAAATAAAAGGCGAATTTCCCCATCCCAATTCTCATTCATATTCCCTATGGCTTCTGCTGCACCTAATAAAATAGCTGTATGTGCATCATGTCCACATGCATGCATAACTCCTGGCATAACCGAGGCATATGTTTTAGATGTCTCTTCTTGAATTGGCAAGGCATCCATATCTGCACGAATTGCTACTACTTTTCCATCCTTATTCCCTTTTTTCTTTGCCATCACACTGTATGGTGTCGGTCTTGTCACCTCAAAAGCTGCAAATGAACACAATGTATCATATATAAATTGTGAAGTTTTTTCTTCTTGGAATGATAGTTCAGGAAATTGGTGAAGATGCCTCCGCCACTTTATAATATTTTCCTCTGACACATGTTTCTGCCATCCTTTGCTTACATACTCCATTCCTGCCAACCTCCTTTTCACTCTTCACATTTCTTATTTCACTGTGATAATTCCATTTCCTTGTGAGATTTTCATTTATAAAATAGACTTATACATTCCCTACTTATTAAAAAAAGACAAACCCATTACAAATTCATACAGAATGTAATATAATTGCTAAGTTAGGGATTTTCTTTTTTAGTATTTAGTGCTACTATCAAAAAAGAGCCTTTTTGTCTTATATTTACCTAAAATGTGGAATTTTGTTTTTTTTCACAAAGATGTAGGATATGATACCTACAAACAGTTATTATTTCATAAGAGAGGGAAAGACATGGAAAGATTAAAAGAGATATGGTCTCGACCACTCACACAATGGTTTGCAAAAACTTTTTATTACCTTGCAATTTTGTTTGCTTTGCTTTGGTTGTATGGTTTCCATGATACAAACACAAGCACATTTATTTACAATGAATTTTAGGGTGGGAACGTTATGAAGTTATTAGAACAAATCGAAAAGTGGGCAGTTGAAACTCCTGACCAAACCGCTTTCGTTTGGCGAGATGCGAAAATTACGTACAGACAATTAAAGGAAGACTCTGATGCGTTAGCACATTGGATTTCTTCTGAGTATGCAGATGATCGCTCACCAATTATGGTATATGGCCATATGCAGCCTGAGATGATCATTAGCTTTTTAGGGTGTGTCAAAGCTGGACATGCTTACATTCCAGTAGATTTATCTATTCCAACTGATCGTGTACAGCGTATTGCTGAAAGTTCTGGTGCGAAATTACTTCTATCACCAGTAGAAGTGTCAGTAACCGATTTACCAGTTCGCATCATATCTGAAAACAACTTAAAAGATATTCTCTTTACTCATAAAGGAGAAACACCCAACCCTGCACATGCTGTAAAAGATGATGAAAACTTTTACATTATTTATACGTCAGGGAGCACAGGTAATCCAAAAGGTGTACAAATCACGTACAATTGTCTTGTAAGCTTTACAAAATGGGCTACCCAAGATTTCAACTTACAAACGGGACAAGTATTCTTAAACCAAGCACCTTTCTCCTTTGATCTATCTGTGATGGATGTTTACCCATCATTAGTAACAGGTGGTACGCTTTGGGCAATTGATAAAGATATGATTGCACGTCCAAAAGACTTATTTGCTTCTTTAGAACAATCTGATGTACAAGTATGGACATCCACACCATCTTTTGCAGAAATGTGTTTAATGGAGCCATCTTTCTCTGAAAGTATGCTGCCGAACATGAAAACATTCTTATTCTGTGGTGAAGTATTATCAAATGACGTAGCAAGAAAACTAATTGAACGCTTCCCGAAAGCTGCAATTATGAATACGTATGGTCCAACAGAAGCAACTGTAGCTGTAACCGGCATTCATGTTACACAAGAAGTCGTTGATACATATCAATCACTTCCAGTTGGTTACTGTAAATCTGATTGCCGTATTCTTATTATGAAAGAAGATGGTACGATTGCACCAGATGGTGAGAAAGGTGAAATCGTAATTGTTGGTCCAAGCGTAAGTGTTGGCTATTTAGGAAGCCCTGAATTAACAGAAAAAGCATTCACAGTTATTGATGGCGAACGTGCCTATAAAACAGGTGATGCTGGCTATGTAGAAAATGGTCTCCTTTTCTATAATGGTCGTCTTGATTTCCAAATTAAATTACATGGTTATCGAATGGAATTAGAAGAAATCGAACATCACCTTCGCGGTTGCTCTTATGTAGAAGGAGCTGTCGTAATTCCGATTAAAAAAGGTGAGAAATACGATTACTTATTAGCAGTTGTTGTTCCAGGAGAGCATTCGTTTGAAAAAGAATTCAAATTAACATCTGCAATCAAAAAAGAACTCAATGAGCGATTACCAAACTACATGATTCCAAGAAAATTCATGTATCAACCTTCTATTCCAATGACACCGAATGGAAAGGTAGATCGCAAAAAATTATTGAGTGAGGTTACAGCATGACCGCATATGGATCATTTTATTTTTTCGCCATAGTGGGCATTTTATTAATACCTACTATTATAGCCGGATTAAAAGGTAAAATGTTGCGCAAATATAATGCCGTTCTAACGCTAGTCATGCTTGCAATTATCTTCTCTGATAAACCAAAGCAAGCAATGATGTTAGCAGCCTTTATTATTTGGCAATACATCCTGATTAAAGGCTATTTACTATTACGAAAACAAAATAATAATACGTTCATGTTTTACATGGCTGTTATTTTATCGATTTTACCACTATTCTTAGCAAAAATCGCACCGTTTGTACCTGAATTAAAATTTGTTGTTTTTCTTGGTATGTCCTACGTAACATTCAGGGCAGTACAAATGGTATTTGAAGTTCGTGATAACTTAATTAAGGAGTTCACATTCTTTAATTTCTGGGAGTTCGTTTTATTCTTCCCTGCTATCTCGACTGGACCTATCGATCGCTATCGAAGATTCCAAAAAGATATTCAAAAACCGCCAAGTGCTGAAGAATATCAAAAATTACTATACACAGGGATGAACCGTATTTTCCAAGGGTTTCTGTATAAATTTATAATTGCTTATTTACTACAGAAGTATTTTGTTGATGCAGTATTTGCAAATCAAGATACGTTTTTATCTAATGTTATTTATATGTATAGTTACAGTTTATACCTATTCTTCGATTTTGCTGGTTATAGTGCATTTGTAATCGGTGTCAGTTATATGATGGGTATTAAAACACCAGAAAACTTTAATAAACCTTTTATCAGCCGTAATATTAAAGACTTCTGGAACCGTTGGCACATGAGCTTATCTTTCTGGTTCCGTGACTTTATTTATATGCGCTTTGTCTTTTTCGCAACAAAGAAAAAGTTAATTAAGAATCGATATACGATTTCATATATCGGCGCATTTTTGAACTTTTTCATTATGGGAATTTGGCACATTTTAGGTGAACATGTATATCAATACATTATTTACGGCCTATATCATGCAGCTCTGTTTATTTTGTTTGATATTTTCGAACGAAAAAACAAAAAGCATAAGTTTTGGCCAAATAATAAATTCATGCATGTTCTTGCGATTGTAATTACATTCCATTTTGTATGTTTCGGTTTCCTTATCTTCTCTGGTCACCTTAACAGATACTTTTAATGAATAACTTCTTTTCTTACAGTTAAGAAGTTACACATAACATATTTCGGATATAAAGGAGATTTTAAAAATGGCAGAATTCAAAGATCAAGTATTAGATATTTTAGAAGAAGTTTGTGAAAATGATATTGTAAAAGAAAATCTAGATGTACAATTATTTGAAGAAGGTATCCTTGATTCTTTCGCTACAGTATCTTTATTAGTAGAATTCCAAGAACGTCTAGATATCGAAGTATCTATTTCTGATTTTGATCGTGATGAGTGGGCAACACCAAACATGATTATTAAAAAGTTGGAAGAAATCCGATGAAAAAAGCAACTTTTGGACCGATGCTCTTAGCATTGGCCCTTTTTGCTGTATTCCTACTTATTCCAACACGCTTCCTACTTCCACTTGTAAGTGATAAGAAAGTAGAACAAGCAGCAACTTCTTTAAAACAAGAAAAAATACAAAGTATGGTTTTACAGCAAAAAATGTTAGAAGATCCGAAATACCTTCCGATGTATGGTTCATCGGAATTTGCAAGAATGGATGCTTTTCATCCATCCAATTACTTTAAAGTAAAACCTGAAGGATTCACACCATTCCTTCTTGGACGTGGTGGAACACAAGACCTGATCCATGTGCTAAACTTCGCATCTACAATGGATCAATTAAAAGATAAGAAAATGGTCTTTATCCTTTCACCACAATGGTTTGTACCACAAGGAATTGATGAAACACACTTTGCACCTAATTTTTCTAAACAACAAGGCTATCATTTCCTTTTCAATAATGATCTAAAGCCTGAAATGAAAAAACAAATTGCAAAACGCTTATTAAACTTTGAGATTGTAAAGAAAGAGACGCTATTAAAAATATCTTTAGAAGGTATTGTCTATGATGATCCAAAGCACAATATTAAAGCACTTGCGGCAAAGCCTTTCGCTTATCTTTACCGCAATATTTTAGATCGTAAAGACATCTTTACAGCAATGTTTAATATTAAACCGCATAAAGAAAATCTCGATCCGTCATTAAAACAAATGAACTGGAATGAAACGCGTAAACACGCAGATCAAACTGGTAAATTAGAATCTCAATCAAATGAATATGGTATCGAAGATGATTACTTCAATAGCAAAATTAAAAAGAAATTGAAGCAACGACAAGGTTACTTAAAAAATGATGCTTATGACCAATCTCCAGAATATGAAGATTTACAAATTGTACTTGATTTATTAAAACAATCAGGTGCAAAACCACTCTTCATCTCTGTTCCTGTAAAAGGCCCTTGGTATGATTATGCTGGATTCCCAAAAGAACGACGCGAATTATACTACAAGAAAGTTCATGAGCAAATTAAGCAAGCTGGCTATCCAATTGCTGACTTCTCAAATCACGAGTATGATAAATATTTCTTAAAAGATCATATGCACTTAGGTTGGAAAGGCTGGGTATACATCGACGAAGCCATTCAACAATTTCATAAGGCAAACTAAAAAAAGACCGCTTGAATTATTCAAGTGGTCTTTTTGTGTATAGATTTTGTAATTTTTCTACTGTGCCTTTTACTTCTCCTATCACCTGTTCAATAACTTGCTGTGCTGACCCTTTTCTTGCTAACGAAGAAGCTTGCCCAGCCCAAAGTGACATATATTCCTCTTTATTTTGCTTTGCAGCTTCTTGGCGTATTTTCGAAGTTAATACATTTTGCACTGGATACATTGGAAGTCGTTCTTCTTTTTCTTTATGTTGCTCTATAAATGGATTTCGAATTCCCCTTGCATACTTTCCAGAAAACGATCTCGTTACAAGTGTACTTGTATCCGTACTCTGTAGCACCGCTTTTTTATGTGCATCATGTGCAATACTTTCCTCACTTGTTAAAAATGCCGTACCTAGTTGAACGCCTTCTGCACCTAATGCATAGGCTGCAACAACACCTTGTCCGTTCATAATGCCTCCTGCGGCTACAATTGGAATATTGGATACAGCCGCTACCATTTGTGGAATTAGTGCAAATGTGCCAATCATAGAGTCTTGTTCTTTCCCAATAAAAGTTCCGCGATGTCCTCCAGCTTCGCTACCTTGTCCAACAATTACATCTACTTCTAATTCAGCAAGTACCTTTGCTTCTGCCACATTTGTTGCTGTTCCAACTACCTTTATACCCTCTTTCTTCAATAGTGCAATCTCTGCTTGTTCTAACGTGTGAAATGCAAAGCTGACAACTGGTACTTTTTCTTCTATTAATACTTGCAGTTGTTCTTTATAACTTTTCGGAAGTTGCAAAGATTCATTCTGCTCATCTATACCTAATTCTTTTCGTATCGGCTCTAATAAACTTCTAGCTGCTTCTACTTTGTCTTCGTCAATTTGTATTTCCTTCGTCAATAACAGATTAACCGCAAACGGCTTATCTGTTAATTCTCGTATCTTATCAATAGATTGACGAATTTGTTCTGGGCTCATATAACCAGCCCCAAGTGTCCCAAGTCCACCACAATTACATACAGCCGCAACGAGTTCTGGTGTTGTAATCGCTCCTGCCATACCTGCTTGAATAATTGGATATTTTATTTGTAATATATCAGTTACTCTACTTGTAAACATCGTTCTTCTCCCTTCCTATGTCATCTTATATCTTCTTGATTCAACAAGCTTTTCCTTCTTCAAAAAGGATTGAACTACTTATAAACGAATATATTGAAAGTGAAGGAGGAGATGACATGATTCAGCCAAATGCCTTGCAACAAGGCGATACGGTAATGATTATTGCTCCAGCAGGGCCACCAATACTAGAGCACGTTCTTACCGGAAAAAAAGTATTAGAAACAATGGGACTATCCGTAATAATTGGTCAAAGTGTTTACGAAAAATACGGCTATCTCGCCGGGGATGATACAATCCGTCTTCAAGATTTACATGAAGCATTTGCAACTCCTAAAGTCAAAGCCGTTTTTTGCGCAAGAGGTGGGTACGGAAGCGGCCGTCTACTTCCCTATATTCAATATGAGCTCATCCGAAATAATCCAAAAATTTTTTGGGGATACAGTGACATTACTGCTTTACATATTGCTTTTTCACAATATGCAGGACTAGTTACTTTTCATGGACCAATGATTGAAGAATTAGGAAAAGGGATCGCTCCTCCCTCCTTATCTTCTTTCAATCAACTATTCCACCCATATTCAACTATTTTACCCGGGGCAGAATGTATCACGACTACACCTCCCTGTATTGTTTCTGCGCCATTAATAGGGGGGAATTTAACAGTTTTAGTAAGTACACTGGGATCACCCTATGAAATCAATACAGCAAATAAAATTGTATTACTTGAAGATGTTGGAGAAGAGCCGTACCGCATTGATCGCATGTTCAACCAATTGCGCTTAGCAGGAAAACTGCAGGAATGTGCAGGAGTTGTCTTCACAAGCTGCCATGATTGTATAGCCTCAAAACAATCTCTATCATTGCAAAACATATTATATGACTCTCTCGCTTCTTACAACATCCCTGTATTATTTGGGCTTCCTATTGGACATATACAACCGAATATCGGAATCCCTCTTGGTGTGACTGTTACAATGGACACTGAAAAGAATACACTTTCTATTCCTTCCGGTGTGAATTTTATATCAAACTAAAAAGCAATTTTCTATACACTTTTTCATTTACACAAAAAAGGAAAAGCATATATCGCTTTTCCTTTTTTTTTATGTTCCCTTATGCCGAGTTGCCTATAAAGGGCTAACACAACTTTTTATTTATAATAATTAAAAATACGTCCAGATGCTATATCTGCAATTTCTTCCGGAATAAATGTTTTGCTAAGCTTTGTGCCAACATTCAATACCGCTGTTGCTTCTTTATCTAGATTTTCAAATAATTCTTTTCCACGTATCGTAATAAGGGGCGTTTCTTCTGGCAACACTTCTTTCACAAATTCTAATTGTGTAAAGAACGGTACGATCCATCTACCCTCTCCTTGGAAATAACGCAAACGAAGTGTTCCTTCTGATTCAGAATCATCCGCTTCAATAGATCCAGCAACATAAAAATGAGTTGTTAATAGCAATTCATAAAATTCCTTTTGTTTTTGTTTATCTTCTTCTGCTAAAACGAGTACTGTTTCTATCTTCTTTACTGGAACTTGCTCCATATGCTGCCACCCCTGTTTTCAAAATGATTGTACTTTGATTATACAAAATATTCTTATTTTTTTCTACATAATTATTCAAATATTTTATTAAAATAGTATCAATCATGATTAATTATAACTGACCCCTCCTTACCTTCTCTAATATTCCCGATGTTGTAGCAATAGTAGCAAACTCTTCATGTAGATTCACAAGGGTCATATTATGAATTTCCTCTGCACAGTATTGTACACCGTCTGGTCCCTTTCGATTAAATGTCGCTGTTGCATCGCTTACTAAATACGTTAAAAAACCTAAATTGCCAGCCATACGAGTTGTTGTCTCTACACAGTGATTCGTGGTTAATCCAACAATAACAATCGACTCACAGTTTTTTTCTTTTAATTGCTTTTCTAAATCAGTTTCAATGAATGCGCCATTAACACTCTTTTGAATAATGATTTCACCTTGTAATGGCTGCACTTCTTCTTTAAAGTGAGTGGTTTCTGCATTTTGATAAAACATTGATTCTACATTTTCTTTGTTCACATGCTGAATATGAAATATTGGTAGCCCTCTTCTTCTCCACCCTTCTAATAAACGTTTCATATTTTCTTCTGCTAAAGGATTATTTCGTTCTCCCCAATACGGAAGATCAAATGCTTTTTGCACATCAATAATAATAAGTGCTGTTTGATTCGACATCATTGACCTCCTACTCTACTGGCTGTAATTGAAACAAAAATCCAAGTTGTTGTGAAGCAGTAATAAAACAAATATATGCACAAAGCTCTATAATCTCCGCCTCACTCCAATACTGTTTTAACACATCAAACATCTTATCATCTATCGCTGAACGATTATGTACAAATACATGTGCAAAGGTTACAGCAGTGCTAATCTCTTCTACCTTTTGTACATCATTCGGTTTTCCCTTTGCCATACAATACGGGCATTCATTTCCAAATGCGAGTGTTCTCCGCACTTGCTCCTTTAACTCTTCAGAAAGAGTTCCGGTTTCATATAACGTACTTTCTAAAGCACTCCAAGATTGTAATATATCTGGACGATGTCCTAATAATTTTTGAAATTTTGTTTCTCCTACATCTGATAATGAAATTCTCTCCATCATTTCTCCCCCTATTCTTTTCTATTTTATTGTAAAATAAAGTAGGTTCTTTTTACATTTCATATGAATCTGTATTTATATATTTTATTTACAAAAATTATTAATTTATTGGAGGTATATTTACAAATGCAATTAGATCGTATTGATCGTAAAATTTTAAATGAACTATATAATGATAGCCGTCTTTCCATGAGGGAATTATCAAAACGGGTAAACTTATCCGCCCCATCTACTGCAGAACGTGTTCGTAAGTTAGAAAGTGAAGGAATCATTCAAAAATATACAATTGATATTGATTATAAAAAAGCTGGACTTGTTTTAGACTGCATTTTAGAAATCACCTTAAAAAATGGTGATACAACGCGCATGCAACAATTCATTCAATCGTATCCATCCGCAAGTTTTTGTTATCGCGTAACAGGAAGCCTTTGTTATATCGTTAAAATTTCTGTTCCTTCATTAGTGGAACTTGAAGAATTTATTAATGATGTTTCTTCCTATGCAACAACCGTTTCTCATATCGTATTATCAGAAGTATCTCTTACTCCTGACATTGAACACATTTTTCCAGAAGAACAAAATTAATTTTTATTCATATTTTCATAAAAAACCCCTTACAAAAAGAATAAAAATGTTTTATTATGTATTAAAATACATAAAGTTCGAGAAAGGGGCATTACATTGAAAATTTGGTTTTACGAAAAGACGACTCAAGAAGATGATTTACTTGGTATTTGGGATAATGTTCCCACCATCCCTCGAATCGGGGAAAAGGTGGAAATTTTAAAAGCTGTTCGTACAGTGACAGATATTAAATATGTAAAAAACGGAAACAACTTCCACGTTGAAATTGTGATCCATTAAAATAGCAGCTCTCCTCAAATATATCGGAGAGCTGCTGCTTTTCATTTCTTATACCCTTATTGATGTTCTGCCTTTTTTATAACAATTTGATCATTCTCTACCGTAACCGCCACATAATCATTCTCTTCTAATCCAAGCTGATTCACAGCTTCATCTGGCAATTCTACAGCCATAAATCGCTCTGTTAACACGACCCGACTATATGTTTCATTTTGCTGCGATACTGATAGGATTTCCTTATCTTCATTGATAAAACGAAGAGGTGGTACCCCCACTTCTTTTACAGTTCGCCAATTCTTTCGAATAAAAGGTACTAACCATAGTAAACTAATAAAAATCACGACGAGCCCAATCCACAAATTACTTTGTCCTTGTAACTCAGCAATCGAAATGGCATCATTTGCTCCTTCACCACTCGTTAATTGGATTACAGTTGCAATACAATTATTCAATGCATGAACAGCAATATTCGTCCATATATTTTTCGTTTTTATGTAAAGAAGGCACATCACAACGCCAAATATAAAAGCACCCACAATATCAAAATGCCCTAAACCAAAAATAAGAGAAGACACAATTACTGCTCGTTTTATTCCCCACTTAAACGCCATACGCTGCAAGAAGAAACCTCGAAAAATGACTTCTTCCATAATTGGTGCAAAAATACATGCTGAAATGAAACTAAATATTTGTGTGTAAATATTGCTCATATCAATTGCACCATTATCATTCAGCATATCAACGAGAAAGTCAGGAACAATATGTGCTAGTATGTAAAATTGGATAAAAGATGCACCAAATGAAAAAATCATTCCCATTATAGTTGCAACTACGATTAACTTCCAATTTAATCGTGACAATTTATCAAAGAAACTAGTAAATATAATATTATTTTTTCGTGTTTTTACATATAACCAGAGTAGTGGAAATACAAAAAAAACTGAAATTTGCATCGCAACATCCATAACACTGTCTGAAGCTCCGGTAAAGGCAAGCGGCAACAACGTTACTAACATTCCTAAAATCATCCATGCAAAAAAACTACGAAGTCGTATACGTGAAAATGCGTACTGAATAAAAAACACCTCCAAGATGATATATTTACATTGTAATATGAATATCATTAAAATTCTTCCTATTTTTCTCAATTTATTTTCAATATATATATCTATTAAAATATAGGACAAGAAATCTATTTCTGAAATTTCCTCTTTGCAAGATTTTCTGTTAAAATAATAAATGTCGTTTTTATACTTAACGTCAAAAAACACATTATTATGATAAGAATAAGGAGGATTACGTACATGGATTTCTTTGAAAATGTCATTACTCCGATTCATAAGTTTATTACAACAACAAACGAATATTTATGGGGTTATATTTTAATTGCATTATTAATTACTGTGGGTTGCTATTTTACAATAAGAGCTGGATTTGTTCAGTTCCGTCACATTCGTGAGATGATCCGTTTACTAGGTGACGGCGCAAGTCCTTCTACACGTAAAGCACAAAAAGAAAAACACGGCGTTTCTTCATTCCAAGCATTTTGTATGAGTACAGCATCACGTGTTGGAACTGGTAATTTAGCTGGTGTTGCGATCGCTATTTCCATGGGTGGACCAGGTGCTGTCTTCTGGATGTGGCTTATCGCTATGATTGGCGGAGCATCTGCTTTTGTTGAAAGTACACTTGCACAAATCTACAAAATTAAAGACGGTAAAGCATTCCGCGGTGGTCCAGCGTACTATATGGAAAAAGGGTTAAACAAACGCTGGATGGGTATGATTTTCTCTGTTTTAATTACAGTTAGTTTTGGTCTTGTCTTTAACGCTGTACAAGCAAACACTGTAACATCTGCATTCGATGGTGCTTTTCATGTCGATCCAAAATTGGTAGGACTTTCATTAGCTGCCTTATTATCTGTCGTTATTTTCGGTGGTGTAAAGCGTATCGCGCGTGTTGTAGAAATGATTGTACCGGTTATGGCAATCATTTATGTTGCAGTTGCACTATTTGTAGTGGTGACAAATATTACACTGGTTCCAGAAATGGTAAAAGAAATTTTAGCACACGCATTTGGCATAAAAGAAGTTGCTGGCGGTAGCTTTGGTGCAGCTGTGTTACTCGGCGTAAAACGTGGATTATTCTCCAATGAAGCAGGTATGGGTAGTGCACCAAACGCAGCAGCGACTGCTAACGTAACACACCCTGTGAAACAAGGTTTCATTCAAACACTTGGTGTGTTTACAGATACATTATTAATATGCAGTTGTACTGCTTTTATTATCCTTTTATCAGATGTTCATACTGGAACAGATTTAAATGGTATCCAGTTAACACAAGAAGCGTTAAAAATGCATATTGGCCCTTGGGCACCAATCTTTGTCGCTGTAGCAATCTTCTTATTTGCTTTCAGCTCACTAATCGGAAATTACTACTATGGTGAAACAAATATCGAATTCCTAAAAGGAAGTAAAACAACTCTTATGATTTACCGCATTGCTGTAATCGGTATGGTATTCCTAGGTTCTGTTGCAACGATTCAAGTTGTTTGGGATTTAGCAGACCTATTTATGGGCGTTATGGCAATCTTCAACTTAGTTACGATCATATTCTTAAGCAAATACGCATTTGCAGCATTAAAAGATTATATGAAGCAAAAAGAAGCTGGAAAAGATCCTGTCTTCTACGCCGATAGCATTCCTGGTTTAGAAAACACAGAGTGCTGGGAACGTGAAAAAACTGAAGAAAAAGTTGGTTAAAGAAAATCCCCGTTAAAGCGGGGATTTTCTTTATTATAATACATCACGTTTTTGGAATAATACACTTGAAGTAACGAGTAATACTACAAAATAAGCAAGTACTAGCAATAACGATGTTGTAAAATTAAATTCTGGAAATGGTGGTGTAGCACCTCCACTAATTAGTTTATTACCATCATATATACTTAAATCCAAATGTAAGAATACAAAAAACTTAGCTACTCCTTTAACAAACATCATGAGCATCATGTTAATCGCTCCTTGCAAAAAGAATAGGAACAGTGCAATGATTAATGGTAATACTGATTTTCGAAAAACATTTGCCAAGAAGAAGGCAAGTGTCGCAAAGAAGAACGGAGACACAAGTTTATATAGGATCCCTTTAAGCAATACCCCTAGCGTTAATTCTGTTTTTCCACCATCCATAACGATTGCACCAATAACCATCGCGATTAAGGTACCTGTAACGATAACAAACAGCATTGCTAGTAAAACTGAAATATATTTAGAAAATAAAATCATAATTCTTTTTCTTGGGCGAATTAACAACTGCTTAATTGTTCCTTTTTGGAACTCATCAGTAATCGTACGTGAAGCAATGGTAATACCAAAGATTGCTGCAAATAAAATAACTATACCTGTATCTCTCATCGCATAATCTAGATAGGTTCCTTTCAGATCTTTCGCTTCTCCCCATTTCACCATTACAAAAGCACCCAGAATTTCTAACGCCGCGATCACACCTATCAATATATACATACCTTTTTTTGCATGTAACTTTAGCAATTCATTTTGAATTAATTTAAACATTACGCCTTCACTCCCCCTGTAATCGCTAAGAACTCATCTTCTAATGTTTTATTTTGCACTGTAACGCCATATACGAGAATATCCGCATGAACAAGTCGTTTCACAAGTTGTGGAATTTCATCTTTCGTTACAGAGGCAACAACGACATTTCCTTGTACTTTACCCTTAATCACTTCATTTGCACGCTGAACTTGATCCACCTCAAAAGTTACGGCAACCGTTTCATCATTCTTCGCTTGCTCATGTAAGTTATATGCTTGTACAAATTGCCCATTCTTAATGATAACAACGCGGTCACACATCAATTCAATCTCACTTAATAAATGGCTGGATACAATAACAGCTATATTTTTTTCTTTCGCTAATCGTTGTAAATAATCACGAATTTGACGAATACCAGCTGGATCTAATCCATTCGTCGGCTCATCTAAAATTAAAATTTTCGGGTTATGTAAAAGTGCTTGTGCAATTCCAAGACGTTGCTTCATCCCAAGTGAATATGTTTTCACTTTTTTATGAATGGCATGTTCTAATTCAACAAGCTTTACAATTTCAGCAATACGCTCTTTACTAATTGGTGTAACTGCCATATTCGCAAAATGCTTTAGGTTTTGCATTCCTGTCATATAATCATATAATTCTGGATTCTCGACAATCGCTCCAATCTGTTCTAACGCCCTCTCACGTTCTGTACGAATGCTATGACCACAAATCGTTATATCGCCTTCTGTCATTGCAATAAGACCAGTCATCATTCGAATTGTCGTCGTTTTCCCGCTCCCATTTGGTCCAAGAAAACCATATACTTCCCCTTCACGAACTTCAAATGAAAGACCACGAATAATTTCATTTTTTCCTATTTTTTTATGGACGTTTTCTAATTTTACTACTACATTTCCCAATGATTGTTCCTCCTTTAGACTTCTAGTTTTTTATCGATGATATAACTTGTTATTACCACCAATAAAAAAATTGACAATAAACTAAAAATTAAATAAGAAATATTCGAAGCATCACTAAAATAAAAAGATGTTTTAAAAAAACCATTTTTATCTATAACTCCAACATTTTTTATAGAAAATATATAACCATTTATTTTATCTAGCATATTAGTGATAACAAATTGAACTCCACCGAAAACAATAAATAAGATGATAAATAACATTTTATTTAATGCGGATTTCAAATTAAATAGTTTTACAACTATGATTAGGAAATACAGAGAAACTAATGTACTTACTAAATCTATAATCCATAAGAAGAGGGAGAACAGATGGTGTAATAACCCATAATTGTATAAACTATTAATAGCTTGTTGTACCTCTCCATTTGCTTTATTCTCATATATATTAATAGAAAGAAGATGTAAAAAAATAATTCCTATTACTGATAACAGGGTAAACATGATTACAAATAATAACAAATGTGCATATATATATTTCCTAGATGGAATTGCTGCATACCGAATCATAGTCCCCCTTACTACTCGTCGAAAAGAAGAAATTGCTAGTAAAAAGATAGAAAATGTAACTATACAAAATAATAATATAAATACGATTAATGCTATATCTTGTCTAATTGACAGCCTTTCTCCTGTGCATCCCTTTATATTAAATAACAGAATTAATGAAATCGTTATAAACCCAAAGTAAATCAACCATATCTTCTTTTTATTACAATTGTATAAATACCGAAGTGTTTGACTCATTTTCCAAACACCTCCTTAAACATCTCAGTCACGGCTTTCCCTTTTTGAAAACGCAGTTCTTCCACGTTTTCATGCAGTACAATTTCTCCATCCTTTAAAAAGATGACTTCATCAAAAATATTTTCAATTTCACTAATTAGATGCGTAGAAATTATAACTGTACAATCTTCACGATAAAATTGAAGAATAAGATCTAGCATATGCTCTCGGGAAACAGGATCGATTCCTCCGAGGGGTTCGTCTAATATATATAGCTTTGCTTTTCTTGAAAATGTTAAAATAAGTTGCAACTTTTCAATTATCCCTTTTGATAAAGCTGTAATTTTTTCTTCTAACGGTATTTTAAACGCAGCAATTGTATCCACTGCTTTTTGCATATCGAAATCTTGATAAAAATCGCGATAGAAAAATATTGCATCTTTTACAGTCATCCATTCATCGAATATAGGACGATCTGGCATAAACGATACAATCTTTTTCGTTTCTACCCCAATGTTTCGATCTGCAACTGTAATATTTCCTTCTGAAGGATGTTGTAAACCTGCGATCATTTTTAATAATGTCGTCTTCCCACTGCCATTATCTCCAACAAGACCAATAATTTTCCCTTCTGTAATCGCTAGATTTACATCTCGAATAACTATCTTCAAACCATGTCTCTTCCATAATTGTTCAATACGAAGTAAATCTTTCATCATTTCTCCTCCCTTTTCTCTTCTAATGAAGAACGAAGAATAGAGAGGATCTCTTCTTCTGAAAATCCTAAATGATCCATTCCATTTATAAAAGAATGAAGCAACTCTTTTGCCATATCTTTTCGCAGCTCCATAATTTTCTCTCCCTCGTTTGTTACATATCTTCCCATTCCTCTACGTGTCACAACAATCCCCTTTCTCTCTAATTCTTGAAATGTACGCTGAATTGTATTTGGATTTACTTGTAACTCACTCGCTAATTCACGTACAGATGGGATTTTGTCACCAGGTGATAAGTGACCTGTTACAATTTCTTTTTTTATGTATTCCATCACCTGAATATAAATCGGTATGTTAGGAGAAAACTCTATTTTCATTTCCCCCCTCCTTTTGTCTTAGTGTACTAGTTAAATAGTACACTAAGACAAAAGATATGTAAATACTTGTAAGTTACAATGTAATAAAAAGGCAGTGCAACTCTCGTTACACTGCCTTTCTCCTTATTCTATTTCGTTACCATTTCTGCCTCACTTTCTTCAAAAGGCCACTTCGGTAACATGTTCCGAAGTTCCTTATCAGAACGATAACCAAGTGCATACTCTGCTTGCATGATTGTATGAATCTCACGTGTTCCTTCGTAAATAACAGGTGCTTTTGCATTTCGTAAATATCTCTCCACAGGAAATTCATTTGAATATCCATAGGCGCCGTGCACCTGCACTGCGTCATTTGCCGCTTCAAATGCAGCGTCACAAGCGATCCATTTTGCCAAAGATGTTTCTTTTGTATTACGTTTCCCTTCATTTTTTAACCAACCTGCCTTATAAACTAGTAATCGTGATATTTCTAGATTCGCAGACATTTTCGCAATCATTTGCTGAACAAGCTGATGTTTTCCGATTTCTTTTCCAAATGTTTTACGCTCTTCACAATATTTTACACTCGCTTCTAAGCTTGCTTGAATAAGTCCACAAGCCCCTGCCGCGACTGTAAAACGTCCGTTATCTAATGAAGCCATTGCAATTTTAAAACCTTCTCCTTCTTCACCAAGAAGGTTTTCTACCGGTACTTTTACATCATCTAAAAATACTTCTCCTGTATTTCCAGCCCTAATACCAAGCTTTCCTTTTATCGCTTTTGTCGATACTCCTTGGAATGTTCGTTCTACGATAAAACAAGAAATACCGCGGTGCTTTAATTCCGAATTTGTTTTCGCAAATATTAAGAAATGATCTGCAACATCACATAACGAAATCCACGTTTTTGATCCATTTAATACATAGTAATCCCCTTGTTTTATCGCTGTTGTTTGCATCGCAACGACATCCGATCCTGCATTTGGTTCCGTTAAACCAAACGCCCCAATCTTTTCACCTTTCGCTTGTGGAACAAGATACTTTTGTTTCTGCTCTTCTGTTCCCCATTGAAGAAGTGTCATGCTATTTAATCCCGTATGTACAGATACAGCTGTACGGAAAGCTGTGTCACCGCGTTCTAATTCTTCACAAACAATAGCCAGTGTATTATAGTCCATTCCCACTCCGCCATATTGTTCTGGGATACAAACGCCCATAAACTGTAACTCTGCTAAGCGCTTCAAGATTTTTTGTTCAAAATGCCCTTTTTCATCCCATTCTTTAATGTATGGAATAATTTCATTATCCACAAACGCTCTCACTACTTTTCTAGCATTTTGTTGTTCTTCTGTTAACGAAAAATTCATTTGTACTGCCTCCTTATATCCATTGATTTCTTTTCATTTCTGCAATGTTGCTTTGAGAATATCCTAGACTTTCTAAGATTTGTTCCGTATGCTCTCCATGAAGTGGTGGATGTTTTCGCATCTGCACAGGTGTCTTCATAAGTTTTAATGGAGAACCTACAAGTTTAAGATTTTCAATGACCGGATGTTCCATATGAATTGTCATATCTCTCGTCACTGCTTGCTCTGTTTCAAGCGCTTCTTTCACATTAAGAATTTGTCCATTTGGAATCCCTGCCTCATCCAAAAGTTGTTGCCATTCCTCTTTCTTTTTTTTCTTCATTTCAATAGCAATCATATTTACAAGCTCGTCTTTATGTTGAAGGCGAGCTGCATTTGTTTTATAACGTTCTGAACTGGATAGATCTTGCCTATTAAGTAACAAACACAACCTATGAAACTGTTCATCATTTCCGACCGCAACAACAAGATCCCCATTCTCTGCTTTGAATACTTGATATGGAACAATATTCGGATGCTGATTCCCAAGTCTCTCTGGTAATTCACCTGTACATAAATAATTGCTCGCTACATTTACTAATGCCGCTAATTGTGAATCAAATAAAGAAATATCAATTTCTTGTCCTTCTCCTGTTCTATTTCGGTGCTGCAGGGCAGCTAAAATTCCGATACATGTAAAAAGACCTGTAAGTACATCTGAAATGGTAACACCTACTTTTGTAGGCCCTTCATCCCTTCCTCCCGTTATACTCATAAGTCCGCTCATTGCTTGAATCATATAATCATAACCAGGAAGATGGGAAGTGGGACCACTTTGACCAAAGCCACTAATAGAGGCAAGAATAATATCTTCCTTCACCTCTTTTAATACTTCATACCCAAGTCCCATTCTCTCAAGTGTTCCAGGCTTAAAATTTTGCACAACAATATCCGCATGAGAAACAAGCTTTTTCAAAACATCCTTTCCCATTTCTGACTTTAAATTTAATGTTATCGACTCTTTATTACGATTCGTACAAAGAAAATAAGCACTTTCCCCTTCTACGAATGGTGGTCCCCAGCTCCTTGTATCATCACCATTTCCTACATTCTCAACTTTTATCACTTCAGCCCCTAAATCACCAAGAATCATCGTACAAAAAGGACCCGCAAGAACCCGAGATAAATCAATAATTGTAATCCCTTGTAATGCTCCTCCCACTCCTTATCCTCCTATAATAAAAACCAGTAAAACCAATAAGAAAGGAAAAAGGCGAAATGGTGGTTTTACTGGCTTGTATTTAAAAGTTATTGTGTAAAATACTTATTGCGCTTTCACTTGTGATAACACTGATTTAAATGCATGGATTACTGTATCTACTTCTTCATAACTAATTGTAAGTGATGGTTCGATACGAATTGTCTTCGAATTAATTAATGTTCCAGCAACAAGAATACCTTGATCAAACATTGCTTTCGATACTTCATAACCAATTTCGTCTTTATGGAATTCAATACCGATCATTAAACCTTGGCCACGAATTTCAAAGACTTTGTCCTCATGCCCTTCAGCTGCTTTTTTCAATCCGTTTAAGAAATACTCCCCAACCTTTGCAGCTCGTTCTGGTAGATTTTCTTCCAATAACACATGGATTGTTGCAATTGCAGCAGCACATGCAAGTGGGTTTCCGCCAAACGTTGTTGTATGCATGAATGGATTGTCGAACCAACTTTTGAATACTTTTTCTTTCGCAACAATTGCACCTGCTGGCATTACGCCTCCGCCAAATGCTTTCGCAAGGCAAATAATATCCGGTACAACATCATATAATTCTGCAGCAAACATTTTCCCTGTGCGTCCCATCCCAGTTTGCACTTCATCAAAAATAAGTAGTGATCCGAATTCATCACAAAGTTCTCTTACTTGTTTCAAATAGTTTTCTGGAGGTAAAATAATACCACCCTCGCCTTGAATTGGCTCTAAAATAACAGCTGCAACATCTTCTCCTACTAATGCACACGTTTCAAATGTCTTTCTCATCATCTCAATATCACCAAATGGAACGTGGCGGAAACCTGGAATTAATGGTAAAAATGGCTTACGGAACATTCCTTTTGCCGTTCCAGATAAAGAACCAAGACTCTTACCATGGAAAGCGCGTGTTGTGGAAATGAAAGTTGTTCTTTCACTGTACATTTTTGCTAATTTTAATGCCGCCTCTACACTTTCTGTCCCACTATTTGTAAAGAAAGCATATTTCAAGTCACCTGGTGTAATATCTGCTAAAATTTTTGCAAGAATCGCACGAAGCGGGTCTAATAAGTCTTGACTGTGCAATGCTTGACGCTTTAATTGATCCGTAACAGCTTTTACTACTTTGGGATTACGGTGACCAACATTATAAATCCCGAAACCACCTAAACAATCAATATACTTTTTACCATTGATATCCATGAAGCAAGATCCTTCATCGGACCATTCTACAGCTGCAAATTGCCCATCTTTTGTTACCGTTTTTCTATACGCGAGAAAACCAGGATTTACATGTTCTCTAAATCCATCTACTGTTTCTTTTTGAATCCAGTTCGCCTCTTCTTCAGAGACTTTCTCTTTTTCGATTAGTTGCAGTACTTTCGTGATATAATCATTTACACTCGTATTCTTCACATCTTGTTCGTTAGATTTACTTTTTACATTCGTTCCCATCTATTTCACTCCTATAGTTTTTTTATTTGCAAACCAACCAATTGGTTCTACTTCTAAATTTATATTAATCTGCTTAATTTCTTGGAATTCCTCTAAACCAAACGTTCCTAAACTACGACCGATACCACTTTGTTTATATCCACCCCAAGGTGCTTCATTGTATGTTGGATGATAACTATTAATCCAAGTAATTCCTGCGCGAAGCTTGCGGATTACACGCATCGCTTTTGCACCATCAACTGTAAATACACCTCCAGCTAAGCCGTAATCTGTACCATTTGCTAGCTCAATTGCTTCCTGTTCATCCTTAAACTTTTGGATCACTACAACAGGACCAAAAATTTCTTCCTGTACAATACGCATATCAGGTTTTACATTGACAAAGACCGTTGGTTCAATAAAGAAACCATCACCTTTCCCATCTGTTAGTATCCGCTTTCCTCCGCAAGCAATTTCTGCTCCTTCGTCTTTTCCAATCTCAATATAGCGTAATACTTTTTCCATATGCTCTTGACTTACAAGTGGTCCCATCTCTGATTCTGGGTTATCACCAGGTCCAACATTAATTTGTTTTGCTCGTTCTACGAAACAACTAACAAATTTATCGTAAACGCTTTCTTCTACAAGGATTCTTGATCCCGCTGAACATACTTGTCCAGAACCTGCATAAATACCAAATAATGCATAATCAACAGCCGTTTCAAAATCTGCATCTGCAAAAATAATATTTGGAGATTTCCCGCCAAGTTCTAGCGAAATCTTTTTCATATTATCTGCCGCTGTTCTCATGATGTGTTTTCCTGTTTTTGTTCCGCCCGTAAAGGAAATCATATCAACTTTATTACTTGCTGCAATCTCATTTCCTACTGTTGGTCCAGCTCCCATCACCATATTGGCAACACCTTTTGGCAACTCTACTTTCTCAAGAATTTCAAATAGTTTCGTTGCAGTGATTGGTGTCACTTCAGAAGGTTTAAACACAATCGTGTTTCCAGCTGCTAAAGCAGGTGCAATTTTCCATACACTCATTAATAACGGATAATTCCAAGGAACGATTAAGCCACAAACACCAACTGGCTCTCTCACTACCATAGCTTGCATCGGATCAGCTACATGATATGTTTGTCCGTCTGGCTTTGTAATCAGCCCTGCATAATAGCGGAAACAAGCTGCTGCATCCCCAATATCCCCTTCTGCCTCGCGATGCGTTTTCCCATTATCCATCGTCTCGAGACGCGTAAGTTCTTCCATATTTTTATCAATCTCATCTGCAATTTTAAATAAATAAGACGCTCTTTCAGCTGCGGATGTTTCTGACCAAATTCCGCTATCAAAAGTTGCTCTCGCCACTCCAATCGCGTATTTTGCATCCTCAATCGTTCCCTCAGGTGCATATGCGATAACCTTGCCATTCGCAGGGTTAATAATCGATCTTTTCTCTTGATTACTAGAATCTCTCCATTCACCGTTTACATACATTTTTAAATCTAGCACTGTATATAATCCCCCTTTGTCGATCGTTCATATATTATATAAGCAATAATTGTGCCAACATTTAAAATACGAAGTAATCATACAAAAACTGAATATTTTCTTAAATAAGGTGAAACTTTAATCAGCCTTCACCAATCGGGCTTTACCGGCAGTCCGGTCTCCACCTATCCTCTTAGTTACTCTCTAAATGGTTTTCCTGCCCATTGATATGGAATAAACCACACAAAATTATGCATTTTTGCATAGGTTATGACATTTCGCATAATTACAACAAAAAAGAAGGAGTCCATGTAGACTCCTCCCTTTCTCCTTTAAAAATATGAAATTGTATCAACCGCTATTTCCTTTTCATTCATGATTTTTTGATATTTACGACTAACAGAAGACTGACTTATTCCAAGGGCCTTTGCTGCCTTTGTTGTTGTTCTATACTGCTTCATCGCAAGTAAAATTAATTGCTCTTCTACAGAATGCAATGCTTCTTGTAATGGTAAAACCCTTGTAATTACCGGCTTTGATTTTTTAAAATCATATCCAGGAGTTAAAAATTTACTAACAAATTCAGCATCAATAACAGCATCATCTGCTGATACAACTAAACGTTCAATCATATTCTGTAATTCTCTTACATTTCCGGGCCATGAATAAAACTCTAGTAAATTAAGTGCATCCGGAGTTAAATGATAGTTTCTATTATATTTTTCATTTAACTGCTGTAAAAAATGAAACGCGAGTACCGGAACATCTTCCATTCGTTCTCTAAGCGGAGGAACTTGCAGGGGGATTACATTTAAGCGATAAAATAAATCTTCCCGGAACGTGCCAGCCTCCACCATTTTTTCAAGACTTTTATTTGTGGCAGCAATAATTTGAACATTTATTTTTGTAGGTATCGTGCTTCCAATTGGAATTACTTCTTGTTCTTGTAACACTCTAAGTAATTTTACTTGCAGATGTAACGGCATTTCTCCAATCTCATCCAAAAATAAAATCCCTTGATCTGCCCGCTTAAAATATCCTTCTTTTCCATTTTTATCTGCACCCGTAAAAGCACCCTTCGTATAGCCAAACAATTCACTTTCTAACAAAGTCTCTGGAATCGCACCACAGTTTAATTTTAAAAACGGCTTTGACGACCTGTTTCCAAGTTGATGAATTGCTTGTGCAATCACTTCCTTTCCGACGCCCGATTCTCCAGAAATCAAAACATTTGAAGAAAAGTCAGCTATTTTTTTTGCTTGATTAATAATTTGTTCCATTTTTGGACTACAATAAATCAGTTTTTTAAGAAAGCGATCTTTATTTTTAAAGCTATCCAACTCTTTTTTATATTGCTCAGATATCTTTTTTATCTCATGCAATTCCGTCTTTAATCTTGTTGCCTCTGTAATATCCCTTGAAGCGATAATAATGCGGTGAAGCTCTCCATTTTCATTAAATACAGGATTTCCAACTGCTAATATCTTTCTACCACTTTTTGTTTCTTGTACAATGGATACCTTTTTCTTTTGTTCTAGCACTAATCGCGTAACAGATGGACTAAATAATCCTTTCTTTTCTAAGTCTAAAAGATTTTTTCCTAGAAGATCTTTCAAATCTCTTCCCCAAAAATCATTGATAACGGTTTCACTATAACGGATTAATTCCCCTTTATGATTAACAACTAATATTTCATCGTAAATACTAGATAAGATTGCATGTAAATCTTTATTTAAATCCTTTATATATTCAATTTCCATAGCCATATCCTCAACCATCGGTAAATCTTGCACAATAATAACCATTCCTTCGATTCTTTGATCAAAGTTTGGGATAGGACTGTAGTCAACTAATACTCCCATCTCATTTGTTATTTGTAGTTGGTTTAAAATCGTTTTTCCCGTTGTAAATACAGTATTAATATGTTCTCCATTAAAAATCTGTTCGGCTGGTACATTCATAACTTTTTCAGGAGTAGATTTAATCATCTTCAAACCAGATTCATTACAATTTACAATCTTCTTTTCACGGTCTACTACAAAAATCCCCATTGGAATAGACGTTAAAATGATTTTCAGTATATCTACATTTTTATTTTCTTGTTTAAATAATTCTGCAAAAACATCCTCTCTTCGTATGTATCCCGTTAACTCTCCTGCTTCATTTTTTACAATGGCAATGGGTGCCCCTATAATTTGAAAGAGAGCTGTCAAAGAAATATTTTTGCTAAGATGACAGATTGTATCTAGTGAAACAGCATTTGAAAGCAATGCTTGGGTAGTTACTCCCTCACTTTTTAATAGCAGATCCTTCACATGGACGTATGCAAATAGTTGATCTTCTCTTTTTAGAAATAAAAAAGATTCTTTTATATTGTTAACATCTATACTCCATTCCTTTTCGGGTTGATCGATAGGTAGAGAAACAATAGGTCTAATTTTTTTATGAGCAATGGAAAACATTCTGCTACTCCTCCTTTAAACTGCTTAACTTGTATTGTATCATTAAAAACAGATTTTTTTAATTAATCTGATAATATACATTTTTTACTTACTTTAATAAAAAAAGGAAGATGAATAGTTCCATCTTCCTTCCTACAATCAATCACTCCCACTAACTAGAATATCTTCTTGAATATAAGCCAATACCATACCTGGAATGACTTTATCTCCTGCTTCTACCTCTAAAGATTGCACCTCTCCGCTACATCCCATTTTGATTACTTCCGTCTTTCCATTCATATCTTTAATAGCAAATAGCGGTTCCCATTCATAAATTCGAGAATCTTTATCAATAGACACCTTTTCAACCGTTCCATAGCATGGGCTCGTAACAATCTCATAATACAAAATGAATCATTCCCTTCTTTTATTCAATTAATATTGTTCCGCCAACATTTGTGACTGAAGTATCATATGAAAAAAACTTTGAAAATCTTCTACATCTTCTACTTCAATCCCTAACTTAGGTGCCCAATATTGCTCCTGTTCAATATCTTCTTGACTTAATAAAATCATTCTGCCATTTTGAATAGAGGTAACCATTGCTTTCCCAAAAAACTGCTGTGAATAGGCAACTGCTAAATCATATCGATGATGCTTCGATACAATACAGTAATAACCAATTGGTTGCTTTTCAATTTGTTCTAGTAAAATATCCAGTTTCATATGTTCCCTCCCCTTATATTAAAAATGTAACCAACCTCGAAGACGTGACGCTTCTACAATCCTACGAACTCCTGCTATATATGCCGCAATTTTCATATTTACCCCAAAACGCTTTGAAGTGTTGAATACATCAAAAAAGCTAGATGTAATTTTCTCTTTTAAACACTGGTCTACATATTGCTCCGTCCAATAGTATCCTTGGTTATTTTGACACCATTCAAAATAAGAAACAATAACGCCTCCAGAATTCGCTAAAATATCTGGGACAACTAAAATGTCTTTCTCTTCTAACATTGTTATCGCTTCTTTTGTTGTCGGACCATTTGCAGCTTCAATTACAATTTTACATCCAAGTCTTTTCGCATTATGCTTCGTAATCACTCCTCCAATTGCTGCTGGAATGAGTACATCACATTCCTTTTCTAACAG
The DNA here is from genome assembly GCF_013314535.1 of Bacillus sp. Xin1. Classification (GTDB taxonomy): domain Bacteria; phylum Bacillota; class Bacilli; order Bacillales; family Bacillaceae_G; genus Bacillus_A. The sequence continues at coordinate 200,207 of NZ_JABUAE010000002.1, read as the reverse complement.
CTCTTGGTTTGAGATGGTTTTACTAAAAAGGTTCGATACAACACCAAAAGAATCTCGATTTTCTAGTAAATAAGGAACATCTAAACCGTCTGGATTATAAATACCACCTAAAGCATCCGATACGCCTACTACTTTTACACCAATATCATATAAATATTTTGCCAAGTAGCTTCCAACATTTCCGAACCCTTGAATGATCACTCGCATATTTTGAAGCGGAATATGCTTTAGCTCACTAACTAATTGAAGCGTGTAAAACACTCCTTTAGACGTAGCTGTTTCCCGTCCCTGTGATCCTCCTAGCATTAATGGCTTTCCAGTAATAAAACCTGGAGAATCAAACTCTCTAATATGATCATATTCATCCAGCATCCAAGCCATAATTTGCGCATTTGTATACATATCAGGTGCCGGAATATCTTTCGTAGGTCCAACAATTTGACTGACTGCTCTTACATAACCACGGCTAAGTAACTCTAATTCTCTGAAACTCATCTCCTGCGGATTACAAATAATCCCGCCCTTCGCACCTCCATAAGGAAGTCCCGTCACTCCACATTTCAAACTCATCCAACCAGCAAGCGCCTTTACTTCCTCTGCTGTAACATCCGGATGGAACCGAATGCCACCTTTTGTTGGTCCCGCTGCATCATTATGCTGGGCACGATACCCCTGAAATATTTTTGTTCTTCCATCATCCATTCGAACAGGAATACTCACTTCTAAAAAACGCATTGGCTTTTTAAGAAAATCAAATACTTCCTCTGGATAACGCAACGCCTGAAGCGCTTCTTTTAATATGGCCTGAAACTCCTCTAAAGGATTTTCAACCTCAACTTTCTCTTGAATAGATTGTGTTACACCTTCTTTTTCTGATTGCATTGCCACGATAACACCTCTTTTATTTTTTTACTAGTATTAGAAAGCAATAATCGTGCCAAGTAGTAAAATTATGTTAATCATATTGTTTCAGCCTTCTCACTTATAGTTTTTCTTCCCTTCCTTATGAATAGTTGAATGATTTATGCAAACGTGCATGACTTTAAAATCTCCAAAATAAAAAACACCGGATACATCCCGATGTTTTTGTTATTTTACATTTCCTGCACTTCTTCAAAATGCATTTGCGGAGGAGCTGAACGAAACATGTTCGTAATATATAGAAGATAGCCGATTCCAATAACAGCCCAGCTAATTCCTAAAATAAGTGAGTGAATATTGAGGTTAAACCATAGTACAGCTACAGTACCAGCTCCCAAAATAGGCATAACTAAAAAATTAAAAAAGTCTTTTACTGTTTTATATCGTTTTTGCTTAATCACATAGTAAGAAATGACTGATAAATTAACAAACGTAAATGCAATAAGCGCTCCGAAGTTAATAAGAGAGGCTGCTGTTTCTAAATCTATGAACATAGCGGAGAGCGCAATAATTCCTACAAAAATAATGTTATATACTGGGGTCCGCAAGCGCGGATGAATGTATCCAAATATCTTCTGCGGAATTACATTATCTCGCCCCATTACGTATAATAATCGCGATACACTTGTATGAGATGCTAAGCCAGACGCGATTGTCCCCATAAAAGTTCCTACTAAGAAGAAAGTTTGAAATAATTTTCCTCCGACATATAGTGCAATTTCTGGAGCGGCTGACTCTTGATCTTTAAATACAGATGCATCTGGAAAAAAGGATTGTGTAAAATACGTCGTAACGATGAACAAAATACCGCCAATTAAAGCGGTAAGAAAAATAGCTCGAGGAATCGTCTTCTTTGCGTTTGGTGTTTCTTCTGCAAATGTCGTTACCGCATCAAAACCTAAAAATGAAAAACAAAGAATTGTAGCCCCTGCAACTAACGGTGATATTTGTATATCTGACTCAAAAAACGGCTGAATGGAAAAAACTTCTCCTGTTCCCTCTCCCGCTAATAAGCCTTTTATAACGAGAAAAACAAACACAATCATTACTAGCACCTGAAATGTTACTAAGAACGTGTTGAAATTAGCAGTAACATTTACGCTAATAATATTTATAAGTGTAATCAGTAGAACGAAGCCAACAACCCATGCCCAGTCTGGTACACTTGGAAAAAGTGCTGACATATAAATTCTCGTTAATAGTGCGTTCACCATCGGCAAGAACAAATAATCCAATAACGCTGACCATCCAACAAGAAACCCAAGTCTCGCACTAATTGTCTTCTGTGTATACGTATAAGCAGAACCCGCGGTGGGAAAAACCTTTACCATTTTGCCGTAGCTTGCTGCTGTAAATAACATTCCCGCTAATGCAATAAGATAAGCCCCTGGAACGTGCCCATCCGTTTTTTCAGAAACGATTCCGAATGTATCAAACCCTACCATCGGCGTCATATACCCAACACCTAGCATAACAATTGACCAAAGTCCTAATGACCGCTTTAAACCAACTACTTTTCCCACCTATCATTCCTCCTACTTTCTCTATCTAATTTCCATGTAAAGATTGATAACTAACTGGAAAACGCTTTCAATGAACTGTAAACATCCTACTACGCATTACGAAATCCCCTCCTTTATTTTTAAAAATATTCATGCAATTTTTGAGCCAAAATTTCTTGAATGAAAAAATTTATTAAATAGCCCTATTTGTTCACGTTCCAACGAAACGATAGGTGGGATTATTTTTCTAATCGTTCCTTTCATTTTCTATTCATTTCGACATAACTTATTCAACTTCTCATACTACTTAACTTTAATAGATCAAGGAAGAAAAACTTATCAAGAAATAATAACATTATGTAAACTATCTACACACAAAAAAGCTGCCTTTCAATGAAAGACAGCTTTTTTCAATCTTATTTATTAAAAATCAAACACGAAATCATCATCTGATAATTTTTCAACATTTGTGGCTTTTACATAACCATTTCCTTTTACAGAGAAGAAATCATGATTTTTCGTATCTGTACGTAAACCGTTTAATACGATTGGGTTAATTTCTTCTTCTTCAAAGCGTGGTTCTAATCCTAAGTTCATAAGCCCTTTATTCGCATTGTAACGAACAAATCGGTTTACATCTTCAACAAGACCAATGGATGTATAAATTTCTTCTGTGTATGCAGTTTCAATTTCATACAGTTCCATTAATAGTTCTTGTGTTTCTTTTTGCACTTCTTGCTGCTCTTCAGCAGTAAGTTCTGCAAAGATTTGTTGTGCTAAAATACCGACGAATACGCCGTGAATGCTTTCGTCGCGAATTATTAAGTTAATAATTTCACCACTTGCAGTCAATTTTCCTTGTCCTGCTAAGTATAGTGGATAGAAGAATCCACTATAGAACAAGTAACTTTCTAAGAATACACTCGCTACCATAGCCATATATAATTCTTTTTTCGTTACTTGTGGCTTTAATAAACGGCGATAGTAACCTGTAATAATACCTGCTTTTTTCTCAAGCAATGGATGGTTATCTACCCAATCAAAGATTTCATCAATTTCTTCTTCTGTTGCGAGTGTCGTGAAGATATGACTGTAGCTCTTCGCATGTACTTCTTCCATAGCACCCATGAAAGCTAGTACACTTTTCGCTTGTAAATTCTCAAGATGAACAAGTACAAGTGGCATCCCTTCGCCGCCTTGTTTTGTATCTAGAAGTGTTAATCCTCCTAGCACACGTTTATAAGCAATTTGCTCCTCTTTTGATAATTGCACCCAAGTATTTTTGTCAGAAGATACAGCGATCTCTTCTTCTGTCCAAAATTGAGCGATGTTTTGCTTCCAAAACATTAAACTAAAATCGTCTTCTTTTTTGTTCCAGTTTACCGCGCGCATTGAATCGCCCCTTCTCTATCAATAAGCTCTTCTAACATGCGGTAAAGCTTTCAGTTAGTAATGAAAACTTAACCGCATGTTAGACGTCTTAAATTTTATAACTAAGCATGAGCAGGGTCAGAAAAACCCTGCTCATGCTGCCTTACTCTTTATCTTGTATATCAGTGAATTATAATTTGCATCAAACTGTACAAGCAACGCACTCTTCGACGCTTAACTTACGAGTTCTTGTATAATACAAGCTCTTCAAGCCTTTTTTATGTGCATAAATGTAATAACGTGCTAATTCACGAGTAGAAATATCACTATTTACATACAGAATTGTACTAATTCCTTGGTCAATATGCTCTTGAATTTCTGCGATTAAGTCAATTAATTTAAACTGATTCATATCGTAAGAAGATTTATAATACCAGAATGTATCTTTTGATAAATATGGCATTGGATAATATGTTGTCGCATTTGCATACGTTCTTGACTCGATTTGACTTACGATCGGCATTACACTTGAAGTAGCATTTTGAACGTAACTGATTGATTGTGTCGGAGCAATAGCCAATCTATATGAGTTGTATAAACCGTGCTTCTGCACTTCTTCTTTTAGACTTGTCCAATCTTCTTTTGTTGGAATATAGATCCCTTCAAATAACTGCTGTACTTTCTCAGTTACCGGACTGTAATCTGTTGTCTCATACTTTTCAAAGTATGTTCCATTTGCATAATCCGACTTATCGAAGTCTTTAAATGTTTCGCCCTTTTCTTTCGCAATACCCATACTCTTTTCAATGGAGTAGTAGTTTAACATCATAAAGAATGTGCGAACAAATTCTTTCGCTTCTGCACTTTCATAAGCGATTTTATTTTTCGCTAAATATCCGTGTAAGTTCATTGCACCCAAGCCAACTGAATGAAGCTCGTCATTTGCTTTTTTCACAGTTGGTGCGTTTGGAATAACAGTCATATCAGAAACAGCTGTTAAAGCTTCCATTCCTGCATGAACTGCTTCACGAATTTCTTTATTCTCCATTACGTTTACAATGTTTAATGATCCTAAGTTACAGTTAATATCACGACGGATAATATCATCTGTACCGTAGTCGTTAATTTCGGATGTTTCTTGTAACTGGAAGATTTCTGTACAAAGATTCGACATCTTCACAGTTCCAATATCCTTTAACGGATGCTGCTTATTTGCATTTGATTTAAACATTAAGTATGGATAACCAGACTCAAGCTGAATCATCGCAATTTTAATGAGCATATCACGCGCACTAATATCAAGTAGCTTCTTCTTCACCTTTGGATTGCTCATTAGCTCATCGTACATTTCATCAATGTCTATATCATCTAAATGTTTTCCGTACTCTTTATATACTGTATACGGTGCGAAAACATGGAATGGTTCATTTTTCTCAGCAAGCTCAAAGAACTTGGTTGGAACGATGATACCGATTGATAGAGACTGAATACGGCTTTTCTCATCGGCATTTATTTTTTTGGTCAACTTTTCTTCATATTTCTATGAAGGTTGGACTATATCATCAACCTGTAACTGGTTGCCTTGCACTTCGACTGGTGCCTATATCCAGCCTACTCTACTAACTTTCGTCTATTGACGTGCGTTCGATAGTCTCTACACCTTCTTGAAAGAATTGATAAAAACATTTCTAACAAGCTTGGCACGGTATTACCTGCTATCCACATACAATGGACCGTAGGCTCTCTTAGTCAGCTTCTTCGTGGGTTCTTTTTCTTTTCCCCTTATTCAACTGATACCGTTAGCCGCTAATGCGACACCCTATTGGCTAGGTTCACAAGGTTTTCTCATACACATTACTGTATAGAGGGACTACCAATTAATCCAAAAATTCTATAATATCCCAATGGAAGATATTTAAATATACTGCACCGGCACCTTTTCTTTGCATATTGTTACTCCATACCTTTAAAACGTATGGGGGATAGTCATTTCTGCTATCCTCTCTATATCGCTATAGAGTTCAGACCATATCTTCTTCTCACCAAATTCTTTGTTTAGCCACTCATCGTATTTTTGATGTACCTGAATATGACAGGAATCACAAAGTGGCAATAAATTCATCATAAGGTTTGCTTGATCAAGACTTTCAAAAAAACGAAATGGAATAATGTGATGTAATCTTAGTGTATTTATATCATATTTTTCTAAACACTTTTGACAACGAAAATCATAAAACTCAAACATGTACTCTCTTATTCTCGACCAGTTTTTACCATACTTGTTAGTTGTACCGTAATTTAACTCTACAAAAAATTTATTATTACAACTTTTTGAACAAAAAACTTTTGAATCTCTAACAGTATATGCTGGCCTGGAAAAAGACTTTTCACAGTAAGAACATATTAAACCAACAAGCTGGCTTCTATTCAATGCCCATCTACACTTATGCGAACATGTTTTTGTTACATTTTTATCAGAATAGAATTCACTCGCACATATAACACAAACTAATTTATATCGTTTAGTTTGACATTTCTTACTACAAAACTTTTGATTTATCCTTTTTCCTACAAATGATTTTCCACATCCAAAACATATTAAATTATAGTTTGTATTAATAAGCACAAGCTTCTTCCGACACTCTAATATTCCACACGTTTTGGATTGTTCCATCTCTCTTTTATTATTTTGATTAACCTCATAATTACTTTTACAAATAGGACATATTTTTGTTATAAAGCTCTTTTTTCTCCCCATAACTGGATACACCCTTTGAATTTGGTTGATTTGAGAAGCCAGGTTCGAGCTATATAGTCACCTATATAGCCACTTGGTCGTTGAACCTTCTCCCTATCTAATAGACTTAGGAACTCGGCTGCTGATTTCCTGCAATCTTGGATTTTTAGGGGGCGCTACGTAATTTCTTCGTAGTATCCTACCTCGATATACTCAGGCGTTCCAGCAATTGACCCGGTTTTATAGTTGAGCCATAAGTTAACCCAACTGATTCGCATACGAAAACGAATCTTCAAGCAATTTCATAACTGGTACAACACCACTTGCTGCGTTATCGATGCCTTTAATTTGCTCACCGCGTGCGCGTAATTTACTCAAGTTGAGCGCCACGCCTCCACCAATTTTCGATAGCTGCATCGCCGTATTAATATTAAATCCAATCGAATTTAAGCTATCATCCATCTCTAACAAGAAACAAGACACCATTTCTCCTCTTCTGCTTCTTCCCGCATTTAAAAAGGTTGGTGTCGCTGGTTGGTAGTTTTGTTTTACGATCATGCTTGCAAATTGTTTTGCTTTCTTAACATCGCCACGTCCTAAGTATAATGACACAATTGATACGCGATCTTCGTAGCTTTCTAAGTATTGTTTTTGATCATCCGTCTTTAACGCGTAATCTTTATAAAACTTAGATGCTGCCATATAAGATTGGAACTCGAAGTTTTCACCGTATGCAACGTTGTATACTTCTTCTACTTCCTCCAACTTATACTCGTCCAGAACGTTGTAATAGTAATCCTGTTCATTCATATACTCAATTCGCTCTGCCACGCTATCAAAATGAACGGTATTCGCTCTCGCTTCTTCCATAAAGACTTCTAATGCTTCTTTATCTTTATGAAGCTGATAGAAACCGCCTTGCATTTTCGTGATTTCATTATTCAGTTCAATGTGTCGCAATCTCCCGCACCCTTTCCTTAAAATATTCTACATCTTTATTTGTTCCAGATAACTCGAATTTTGATACAATAGGTACTTCGTATCTGGTTGAGATTTTATCTGCACTTGCTCCGAACATATCTCCCCAGTTGCGATTGCCACTTGCAGATACGCCTTTTAAATTTGCATTATTGCGTTCTAAAAATTCTAAAACACGTTCTGGCACATTTCCAAAACCTGTTGTATACGTAATAAGAACAAAATCTTCGTCTAATACTAGATCCTCATTAATTTGAACGGCCGGCATATTTAATTTGTGGATGAAACGCTTCACGTTTCCTGTCATAGAATCATATGCAACTAACATTTCCGACCCTCCCCTTCTTTCTTTAATACCTAGATGTCGTTTCATGATTTCTCTATATATTGTATTACGTTTCAAAACAAGACACAAGATATATGTATAAATTCTTTCTTTTTTTAACTTTTACTTTTCGACATAACATGTCGTTTTTTTCAATACAAAGACTATGAAACAACATTCTAAAACTCATGTCAATAAAGTGCTTTTCAAAAAAGTTGTCAACGAATTTAACCATTTTCACAAAAATGTTACCAATATTTTTTATAAAAAAAACGATAAATGCTGGAGAAACTTCTTTCTCCAGCATCACACAAAAAAGAACAGACTTTAAGCTGTAATCTGTTCGAAACCGGTTACACATTATTTAGATCATACAAGTAAGACATTCTCTCTCTTATGGATGAAACATTTATTATATCGAATACATATACTTTCTTTTTTGTTACACAATAACAAATATCACTATAATGAAAAGGACGCTTATGATGGCACACCACTTTATTCGGTAGTGTGATGAGAAATTTAAAAAGATCGTAAACTCATTCGCAATGTTCAATACGTAAAATATCTTTTATAAATAAATGATGAAAATTCTCGTCTTTATCTTGCATTGTAAACACTGGCGCTTCTTCATCAAAATATACAACCATGCCATCTACATATTGATTCATATGTTGAAATTTCACAGTTGCTCGAATTTGGGTTTCTTGCTCATATGCTACTTTCAATTTTTCTATAACTTCTTTCGTACGTTTGCGTTTCTCTGGAAACATAACCATTCCTACAAGCCGATTCCCCGCACCATCTTTCCACATGTAGTCCCAATGCGGTAAAATACCTTGTTTAAATTCCCCCATCATTCTCCTCTCCTTTTCCTTCGATCTATTAAGAACGCGGTGTTTTTGTATATGTATAAATAATTTCCCCGCCGCGTTGTGCATTCCCACTGAAATGTTTAAAATCTTCTCGATTTACTACAACCTCACGAAACGTATAAAATACATCCTTAGTTACAACATACTCTTTTATCTCTCCATTTTTCAGTTGATCTAAAATTGTATTTGCTAATTGTTTATCCATGCATTTCACCTCTCTGCAATATTTTATCCTATCTTCCACAAGTCGACAATGTTTAATTTCTTACATTCACAGCAAATATCATATACTACCATAACGGTTCACCCATACTGAATCCATTCGATATGGAAGATTATCTTATAAAATGTAAGAAATTGATGAATCACTGGTTGAAACTTTATTTTATGTTACAATAAGAATGACAACTAGGAGGGATAATATGATTCGGAAAGCAAAAAAGACAGATGCGAAAGCAATAGCTCCTTTATTGTATAACGCTCTGCATGAAATTGCTGAAAAAATCACAGGTGGGAAAACCGAAACAGAAGTCTTGACAGGGCTTGAAACTTGGTTTTCAAAAAAAGGAAATCGACTTAGCTTTGAGAACTGTTTCGTTGAAGAGCAAGATGGACAAGCAATTGGAATCATCGTCGCCTATCATGGCAGTCACGCAAAACAACTAGATACTCCCATTGTAAAACACTTACGAAAAATTCATCAAGATTCATCTATTACGCTAGAAAAAGAAGCTGAACTCGATGAATACTATATTGACACATTATCCGTTTCAAGTGCCTATGGTGGACGAGGGATCGGTTCAAAATTGATTCAAGCAGCAGAAAATGACGCCTATGAAAAAGGCTATGAGAAAATTGCATTACTTGTAAATTTAGAAAATAAGCGAGCTTTCTCTTTATATAAAAAGCTTGGCTACCGAGAGGATAAAACGGTTATGCTTGTCGGAGAGCCATATGCTCATTTAGTGAAACCACTCTATAAAAAAGCTTTCGTTTCTTAAAAAAAGCACACGATTCTTCATTGTAATCGTGTGCTTTTATGTTAAATTGGTGTTCAGTATATTTCCATTCATCGCTTCATGAAACGTGTATTCTGTACACCCCCACAGCTTTCTATGAAAGATAGGAGGTCCAAACCAACCTCTTGCACGTAACTCGGCTCCAATCATCGTATTAAAATAACTATGACCTACGAGTGCAATGCGACCATGTATAAGAGCATAACCAATTAACGTATCAGCTGCTTGCTTCGCTCTCTTCCCTGCTTCTCGGTAGGACTCAACATCTTTAGAATATCCAATCGTCCATAATGCGCGTCCGATAAACATCCATGCTTCTGGTTTACACTTCACCCATTTTGGAACAAGAAAGCTAGATGGCACTTCCGCCTCTCGAAATAGAGCACTTTGAATAAAAGAAAGAGCACCTGTTAATTCTGCTGCTGACTGTACCGCACGTTTTTGATCACTCGTTACAATAAGCTTCGCCGATTCAATTGCTTCAATTGTCTCAATTGGTATGTTCTCACTTTCTTCCATGCCTTCTAAATCGTAGCGCTCCATCCATTCGCGAAACGATGATGCTGTCATTGATTCTGTAACATTGTTTAAGCGACCGTGACGAATAAAAGAAATTCGCATCTTCTTCACTCTCCATTCACCGCTCATCACCTATATTATTATGCACTGTTTCTTATTGCCATCATACCATGGAGAAAGAGAAAGTCATACTTCCTTACATATCCGCCCCGCTCTCATGAGTGACAAAAGCATGCACACCATCTAACCCATCAAAATATGTCCCTGTTTCATGGCTACGAATTATTTTTAATTGTTTATATGAAAATAAGAATAAAAGAATCATTATAAAGCTTCCAATAATCTCAAATAACATTTTTACCGCCCCTATTTTATTATACCCCTATATACTGATATAAGCACTTTTTATCTATTCTCTCTTCAAAAACAGAAAAATATTTTATACATATCTTACAAAAAAATGACTATTTTTTGAAATTTTATCATGGAAACATTTACAAACAGGGGAATATAGTTCAAAATAAAGGGAAATAAAAAAAGAACGCACTTGTTCTTTTTTGGCAAAACTGTAACAAGGAGAGTTGCTTATGAAAATCGCAGAAACTGGAGATATTATCGAATTTAAAGGTGGAATGCAAGGTCGTGTTCAAAAAGTAAATAAAAACTCCGTTATTGTCGATATAACAATTATGGAGAATTTTAGAGAACTAGATATGGAACCTCTTACAGTTGTAAATCACAAAAACTATACCGTTATTAATCAACATGCATAATATAATAGAGAAAAAGGATCTGTATCTTACATACAGATCCTTTTTTCATTAACGATTATCAATTGTTTCAGGGTATAAATCGTGATTCATCATACGATATTCAGCCATCTGCTCATATTTCGTGCCAGGGCGACCATAGTTACAATATGGATCAATTGAGATACCACCACGTGGTGTAAATTTCCCCCACACTTCAATATAACGTGGGTCCATTAATTTAATTAAGTCGTTCATAATCACATTCATACAATCTTCATGAAAATCTCCATGATTACGGAAACTAAATAAATATAGCTTTAATGATTTACTTTCAACCATTTTTTGCTCTGGAATATAACTAATATAAATCGTTGCAAAATCTGGTTGTCCTGTTTTTGGGCATAAACTTGTAAATTCAGGACAGTTAAATTTTACAAAATAATCACGATTTGGATGATTATTATCAAATGTCTCTAAAATTTCCGGACTATATTCAAATAAATATTTTGTATTTTGATTTCCAAGTAACGTTACATCTTTTAAACCTTCGTCTAATCTTCCTGCCATTCTTTATACATCCCTTCAAATTCAATTCGTAATAGTTCCTTATACGCCTCGCTTATTCCCCCATACTAACGCATGGAGCTGAGGTAATACTTTTGCATCGTTCATCTCTTTACACTGGACAGCTTTTTCGATGAGCCATTCATATTTTTGCAATAAATTCCGAATAAGCATCGTATCATCCACTGTTTTTGTATCATCATTTCCAACTTGTAGGAAAAATGGTACATGCGGATAACGCTCATGCACCTTTATCGCATATTCAAAATCGTGATCATCAAACACGACAACTTTTAAACTAAAATCTTTTCCAGCTAATCTTTCAATAACAGAATCTAACATGCTAAAATCTGTTTTCATCTGTGAGCTTGGTGGCTTCGGTGAAATCGTTACTTCATCGATACGAAGTAACCATTCCTGCCACTTGCTCCCTTGCGTTTCAATAGCGGTGCGAATTTGCTTTTCTTCTAATAAAGACAGAAACCCTTCTAAATTTTTCAATAATACTGGATTCCCACCTGAAATTGTTACATGTGAAAAGTTTTCACCACCAATTTCAACGAGTTCACTCCATATCTCTTCTGGAGTCATTTGCCGAATTTGTTCTTTCGCTGATCCATCCCATGTAAAGGATGAATCGCACCATGCGCAACTATAGTCACAACCTGCTGTACGGATGAACATCGTCTTTTGTCCAACAACCATTCCTTCACCTTGAATGGTAGGACCAAAAATTTCTAGAACGGGAATTTTACTCACCGATCATCCACTCCCGTCTAACTTCCGCATAACTTGTTGGCGTTTCAAATAGACGTACAAATTCCACACGTGCTCCTTTATATTCATTCGCACGATTTTCTTTTTTTAGCGCTTCTTCCATCTTTTCATAAATCCAAACGACCATATTTTCAGCCGTTGTATTCATCGCTGGTAACGTCTCATTTAAATAGCGATGATCTAAATAAATTTCTATTTCATTTTTCCAAATTTCTTTTATATCTCCAAAGTCAATGGCAAGTCCAATCTCATTCACATATCCACTAATTCCAAAAACAACTTTGTATGTGTGACCATGTAAATTTTTACATTTTCCTTCATAACAGTGCAGGTGATGCGCTGCATCGAATGTAAATTCCTTACTTACCATCACTCGTTTATTATGATATTTCAGTTGTTCACGCTGAATGTCCTTGTCCATTTTTTGCAAATTTTCTACGATGCGAAATCCAAAAAAATTCTGTTCCATTATGCATTCGCTCCTTCACGTTCTTGTAGATACGTATCTAAACCTGCTTTACGCAGTTTACAAGCTGGACATTCACCGCAACCATCACCAATGATTCCGTTATAACATGTTAATGTTTTTTCTCTAACAAACTGGAATGCGCCAAGTTCATCTGACAATTTCCATGTTTCTGCTTTATCAATCCACATAAGTGGTGTATGAATAACAAAAGGATAATCCATAGATAAATTTAAAGTAACGTTTAACGATTTCACAAATACATCACGGCAATCAGGATAACCGCTAAAATCTGTTTCACATACGCCCGTTACAATATGACGTGCTCCAACTTGTTTTGCTAGCACAGCTGCAAATGATAAGAACAGTAAATTTCGTCCATCTACAAATGTCGATGGCAATTCACCTTCTTCATGTGTAATCTCCATATCCGTTCTTGTTAACGCATTTGGAGCAAGTTGATTTAATAAGCTCATATCAAGTACTGTATGTTTAATTCCTAGCTCTTTCGCAATATCAGCCGCACAATCAATTTCTAACTTATGACGTTGATTATAATTAAACGTCACTGCTTCCACTTCTGCAAACTGCTGCATCGCCCAAAATAAACATGTGGTACTATCTTGTCCACCACTAAAAACGACAACTGCTTTTTCTTTTTTCATCTTACTCATTCTCCTTCTCTACTACGAATAAGAAGAAAGAACGTTCTTGAACTGTCACAATAAAAAAACAAAACAATACCTAAGGATATTGTTGTTTCCATAGTTTTTTATAGAGGGAGTTCGCGAACCTCTCCCATGTTATACATGGAATTTCTTCTTTCATTGACAACACACATTGTAACATACTGTCTCTCTCTCGGAAAATTTCTGATTTTTCTTTTTTTAAACGAAATTCAGATTCATTTTCTTGTATTTTAATAGTATGATTGTACTTAATTAATACTATACATGCGAGAATAGCGAGGAGGCATAAAACTGAAGCTCTTTATCATTCATCTCTTTTTAAACATATTATTGATTCTCGTTATCATGCTAGTGTATCACCTGTTTTGGAATCAAAAAGGCAAGCATTCGCCTAAACTAAACTCATCTATATTCATATTATTCTGTAGTATTACCACAATACTTTGCATTTTTTTTGCAGCAAAAACGAATACTGGTTTTCAATTTGATATGCGTCATATTGTATTAATTGTTGGTACATTAACAGGAGGGCCTATTGCCGGTGGATCTATTTTAGTTATATTAAACGTATACCGTTTCTTATTAGGAGGAATAGGAGTCATTCCATCCGCCATTGGCTCGATTCTCTTATATATCGTTTTACTTTCTACATACAAATTTTTCAATAAAGGGTCTAATCATATAAAACTTATACTTGCCATTTTATATAGTCTTACATATGGACTCGTTTGGGTTCCTGCTTTCCTTATCAAAGTGTCTAATGCTGAAGACTATCTTCCTCATATTATTGCGTATCAACTATGTACAATAATAGGTACAATTCTTATTCTTTATTTATTGAACATACTTCGATTGCAAGTTCGTTTACAGGAAGAACTTATTAACGCTGAGAAATTTCATCTTATTGGAGAAATGGCTGCTTCCATTTCCCATGAAATTCGTAATCCATTGACTTCAACAAAAGGTTTTTTACAACTTTTACAATCTGAAAAGTGCTCTGAAAAAGATCGAAAATTATACACAGAAATAGCTATACATGGGATTGAACAAGCAAATCACGTTCTCACAGATTATTTAACATTTGCAAAACCAAGTATTGAGAAAGAACAAAGATTACAACTAGAAGATGAATTACTTCATGCACTATCTCTTATTACGCCATTAGCTAATTTATCCAATGTTCGCATACATTACATAAAACAAAGTAGCTCTTTTTTTATTACGGGCGAAAAGCAAAAATTTAATCAATGTTTACTAAATATTCTAAAAAACTGTATTGAAGCCATGCCTAAAGGTGGCGATCTTATCCTCACACTAGTTCCTGATCATAAGCATATTCAATTGTATATAAAAGATAATGGGATCGGTATGGACACAGAACAAGTAAAGCGCCTTGGCTCTCCATTCTATTCTACAAAAGAGAAAGGAACCGGGCTTGGAATGATGGTCGTATTCAGCGTCATCAAAGCAATGGATGGAAAAATTGATATTACAAGTGAAAAGGATATTGGTACAACCTTCCTATTAACCTTTCCACTCATACAAAAAACGTGATGAAGATTTCATCACGTTTTTTCTGTTTCATCAACAAGTTCAGCAAAAGTCTTTACTTTCCCATGCGGTTTTTGATTTTCTTTTCGTGCTTTCCAACTACGCTCTTGCTCTTTTTTCTTGTGTGACATGCTTTCAACTCCTTCATATACTCTCTATGTATTATTCCAAAATAAGAGATAAAAATATGCATTCATCCAGCATATAAAGTGAAACTTCCATCACCTAGCTCTCTTAGTTTTCTCTAAATATTCAAGTAGGAGCTTACTTCTCACGAATAGCTGGATAAAATAAAAGAAGCGAGATAACTACTAACTCGCTTCTTTTATTTATTACGTATAGTTCCCATATACATAAGAATTTTTCTTTATCTTTGCAAAATCGCATATTTTGCTTCTTTTAACTGTGTAAGATGGCGCTGTTCATGTAAATCAAGGAATTGAATCCATTGATATAAATTGAGTTCATGAAACACAGGGTGTTTCAAAGAATTTTCAAACAATTCTCTTTCATCTATAATACTATGCAGCGTATGCAATAATTCTGCTCGTGAATGTTCGAGTAATTGAATTCCTTGTTGTTTTTTCATTAATGTGTCCGTTGGTTGCATTTGTTGAGGAGCTTCTCGTTTGTATGTTCGATCAAGGGTAAGTTGGAGATCTTTGAGCGGTACTACTTTTCTTTCTTTTTTTTGCAAGGCATACACAAGAGCTGATGTAACAGATTGTTCAACTAGGTGCAGGTGATGCAAAATTTGAATGATACTCCATTTATCACGGCGCGGCTTTACATTCACTTCCGTATCATTTAACATCTCAATTTCTGATAATAATGTATTTCTTGTAGATTGTAACGATTGCAGCAAAGTTTCCAAACTAACATTCATATTAGATTGAAGCATAATTTTCCCCCCTCTTTTTTGGTAAAAAGAGGCGCTTCTAGTTTAGAAACACCTCTTTAAAAATCTGAATTTTCTTATATTATCTCATTATTTTATAAATGTGTCGATTACAAAATACGTAAAAACTACGTATCATTTTTACAATTTTGTGTCATCTACTGCATGTAACCATGCTTGAATCTCATTAATTACCCCTTGCACGCATCCATTAGCAAATGGGGATGTTAAATTTGCTACCTCTACTAAATCTAGGAAAGACTTACTTCCTCCTTGTTGGCAAAGATTCACATAGTCTTCCCACGCTTCTTGCCTATTATCTCTTGCTCGCTTCCAAAATTGCAGTGCACAAATTTGAGCCAATGTATAATCAATATAATAGAAAGGAGAACTATAAATATGGCCTTGGCGTTGCCAGAAACCACCACGTTCTAAATAGTCATTATCTTCATAATCTCGGTGCGGTAAGTACTTTCTTTCAATATTACGCCACGCTGTTTTACGCTCTTCTGGAGATGCTTCTGGATTTTCATATACATAATGTTGATATTCATCAACAGATACACCGTATGGTAAAAATAGAAGTGCTGAACTTAAATGAGAGAAATAATATTTATCCGCATCTTCCTCAAAGAACAATTTCATCCATGGCCATGTGAAAAATTCCATACTCATAGAATGAATTTCACACGCTTCATATGTTGGCCAATTATACTCTGGAATTTCAAACTTGCGGCTCTCATATACTTGAAACGCATGTCCCGCCTCATGTGTTAACACATCAATATCCCCTGATGTTCCATTAAAGTTTGAGAAAATAAACGGCGCTTTATAATTTTCAATATATGTACAATAACCGCCGCCAGCTTTTCCTTTTTTCGCAACTAAATCTAATAATTCATTCTCTAACATAAAATTAAAGAATTCATCGGTTTCTTTTGATAATTCTTTATACATCGTCTTTCCGTGATTAATAATCCACTCTGCATCTCCTTTTGGAGTCGGATTACCTGTTGCATATTCAAAGCTCTCATCATAGTAAGCTAATTTTTCTACACCGATACGCGCTTTTTGTCTATTTCGTAATTCTGTTGCAACTGGAACGATGTAATCTAATACTTGTTTACGATAATTTGCCACCATTTCCGCATTATAATCTGTGCGGTACATTCTTGCATATCCAAGTTCAACAAAGTTTTGAAAACCAAGCGTTGTAGCAATTTTCGTTCTTACTTTTACAAGGTCATCGTAAATACGGTCTAACTCTTCTTCATGCTCTGCTAAAAAGCCGTAATAAGCTTCACTTGCCTTTTTACGCATATCTCTATCCTTATGTTGCATAAAAGGTCCAAGCTGTGATAATGTTCTTTCTTCACCTTCAAAGTCAATTTTAGCAGCCGCTAAAAGTTGTGTATATTGGGAAGATAATTTATTTTCCAATTGCAAATCTTTTACAA
The DNA here is from genome assembly GCF_013314535.1 of Bacillus sp. Xin1. Classification (GTDB taxonomy): domain Bacteria; phylum Bacillota; class Bacilli; order Bacillales; family Bacillaceae_G; genus Bacillus_A. Next base: position 182,806 of record NZ_JABUAE010000002.1, on the reverse strand, counting down.
TTTCATCTGAATATGTTTTTAAATCACATTCTGCTAAAGCAAATAACTGCTTCCCATAATAAGCTTCTAACTCCTCACGAAATGGAGAATTCATCAATGCTTTATAATATTTCGTTGTATAGCCTTGTACAATAGGAGAATATTCATCAAAGAAATCTTGTTCTTCCTTATAAAATAAATCTGTTGTATCAATAGAATGGCGAATGTAACAAATATTTCCCATCGTGCCAAAATCATTGCGAATTTCATTAATTCCACCAATGACTTGCTTTTGCTCTTCTATCGTCTTTACATTCTCAAATTGTTCTAAAGCTGCAGTAAATTTTCCTTGTAGCTCCTCTATATTCGGGCGTTTATATTCATAGTTCTGAAATGACATGAATGCGCCTCCTCTCAATTATATGTACCATTACTATAATTCCATTTCCTTTTCTGAATCTCCTTTTATTCTTCAGCAAAATTCGTCAGAAGCTATACCATTCCTTTACCTATATTCCCTTCTTTCAATGAATTTTCGAGTAAGGGTGTCACTCTCGCAAATAGCAGGATAAACAAAAAAGCCTTTGATTATTTTACATCGAAAGCTTTTTACACATGTTATATAAATTCATTTTGATTTTTTAACATATTACTGCCGGACCCTATCTCCCATCAAAAAAAGAAAGGTTTTTCAATTTATATTTATGTATATATCATTTTTCATACTTTCCGACTTTTTTAAGTAAAGATAACAGTTCATTTTTCTCCTCTTTTGTTAACATTTCAAAGGAATCATGTATAATTTTTTCATGATTTGGAAAAATAGTAGCGATGAAGGTCTCTCCTTCTTCTGTTAACTGTGCATATATAACACGACGATCATTTGGGCATGGAATTCGTTTTACAAGCCCCTTTTTTTCTAACTTATCAACAACATACGTAATACTTCCACTTGCAATTAAAATACGCTCTCCAATTTGTTGAAGTGGCTGACCGCCTTTATGATATAGCAATTCTAACACAGCAAACTCAGTTGGATTCAGCCCATTACTTTGTATTGATTTATTTGTAGTCTCCATAACAAAGCGGTGCACACGCGATAGTGCAATAAAAACTTTTAAAGATTGAGAAATACCTTCTCGTTCATCATTCAATTTCATAAGATTTCAACCCTTCACTTAAATTCACAAGGATTCGAGACAACCTACCGAATAAAAAGGTTATCCATAACCGCTAATGGTTCACCTGTGTCTCCGAGCGATTGCTCAATCACTTCTCAGTTTTACTCTTTCCTCATACTAAAAATATACTAACAATTACATATTAAATAAAAGCATGACAATTTTAACACAGTTTATATATAATGATAATAAAAAAGAAGGAGTAGCAACCTTGAACGGGAGATTACGGAGCGTAACTTTATATATATTGCTTGCTATATTACCAACGTTAGGAATCGGTGCACTTTTCTATTCCTATCATACATACCAGATGCAAAAGGAAAACAAACTAGCTGCTCACACTGTTTTATTTTTATATAGAGACTATTTAGATCATCATATTGGTGAAGCTATTTCCGCTTTAGAAATGCTTGCTATGGTGGTAAATACAGAATCAGAAAATACAAACAGAATTCAACAAATATTACACGATACCGATGAAAAAAGTGAGCATTTTTCCGGATTGTATTATACAAATAAAAATGGTTTAATCACTATATCATCACAAGGCTTAACATCGCCAGTTCATGTTTTAGATCGGGACTATATAGTAGAAGCCTTTAAATCAAAAAAAACAACTGTATCATCTGTCATTATAGATCGAGTTCTTGGGCACCAAGCCATTGTGATTGCCACACCCATTTTTACAAAAAACAAACAAATTTCTGGCTTATTGTTGGCCAGTTTACGCTTTGATTATATATCATCTGCTCTAAATGCTATTAAACCCCAATATCACTTTGAAGTAACAGATCAGCATGATGTAGTCTTTTTAACAGATGATAATAAAGAACCGATTGGGCAACATACAAACAAAATTTCTACTCCATTACAAAAATTAAACTGGCAAGTTTCCGTTTCTCCATTACCTATTCATAAAACAACTTTATACCAAACAGTTCTGGTAGAATGTCTCGTTACTTTATTTTTAATGACGATTTTATTTCTACTTGTTCAATATGTTTTACTGAAACGACAAACAAAATTGGAGAGACAACAAAATGAAATACAAAAAATCGAATTAGTTGGTACTTTTGCAGCTAGTACAGCTCACGAAATCCGGAATCCACTTACCGGAATTAAAGGTCTCGTAACACTGTTAAAAGAAAAAAATACACAAAAGCAAGACCAATTTTATTTTTCTGTTATTGAACAAGAAATAGAGCGTATTAATGAAATTGTTAGCGAATTCCTTATTCTCGGAAAACCAACAGCGATTATTGAAAAAATGTATGATATAAGAGATATTATTAAAGAGGTAGCAATAATTATTCAATCGGAAGCACATTTGTATAATATTATATTTACCTTGCAGTTACCAGACCATCCTGTTCATATCCGGTGTTCAAAAGATCATATGAAACAAGTGGTTTTAAATATTACAAAAAACGCAATTGAAGCTATGTCATCTGGTGATACATTAACAATTCAGGTAACCAGTAACAAAGAACACGCGCAATTACACATTGTTGACACAGGAAAAGGCATTCCAAAGCATATTCAAAAACACCTCTTTCATCCGTTCTTTACCAATAAAGATACCGGAACAGGTCTTGGCCTTGTCATATGCAAACGAATTATAGAAATGTATGATGGACAAATTGTGATTGATAGTAAAGAGAATACAGGAACCACTGTCCATATAAAACTTCCATTAGATCACGCATAATTATCCTTCTCTACGGAGGGTAATTATGTTTATTTCATAAAAGCAGTCACAAACATTTTCCAAAAAGCACTTGATTTCCCTTCATATTCTATTTGAAAAAAAGGTATCTTCATAAATGTGAACCATCTTGGTGTTTGTTGTTCTTTATAACGTTGATACTGTAAAATAAGCTTGTCCAACTCTTGACTCACTTGAATTGTTTCTGTACTGTTTAATCCATTTGTTAAACCTAAATGAATCATTTCTTCACGTTTCATATGAATATCACGCGAAAGCTTTTCCATTGTGTACTTCCGTTTTGCTGTAAACATCCATATCCCCCTCATTATTCTTCCATACTCTTTCCTTCATTTTCACCCTATACATTCAAACTGTACATGTATACTCCACTTGAATTGGAATACTCAGAATTTTTAACATTTTCCTCCTGTAATTTACAAATCTTTATCCTCACTTTGAGAATTATTACAAATTATTCTATCTTTGTAAATACATTCGCAATAATAGACATTTTTTTTATGTTATTTTTTGTAAACGACAAATAAACTCCACTTTTCAAATTTTTTATTTACATTACTTCGACATTTTTCTCGTTTAATTTATGTGAAAAACGCAAATCATAATTACAGATTTGCATTTCCATCTTCACAAATAAAGTAGTGTACCCTATTTTATCTCGCATGAATGGGCAGTAAGACCACCACCTCAAGATTCAGAGAGAAATGAGGAAGATAAGTAGGGATCACCTGCCCGTAAAATCCCGATTGGTGAAGGCTTTTTCTGTTAACGCACATGGGTTACATATCTAATTTGGTTCACTAACCAGAACTTTAATGGGGCGTCATTTATATCCCATTATTCAATCAGAAAGGAACTTCTTATATGCGGAAACATATCGTTATTTTTTTCATTGCATTATTTATTGGCATTTTCCCTCTTCAAACGTATGCTCATACAAATAAAGTCGCCATTGTAATCGATGACTTTGGAAATGATATGAAGGGAACAGAGAGAATGCTATCCCTTCCCATTCCACTTACTGTAGCCGTTATGCCCTTTCTTCCATCGACAAAACAAGACGCTATAGCTGCGCATGAAAAAGGCCATGAAGTCATTATTCATATGCCAATGGAGCCTATTAAAGGAAAGAAAGAATGGCTTGGCCCTAAAGCTATTACGACTGATTTAAGTGATCATGAAATTGAAAATCGAATTGAACAAGCGATCCAAGAAGTCCCACATGCAATTGGAATGAACAATCATATGGGCTCTAAAGTAACAGCTGATGAAAGAATTATGCGCATCATACTATCGGTATGTAAAAAACACGGGCTATTTTATTTAGATAGTAAAACAAATCCTAATAGTGTAGTACCGAAAATCGGAAAAGAATTAGGCGTTCCTATTGTAGAAAATCAATTATTCTTTGACGATGTTTATACACCATCTCATATTACAAAGCAAGCACAGGTACTCTTGCAAAGAATTAAAGAAAAACCTGTCGTAGTAGCAATTGGTCATGTCGGCCCTCCTGGGGAAATTACTTCTCGTGTTATTGAGTCCAACATTCCTAAAGTACGTGAACATGCAGATTTTATTTTTTTATCCGATCTTGTCCTCTCGCCACCACCTGTTTCCAAACAAAAATAGAGAGCAGCTATATGCTGTTCTCTATTTCTATACTGTCCTTATATATAATCTACATGACTAACGCGAAATCCTTTTTTCTCGATTTTTGCAATTAAGGTTTCTAATGCTTTTTCATCCAATTCATCTGTAAGATTTACAATAACACGACGCATATATCGATCACCATTGTCTAGTGTAAATAATCCACCAATATGATAAGACTTAAGCAACGTTCCTAACTCCTTAATTGTTCCCTTACAATCTTGCGTTGCAATCGTTATTATATAGCCACCTGTTTGCATCCCAAACGAATCTTCAATGACATCAAATATATTAGAATGTGTTAAAATCCCAACAAATTCATTATACTCATTCAGTACAGCTAAAAATGGAAGACGCCTAATTACATAAAAAGCTCGAAAAAATGAATCCTTTTCAAAAATAAATGCAGATTTATTTTCCACAATATCTTTTACATATATATCGTCTAATCCCTCATTACATTTCCGTTCTAAAATATCTACTTTATAAATGATTCCTTTAAATTTCTTCTCATCTTCTGCAAGCACAGGAATCGCTCTATATCCCTTCTCATTCATCATTTTTAACGCCTGTTCCCCCGAATCATTACCCTTACAAAATGTTACCTGTTGTTTCGGCAGAAAATGATATTTAACTCGCAAAATACGTTCCTCCTCACATGACGACATGTAATCTATATATAATAAGGAGACCCATATTTTATGAGTGAAATCACTTTTTTAAAACGCTTTCATTTGTTAGTTTGCACGTAATGCATGACTCTATATAACTGAAGAACTCTTAGTCCCTTTAATCATCAATAATTTCACATGATAATTCATTAAATACTCTAACCCCTCTAACCATTTTTTCGTCTCTTCCGGCGTCCTTCCCCATACAAGCATTCCATAATTATGAACAAGTACAGCTCCGCCACCTTCTATAAAATTAGGAACATGGTTCTCTAATAAATCAGCAAACTTCTTTTCATTTTCTACAATTGGAATTGTAATCTCTGTAATACCTTCATTTCCAAAAACACGTTCTACAGTACGTTTTTCAAATGTAACTTTCCCTTCTTTTCCATATAACTCTGACATTAAATGACTATCTACAGTTTGAACTTGCAAAATACAATCTGCGTTTCCTTTTTTATAAATATCAGCATGCATAAACGACTCAGATGCAGGTTTTTCATCATTTTCAAATACAGGCTCACACATACTATTTACTACAATAAAATCCTCTTCTGCAAATAGCCCTTTGTCTCTTCCTTCAATATTTACTAAAAATGTTAATGGTTCTTGCGATGTACGCATAGATAGACTAATTTTTGTACCATAAAACCAATCACGAAGAGCTAATTCCATCTTTATATCTCTCAACTCTTGCCATTTCTTTAAAAAAAATAACATTTCGTCACCCCCATGAGAATATCACTATAATGATTTCACCATTTCTATGTAAAAGAAATATTTTTTGATTATTCTAAAAATTTAATTGAATTATCACATGAGAATCCCTTTTTGTCAATACGATTTCTGCATCCACTTGAAATTTAGGCAAATGTTACACGGCAAAAAGACTCTTTCACAGAGCCTTTTTGTTCATCATTTGAAGCATTTCACTCTTTTCTCGTTCATTAATAATGCCGAGCTTTTGTAATATATTCGCATACAATATAAATTTATTATATAAGCGTTCCGACACTTCTTCCCCTTCTTTCCTCCAGGAAACTTTTTTTCTATTGGTAAATTATATGAAAGAAACCGAAAAATGTGTCCACTTTTTTTGCACCGATACAAAACTTTTTAAACCCTCTCGCATCACCATATACATTCATTTTGATTATCCAGCATATCAGTCGCTACTATGAAGCAGAAAAGGTGACCTCTACTTGTTTTCACCCGACATAGGATTAAAAAAGATCTGACCGATTCTATGCATGGTCGGCTTCTCTCTCAACTAAAAAGAAGGGCGGTTATCGATTATTCATCACCATATCTTTATTTGAATTTTCCAACATATAAATCGCGGTCATGAAAACAAAAAAAGATTTCCGCTCATTTTCTTCTTCTGTTTTCACATAGGGTGAGGCTAAAAAAGGCACTGACCGTTTCTAGCCATGAGCGGATCCTCTCTTCCACCTAAAAGAAATGGTTTTATATCAGTTCTTCACTAGGACAAGAAACATATATTTAACTAATCGTCCAGCGAATATTATTTTTTGTAATGAATTCTTCAAAACTATGCGGCATTTTTTTATCACAAATAACGTGCTCAATATTAGACAAACCGGCAATTCGATAATTTCCTTTTAGCCCAAGCTTTGTATGATCGCATAAAACAAATGTTTTTTCCGCTAATTGAATCATTGCTTCTGATAACTTAGCTTTTTCCAATTCAAAACTCGAGATCCCAAAGCTAGGTAACAATCCATCAATTGAAATAAATGCCTTATGAAAATGAAACTGACGAATGACTTGCTGTGAAATAGATCCTGATACACGACAGTGTTTTGGAGACACTTTTCCTCCAATAAACAATACTTCCCCATCAAACATCTTTTTATTTATAGAAGAAATTAATTGGGTTGCAACAGGAAATGAACTCGTCACAACAGTTAAGTTTTTCCGATGAACAAGATAAGGAACCATTTGCAGCGGTGTACTTCCATCATCGATAACAATTACATCGCCATCTTCTACAAAAGTTGCTGCTTTATAGCCGATTCTTTTCTTTTCTTCAATATATAGCATTTCTCTTTCTAACATAGGGGGCTCTATACCCGCTCCCGGAAGTTGAACCGCTCCCCCATATACTTTCTTCAACTTCTTTTCCCGATCAAGCTCTTCTAAATATCTGCGAATGGTTTCTGTTGATACTGAAAACTCACTTGCTAACTCTGAAACTTTCACTTTTCCCTTAAACTCTACTTTTTCAAGAATGCTACGCTTTCTTTCTTCTCCAACAACAGACATTACTTCACCTCATTTATCTCGCTTATATAGGCAACCTAATCCCATCTCAAGATTTTGAGATGGGATTTATATGGGGATAGGTTAATAAAAGTTTTGCTTATACAAAATCATAGTTTTCTTCTAAGACACACACTTCTTCATGGATATGAATGCCTCGTTTTTCTAACTCATCAAAAATGATTTTTGGATTTTGAAAAGCTTCTTCAGGTGTTACAACACCGCTTTCTTTCACTTCCCCTTTTGCAATTAACTCCGTTGCAATTCCAAATGGAATTCCTACATTTCTTGTATAAGCTCGCAGGTTCTCCCATCCTTCGACAGATCCGTCTGAAGTAGGATGCGTATGATATAAAACATGCTGCACTTTTTGACCATTTTTTTCCCCAATCACTTCAACATGAAGTGCATATCCGTATACCGCTGTTTCTTGTCCTTCTTTCGATTGCAGCAAATAGTTTGAAATACAATCCATAATACCAATCCCTTTACCATTCACTTCAATTGTATCGTTACGTAATATACCGTAATCGTATAGAGCACGAACAAGCTTCATATTTTGCTGCGGCCAAGTTCCGCGTGTTTCAATAAGCTGTACTCCTTTATTTTTTAACGCTTTAGCTAGCGTGATTGTTTCAGAGTGAGGGATAATATACTGAACCGCTTTACCATATGGTTCAGGTAATTCAATTTCCCTTGGGCGTGCAAACGGAGGTACTTGTTTGAATTCACCGTTTTCAAATACTGTGCGCGTCGGCAATTTCGGATCATATTCATACGTTGTTGTTTCTGTAATCGAAGCTGAGAATGCAATCGGACGATAGGATCCATGACTTACTCGTACTGACTCTACTGAATCTAACTGATTCGCTGCATACATCGCCATCATTTGTGTCACACCTGGCGTCATACCAAATCCCGGCAAACAAGTTTTTCCATTTTGAACAAATACATCATGCGACTCATTTTCCTCGCCAAATCCATTTAAATTCACACCATGGCACCCAGCCTCCGCAATACAACGCGTAGATAATCCATTTAGCTTAATCGTTGTACCATCCATGACAATGTCATAACCTTTCATTTTTGCTACGGTATCTTCATGATTTGTAACGTCTACTCGTACAAAATCAACACGTGGATCATCTAACCACTCTACTACTTTTCGGCCTTCTTCTTCATTAAAATCTGCAACCGTAATCGTTTCAAAAGATGAAAATTGAACTAAATCTAAAATTGCTTCGCGACAAATTTTCCCGGCTCCACCTAAACAAAATACTTTCATCCTATAACAGCTCCTTTTGCAATACTATCTACTAATCGGTGAATATCATCTTCGTGCACATCTCCAATATTTCCAATTCGGAACGTATCCACTTTCGAAATTTTCCCTGGATAAATCACAAAACCGCGCTGTTTGAGCTCATTATACAATCTATTAAATTGAAAACTTTCTTCCGGGTAAATAAAAGATGTAATAATAGGAGATTGATATTTTTCACCTACTAACGACTGAAAACCAACCTCTCTCATTCTCTTTACTAATACTTGTTGGTTATTACGATAGCGAGCATTTCTAGCTTTAACCCCGCCCTCTTCTTCTAGCTCAAGCAATGCTTGGTAAAAAGCACGTACAATATGCGTTGGTGATGTAAAGCGCCATTTTCCATTTTGCACTTCCATCGTTTCCCATTGATCATAAAGGTCTAATGATAACGAACGAGCTTGTCCTTTACATTTTTCTAATTCATCACGCTTTGCAATCACAAATCCAAACCCTGGAACACCTTGAATACATTTATTTGCACTACTAATCATAAAATCAATTTGCAAATCTGAAACGTCCATTTCAATGCCACCAAAACTACTCATTGCATCAACAATCGTAACTTTTCCGTACTGTTTCCCTAAGTTACATACATCGGCGATTGGATTAATAATTCCTGTTGTTGTTTCACAATGTACAACAACAACGTGCGTAATTTCTTGATCTTTTTGCAACAAATCTTCTATTTCTACGAGATTTGTAGGCTCCCATTCTTCTGTTTGGCTCACAACAACATCAATGTGTAACATCTCTGCCATTTGTACGATTCGCTTTCCATACGCGCCATTCGTACAGACAAGAAGTTTTCCTTCTTTCGGAATAACCGAACCGATCACTGATTCAACAGAAAAAGTACCGCTCCCTTGCATTAAAACTGTTGTATAACGTTCTTCGTCCTTTGTCGCTAATGCTACAAGGCGGCTTCGCACTTCTTGTACCATTATGTTATATTCAGTGTCCCATGTGCACCAATCGTATAGCATAACTTCTTTTACAGTTTTTGTTGTCGTTAATGGACCTGGCGTTAATAGTAAATAATGATTGTTATTCATGACTCCTACCCCTTTTATGAAATAATAAGTTCTTCTTTTTCAATATTTTCAATTACTTTCGGTAATTCTTGCATTGTTTCAATCGTAAAATGAGCCCCATTATCTACAAAACGCTTACGGACCACTTCCATTTTTTCCCGGAGTTCTACTGGATCCATCTTTTCAACTTCCTCTTCTGTTAAGCCAAGCTCACTACTACCAAGGATGACACCGACAGTCCACATCCCCGCATTTTTTCCTTCTTTCATATCTGAAACTGTGTCTCCAACCTTTAACATATGATTCATCGGATATACACCTAGATGCATTGCATTTTTATAACACATCCATGGATATGGTCGCCCAGCCGGAACATCATCTGGTGTGACAAGAAAATCTGGCTCATACCCTTGCTCTTTTGCTTCTTTTGCAACAATATCCATCATTTCGCTTGTATAACCTGTTGTGGAACCAATTTTAATACCTTGGTTACGTAAATGTGCAATCACATCTTTCACTCCGCGAATCGGCGTTGCATATCGCGGTAGGATAGAAAAAAGAATTTCTTCAAACTCTTCATACATTTCCTGTATATCTGCCTCTGTTGGTAATTGTCCAAAAACTCGCTTCCATTCTTCTCTAATACTAGGCATTTCTGTTAATGCGCGAACATGATCAATTTTCAGTAATCCCATTGGTTTACGTGCTTCTTCGACTGTGATGACAACACCGCGTTTATGAAAGATTTCCATAAACACTTCTAATGGTGCAAAACATCCATAATCAACTGTCGTACCAGCCCAATCAAAAATAACCGCTTCAATTTTCATCCTACCCATCACCCTTCTTATCTTTTTTGCCATAATGATGTTCGATTACGAATCGCTTTCGTTCCCCATTCATATAAGACTCTAACTACAATATTCGTTACAACAATAAGCACACTCATTGCTGCTGCAGGTGCAACGTTTCCGGCGTCATCCATATTCACAATTGAAACAGCTGCTAACTTAAAATCAGCTGCATATAAGAAAACGACCGCCGATACAGTTACCATTGAATTCACAAAATAGTACATCACCATTTCCAAAATTGCTGGTAAGCACATCGGTACCGTTACCCGAAAGAATGTTTTATAAAATGGGATTCCCATTGATTGTGAAACAAGCTCAAACTCTCGATCTAGTTTCTTTAGCGCAGTTGTTGCTGTAACAAAGGTTACAGAATAGAAGTGAATGATATTCACAAGCACAAGAACCGCAATCGTACCATACAAAGGATGAAACGGATTTGTTACTTCCCAGCCCAAAAATTGAATGGTCGGTTGACTAAAGAAAAAGACATAGCCTAGTCCAAGTACTAATCCAGGAATAGCGAGCGGTACAATCGAGAAGAAATATCCCACTTTTCTAAAGAATGCTAACTGCTGAATTTTTTCAATCGCATATGCAAACGCAAATGTTAGAATTGCTCCAATAACCGCTGTAACCGCTGAAACAATGACACTATTTTTAAAGGCTTCAATTCCATCTCCCGTTAAACTTGAGAAGTTGAAGTGTTCGAGTGTAAATGTCATATTATATGGCCATACTTTTACACTTGCTGCAACACCAACTGCAACAAATAAAAGAATGATCATAAGTGTAATGATAGTGCAATATATGAACGAAATCATATCTCTTTTTTTATTAGTAGAAATTCGATATGGCACTGCTTTTGAAGATAAAAAATTCGCTTGTTTTCTTTGGGTAATTCGGTCTACTGCAAATGCAAATATAGCTGGGATTAACAAAATCATTCCGACCGTCGCACCCATTGGCATATTTTGTTGGCCGATTACTTGTTTGTATACATCCGTTGCAAGCACATTATATTGACCGCCTACGATTTTTGGCGCCCCAAAGTCAGTAAAACTAAGTGTAAACACAACAAACATCGCGCTAATTAGTCCATATTTCACACCCGGTAATGTAACGGTGAAAAATTGTTTTACCTTTCCTGCCCCTAGCATATTGGATGCTTCATATAAACGATAATCTGAACCTTGAAAAGCGATTAACAAAATAAGAAATGCTTGTGGAAACGTATAAATAACTTCAGCAATTGTAATTCCAACAGGTCCATACAACGGAATGTGTAATCCTTCAAATAGACCAAATAGCCCCTTTGTTACTAATCCTTGATTACCAAATAAGTATGTAAGTGCAATACCGTGCATCATCGTTGGTGCAAATAACGGTAATAGTGCTATATACTGAAACAGGCGTTTACCAAAAACATTCGTACGCGCAATTGCGTATGCATAAGCGAACGCTAATGTAACTGAAATAATGGTCGTAAGTCCTGAAATCCATACAGTATTCTGCAACGACTGAACAAGGGTTGGTGTTGTAAAATATTTGCTAAAGTTTGCAACACCAACGAAAGCACCGTCTTTATCATAGAAAGCTTGTGTAAACAGTTGCAGTAGTGGCAATACAAGCATGACAAGAAATGCAAGAAGCATACTGACAACTAACAACCTTTGTATCCACTCTTCTTTCCCAATACTTCTCTTAATTGTTTTTCTAGAAACTTCTGTTTTATAGTTTTCTAACATTTCCATCTATACAACAACCTTCTTTCCATATGACAGCATATGATTTTCTGAAAATGAAATTTGAAGTGGTTTTCCTTTTCGAATACAATTTTGCTCTGCCACCGATGCTAATATATCCACAACAATTCGCTCATTATATAGATGTGTCTTCTCTTCTACTACACGTACTTCCGTTCGATATACAGATCCACGAAACTCCATATTTTCTACAACTGTTTTCATTCCATTATTTTGTACAATCATTACGTGTTCTGGACGAATTGCTTGTTTCCTGTCATTCTCCGAAAAGAAATTTATAGAACCAATAAAATCTGCAACAAACGGATTCGCTGGCTTTTGATAAATCTCCTCTGGTGTTCCAATCTGCATAATCTCCGCATGATTCATGACAACAATTTTATCAGCCATCGTTAATGCCTCTTCTTGATCATGCGTCACCATAATGGTTGTAACTCCTACTTTTTCTTGTAACTCACGCATTTCTCTACGTAATTTCTCACGCACTTTTGCATCAAGTGCCGAAAGTGGCTCATCCAGCAATAAAATATCAGGAGACAGCGCACGCGCACGCGCAAGTGCAACTCGCTGCTGTTGTCCCCCAGACATTTGAGCAGGATATTTATCTTTCACATTCAACAAATCAACAAGCTCTAATGCTTCTATCGCTTTCTCTTTTACTTCCGCTTTGGAATACCGCTTCGTTTTCAATCCATATTCAATATTTTCAAGTGCTGTTAAATTTGGAAATAACGCATATGATTGAAACACCATCCCTAAATTTCGCTTTCCGGGTGGCAATGCTGTAATATCTTTACCATGAACAGCTATACTCCCTGCTGTCGGCTCTTCTAAACCGGCCAAAATACGAAGTAACGTCGTTTTACCACAGCCACTTGGCCCAAGTAAACAAACAAACTCATTTTTTTGTACTGTAAAAGAAATATCTTTTAACGCTGTAAACGCATCAAACTGTTTTTGAATATGTTGAATTGATAAATATTCGCTCATTTTTCTCTCTCCCACTTACTTTTTCGGTTCTGCTTTTTGACCAAACTCTTTTTCCCAACGTTCTAAAATTTTATCGCGATTTTCAGCTGCCCATTTGAAATCATTATTTTTATATAACTTGTCTGTTACATCTTTCGGGAAACCATCTGGCAGTTTATAATCATTTTTAATCGTTGCAAATCCATTTTTCTCAAAATATAACTTCATCACATCATCTGTAATTGCCCAATCTAAAAACGCTTTCGCAATCTTATCGTTTTTCGCATTATCTTTCTTAATTAATGCATTGGCTTCTACTTCCCAGCCCAATCCTTCTTTTGGAAGAGCCACTTCAATTGGTGCGCCTTTTTGTTTTTCTTTTAAACCGCTATAAATCATAGACACTCCGACGGGGTATTCACCGGCACCTGCTAATTTTGCTGGTTTTGACCCTGAATGCGTGTAAGTTGCAATATTGTCATGAAGTTTCTTCATGTAATCCCAACCTTTATCTTCACCCATAATTTGTAGCCATGCAGATACCGTTAAAAAACCTGTTCCAGATGAAGCTGGATGCGGCATAACAACCGTTCCTTTATATTCTGGTTTTGTTAAGTCTTCATATGATGTTGGCATGGGTAAGTTTTTCTTTTTGAGCTCTTCTTTATTAACAGCAATCCCTGTCATAAACGCCGTATTTCCAACCCATTTCTCTGGCTTTTTATCATCTTTAAATTGCGGAAGTACACGATCTACACCTTTTGGAGAATATTCTTTTAACATTTCTTTCTTTTCTAGAGCTAGAAGACTAGAAGCTGCTGTTCCCCATACAACATCTGCCTGTGTATTTTTTCCTTCCGCTAACAATTTCGCTGTAATAACCCCAGTTGAATCACGAACGATATTTAATTTCACATCTGGGTATTTCTTTTTAAAGGAATCAAGATAAATAGGTACAAGTTCTTCTTCAATCGCTGTGTAAACTGTTAATGATCCGGACAATTTGTCACCTTTCGCTTCTGCCCCCGCAGTTTCTTCTTTCTTAGCACCACATCCCATTAATAAAGAAAATACTACCCCGGTTGCTACAGCTTTAAAGAATGTTTTTTTCACTGTTTCTCTCTCCTTTTATTTTTCTTATGTACAACTCCAATATAAACGCCAAGTGTAAAAACAGTATTAAACCAACATTAATCTTTTGTTTGTTGTTTGTTTTTGTGTAATACGTTGTTACTTCAATGTTTTTACATGTTTTTCTCCCACTAAAAAACAGAAAATTTACAAATAATTAAAAAAAGATTAAAAATCCCACAAAAAAATGAGGCGTTTGTAAAAACGCCTCATTTTTGCTTACCCTTTTTTGAATTACGATTTGCATATTTCGCTGGATTTTCATTTTCATACTCTACCGCAAATTCCGCATCTGGTAGACTTTCTTTTGGAGTTTTATTATGATTCATTGCCGCATGTTGCTTTACTTTTCGTTTTACCATTTACAATACCTTCCCTCACTGTAATGACATATCACTTTCTATATTAGTTTGGGGAAACATTCGAAAATTATTGATGGGAAGTGTTAACAAGTACAAAGTAACATATATAGGGAAACATTATATATGAACAAGGAATTTACATTTCCTACTACAATAAAGAAGGAACGATTATTTTGAAGAAAAAACAACAAATTGATTCACCCATTTTAGATGAGACACTTCCGCATCAAATGAACTTTCCTTCCTTTAAAGGCACAGGAAAACAAATGCAACAACCTTTCATCAATCAATATAATGTTGTAATTGGAGATAGTAAATACAATTCAAAAAATAGCCCACTTAACAATTGGAGTGATGAAGTTGATCCGGCTATCATGGCTGGCAAGGAATGGATTCACCCAACAAATGATATCGGATGGATTTCAGAAGAAAATCAAGAAGTGTTACAAAACAAAGCAGATAGAGCTGAAGATTCATTTATGCACCCTCAATTTGGTATTAACGATTAAAAAACCATTCTACCTTCACAGGTAGAATGGTTTCACTTTATCCAATGATAATTCTCTCTTTCGGATATTTATAGCGAGGTGGTCGTTCTCTTCCACCACTAGCCAAAATAAATGTTAAGATACCAACACGACCAATAAACATAAGAATAATTAATACAAGCTTTCCAATAGTGGTTAAATCAGAAGTGATGCCTGTCGATAGTCCAGTCGTTCCAAATGCAGAACATACTTCAACAATTAAACTCATTAGTGGTACGTTTTCAGTCATTGACAAAATAAATAGCGCCGAAGCACATAATAAAATCCCCATCGTCATCACAACAGATGCTTTTAAAATATCTTCTTCATGTAATTGGCGTTTAAAGACACGTACCGTTCTACCACCTTTTGCAAACGTATATAAAGAAAGGATGTTTACAGCAAACGTCGTCGTACGTATCCCTCCTCCAACTGAACTTGGTGAAGCACCAATAAACATTAAAACACTCATAAATAAAAGCGTCGGCTGTGACAACTCCCGTATATCCATTGTCGCTAATCCGCCACTTCTCGTTGTAACGGATTGGAACAGTGTATAAAACACCGTTTCATGCCAAGTTTTCCCTAATAAAAATTGATTTCGCTCCAGTAAAAAAATAACGATTGTTCCAACAATAACAAGTGAGAAAAATGTCGTTGTCGTTAGTTTTGTAAATAGTGAAAAACGAAATAATTGATGTTTTCTCTTACTCAAGTACTGCTTTATCTCCATTAATACCGGAAATCCGATTGCTCCTAAAATAATAAGCAGCATATGAATAATTTGTACAATATAATCGTTTTTATATGGAATAAGCGACTGACCTGTTAAATCAAACCCACCATTCGTCGTCGCACTAACAGCAGCAAAAAAACCGTGAAAATACGCTTCCTGCCAAGTTGGAAAATAGAGTAAAAACCTTGTTCCCAAGAGAAGGGCTCCAACTGCTTCTATTGAAACAATCAAAATTAAAATAGATCGCATGAGCTCAACGAGACCTGACAAATTTCCTTGGTTATGGTCTGCCATAATTAATCTTCTTCGCTGCAGACCAATTTTTTTCCCTGTTAACATCCAAACAAATGTACCAAGTGCCATAATTCCTAAACCACCTAATTGTAATACAAGCGCTAAAACAATAATACCTGCTGTATTAAATGTATCTGGAATAGAAACGACGGAAAGTCCTGTAACACTTACAGCACTAACAGATGTAAATAACGCATCTATAAACGTCCACTTTACACCCGGTTTAATGAAAAATGGAAAACTTAATAAAATGACCGAAACAATTACTGCTATAAAATAGAATAAAACAATAAGCTGCACCGGACGTAGTTTTTGTAAAAATTTCTTTATATCTCTCATTCCATCACTTCGCTACCTTTTTTCTATCGATTAAACAAAGAAAAATCACCATTTTCTTTATTTGTAAATAACTGCTGAAATAGTTTTGCAAATACCATTCCATATACAGTTCCATTTCCCCCATACGGTAATGCATAGTACAAATTAGAGATTTTCCTATCTTCTTTTAAAATAGGAAGTCCATCACGACTTCCCCCAAATGCAGCAGCCCAATAATATTCAGCTCTTACATTTGAAAGATTTGGAAACATCTCTTGTATCATTCTAGTAAGCACTTCTCGTTTATGCAATAGCTTTGTATCACCAAATTTCTGAATTTGCATAGCTTCATCCAATCCGCCTACAATAATTCGATTCTTATACGTACGGAAATATAAATACGGACGAGCCGTTTCCCAAATTAATGATTGTTCGTGCCATCCATTAAAATGCTCTTGTTCATTTGTAACGATCGCATAAGAAGTTTCTACTATTGCATTCGCTTCTTTTTTTCCAAATAGCATTTCATATCCTGTAGCCATAATCACTGCTTTCGCCACAATTTTCTTACCCGTTTTTATATAGGAAACTACATCTTTTTGAACTGACTTAATATGCATAACTTCTGTATTTTCGAAAATAGAAGCTCCTAGTTGGTTTGCTTTATGTATAAGACCATGTGCTAACATATACGGGTTCACTTCCGCATCTCCCTCTGTATATAATGCCGCCGGTTTTGTAAATGAATATCGTTTTTTAATATCAGATTCTGTAAAATACGTAGCAGGAAATCCGTAACGTTGTAATGTACGATACTCTTCTTGAAGGGATAAAATATCTTCATTCTGACTCGCATAATATAAACTGCTTTTTGGAATGAAACAAGAGTCCATATCTAACTTTGAAACAACCCGTTCTAATGTCTGTAGTGCCTCATAACAAAGCTGATAAGTACGTACCCCTTTTTCTTCTCCAAACGTATGAATCATAGAAGTTAATGATTTATCATGAGCAACTTGAAGTATTCCTGTATTTGCAAGCGTGCTCCCATTTGCAATTTTTCGCTTATCAATCAATATAACTTTCATTCCTAACAGCGTTAAAAAATATGCAATATGAGCACCTGTTTCACCACTTCCCACAATCAACACATCACATATCATATCACTTTCTAATAGTGGATAACAAGGCATAGAAGCTTCTTCATTCCAGTATAACTTCCCTAATGTTAATTTCATAACTATGCTCCTAAAATTTAATTTCCTTCCTTTTAGTTTTTGTTACTTTACATAAAAAAATCCAGCTAGTCTGTACTAGCTGGATTTTCCATTTCATTCGTATGAACAAACAAGATATTTGTTCAAGCCATCACTGCTTTACTTCAATTAGAGCGTTCCTCAAGCCAGTTTCCAACTGTAGGATACGTTTGTTTTACAGCAGTTCCGCCATATACAATTGACATATGTCCTGTCGGCAAGCACACATACTGTTTATCTGTACTAGAAATATGATCTAAGAGCGCCTCTACTTGGCATGGCAATGCAATATGATCACGTTTTGCAGAAATATTTAATACATTTGCCTTAATGTTTTCAAGTTTTACTTTTTGGCCTCGAATTACGAGCTCACCTTTAACCAATTTATTATTTTGATAAAAATCGCGAATCCATTGTCGATATGATTCACCTGGGAATGGAATACCATCTCCAACCCATTTTTGAACGAGCTTCCAGCTTTCTACAAAGCGTTCATTTTCTGAGCGATCAAGTAAAGCAACATATGGACCAACGAAGTTTGTAATCGGTTTTAACATTTTATTTCCAAAATCAATCATTTCCGGTGGAATATTTCCGAATGTATCCACCGCTTTATCTAAGTTAAAATACTTTTCATCTAATAACGGGCCATATAATCCTGTTTCAGAGAAATCAAACGGACTTGTCATAAAAATCAAATTACGAATTGGCATATGCGGATGAAGTGCTGCATAAATGGATGTTAGCGTTCCTCCCATGCAATAACCAAGTAAAGAAATCTCGTCCGATTTTGCAGTTCGCATGACCTTTTTAACTGCTTTTGCAATATAGTCGAATACAAAATCATCGAATTTCAAATGACTATCTTCTAACCCGAATGTACCCCAATCAAGCATATATACATCAAAACCACGGTCCACTAAATATTCCACCAAACTATTTCCTGGTGTTAAATCCATAATATATGGCTTATTAATTAGCGCATAAATTAATAAAATTGGAACCGAATGTGTTTTTTCCTGCTTTGGAATGTAACGATACAGCTTCGTTTTATTTTTCGTCCAAATGACCTCTTTGGGAGTTAAACCAACTTGTGGCTCTGGTTCACGCAACAAAACCTCACTCGCTCTTTTAAAACGACGATATGCTTTTCGATATTCTTCTGGGTATAGTTCTAATTGCTTTTCCCATTCCGTTACGAATGTAGTCATTTTCCTATCTCCTTTTTGATTGATTTCCTTCTTCAAGAAAGAAGTGCACTCCTGCTATGGATATGCACTTTCTTCTTCCTTCATTACATATATAATCCGCCGTTAATATTTAACTGTTGACCAGTGATATACGCTCCATCACGGCATAGGTATACAACACCTTTTGCAATCTCATCAGCTTGTCCAAAACGTTTCTTTGGAATCTTAGAAACGATTTTTTGGCGAACATCTTCTGGTACTTCTGCTACCATTTCTGTATCAATAAATCCTGGGCAAATCGCATTCACTGTTACATTTGTTTTCGCAAGTTCTAACGCTAATGATTTTGTAAACCCTAACATACCAGCTTTTGCTGCTGAATAGTTTGTTTGGCCAAATCCACCCGCTTGTCCAATAATAGAAGAAATACTAATGATTCTACCTTCTTCTGATTCTGTTATGTAAGGAAGTGCCGCACTCGTTGTATTAAATACGCTACTTAAATTCACATCGATTACACGATCCCAGTCTTCACGATTTAATTTTTTGAATGTACGATCTCTTGTAATACCAGCATTATTCACAAGAATATCTACCTTACCAAAATGATTTACCGCTTCATCTACAAGACGCTTTGCGTCTTCTAGCTTAGAAACATCTGCTTGTACTGCATATACGTCATGACCTTCTAACCCTAATTCATTCACTAGGTTTTCAGCTGCTTCTTTACTGCTATTATAGTTAATAACAACCTTTGCTCCCTCTGTTGCTAACGCTACTGTAATCGCTTTTCCAATCCCTTTTGCTCCACCTGTTACGATTGCTACTTTACCATTTAATTGAGTCATTTCTTTTCCCCCTTTAATGAATTTATGAACGATAATGAATGAATCGAATTAGCACTTATATAAAAAGCACCATATATAATATTTTTTCGCCGTTATACTGCCTGCAAAAAGGATTCTCCCTCCCCTTTTTGATACAAGTAAATAAGGCGCTTCATAACTATTTTTTATTTTCTGGTTTCACAGGTGCTTTCGCCGCTTCTTTCACGGGTTCCTGTAATTTTGCTAACACTTCATTTTGTTTTTCAAGTAATTCTAAAATCTTGTCTACCTTATTTTCTAATGTACGAATATCTTGTTTCACTTTTGTTACATCACGCTTTAGCGTAGGAGATTGTCCTAGAGATTCTGCTTTTTCTTCCAAAAATTCTTCAATGTTATCAACTTTATTTTCTAAGTTGATAACAAGCGTAGCTACCCTTGCAATATCATCTTGAGTTGGTATATTCACTTTTTCTAAATAGCCCTTCGTTGCATCATTTAACATCTTCTGATAAAACAAGTTCAAATCTAGAACGCTTCCCATCCAAGCAGAATACTCTTCTGTTTTGATTGTTTCATTGAGCGCTTTTCCCCAAAATGTTTCAGTCTGTTCATAAGCTTCTTTCCATGCTTGTAGTGGATCGAATTTTTGATCAATCACTTCTCCTACACTCCTTTATTCGTTTTTGAAACAATTCAACCTATTCACCATTTTCCAATATTCTGAATAAAACTTCAAGTCTGTATTTTATTTTTTTCTATATTCTAACAAATGTATTGACATTGAAAACAGATAGGTGTAAATTGCACTTATAAGCAAAAAATTCCATCTAACTGATTCATGAGGTGATGTACAATCATGCTACATAATGAACCAGGCCAACAAGAAAGTTTGGAAAAAAACCAAGCGAAACAACCAAACTCCATGCCAAAAAACTTCTTAGTTCCCTTCTTACTTCTATGTCTAAAAGACTGGAGTCTTCACGGTTACAAACTAATTCAAATGCTAATGGATATCGGCTTCTCTTCCGTTGACCAAGGTAATGTGTATAGAACATTACGCAAGTTAGAAAAAGAAAATCTTATTTCTTCTACTTGGGATACAAGTGAAGGTGGGCCAGCAAAGCGAATTTATTCTTTAACAGAATATGGAGAGCAATATTTAGCAACATGCGCGACCTCTTTTGAGCATTACCAAAATATGCTGCGGACGTTTTTTACGTTATACACCAACGCATTCTTTCCATTTTCTACTTCTCCAGAAAAGGATGAGAAAAACTCTTCATCTTCACCTGGTGGTACAGCAGAATAATCTGCGTTCACAATATGCAAAAAAACATTTGGAGGTCAAACAATGGAAACTAAACCATACGAACTTGTCGATGCATTTTGGAAAAATTGGTCACACTCTCTTTCCCTTTTCTCTTCAGCAGGGAAACAATTAGAACAACTTACTTTAGAAACATTAAAACAACAACAAGATGCTTTGCATAAATTAACAGCAGGGGTAGATGAACTCGAAAAAGAACTACAACAATTCACTACTCAATTGAATAGTCAATATACAGAATACGTGAAGCAATTCACAGGAAATTCCTTAAATGAACAAATTAACGAATGGCAAGACAAATGGAATGAACTTTCTAATCATATTCATCAACTAACTGTGTCTCCAACAAAAACATCTTTGACAATTCTTACACAAACGAGTGGCCAGTTTGAAGAAACAACAAAGCAATTCATTGAACAACAACAACTTCAACGGAACGAGGTTCAAAAACAACTAGAAAGTTTTTTGGAAGAATTCAAATCTACGCAGTTGGAACTCGTACAAAAGTTCGAGGAAAACTCAAAAAATCTATTTACTTCCATCAAGTAAGAAAAATGTGGCAGCTTACCGCAGAACAAACTAAACTCTTTCTTCCTCCTATTACATCAAGATGGCTTACATTTTTCGATATGGAAAAGAAGGAGGAAAAAATGAATCCATTTCAAGAAGCACAGTCTGTTCAAGAGCTTCATTATGATGAGATTCAAGTTGGCGATCAAGCATCCTTAACAACAACGATTACGAATGAAGACATTATCACTTTTGCAAAACTGACTGGGGATGTAAATCCAATTCATATTCTAGACTCTTTTGCAAAAACCACAATGTTTAAAGAAAGAATTGCACACGGTATGCTTGTTTCAGGATTTATCTCTACCGTTCTTGGAACAAAATTACCAGGGAAAAATACAATTTATTTATCACAAAATGTATCATTTCGAGCACCTGTAAAAATTGGTGACACTTTACGTGTCGTCGCAGAAGTGATCAAAAAACGTGATGATAAAAAGATTATTACGTTGCAAACAAATGTATATAATCAATTGAATGACCTAGTTGTCGAAGGGACAGCAACAATACTGAAAAAAGAGTAGCAAATTTGCTACTCTTTTTTCGTATCCAATAACTTCTAATCTCACCGATTACTTCCGTGTATGAGCAAACATATAACACATACACTAACGATACCAGTTTATACAGTGAGCCCACCTCTTCACTGCTCATAAAAAACAAATAAACTGGAATATACATTAGGATGTGTTATAAATGGTAAAAACAAATAAATTACTTGTTCCTGGTGCTGAGCAAGCATTGGAACAATTTAAATATGAAATTGCTCAAGAGTTCGGTGTAAGCTTAGGTTCTAATACAGCATCTCGTTCTAACGGATCTGTCGGTGGCGAAGTAACAAAACGTCTTGTTTCCTTAGCACAACAGCAATTACGTGGATAATCCTATAACAATGGCTTCAGGAGGCAGACACACTCTGCCTCCTTTCTTTTTGACAACATACATTATCATCCTTCTTCACATACTACAAAGAGCAAATCGAAAGGACAGATGTATACTATGAAACGGATTAACATCAGAATGAGTCCACCTCGTGTACTTACATTATCTTTTATTACATTAACCATTATCGGAACATGTTTATTAAAACTACCTATCTCCACTACAACACCCATTTCTTGGCTAGACGCTCTATTTACAACTGTTTCTGCATGTACAGTTACAGGACTCGGCGTTGTCGACACCGGAAAAGTATTCACCTTATTTGGCCAAATCGTCATCTTAACACTCATTCAAGTTGGCGGCCTCGGGATTATGAGCTTCGCTGTATTAATCGCGATTATGCTCGGAAGAAAAATCGGTCTCCAAAATCGAATTTTACTACAGCAAGCATTAAACCAAACAAATATCGGCGGAGTAATCCGTCTCGCAAAATCATTATTTTTATTTTCTTTTACCATTGAATGTTTTGCTACCCTCCTTCTTGCTTTTGAATGGATTCCCAAATACGGTGTTTCCAGCGGACTATATTATAGTTTTTTTCATGCTATTTCAGCATTTAACAACGCTGGATTTTCTATTTGGACTGATAACTTGATGTCACAGTCTCATAGTATACTCGTCAACGTAGTCATTTCGTCTCTCATTATTTTAGGCGGAATTGGCTTCACAGTCGTAGTGGATATAAAGAGAAAGCGCAACTTTAAGAACCTTACGTTACACTCTAAACTTATGCTCTCATCTACTCTTATTGTAAATATAGCTGCTACAATTTTAATTTTTATATTCGAATTCCATAATCCCATTTCCATGAAAGGCTTTACACCATTTGAAGAAGGACTAGCAGCCTATTTCCAAGCCATTTCCACACGCACAGCTGGATTTAATACTGTTGATATGGCTCAATTAACAAAACCATCACTTTTACTAATGATGTTACTTATGTTCATCGGTGCTGGTAGTGCTTCAACAGGCGGAGGCATTAAATTAACAACCTTTTTAATTATGTTATTAGGGGTACTTAAATTTTTGCAAGAGAAAGATGATATTGTCATCTTTAAAAAATCAATCAAAGATGGTTTAATTGTAAAGTCACTTGCCATTGTAGTCATTTCAATCTCATTTATTTTCTTCGCTATATTAATTTTAAGTATCACTGAACAAGTTCCCCTCTTACTGAGTGCCTTTGAAGTATTTTCAGCATTTGGGACTGTTGGGCTCAGTATGGGACTTACCCCAAAACTCACAATAATTGGGAAATTAACTATTATATTTATGATGTTTTTTGGAAAAATGGGTCCTTTAACATTAGCATTTTCTTTTGCACGAAAAAAACAAAGAAAGGTAAAATATCCAAACGAAGACATTTTAACAGGTTGACAAACATTTACATTATCCATATAATAAAAATACAATAGCATATCTCCAAAGGGGAGTAGCGTCCGAGAATTTATTCTTGGAAACAAAGTCGTCATTACGTAGAACCTAGTTCTTCCGGCTTTGTTGGCATTTCATTACATATGTCTAGCAAGACCTTTGCCTATTGACGGCAGAGGTCTTTTTTGCATTTTTTCCAGTTCCTCCCACCGTTGATAAGCTGGAGTATGGGGAAACTAAACAGTGGGGAAACCTCTTCACTTGTTTAATATTTATACAAATGAGAGGAGAATGTACATGGATGTATCATTATTATTGGAGTATGGTTGGGTATTATTAATTTTAGTTGCACTGGAAGGAATTTTAGCAGCTGATAACGCGCTAGTTCTTGCAATCATGGTAAAACATTTACCAGAAGAAAAACGAAAAAAAGCATTATTTTACGGTTTAGCAGGAGCTTTCGTCTTCCGCTTCGGATCATTGTTTATGATTTCTTTCTTAGTCGACGTATGGCAAGTGCAAGCAATCGGTTCGATTTACTTAATGTTTATCGCTGGTAACCACTTATTCAAAACATATGTTAAGAAGAATTCACATGAGGAAGCTGCAGAAAAAGAATCAAAAAAGAAACAAGAAAATTTTTGGTGGACAGTATTTAAAGTTGAAGTTGCTGATATTGCGTTTGCTGTTGATTCTATTTTAGCGGCTGTTGCATTAGCAATGACTTTACCAAAAACAGGTCTTGGTACAATTGGTAGCCTTGATACAGGACAGTTCCTAGTTATTTTTGCAGGTGGGATGATTGGATTAATTATTATGCGATTTGCTGCGACTGCGTTCGTACAACTATTAAAACGTAAACCAGGATTAGAAACTGCTGCTTTCTTAATTGTTGGTTGGGTTGGTGTTAAATTAGCTGTTTACACATTAGCTCACCCTGCTTTAGGTGTTATTCCACACAGTTTCCCAGAGTCTACTACATGGAAATTAATATTCTGGACTGTATTAATCGGAATTGCAGCTGGCGGTTGGTTCTTCTCAAAAGATACAAGTGTCCAAACTACACAAAAGAATTTGGATGAAAAAGCGCTGTAACAACAGCGCTTTTTTCATTGACCTCAAAAATAGATAAAGGATCCATTGAGTGTTACTTTCCCTCTTTTTTCAAGCATATAATATTATAATACAATTTGTTAACGCTTTCATTTTGAAGGTATGTCCTTTTTGTGAAATATTGCACAAACTTATTGAAACTAGGAGTAAATACATGTACTTTATTCATATAAGGAGTATTTACAGACAATGCACTAAAGGAGCGTATTACTTATGCTAGAACAAGGATTAGCTTACGTTGTACAACTTGCGCAGAAGAAGAAAAAAATGTTGGATGCAAATCCAATGCAATACTTCATTCGCGCTGCACTAGCTGGCATCTATATCGGTTTTATTATTGTATTATGTTTTAAATTAGGTAACTTTTTTCATATCGCAAATTCACCCGGAACATATTTAGCAGCTTCTATGTTTTTTGGAATTGCACTTATCTTAATTATATATGGCGGAGCTGAATTATTTACAGGGAATACAATGTATTTTACAGTCTCGACTCTGCGAAAAGAAACTACAATTGTCGATACACTTCGCAATTGGGGTGCTTGTTATGCAGGTAATTTAGCAGGTGCAGTATTTTTCGCATTACTATTTTATGCAACTGGTATTTTTGAAGCAATTGATCATGAACACTTAATGAATACAGTCGTTGAAGGAAAAATGGGAACACCTACAATGCAATTATTTTTCAAAGCGATTTTATGTAACTGGCTTGTGTGCCTTGCATGTTTCCTTCCCTCTCAAGTAAAAGGAGATACAGCAAAAATACTTATGATGATGTTTCTGGTCTTCACTTTCTTCTTATCTGGTTATGAACATAGCATTGCAAACTTATCACTATTTGCATTATCTTTAGTATCACCACACCCTGATACAATCTCTTTCGCCGGTGCTATTCATAACTTAATTCCGGTTACAATTGGGAACATTATTGGTGGATCCGTATTCGTTGGTATGGTGTATCATTATTTAACTATAAAAAATCCAGAGCCTAAAGCGGCAGAAGATAACTTAGAAGCAATTCAACAAGAAGAGATTATACCTTTACAAGCACATATGAAACACTAAAAAAGTTCCAAGGACCCCTTGGAGCTTTTTTACTTCCAGTACATTTCACCTGTATATTTGAAAAAATCTCGCTCACTTCTTTCCCCTTATTTATCCGGTCCAACATATACTGCATACCAATTGAATCGTTTGTATGTAAATGAATTTCCTTTGCGTAAAGACCTTCTGTACAAAAAATTTCTAAAAAATCCAAACCATTTTTTTGACGCCATCCCATATTATAGTCAAGAGAGAGGATACTCACATCATGGTCTCTAACAATTTTGATAGCCTCTTCCACCGTTGTTACTAAAACATAACCGAATGGACAAAGCCTTTGATCATCCATATACACGTTCATCCTCTACCTCTCCTTTTACTCCAAATATACTATAGTCAAATAACAGACTGTTCCAAGTGCAATAAACGGTCCAAATGGTAAAGCTTGTTTTCGATTCATCCGTCTTAATAAAATAGCCATTCCGAAAAAACAAAGACTCGTGCTAGAAGCAAAACAAAGCACAATAAAAATTGCTTTCGCTCCTATTATAAACCCAAGTAGTGAAAGTAATTTCACATCGCCTCCTCCAAGTCCATCCGGAAATATAATTTGAACGAGATATAATACAATAAATATCGTTCCTCCACCTATCAAGCTATCCCACCAAGGAACAAGAGGGATAAAAATAATCTCTATCATAAATAAACAGGCGAAAGAAAATAAAATCACATCTGGAATTAACATATAGAACAAATCTGTCATTGTAATAATAATAAGTAAAGAAAGTAACGTCCATATAAAAAGAAGCTCTTTTTCCATTCCCATCATACACGCAAAAAAAAGAAACGCTACCCCTGTTATCATCTCAAACAATGTGTAAATAAAAGGTATTTTCATTTTACAGTGAATGCAGCGACCTCTTTGCAAACAAAACGAAACAATTGGAATAAGTTCTTTCGGGCTTAGCGTATGGTGACAGCCATGACAATAAGAACGCGGAACAATAATAGATTGTCTCATTGGAATACGTACTGCTACAACCGTATAAAAAGAACCAAGCACCGTTCCTATTAAAAAAGCATATAAATAAAATGTCATACCATCCTCTCCTTTCCCCCAAAATATAACAAAAAGAGTGCGGTACTTCCATTTCGCATTATCTTTGTTCTAATAAAAAAGCAGGCTATTTCTTAGCCTGCTTTTCTCCATTTTACACTACAAAATAATATGCTTTTAATGGTCCATGTACACCTACAACAAGATTCATTTCAATATCAGCTGAGTTACTTGGTCCCGTAATGAAATTAATACAAGATGCTACTGCTTCTCCATTCTCTACACGCGTGTTCATATCCTGAACTGCTTGTGTAATACGCGGTACGATTGTTTCACGTGGGATGATTGCAAAATAAACCGTAGGTAAGAAATGCAAAGAACGGCCTTGTCCTTTATGACTTTGCACAACAATTGTACCAGATTCTGCTAATGTGTAATCACTAAAGGCAATACCGATATTCGCTTTTTCAGCTAAGCGAATGTTCTCTTCTTTTTTCTCTGGATTCCAAATGTTCACTTCAACATTTTGGCCTGGAAGCTCTGTAGAAAATAAAGAATTCAAACCGTACGTAGCAAAGCGGTCATCCTCCGATAATAATATTGGGCCGCCACCGTTTTCAATAATTACTTTTTGCATCACTGCACTCAGTTCATCCTTTGTCGTTTCAATTACAGTCGTATGAATGTTCGTACACTGCTTTTTAAATACTTCTAACAATTCTTCCTCTGAATAATCTTTCAATGTTTCCACGTTTACATTATTTTTCCACGCTGGACGCTGCACGCCTTCTGTTTTACGCGCACGATCAAGTTCTTTGGCAATGTTCTCTAAAAAAGAATCACGGTTTTGAATTGTCCCTGTCATCACTTGTCCCCGCCTTTCTTATGATCTTTATACCAATCACGGAACCTTTCCTTACTTGGAGCCGGGAACTCACGAATATCCGTCCAGTTTTTCAGCGGTCCTACACCTTTCGTTACACGATTACCAGACGTAAATGGGCTCATTGCTGCCGGAGCCATTTTCGATCCCATTTTGTATAAGGCTGCTGAAGAGGCACCCATACTAAACATCTTCATTGCTAATTTTTCTGCAAGTGGTGCTCGTCCTTCTTTTTCAACAATAACTTGACGATGTTTTAATAATAAATCATGTAATGGAATTTTTACCGGACAAGCTTCTGTACATGCTCCGCACAAACTAGATGCATATGGCAATTCTTTATAATCATCGTATCCACCTAAAAGCGGTGTTAATACAGCACCAATTGGTCCTGAATAAATAGAACCGTAAGAATGTCCACCTACATGACGATATACAGGACATACGTTTACACAAGCTGCACAGCGAATACATTGTAAGACTTGGCGGAATTCAGAGCCAAGAATTTGAGAACGTCCATTATCTACGACAACTAAATGGAATTCTTCTGGTCCATCTACTTCCTCTTCTTGAATTGGTCCTGCTACTGTTACATAACTTGTTAGTTTTTGTCCAACCGCACTGCGGCACAGTAAACCAACAAGAACATCTAATTCTTCCATCGTTGGAACCATACGTTCCATACCCATTACTGCAATTTGTGTTTTTGGAATCGACATAACAAGGTCAGCATTTCCTTCGTTTGTTACTAAACAAAGGGAACCTGTATTTGCAACTGCGAAGTTACACCCCGTTACCCCAATTTCAGCATCCATAAATTTTTCCCGAAGTTGCTTACGAACAAACTTTGTCATTTCATATGGATCATCAGAATTTTCATATCCTAGCTTTTCTTTAAATACATCACGAATTTGCGTTCTGTTTTTATGAAGTGCTGGTGCAATGATATGAGATGGTGGATCGTTATCCACTTGCAGGATGTACTCACCTAAGTCACTCTCTAACACTTCACAACCAATTTCTTCAAGCGCATGGTTCATACTAATTTCTTCCGTTACCATCGACTTTGATTTCACAACTTTTTTCGCTTGCTTCTTTTTCGCTACTTCTTGAATGTACTGCGCTGCTTCTTCTTTCGTTTTTGCAAAGAAAACATGCCCGCCTCTTTTAGATACATTTTCACTCAGTTGCATTAAATAATAGTCTAGATTTTCTAATGTATGCTGACGAATTTGTTCACCAAGTTCACGCCACTCTTCCCAGTTTCCTAATTCATCGGCTGCTTTTAATCGATTTGTATATAAGCGCGTTTGTGCAGAAGATACTGCTCCGCGCATAAATGAATCTTGAATTCCTTCGTCAACGCGATCATTAAATTTTTTCTCACTGATTTTCATAGACATAGCTTATGTTCCCCCTTCATGAGCGACTATTCAATACCTCAGCAATATGCATTACTTTTACCTCTTTACCTAAGCGCTCAATACGTCCGCCAATGTTTAACAAACACCCACAGTCAGCACCGATTAAATAATCAGCACCCGTTTCCATTACACTATCAACTTTCTCATCTACCATTTGCTCAGAAATTGGTGTCATCTTAACTGAAAACGTTCCCCCAAAACCACAACAATTTTGTACGTTTGGTAGTTCTTTTACAGTTAATCCTTTCACATTTGATAGTAAAATTCCTGGTGCTTCCTTTACTCCAAGCATACGTGTCATATGACAAGATTTATGGACAGTTGCTGTACCTTCTAAGCTAGCGCCAACATCTGTAACTTTTAACACATCTACAATAAATTGTGTTAATTCAAAGGTTTTATCTGCCACTTTTTGTGCACGTGCTGCCCACTTTGGATCATCTTTAAAAACGTGTGGATACTCGTGAAACATTGTCGCACAAGAACCAGATGGCGTAACGATATATTCTGCATCTTCAAAAGTTTCAATCATATGTTTCATCGCTTCTTTCGCTGCCTCTGCATGTCCGCTATTATAAGCTGGTTGACCGCAACAAACTTGCGCTTCTGGAAATTCAATTTCACAACCTAAACGCTCCAACAATTCAACTGTTGCTTTCCCGACATTTGTTTCAAACATATCGACTAAGCAAGTAACAAACAAAGTAACTTTCATAATTATAATTCCCCCTCATTACAACTTCGCCAACATTCATATGGTCATCAGATGATTAGATAGAAAGAAGAAGTTAGGAATAATTTTCCTACCTAATCCTTTCCCTAAAAAGAAAACGCTTACCTAACCTTTCTTCTATTTTATCAAAAAAATAAAATTTCGAAAGACTAAATCACGAATTTATACCTCTTCTACCTGTGACAATATGCTCTACATTTGTTAAATGATTTAGCATTGCTTGCTGTGCAGATTCTACATCTTGCTCTAATACCGCATCATAAATAGCTTGATGCTCTTCTAAAAGGCGCTCTGCTGTTGTTTGCTCACCATATAAAATAATGCGTCTTGACTCACCAATTGTTTCAGCAATCATTTCTGAAACATGATTCATGAGTTCAAGTAAGATGTTATTATGTGAAGACTCTGCAATCCCCATATGAAAATGAAAATCCGCTTTTTCACCAGCTTTTTCATTCCCAATGCTTTTTGCCATTTCATCTAACCAGTGCTTCATATTTTGTAAATTATCTTCTGTACGTTTTGCTGCAGCTACTCGAACTGCCCCCACTTCAAGCACTTTTCGCACTTCTAATAAATTTAAAATATCTTCTTTCTTCATTAACAACGTATGATTTAACGACTTTGTTAATGCTGAAGAATCGAAGTTTTTCACATATGTCCCTTCCCCTTGTTTCATTTCAATTAAGCCCATTGCCCGTAAAGCACTTAGCGCTTCACGAACTGCAGATCTGCCAACTTGAAACTGCTCAGCTAATTGATGAACAGGAAGAAGTTTGTCACCAGGTTTTAACGTACCATTTTTAATCATTGTTAAAATGGCTTCAGATACCTCTTCGTAAATTTTTTTCGGTTTAATAGATTTGTATTCCAGTTAAATCACCTCAGTATCATCCAAACAACAATTAAAACGATTTATAAGAACATTGCATCCATACCTATTTTAGAACGAATTGGTAAGAAGTACAAATGTTTTGTTCATAAAATCGCCAAATTTTTGTTATATGGAGGGAATTAATGGTTATTATACCCATTAATGGTTTATACTTAGTATTCCCTCTAGATGATTCGCCTTTATTCCTATCTATATAACATCTGAATCAAGCTGGTTCATTAGGTGTTCTTTAAGTAATTCAATAAAAGAAGCATGCTTTACCTAAAACATGCTTCCTTCTTCATTTATCTGTAATTTTATAATAACTGTTGTGCCCTTTCCTTTTTGACTTTCAACCTGCCACTCTCCCTCATGGATATGCACAATTTGTTTTACAATAGCAAGCCCTAAACCAGTCCCGCCATGCTGACGACTTCTCGCCTTATCTACCCGGTAGAACCTTTCTCCGAGCTGCTCTAGATGTTCTGAATCAATTCCAATTCCCGTATCTTTTATTCTCAATTCGCAACACTTATCTTTTTTCTCCAAATGTATGATAATACTACCATTTTGATTTGTATAACGTATAGCATTATCTAACAAGTTATGAAGCACTTGTTGCATCCGATCCTCATCAATCATAACAATAATATCTGGATCAAGATCCGTTGAAATATGCAGTTGTTTCTCTGTACTTTTCAATTCATACGTTTCAAGTACATCTTCAATGAGCTGTGCGAATACGATTGGTTGTTTCTTTAATGGGAAATGCTCCCCTTCTAGCTGTGCAAGGTCTAACAAATCATGCACAAGCCGCTGCATGCGCCCCGCTTCTTTATGGATAAGCTGCGTAAATTTCGATTGCTGTTCTCCCTTTGCAACGCCATCTAAAATTGCTTCACTATACCCTTTAATATAACTAAGTGGCGTCCGAAGTTCATGAGACACGTTCGCTAAAAACTCCTTACGTTTCGTATCTTCAGTCTCCAATGAAGTTGCCATTTTGTTAAATGCTTTACCTAGACGACCAATTTCATCTTCAGATGAAATTGTAATACGCTCAGAAAAATCTCCTGTTGCCATATGATTCGCAACTTGTTCCATTTGTGAGAGCGGCTTTGTAATCGCAATAATAATTTTTCTACCAATCCATATTGTAAGTAAAATCATAACTAAAGCTAACGGAGCCAAAATAAGCCCCATATCATAAATTAAATCTTTAATACTCTTTAATGGAATATATGAGTACACAATCCCAACTAACTTCTTACCATCTAAAACAGGAATGACAACTCCCATAATATTACGATCGAAATGTTCTTCATATCCAACTTTTGTAACCGTCTTTCCATCCAATAATGTTTGTCTATCATCCTCACTAATCAGAGAATGATGATGTACATCAAAAGGTAAACAAGCACTTAAATCACGAGGGTTGCTTATAAAAAGTACATCCGCACTCGAGATACGATCAAATGCCTGAACTTTTTCTCCAAACGCTAACGTACCCTCGTCCTTTTTATATTGAGATACAAGTCTTTTTCCTTCCATTATTAATGAGTCTTCAATGTTTTGAACATATAACTTTTCATATGAATATAAGGACACGAAATAGAGAAAAGAAACTGTTACACATACTGCACATACTACCGTAAGCCAAAGCTTTTGTACCATCGTAAACATGTTACACCTCAAATTTATAACCTACACCCCATACTGTTTGAATGTAGTTTCCACTTTCCCCAAGTTTTAAACGCATCGTTTTAACATGTGTATCTACCGTTCTTGTACTTCCTGCATAATCATATCCCCATACTTTTTCAAGTAATTGCTCGCGGCTGAATACTTGTCCATTATGCATGCAAAGAAAATACAGTAAATCAAACTCTTTTACCGTAAGGGAGATTGTCTCACCGTTCGCCTCAATTTTCCTGCTTTTTTCATTAATTCGGATTGAACCAAATTGAAGCTCTTCTTGTTGTTCTTCCTGCTTTGTATATCTTCTTAATACAGCTTCCATACGAGCGATGAGTTCTCCAGGACTAAATGGCTTTACAATATAATCGTCTGCCCCCATCCGTAAACCATTCACACGATTCCATTCTTCTCCCTTTGCTGTTAAAAAAATAATCGGTACATAAGAGGTTTTGCGGATTTCTTTACAAACTGAAATTCCATCCATCTCCGGCATCATAATATCTAAAATAACAAAATCGTAATGAGCCGTATCAAGCATATGAAGGGCATCTTTTCCATTCTCTGCTTCTCCCCATTCATATCCGAAATTATCTAAATACATGCCAACAAGCTGTCTCATATCACTTTCATCATCTACAAGTAACACTTTATGTTTCTTCATTTCTCTCTTCCTTCTCTGTGCGTAAGTTGAAATGGTCCCTTTCCAACTGCAATCGTTTGTTTTATTTTCATATTCTCTATATCAATTACATACACTTCATTACTATCATAGCTTGCTATATAGCCTTCTTTCTCAATTTTCAAAAAAACAAATGGATTGGATCCTACCTCAAGGGCTCCCACTTCTTGGTATGTTTGTGTATCAAATTTTCTTAATGTATTTGATCCATGACTTAAAGTATACATAAATCTTTCATCACCCGAAATACTAACTGGCATAAATGGTGCATGTAAAGAACGCACCATCTGTCCATTTTCTAAAGAATAGACCAATACTTTCTCATTCACTTGCGTACCATCACCATGCCCGCCAATCCATATTTCCTTTCCATCAGCGCTAACCATGGCCCCTGTTGATGCTGGTGGTACCATAAATGAATGAACAACTTTCTTTTGATCTAAGTCAATCGTGGATAGCTGCGTATCATAAAAATTCAATACATGTAATTGTTTATCATTTTGCACCATTGTTAACGGGCCTTTCCCTACCGAAACACTTTCGGTCTCTTTTCCATTTATCGTAAAGAAACGTACTTTTTGTTCATTTTGATCAGCCATAAATAATTGCTTTCCATCATTTGCTACGATGACATTCGTAATCCCTTTTCCTGTCTTCCATTTATCCACTTGGTTTCCTTCTGTTAACGAATATATATATGCATATTCTAACTGCTTACCATATACAAGCATGTCTTCCCCATTTGGTAACAGTGCGATCCCTGTAATAGGCTCTTTTAATTCCCATGTTGTTACTATCTTTTTCGACTTTTTATCAATAAAACTAACGCTGCCTTCTTTAATATTTGTTGTTATAATGATACTTTTATTTTTAGCAATCGGTGTATATGAATTACCTTGACATCCTGCTAATAGAAACAAAAAACAGAGCAGAAAAAAGTATTTCTTCAAAAGATTCCCTCCATTTTTAGATGATTTCGTTATAATTGTAAAATAGCAAATACTTGTGAGGAAAGTGTGAAATCTTCCTATTTTAATAAAACTACATATATAAATACATTTTGATTTTTCGACATAGTAGCTGCGGTTATGAAAACAAAAACAGTTCTCCACTTATTTCCTCTTTTTGTTTTCTCACGGCATGGGGCGAAAAAAGCACTGACCGCTTCTATGCATGGCCGGATGCTCTCGCCCACATAAAAAGAATGGTTTGATATTAGTTTTTTCAGCTTCGATTTATATATAATGGTACAACAAATAGAAATAGAGGTGTACAATTTATGCTTTTTCCCGATTTAGCGAACAAAATTGTCCGTGAGGTTCGAAGGCTAATTGACGAAAATATTATTATTATTGATATAAAAGGAACAATTATTGCTAGTACAGATATAGCGCGAATTGGACAATTCCACGAAGGTGCCCTTCGCTGCGCGAAAGAAAAGAAAACTGTTATTGTTACAAAAGAAGACGAACAGCATTTACAAGGAGTAAAAGCAGGAATGAATCTCCCGCTTCTTTTCCACGATGAAGTAATCGGTGTCATCGGTATTACAGGGGAACCTGAAAAAATTTCACAATACGGAGAAATATTACGGAAAATGACCGAATTATTAATTCATGAAAATTATTTTTTAGAACAACTAGAACTTGAGCACCGTTCCTATGAAGCTTTTGTTTTTGACTGGTTACAAAGCAATGATTGGTCTCCGAGTTTTCTTGATCGGGCGAAAACACTCGGTATTGATTTACATACAAAAAAACAACTTATTTTATTTTCATTTGATCAAGATGATACGATGCTACAACGCAAAATTTGGCAGCACATTCGTAACGTATTAGCGAAAGAGGAACTATTTGTACGCTGGGGAAATGACCGTTTTATACTATTTACTGCAAAGGAAACAAAGAAAAGAACCTTTCAATTTTTAAAGAGATTGAAGCATGAGTGTGAATCTTTATTTCCTATTACACTCTATATCGGTATTGGACAAACTGTCATACCAAATGAGATGCATGTGTCATACGAGCAAGCATTGCGTGCACTTTCAGTAGCCTTTGAAACGAAAGGTATTATATTTAATGAAGATTTACGTTTAGAAATGTGTCTGCAAGATATTACTACTGAAACTCGTGAGGAATTTCTTCAGCGTACCATTTACAGTTTGCTTCCTGCAACTGAACTCATGCAAACACTACGCCTATTTATCGATCATAATCAGTCCTATAAACAAACAGCAGAAATGTTACACATTCATATTAATACATTACATTACAGACTTAAAAAAATAGAAGATTACACAGGACTCGATCCAAAACAATTTAAAGATTTAATCATTTTATACTTCGCACTTCTTTTATTAGATAATCATACAAAAAAAAGATAGCAAAACTAATTAATCTTTAGTTAATTATACATAGAAAGAAATCCCCTACTTTTTTATGATTATAATGAAAACACTGTTACAACGCTTTTATTCTTATTTTCAGCGGTATATAACTTATCTCAAGCGATTCACGGACAATATATTCAATTGAGATAAGCAAGTTAACAGTTTGAGGGGGGTTTTCTAATGTTAGAACAACATATTATTGATTCATTTGTATCGATTGTGGGCAAAGATAATGTAGATACGTCCAACATGGGACGTTTAACGTATAGTTACGATGCAACACCAAATTTCCAAGCGATGCCCGATGCAGTTGTCGCACCGCGCAATACGCAAGAAGTAGCTGACCTATTAAAGGTATGTACTGAACATAAAGTTCCGGTATACGTTCGCGGGTCTGGAACAAACCTTTGTGCAGGTACATGTCCACTTGAAGGCGGAGTTGTTCTAATCTTCCGTCATATGAATAACATTTTAGAAATAGATGAAGAAAACTTAACAATTACCGTGCAAGCTGGCGTCATTACGCTTGATATTATTAAAGCTGTAGAGGAAAAAGCGTTATTTTATCCACCAGATCCAAGCTCTATGAAGATTTCTACAATTGGCGGTAACATTAATGAAAATTCAGGTGGCTTACGCGGTTTAAAATACGGTGTAACACGAGATTATGTGATGGGCCTTGAGATTGTCTTGCCAAATGGTGATATCATTCGCACCGGTGGTAAATTAGCGAAGGATGTAGCTGGTTATGATTTAACTCGCCTATTCATCGGCTCAGAAGGCACACTTGGTGTTGTAACGGAAGCCATTTTAAAACTTGTTCCAATGCCTGAAACAAAGAAAACAATGCTTGCATTATATCAAGAAATCAATGAAGCAGCTCGTGCTGTATCAGCAATCATTGCCAATAAAATCATTCCAGCAACACTTGAATTTTTAGATCAACCAACAATTGAAGTAGTAGAAGAATTTGCACAAATCGGTTTACCAACAGATGTAAAAGCTATTCTCTTAATCGAACAAGATGGCTCTTCTGAAGTTGTGAACCGTGATATTGAAAAAATGGCTGAAGTTTGTCGTTCTATGCATGCGGTTGACGTTCGCGTTGCCAAGGACGAAACGGAAGCGGATGCACTTCGCACAGCACGCCGCAGCACCCTTTCTGCTTTAGCAAGACTAAAACCTACTACAATTTTAGAAGATGCTACTGTACCACGTTCTCAAATTGCTCCTATGGTTGAAGCAATTAATGCCATTTCTAAAAAATATGATATTGCTATTTGTACATTCGGGCATGCCGGTGATGGAAACTTACATCCAACATGCATGACTGATGCTCGTAATAAAGAAGAAATGCATCGTGCCGAACAAGCCTTTGCAGAAATCTTTGAAAAGGCAATTGAACTTGGTGGTACCATTACAGGTGAACATGGCGTTGGTGCCATGAAAGCTCCTTATTTAGAGTTGAAGTTAGGAGAAGAAGGCATTGCTGCTATGAAAGGTATTAAACAAGCTTTCGATCCACATAATATTATGAACCCTGGGAAAATGTTCGCTAAGGACTCTCGTAAAAGAGTGGTGGTAGAAAGATGACTACTCTAAACAAAGAACAAATTCAAAAAGAGTTTAAAGAACGTCTAGATGAAGATGAATTATTAAACTGTATGCGATGCGGATTTTGCCTGCCGACTTGTCCTACTTACATTCAATCTGGATATAAAGAGTCTCATTCTCCGCGCGGTCGTATCGCTTTAATGAAGGGCATTGTTGACGGCTTAATTGAACCGGATGAAGATGTGGAAAATACATTGAATGTTTGTCTTGGCTGCCGCGCTTGTGAACCTGTTTGTCCATCTGGTGTAAACTATGGACACTTATTAGAAGAAGCACGAGATATTATTAATCAAAATAAAAAGTTCTCTATGCCAGTCAAAGCTGTTCGCAAAATTGTATTCGAAGGATTATTCCCTCATCAAAATCGCATGCGAACATTAACAGGACTCATCGGCTTTTATCAGCACTCTGGCTTACAAACGTTAACACATAAAACAGGCATTATGAAGTTGTTCCCAGAAACACTGGCAACAATGGATCTCGTCTTGCCAAAAGTACCGAAGATGAAAGAAATGAAAAACCGGCCTGAATTTTTACCAGCTGAAACAACAAAGAAAAAACGTGTTGCTTTCTTTACTGGTTGTTTAATGGACACTATGTTTTTGGAAACAAACAACGCTACAACAAAGCTCCTTCAGCTTGCTGGCTGTGATATTGTAATCCCAAAAGAACAAAGTTGTTGCGGAGCACTGCATGGCCATGCCGGAGAAAAAAGCGGTGCAAAAGAGCTGGCAAAACGAAACATCCAAGCCTTTGAAGACTTAAAAATTGATTATATTATTACGAATGCCAGTGGTTGCGGAGCGTTTCTTGTAGATTATGATCATTTATTAAAAGATTATCCAGAATGGGCAGCACGCGCAAAACATTTTGTTGCAAAAATAAAAGATATCACCGCTATTTTAGTAGAGTTAGATTTTCATAAACGTTATGATTTACGCCTTCCTCCGCAAATTATTACGTATCAAGATTCTTGTCACTTGCGCAATGTCATGAGGACATCTTCCGAGCCGCGTATGCTACTGCAAGCAATTCAAGGTGTGACCTATCGAGAAATGAAAGAAGCAGATCGTTGCTGCGGTTCTGCAGGTATTTATAATATTGTACACTCTGAATTGTCTATGGAATTTTTAGATTATAAAATGGAACGTGTTCATGAAACAGACGCGGCAACCATTGTCACTGCAAACCCAGGTTGCTTACTACAAATGAAACTCGGCATTGAACGTGAAAAACTCTCTCACAAAATGAGAGGCGTTCACATTGTAGATTTATTATTGGAAGCAATTGAATATACATCGTAATATATGTAACAATATGAAAACGGCTATCTCCTTCTTCTACGTAAAGAGATAGCCGCTTTTTTTATTCGCTACAAGATTAAAAATATGTTACCGTCTATAAAAAAGAACAACAAAAAGATTACAGTTTTGTAAAAATACATCCATTATATTCCTCGAAAATGTAGAGAAACCCTTGATACAATAGGTTTCTCTACATCTCTAATAGGTAATTCCAACCAAAATCCCCCCTTCAAAAGCAAAGCAGAAAATGCTGAAAACTCCTGTTACACTCTAGTTTTCTCCTATTTTATCTCTTATTTCATTCTAGGATAAAATAGGTAATTTTATAATCTATGTATTTTTTTCCATCTTTTTTCCGGTAATTTGTATGCTACGATGAATTTGTCAGTCAGACAGGCTGTCAAAAACAAATCTTTGTGAGAACAGTTAAAAAACTTTTATATAGGGGGACACATGTCATGAAAAAACGTGTTTTATTATCTGTAGCAGCAGCAACTGCATTTACATTCGGAGCATCTACTCTTAATGCAGAGGCATCAACAGTACAACCATCTACAATGAAGGTTCAAAATATTCAGCAAGCTAAAGACTTTATGCAACATATGAATCAAGAAGAATTACAAAAACACTTACAATCTATGGGAATTAACTCTCTAGCACAATTCCAACAAGGTAACTGCTTCATTCCTGGTCAACAACCAAATGTACCAGCGCCAGAAACTACGAAGCCAGTAGAACAAAAACCAGCTGAAAATAAGCCTGCTGAAGAAGTAACAAAACCTGAAGCTCAAAAACCAGCTGAAAATAACAATAACAACAATGAAACACAAAAACCGGCTGAAAATAAGCCTGCTGAAGAGTCAAAAGGTTCTTTAAGCGAATTTGAACAACGCGTTGTTGAATTAACAAACGCTGAGCGTACAAAACAAGGCTTACCAGCATTAAAAGTTGATGCTGAATTAAGTAAAGTTGCACGCGTTAAATCTGAAGACATGCAAAAAAATAACTACTTCGATCATAACAGCCCAACATACGGATCTCCATTCGATATGATGAAGAAGTTTGGTATTTCTTATAGATCTGCAGGTGAAAACATTGCACAAGGCCAACGTACACCAGAAGAAGTTGTACAAGCTTGGATGAATAGTGAAGGTCACCGTGCGAATATTTTAAATAGTGGTTATACTCACATCGGTGTTGGTTATGTTGAAAGTGGAAACTACTGGACACAACAATTTATCACGAAGTAAGTATAAAAACTGATAGAAAACCCTTCTTTTTAGAGGGAGAGAGAGGATCTGGCCGTGCATAGAAGCGGTCAGATCCTTTTTGGATTCATAGCCATAACTTATATGTTGGTATGCCACAATAGATTTATATTAAAGGAGTCTTCTGTTACGGAAGACTCCTTTTTATGTTTCATAATTTTCCAGTATATATGAATACAAAATACAAAACATAAAAGAAATAGACCCGAGACTAATCACACCAATTAGTAAATAAAATCCCCATTGTAGCTTCAAAAACAAACAAATGAGTATGGTAAGCGACATATATTGAAAAATACGCTGACTAAACAAGCGTATTTTCTGTAACACAATCGGCTCCTCTTCCTTTTCTCTTCCTTTTTTAAATCCTTTACTAACCATAAAAAGAAACGCACTACTCCCGATTATAAGGCCCGTTTGAAATGGTATATCTATTCCAGTGCCAATAGCAAGAATAAGTATATGAATAAATAATAAAAATAGCGATACATTCTCTTTAAACCTTATTACAATGTAGTGGTCATTCTCATTCAGCTTATATACGTAACGTGAGATTATATACAACAGACCATGAAAAAAAATAATAAGGCAAGGAATAAACAATACAACAACTTGCTTCCTTGCATA
Organism: Bacillus sp. Xin1; assembly: GCF_013314535.1. Taxonomy (GTDB): domain Bacteria; phylum Bacillota; class Bacilli; order Bacillales; family Bacillaceae_G; genus Bacillus_A. The sequence continues at coordinate 141,802 of NZ_JABUAE010000002.1, read as the reverse complement.
TTCATTTGGTTCACCATCCTGATTCCAATGCACCGCTAAATAATTCGGTAAATATGGATATAGAAACAACGTAAATAGAAGACCAGCAAGAAATATACCCATAATATATTTATGTCTTACCAAGTACTCTTCACCTCTCTTTTCTATTTACGGCTTCGATTTCCATAAAAAAATTCCTGCAAAAAATATCTTTCTCAACCACACAGAAGAACTTTATTTATTCGACATTTTAAAAGATTCAATGATGTTATTTAAATGATTAGGAAGTGGCACTTCTACTGTTATCTCTTCTTTCGTAATTGGATGTAAAAAAACAATCCGCATAGCATGTAAGGCTTGATGAGACATATGTGTTGCTTGTCCACCATATAACATATCACCAATCAGCGGATGACCACTATGACTCATATGAACGCGAATTTGATGCGTTCTCCCTGTCTCTAATTGTAACGTTACAAGCGTTACATCTTGCTTCTTGAAGTATTTCTCTACTTTATAATGCGTTATAGCATGATCACCTTTTGGAGACACACGGCGTCTTGTTGCATGATGTCGATCTCTTCCAATCGCTGCGTCAATTATTCCTTGCTTCTTTTTTACTTTCCCTTCCACCAATGCCAAATATGTTCTTTTTATGTTACGCTCCATCAATAATCGATCCATAATGGCACCGGCTATCCCATGTTTCGCAAATACAACACCACCTGTTGTATCTTTATCTAATCGATGAATATGACGTACTTTTGTCTCTACACCTTGCATTTGTAAATGAAAAGCAACGAGGTTCGCGAGTGTTCCTGTTCCCCCTTTGCTAGAAGGATGCGTATCCATATGCGCAGGTTTATTTACAATTAATACGTGGTCATCTTCAAATATCACTTCTAAATCACCGAACTCTGGCTGGACACCATACTCTTCCTGGATAAACATATGAACCTGCAGTTTATCTCCTTCTTTTAAAGGGTCACTCCACCCTTTTCGTTCTCCATTGACGATAATGCCTCTTTCCATACGAATCCTGTGTAATAGTTTTTTGGGGACGCCCCATTCTTCTTTTAACAAAGAATCAATGCTGATACCGCTCCATTTAGCAGGAACCGTAATTTCGCACCATTCTCCCTTTCTTTTCATTTCCATGCTTTATCCACCTTATTTCTATTGATTCTACTATTGTAACGGAAAATGATTCATTATGCATTGTTTAAAGCAAAAGACAGTCTACATAATAGACTGCCCTCTAAGCACGTAATTTCTTCATTTCTTGTAACGTTTCTTCTGCTTTTTGTTCATAAGATAGATCTTTAAAAAAGTCTGCCAATCGCTTATAGTCGTTGTAAGCATCTAATAGTTCATCTATCGTTTCTTCTTTAGAAACAGTTGGCTTTGATTTCATTTTCACTGGGTACCGATAACCAGACATCTCATGTATTTTATAATATTCTTCCTCCACTTGAATGACTTTCACAAGTTCCTCTTCTTCAGCATCCATCGTATACCCATCAAATTCTCTAAGTAATTCATAAATAATATGAGTCCATTCATCTTTTGGATAAAAACCTTTTTCTAGCCTATAACCGACAATGCGATACATGTGCCCATCATTTTCTGCAAACTGTACAGTATCATTTAACTTAAATTTAAAATAGCGAAACATTGTCTTCACCTGCTTCTATATGTATTGTTCTTATCACATACTATTTGCAAAAAGAGGGGAATGCTATTCATAAAAAAGCGCCCTTCTATAAGAGAAACTGCTAAAAATATGTTTTGGAGTGTGAGAGAAGATCCGCTTATACATAGAGGCGATTAGTGCCTTTTCCAACCATTCAGCATGAAAGTAAAAGGAGGATGCTTTTGTTTTCATAGCTACGACTAATATGCCAGTATATAAACGATATATAAACAAGAGGCTACTGAAAAACTTTCGTTTTTCAGTAGCCTCTCTACAAAATAAGCGCTTTTTTAATCTGATGATTTTACTTGTTTCTTTCGAAAAGGTAACCACCAATTCCAATCTCCGAACATTTTCATTAAGCTCGGTACAAGCATAAGTCTAATAATCGTCGCATCAAGAAAAATAGCGAGTGCCACACCAAGCCCCATTTGTTTTACTGGTAAAATATCTGTAAAAGCGAATGCTCCTGTTACAACAATCATAATAAGAGCAGCTGATGTAATAATGCGACTTGTTGATACAAGCCCTTCAAGCGTTGCCTTGTCATTATCTCCTGTCTCTTCATATAATTCATGAATACGTGAAATAAGAAATACTTCATAATCCATACTTAAGCCAAATACAAGGCCAAATATAAAGATTGGTAACACGAATAAAACCGAACTTTCCTCTAGTCCAAAGTGCCCTCCTTCAAATAACCAAATCACAATACCAATGGTTGCACTTAAACTAAGGATATTCATCACAATCGCCTTAATTGGAATAAGGATAGAACGGAAAGCGAATAATAAAATAAGGAAAGTAGATCCGAATATGACAGACATCCCGATTACAACTTTATCTTTAATTTCATCCTCTAATTCTTGTTGAAATGTTGTCATACCACCTAAATAATACGTAATACTGTCATCTTTATACGTGTCTTTAAAATCACGAACCCATTGTTTCGCAGTTTCCGCTTTAGGCTTTGTATCCAAGAAAATTTGAAGAGTTGTTTTATTTCCTTTCGTATATGCTTCTAGTACAGGTTCCACTTGCGTACGCTGCGGAGATTGTAACAATGTAGCCAATTGTTCAGCGTTCATACCATTTAACTCACCATATAGACTGTTAACTTTATAGACATGCTTATCTTTTTTCAGTTTTTGAATAACATCCTCTAACTTCTGTAAATTTTCTTTCTCTATGACATTCCCCTTCATCTCTAGCACTACTGTCACATCAGCATGTGTTTTTACAGTTTTGTTGAATGACTCTTCATACTGCTCATACGCAACCCGTGTATCACTTTTCTCTGGCAATGCTTCTACACCAGGAAATTGAAGATTGGCAGTGCGAAGCGGCAATAAACAGACAATAATAAACAATGTAACAACGATAATCATCATAATAGGATGCTTCATAACAAATTGAGCGAACTGACGCCACATGTTTGAAGTGCGAGGTGCAGTTTGATTCTTTTTCAATATTCGTTTCCCTATTAACGATAACAATGCTGGAAGAAGTGTAAGTGAAAATAAAATACTCATCACAACAACAATCATTCCGCTAATCGCAACAGATTGAATGTAATCAATCTCAAAGAAAAATAGACCAGATAAACCAACAAAGACACATAGTCCAGAGAATACAATAGCGCGCCCCGCTGTTTGATATGTGACAGCTATTGCCTCTTTTACTGTCCGATATGCCACTTCCTCACGAAACCGATTTACAAATAATAATGCGAAATCAATTGATAAAGCAAGCCCAATCATAGGCGCAACATTTAATACAAAAATTGACAATTCTTTATCTACACCAATAAAATATAAAATTCCCATTGTACTTAGTACGCTAAGCGCCCCATTTATAATCGGCAAGATTGATGCAAGCAAGCTACCAAACGAAAATAATAGTACAAGAAAGGCAATTGGCAGCCCGATCATTTCTGCTACTTTCAAATCATTTTGTGTTCGCTCGTTAATTTCTTCATTAATCTTTGGGAAACCGGTTGGTGATACCTTCAAAACATTGTTACTCTCTTTTTGTATTTCTTTTGCAAATTGTAACGTCTTTTCATTACGCTCTTTACTTGTTTTCCCGGAAAATAAAATCGTCGCATACGCAATATCATCTTGAATCATTTCCTTATTTTCTAATGGATGACGGAATGAATCATACGTTTCTTTCGTTTGAATATTCGCTACAATTTCTCCTATTCGTTTTTGAAAATCCTCATTTGCAACTCCCTTACTCTTCTGAAACACGAGGAGGAGCGTGTCTTGAGACTGTTTAAAATCTTTATCTAAAATTGCTTTTGTCGTTTGATAGTCTCCTTCTGTTTGGAAGCCATCGCCTCCTAATACCCCCGGAAGTTTTGGTGCAAAAATGCCAAGTCCTATCGCTAACATGATTAATGCCGCAATAACTGTATAGCGAAATCGATACAAAAAAGTACCTAGTTTTCCCCATTTATCTATTTTATGTACATTTGTCTTCACGCATTTTCACCTACTTTATATAATTAATGATTCCCCCTACATTTTAGCATATCTTACCATGATCACTAATAAAACATAATAAAAAAACACCCGAAAGTCCCTATAGTCTAGGAATTTTCAGATGTTTCTTATCTCTCTTGATTTGCTCCAAACCGCTCTGAAAGTAAGCGGTGAAAATAAATAGCCATAATTAATAAAATACCACTTAAACAATAGCCAGCTAAAATATCAGTCGGATAATGTACAGATAAAATGATTCTACTTAATCCAATCAATAAAATCTGTATTGCCATAATAAGTGTAATAATAATTTTTCCAGCCATATTTTTTACGTTTGCAGCAATAATGTACGCAAGAAATCCATACGTCATAATGGATAGCATAGCATGTCCACTCGGAAAGCTATATCCAAGGGCATCAAGTGCCTCATTTAAGCTCGGTCGATCTCTTTTTACAATTTCTTTTATCCCCTTATTAACAAGGTGCGTAATTAATATAGCAGTTGGATAAACTACCATTGCTACATAATAGCGTTTCTTAAAGAAGATTAGCAAACTAACAATCAGAATCGTAACAATTCCAATTGCAGAGCCTAACTTTGTAAAATATGAAAAAAACTTAAGAGAATTTTCTGTTTGTAAACTGCCTACAAGGTTTTTCACATATGAATCAATTGATGTTACACCATCTGCTTGTACTCTCCAAGCAATGAGAGCAAATGCAGCAAATAACAAGATGATACAAGCAAGCTCATATTGATGCAATTTTCGTTTCAAGCTTTTTCCTCCCATTATGAAAAAATGCGATTTCTATTTAGAAACCGCATTTTTTAATTTCCAATATATACATTACAGCTAGGAAAACAAAAGAAGACTTCCACTCATTTTCTACTTATGTTTTCACATGGCACGGGGCGAAAAAAGAATCTGACCGCTTCTACGCTCAGCCGGATCCTCTCTCCAACCTAAAAGATTAGGTTTTCTATCTGTTTTTCTATCTATATTTATATATTTTGGGTTCCCAACATATACATCACGGCTTGGAAAACAAAAGGAAACTTCCACTTACTTCCTCCTTCTGTTTTCACATGGCATGGGGCGAAAAAAGAATCTGACCGCTTCTACGCTCAGCCGGATCCTCTCTCCAACCTAAAAGATTAAGTTTTCTATCATTATTTCCCTTTTGTTTTTAATTCCGTCCAGTAACGATCGTACTCTTTTAATTTATCGTCTACATCAACAAGCCACTCTGTACGATTTAACTCCTCTGGTGATAAGAAAATCATTTTATTATCACGGTATTCTTTACTGTGAAGCTCCCAAGCTTTTTCATTTGGATTACTATATCCAATGGATTCATAGTTTTTCACACTTACTTTTTCATCCATTAAATAATTCATAAACTTCTCTGCAAGTTCTTTATGTTTCGCACCTTTCGGAATCGCTAACGTATCCGCCCAAATCGTTCCGCCTTCTTTTGGAACAACATATCCTACATCTTTATTATCTTTTGCAATAAATGCTGCATCTCCAGACCATACTGTTCCAATCCAAGCATCTTCTGTAATAAACTTTTGTTTAATATTATCTGTATCAAATGCAAGTAAGTTTGGCAGTAACTTTTGTAAATCGGTCGCTGCTGTCTTTAACTGTGCATCATCTTTTGTGCTATTTGAAAATCCATTCTTCTTAAGCCCCATGCCTAATACTTCACGAGAATCGTTCAATAAAGTAACATGGCCTTTATATTTCTCATTCCATAAATCGTTCCAACTTGTTGGCGTTTCTTTTACATACTTTTTATTATATGCAATTCCTGTTACTCCCCAAGTGTATACAAGTGAGTATTTATTCTCCGGATCGAATGCAGGTGTTTTAAAGTTAGATACAAGATTCTTTACGTTCGGAATGTTGTTTTTATCTAACGGCTCTAATAAATCCATTTTCGCCATCGTTTTAACCATGTAGTCTGACGGTTGAATTAAATCATAATTTGCTCCACCAGCTTGTAATTTCGCAAGCATTTCTTCGTTACTTGCATATTTATCATAGTTAACTTTTACATTATATTTCTTTTCAAAGTCCTTAATTACTTGCTCATCAAAGTTATCAGCCCAGCTATAAATATTTAGCTCTTCTTTCTTTTCACCACAACCAGCAAGTACACCGGCAACAAGGCTAAAGCTAAGTGCTACGCCAGCTACTTTTTTCATCAATTTCATCGATTCATTACCTCCTCGTTCTTTATCATGCGCACTCTCTTATAACGGAAGATGTCCTCCAGAGTTTTCTTCACCGTCTGCACCTTTATTACGGAAGATTTCTGATGCAACCATTAATCCAACAATCACAACAATTAAGATGGTAGAAAGAGCATTAATTTCAGGTGTTACACCACGTTTCACCATACTATAAATATATAATGGTAATGTTGTTGACCCTGGACCGGATACGAAGAAACTAATCACAAAGTCATCGATTGATAGTGTAAATGTTAATAACGCCGCTGAAATAACACCAGGCGCAATACTAGGGAATGTTACATAGCGAAACGTTTGCCACGGAGTTGCTCCTAAATCATTTGCTGCTTCTTCTAAATCACGTCCCATACCAGAAAGGCGTGCTGCTAAAATAACAACAACAAATGAAATACTAAATGTAATATGCGCAATAATAATGGTAACTTGTCCTAATTCCATACCAATCTGGCTAAATAAAATAAGTAGCGATAATCCCATTAAAATATCAGGAATTAAAATCGGTAAGTATACAAGACCGTTAATTGCCCCTTCAAAGCGATATTTATAACGATGTAATGCAACAGCGAAAATTACACCAAGAACTGTTGTTACAACTGTCGTCACAATCGCAATTGTAATACTATTTACAAATGCATCAATAACATCTTGCTTTTGAAATAAATCTGTATACCAATGAAGTGTAAATCCTTCCCATTCTGCGTTAATACGTGAATCATTAAAAGAATATACCATCAGAACCATCATTGGAAAATACAAGAACAATAAAATTAACCAAGAATACGAAATTAAAAACTTCTTCATTTTTGTCTATTCCCCTCCGTTTCCGTATTTATATACTTTCGTCGCACGATAATATAAGTAAATTAACAGAACAGAGAACAGAACCACGATAATAGATAACGCTGATCCAAATGGCCAATCACGTGCACCTAGGAATTGGTTTTGAATCACATTTCCGATTAATGCTACTTTCGATCCACCCATCACGTCTGATACAACAAACATTCCGATAGATGATACAAATACTAAAATCGAACCAGTCGCAACTCCTGACATTGTCATTGGCAATGTTACATGCCAAAACGCTTTCATCGGTGTTGCTCCTAAATCATATGCTGCTTCTAACTTACGTTTATCAAGCTGCTCGATTGCTGCGTACACTGGTAAAATCATAAACGGTAGTAAAGAATATACCATTCCTAATATTACAGATGGTGTATTATACAATAAATTTAACGGTTCACTAATAATGCCTAACTTTAACAATAGTGTGTTTACAAGACCTTGTGAGCGTAAAATAACAATCCATGCATACGAGCGCACAAGGAAGTTAATCCAAAACGGAATCGTTGCCAATAATAAAAGAATAGAGCGGTATTTGCGATCAACAATTGTAATCGTATATGCAAATGGGTAACCAATAAGTAAACAAAGTACCGTCGTAATAACTGCAATTTTCACTGTTTCCCATAGCGTATTCATGTACAAGGGGTCAAACACGCGCGCTATATTCTCTAACGTAAATTGCATTTCCACTGTTCCATATGCCCCGCGCTGCAAGAATGCGAATGCTAATACGAATACAAGCGGAAATAAAAAGAAGATTAATAACCACGTAACTGTAGGTAATGCGAGTAGTTTCCCTTTTTTCAATTTAAGGTCACCTCATCCTCTTGCTCCCAGCCTACGTATACATTATCTCCAATACTCCACTGCGCTGCTTCTTCTGCAGTTTGGTATGCCATTAATAGTTCTGATGTTTTTTCATCACGTACATACAGCTTCTCCATATTTCCAACAAATTCGATATCTTCAATATGTCCAAGATGGTATTCTTTTAAAATTGGTTGCTCAACCGAACGTATTTTCACATTTTCAGGGCGAACTGCTACATAGTTTTCCCCATTTTTAATAATATTATTTTCACCAATGAATGTCGCGACAAACAATGTCTTTGGCTCATTATAAATTTCCTTAGGCGTTCCAATTTGCTCGATGTGCCCTTTATTCATAACGACAATACGATCACTCATACTCATTGCCTCTTCTTGATCATGCGTTACATAAATGAACGTAATTCCTAAATTACGTTGCAGATTTTTCAATTCACGTTGCAAATCTTTTCTTAATTTAAAGTCTAGTGCTCCAAGTGGCTCATCTAGTAATAATACACGCGGGTTGTTTACGATTGCTCTTGCAATCGCTACACGTTGTTGTTGTCCACCAGAAAGTTTTGCTGGTTTACGATTACGGAATTCAAGAAGCTGTGTTAAACGCATCGCTTCTTCTGCACGTTCTTTTTGTTCCGCTGCAGATACTTTTTGCATCTTCATACCAAAACAAATATTTTTCTCAACCGTCATATGTGGAAACAATGCATAATGCTGGAACACTAGGTTCATATGACGCTTATAAGGTGGTAAATCATTTATTCTCTCCTCATCGAGTAAGAGATTACCTTTTGTAGGAGTTTCAAACCCTGCAATCATACGAAGTAAAGTGGTTTTACCACACCCACTCGGTCCAAGAATTGTTAAAAATTCTCCTTCTTTAATATCTAAAGAAAGAGGTGGAATAATCACTTGATCTCCAAAATGTTTTTCTACCGCTTCAACTTTAATAATCTTTTTCATTTTCCCGTCCTATCTACCTCAAGTTTTTTAATCTTTATATTCATGAATATATTAGTTTTTTTATAAATTCTTTTGTTTCGATCCAAACAAAAATAATTGTTTAACAGCGTCCTCTTCTATTCCTTATGTAGTATGTTTGTTTCATTTTCTCATGATACATATGTCGAACAGAAAAACCCCTTCACGTAAGAAGGGGCTTTTATCATACGGCTACGCCTACTGATAAACACCATCATCATTTTAACAACTTTCGTATGAATTTTAAAGCACTTTTTGTAGAAGAATAACGAATTTTCATATCAAACACTGTAGATTGAGATAAAATGCTTTTATAATGCGAAAATGTGCGAAAACTTTGTTTTCCATGATAACTTCCTAGTCCACTACTTCCAACGCCGCCAAAGGGTAAATATGGGGTAGCAAGGTGATACACAACATCATTTATGCACCCTCCACCATATGAAATATTACGTGTAATGTTTTTTTGAACTTCTTTACTCTCTGAAAATACGTATAAGGCTAATGATTTAGGTTGCCTTTGAATCATTTCAATTATATCTTCTATTTTCTCATACTCCATAATTGGCAAAATCGGACCGAAAATTTCATCCTCCATAATCGAATCCTGCCATGTAATATTCGTTACAATACTTGGCTCAATATGCAGCGTTTCTTCATTATATTTCCCGCCAATTTCAACTTTTCCATCTTGTAAAAACGAACATAACCTTTCAAAATGACGTTTACTAACGATCCGAACGTAATTTTCATTTTGCAGAGGTTTTTCTCCATATTGATTTTTAATTTCATTTCGCAATTCTTCAATCAATTGTTCTTTTACAGAAGAATGAACATATATGTAATCCGGCGCGACACATGTTTGTCCCGCATTTAAGAATTTCCCCCAAACAATGCGCCTTGCTGCTATTTCTAATTGTGCATCATGATGCACAATACATGGGCTTTTTCCGCCAAGTTCTAGCGTAAGGGGCGTTAAATTTTTAGCCGCTGCTTCCATAACAATTTTCCCTACTCCGACACTACCCGTGAAGAAAATATAATCAAACGGCTCTTTTAAGAGTGCAGTACTTTCCACAATACCACCTTCAACAACCGCAACCAGTTCGGCCGGAAATAACTCCCGTAACATGTTTGCAAGAAGACTAGACACATTAGGTGTCAATTCGGAAGGTTTTAATACAACTGTATTTCCAGCGGCTATTGCCCCTACAAGGGGTGCGATTGCAAGTTGGAATGGATAATTCCACGGGGCCATTACAAGGGTAACACCATATGGCTCTGGAACGACTTTTCCTTTCGAACCAACGTGCGTCAGTGCTGTACGAACACGCCTTGGCTTACTCCATGAAGAAAGGTGCTTCATTAAAAATGAAATTTCCTTTAATACGTATCCAACTTCTGTCGTAAATGATTCATGATCGGATTTATTTAAATCTAATTTTAACGCTTGAAAAATATCAGATTCATACTGCTGAATCCCTTCATACAATCTTTTTAAATTTTGTTTTCTTACCTCTATATTTCTTGTGTACCCTTTATAGAAATATGATTTTTGCTCGTTCACAATAGAAGTAATATCCACCTGTTATCCCTCCTCCTATATTCATATTAATTTTTCAACATATAAATCAATGCTCTGAAAACAAAAACAGATTTCCACTCATTTTCTTCTTTTATCTTCACTCGGCATGGATTTGACCGCTTCTATACATAGACGGATGCTCTCTTCCATCTAAAAAAGGTTTATCTCGGCTCTTCAATATATATGCCATCTTTTACTTAACATTTTCTATTCTTAAAGTTTCATTATATATGAGTTTGTATTTCATATAAAATACATTTGCTCATAAAAAAAGCTGTTGAAAAGAAAATCTTCAACAGCTTTTTCATAATTAACGGTATAGGCGAACTGCTCCTGCAGATTTATCATCCGATTGACCAACTACTTCAAATTTCAGGCCAAGTTGCGGTAAGATACGTCCTGCATCTGGAATTTGCTTATTAATATACGTTTTAGAATCATCAAATTTCGCAACCCCTGGTAATCCTTTGTAGTCAAACGTTCCACGAGTTGGTGATACTACTTTCCAAGCTGGTGTTTGATCGAAAGAGAACGCTGCATCAGCAATTTGATAACGTGTGCTATCTTTAAATGTTGGTTTACCATTTAAAGTTCCTGCAATTGCTTCAGGATGAGAGTCAACTACACCAAGGAATCCGTATCCTGGATGTACGCCAACCCAGTTATCTGTATAGCTAGAATCTGCATACCACACAACCATACCTGTGTTATATACTGGGCCACGAGCATGTTTTAACGCTTCATCCGCACCAGCATAGTTTCTCCACTCTACATAGTAGTTATGGCTCTTCTTCTCGATTCCATTTGAAACAACAAAACCATCTAACTTAAACTGAGTATCGCCTTCTGCATCATCAGAGAATACGACATTACCATCTACTGTTAATGTTGCATTATCAAGAGTAAATCCATTTAATGCTAATCCACCATCAGTAATGTATTCAAATACTAGCTTCACTTTTTTGCCTTTGAATTGGCTTAAATCATACGATTTGTCTACCCATTGTCCAAGAGATGTATCTGCACCATCTTTTACATTCTTCTTACCAATCGTATCGATTAATGTTTTCGTTCCATCTTCAGCCACAGCATGTACTTCTAAGAAGTCATAATCTGTTTCGATTTCATACAACGATTTGTAATCAAACTTTGCATTTGTTGCATTTGTTAAATCAAATAAAGGTGTTTCTAATGTTGTATGAAGATCATCGCCTTTTGTACTATAGTAGTACTTCTTACCAAATGCAGGTTCAATTCCTTTTACATCTTTATCCGGTAAATTAACACGGATCAAACCTGGTCGAGCTGTTTTTGTTACACTTTGATCTAAGTATGTTGCATAACCAACGCCTCGGTTTAACTTATCATAATCTACTTCCACAATGTTTGCCCAGTTTCCACCAATTGTTTTTTGGAAGAACTCTTTGTTTTGCGGAGAGAAACTTGTTGGCGTCGTTCCAGCAATGTTACCTGCCCAGCTACCACCACTCATAATAGACCATGATTGAACTGGTTCACCGCCGCCAGAGTATTTCGTGTCATACTCATCTGGAAGACCTAAATCATGACCATATTCATGTGCGAATACACCAACTGCTCCATCTTCAGGTTCAATTGTGTAGTCAAATGCTGCCATCTTACCGCCCCAATATGGCACTTTCGCTTTTGTTCCGTCAATTGCAAATGGTTTTGGACCAATTGTCCAGCGATGTGACCAAATCGCATCGTCACCTAATTTACCGCCGCCAGCTTCTTGTCCAACACCCGCATGAATTACCATTAAGTGGTCAACCAAACCATCTGGTTGATTTTTATTGCCGTCTTCATTTACATCATATTGATCAAATTGATCAAATTCTGATAAATCAAGACCGCTATCTACCGCTGCTTTTAACGCATCTTTGATTAGGTCACGAGGTCCTAATGGGCCTTTGTTATCGTGTCCATCTCCAGCATCTGCACCGTAATCAGCCGCTTTACCTGGAACTGTTAACCATTTTGTAACTGTTCCATCTACTGTATAACTACCGCCAGATTGTTCTTCATAATATTTCTTAAATGTTTCAATGCTTGTCCCATCTTCTAATTTAAACGGTTCGTCACCAAATAGCATTTTTTGATAATGTTCTTGGTTAAAATCACTAGAATACATATAACCAGGCTCTTTATCGATATTGTTATGTTTGAAATCCGCATACTCTACTAGTAAAACTAGTACTTTATCTTTACGAACTTCCCCGTTATACTCTTTTGCTTTCGCAGGAGAAGTTGGCACTTTACCATTTAATGCTCCTCTAACTGGACCAGTTCCAGCAGCATTTCCATTTGCTGGTTGTTCCAATTTTTCTTTTGTGTCAGCTTTTTCATCTTTTACCTTCTTCAGAAAATCAGACGCTTCTTTTGTAACAGAATCCCCAGTTGTTACTTCTTTTCCAGGTTTGTCACCCTTCTTTTTCTCTACATACTTTTCGACAGCTTTCTTTGTTTCTTCTTTTGAAGCAGATGAATCAATTACTCCACGTTTTTTCAGAGCATCCGCTAAACGCTCCTCTGGAATTAAATGATCATCAATTGGACTTGTAGGTGTTTTTGCAGGCGTTTCTGCATAAACAGACTGACTACCGGCCCCAAACGAGCAGCCTAATACAGCTGCTAAAGCCAGTGTTGATAAAACTTTAAATGGTTTCTTTTTCATCCCCATTTCCTCCCCTAATAAGAATATGTACTAATATTTAGATAATAATAAAAATTCAGTAACTTTTCAATATTTTGTTTTATTTTGCGTTATTTTGTAAAATTCGTAATATTTTTGTAAAATTATATATTATCCATAAAAAAATTTCTCAATATATCAGTCATTTCTGAAGATATTGATAATTTTTGATAAAACTATTACAATTTCTTTATAGAATGACAAAATAGTAACTTCTTTATTGGTTTTACCTACAAAATATACAATAAATTAACATTATTTTCACCAAATTAACTTTTCAAAATATTATAATGTGTTTAAAAGATTGTTTATTTTGTACGATTTATGACATGACAATTGGACATTAGGGAGGAATACACTTTGTACAAAGAAAAGGCAGATACGCTAGATCAGGATTGGATTGATTTAATGCTTGAAGCTCTAGATGCTGGAATTGCGATTCAAGATATCGAACACTTTTTCCAACGTATGAACCAGCCTACTGGAAACTAGCAGAGGCGTTCTTTTTAACGAAATTTGTGTTATACTAATTACATCATAAGCCGATTACATACTTACAGAAAGGTGCGCAAAGATGATAGGAGAACGTATAAAACGCCTTCGTTTGCAAAGAGGGATTTCTTTAACAGAACTCGCTGAAAAAGCCGGTGTGGCAAAGTCTTACATCAGCTCTATTGAACGTAATTTGCAAAAGAACCCTTCCATTCAATTTCTTGAAAAAATCGCAAATGTTCTACAAATACCAGTTGACACGCTCCTCCATGACGAAACAACATCCGAAAGCCAATTGGACTCGGAATGGACACATCTCGTCAAAGAAGCGATGAACTCCGGTGTTTCAAAAGAGCAATTCCGAGAATTTCTAGAGTTTACAAAATGGAAGCAAAACCAGAAATAGTGTATACGAGAAGGGGTGCATACTGGGGAGCACTCTTTTTTTATTTAAGAAAAAAGCGGGGAATCTCCCCGCTTTTTCGCTTAATTTTCTTATCTTTCTTCCCCATCTGTTTGGTTTGCATTAAATGTCCATTCTAGGTTTAATGCATCGCCTTGGAATTTATTTTGATCATCTTTATTATCTACAAATTCAAATTGTACCCATAGATAGTCTTCAGTTCCAGCTTCTAAGCCGCCATTTTCACCCCACTCTGGAGCAAAGATATCTTTCGCTAATACATCTGGATCAACATTTTGTAAGTCTGCTAATGTTGTTTCATATACAGGCTCACTTTGTTTATCCCAGTTCCAAAGGAATTTTACTTTAATATGCTTACCGAAATCTTCCCCAGCATTATCACCTTTTGCATCTGTTACTTTATATTTCGTTGCTAATTTCACATCTTTAATTGCTAATGTACCGCTGTTCTTTAATAAGAACTCTTTCTTAACAGTATCCCCTGGTTTAAGGTCCTTAATATCTACAATTGTTTTAGGGTCCAAAGTAAGATCTAATGTACCCGCTGCAAACGTATTGTTCGATACTTCTTTGTCACTAAAGTAAGCGAATGTTCCTCCACCGATTAAAGATAATCCTAATGCTGCTGAAGCGACTCCCATACCTAATTTTTTCTTTAAACTCACTTTAAATTCCCCCTAAGCTTTTTTATTGTTATCTCTTAATGATTGGATAAGAGGTATAACTAATAGAACGACTTTTATTTTTTCTATGGTCAATGTATGTACAATACCCCTTGAATCTATCTGTTCTTTAAAAAGCTACCTTATGTTCATTATAAAGAACATAGAGGTGTTATTGCAACCATAAAATAGATTTAATTTATTTCTCATTTTTTTACATAATATTCAAAATTATTTCCTTTTATAATGAAAAATCCCCTCAATTGGCAGCAGGTTCTTCCATTAATATAAAAGCGTCACTGTCCGCGAATCACTACTGTACTACTTTTGTCGATTGCTCCTTAGATTGCTCTTTTGGTTGTTGCAACGCCGGATTTTTCGGTTCTGTTTCTTGTGAGGACTTTTTCTCTTCTAACTGATCCTTTTCTTTCACAGTTACTACTTCTTCTTTCTTTTCAGGCGGTACGATTTGTTCAGTTTTCTTTTCTACTTCTTTTGATTGCTCAAGTAGCTTTTGCTTCGCCTTTTCATCATCTATTTGCTTTTGGAACCCTTGAATTTGTTCATCAATTTTTTGTAAATTCACTTGCTTATCTACATTCTCACAAACTTTCTTAATAAACGCTAAACCAGCTTGTGTAGACTGAATGAGTTGTTGATTGGATTCCAAATGATTATTTTTTTCACTTTCTACTAATTGGTTATAATAACTCTCAATCTCTATGTATATATTTTGTAACGCCTCACGCTCAGGAGCAATCTTTTCATGCTGCTCTTTCCAGAGGTTCAGCTTTTTTTCAAGTGCTTCTATGGAAGTTGTTTCTGGCGCCTTATTCATCTCATTATATGCATGTATAATAGATTGTTCACGCTGCTGAGCATCGCTTTTTAATATATCAATTGTTTTCGGAAATACAGGTGCTGCAGAAATAACACCTTGAACCTGTTGCTCTTTTACAAAAGCAGCTTCTGTATGAGTAACGATTTGAGAGCCCATATAAAAAGCAGCCGAACACATACATGGTAATATGAGCATCGCTTTTATCCTCTTTGAAGTTTTTGACATTATACCCTCTCCCACTACGTGCATTTCTCGTTCTTTATGAAGAACTTATAAATTCATTATAATGAAGTTGTATTCAAATGAAAAGAAAAAGCTGTATCATTTTTCACTTAATCTACCTCCTACATCTATCAAAAGAAAAAAGCTATCGTTTTTGATAGCTTTTTCCTCGGTTTATTTTTCCTCACCTTTTGTTTGCTGCGCATCGAATGTCCATTTCAACTCAAGTGTATCCCCTTGAAATTGATTTTGATTTTTTCCATTATCCATAAATTCGAACTTCACTTTAAATGTATCCTTGTTTCCCGCTTTAATTCCCTTCTCATCTACTCTCTCAGACAGGGCATCATTATTAACTGGTACAGATGGTTTTCCTGTTAATTGAGATAATTTCTTTTCTTTTATAATCGCATGTCCCTTGTCCATATTTCTTAAAATCGTTACTTTAATCTGGTCACCAAAATCTTCAGTATTATCGCCTTTCGCATCTTTCACACTATATTCAGAGTATAATAAAACTTTTTCAATATCTATTGTCCCACTGTTTACCAATTCAAAATCGCGTATGATCGTATCACCAGGCTTAATATTATTCACATTAATAATTGCTGTCGGATTTGCAGTTAAATCAAGCGTACCTGCCGCAAATGTATTATTTGAGACTTCTTTATCGCTAAAGTACGCGTATGTTCCTCCTCCGATTAATGCTGCTCCCAAAAGCGCTGATGTAATTCCCATTCCCATTTTTTTCTTTAAGGTCATGTCCATATCCCCCAATAATATCTATATATTTATAATCTCCAAAATAGAGAAAATAACGGAATTACACGGAATTACACGGAATTACACGGAATTACACGGAATTACACAGATTGTCCAACATCTGTAGATTTATTTTTCTTTTCATTATCAATGCTACGGATTGCGCTAGAGATAGAAATGATAGAATACACAAGTAAGCATACACCTGGAATAATTAAAAGTAAGGCAGCTCCTGCTTTTGAACTTGCATAATTCAACAAATATCCCACATATGGAACTGTAATATCTTCATATTTTCCAATAACATTTTCCGCTAAGACTGGCTTTAAATCCGGACCATTATTATTGTCACCTTTTGTTTCATACATGACTTTCCCATTTACCTCTTTCACACCAATAATACGGTGAGTGACAATTTTTTTCTCATCTTCTTTAAAAGTAATTACATCATCTTTTTTATATTTAGATCCATCTTTCGTTGGTTCAATCGCAATAATTGAACCTGTTAAAAATGTTGGTTCCATCGATCCAGATAGTACCGTTTTAAATTGATATCCCATTACGGTTGGATCCCCGCCGCTCGCCTTTGATGAAATGACAACAAACGCTAAACAAACCATGAGCGCAAATAAAACAAATGAGATAACGTTACTAATAATCTTCCAAACTAGTTTCATCCGTATCTCCTCCTTTTTATTATGTATATGCACGTAAAACAAGGATATCCTGAATTGTTCTTAAAAGAGAACTTAAGTCAATACTATAATGAACAACTCGAAAACGCAATAAAAAATAGGCAATTGATCATTGCCTATTCCCCTTCTGAAATCACATTCTTTTTAGCACGTCTTACTATATATAAACCGATTATCATACAAGCAATAAATCCAATTCCGATACTTGCCATCAACCCAACTGGATACGTAGGCTCAGCTGGCTTTATATTTTTTTTAGGTATTGCAAATGTAACATCTTCCTTAGAAAGAACATTAATGCTTTCAATCGTTTGATTATTTTTCGTCACATTTACTGTCCCGATCACATCTCCGCGGTGAATTCCTTTTTGATATAATTGTTCCTTATCAACCGTAGCTGCTTTAAAGACTGTTTTCACATTCTTTCCTTCATCTTTCTTTAACATCAATTCTGCACTTTTTTCCAGTTCACAATCTATATTTTTATCTAAATATGTTGCCTGCTGATGCCAATTATTTTTATCTAACACCATTTGCTTTGTAAATTGCGCGAAGGAATGATCTGCAATTTGACGCATATCTTCGTAGATTTCTGGTCTTTGTGATGCCATCACAACATTGATAATACGATTGCCATCTTTCTCATTTAACAATACAAGAGTATTGCGTGCTTCATTCGTAAAACCCGTTTTCCCCCCAATGCTGTATGGGTTTTCAAAATAGGTAGCTTTATTAAAAATAGAAACCGTTTGTCTAGATGTTGTAACCGTTATCCTTTTTGTATTCATGGCTTGTAAAATCTCAGGATATTGCTGAACCCCTCTCGTAATCATTGCCATATCATATGCCGTCGTGTAATGATTCGAGTCATGTAAACCATTGGGCGTTATAAAATGACTATCTTTTGCTCCTAGTTGCTTTGCTTTCTCATTCATCATATTTGCAAAGTTCTCTATACTTCCTCCAATACGTTCACCAATTGCGTACGAAACATCATTTGCACTCAGCACCATTAAAATTGTAAGCGCTGTATTCCGATCGATCGTTTCCCCTACTTGAAATTCAAGTTGATAATTACTTTTTTCCTGATCTAATGCAGGTTGCGAAAACGTAAATTGCTCCCCCGGCTTCACATGCTCCATTAATAAAATAGCAGTCAATACCTTCGTCATACTTGCCGGAAATGCATGTTGATATGCATTTTTGTCGTACAACACATCCCCCGTTTTTGCATCGATTGAAACTGCAAACTGACCAAATACATTTGGACCTTGGCCTAGTGCCGGTACTGGTGCGGTGCTAGTTTCAGCGTACAATGTCATAGGTGTTAAAAAGAATAAACAAATAACCATCATAAAAACCGAAATTTTCTTACAATTCACCATGTGACTCTCCCTTTTCTATTTTCTTTTTCACCGTATGTACTAACTCTACCAATCTGTCATACAATTGGAATTAAAATGGAAAAATTATTACCGTTTTTCACTATATCATAATTTTACAAGAAAGGACATAATCATACGTATAAAAATAAGAAGGACTCATTCTTTCTTATCCTTCTCATCAGCTAATAAATCTATTAAATTATTCCCAGCTTCCTCTTCTGTAATTTCATCAGTCATTCCCATAAAGGACCAGCCCTTTAAATCTACCCATTTAATAAACTCATCTAAAAACTCATCATGAGAAACATCAACATCAAGAATCGCACCATTTATTGAAATTGTTCTATTTCTAGGTACACGCATCTTGAAAGTTTTTCTTACCATTCGTATATGCTCCTTTAATCTATGAATATTTATAAATCTATTCTCTATTTCTGTTATATACTATTTCTATGACATTGTAAAAAGAATATCCTACCAAAACAACTATAAAGTAACTATTTATTTACTATGTTGCTTAATATAATCATCATAAGTAGGTATTTCACTCGCATTACCAGCACCCGCTTTTGCGCTATTAAACACATCTTTCTCTTTCAATCTGTTTTGTCCGATATCAAGATCATGTAAAATACGATGAACATATAGTAAAGCTGTTGTATCGTGATTTTGAACTGAAATATCAAGCAATTTTCTAGCTCGTTCTAAATCTTCCTTTAAATTACCTGTAGTCAATGAAACTGCCTCCTTTAAAGTTACATCAATTAATTTAAAACCCTCTTTGTTCTCTTCCCAAGCTAGGGCATCCACCTTCTCAAGATTCTCATATCTTTCCCAACCAGTCATACGATTTAAATCACTATGCGTTTCCCTTATCTTCATTCCAATATCTTTTGATTTGTCTACCTCTTTCATTGTCTCAGTTTTTTCAACATTCGTTCCTTGTTTATCTGTTTTATGAAACCACATAACGCCGCCGAGTATAACTCCAAATAAAACAAGGCCTCCATAACAAAACGAATCACTTTTTTAACCATTGTGACACTCTCCTTTTATTTATAGATTATAAGCTTATATCGATGTTTCAAGTTAAATAGATATATATTATTTACAATAATACTTACCTTTTCACATGTAATACATATAAACTTCTATCTGATTTCATTTACTCTAGTATTTATTCTGCATATAATTAAATGGGATATTTAGGAAAATAAAATAAACCAAAGGAAAGGATGGGTTTTATGACTCGTTGTACGAATTGTAAAGCGAAATGGAAAGCAAAAGATACCTGGTCAATTCTCATGCAAAATGATGGTAAGGACTGTCCTTATTGTTTTGAAAGACAATATCTTTCAGATGATACATTTGAATTTGGTGCTCATGCTTTACCTTTTTTATTTCTTTTTCCCTTCTTTGTTGAATTAAGCAATACAAGTCCTTTATTAAAGTTTAGGAAGAAATAATACAAGCCGATATTCTTTTCTTTCATTTAAACACTTGCAATGCTCACTTCTAAAAAAACATATTCTATAAACCTTTCTGTCTTCTAACCCGTCCAACCTTTCCATACACTTCTCATTTCCAAATAGCATATAACAGTTTACATATTGCAATTAAAAACTATTGTAATGTGACACTTAGTTATGTATAATAAACTTAACAGAATTATCAGACATAAAACAACATCAATATTTATTACGATCCCGTAGCTCAGCAGGGAGAGCGCCACCTTGACAGGGTGGAGGTCGTGAGTTCGAGCCTCTCCGGGGTCATAGTTGTAAAAAACCGTATCAAATAAACATTTGATACGGTTTTTATTTTTTCATCCGCCTCTTATCTCCCTCTATTTTCAAGTCTATATATTTGTTTATCTCTTCACCAGATCGCACCGAAGTTTTCACCAATTTCATATTCATCTAGTACAGCAAGTATGCAATCTCCTGTAGTTCAATAGCGCTCATTCTACATCAATTATATCGATAAATATAAACGTCTTCTTAGTATGAAATGCATCCGTACACATAACTTCCTTTTTTAAAGGATCAATATCAACAACGGTCATATAACTAGTAAGTACGTAACCATCCTCATAATATGTAATTAGTATTTCTTCTTCTGTTAATAACGACGTTAGTAGACGATTCTCAATTCGCTCCTTGGCGTCTTGCGTTACGATCGGTCGTGACACTTTTGCATTCTCTTTAATGATTTCTCGTATACCAATAAATTGTTCTGGCATACTTGCAAACGGCTGCCATTTCATCATACCTCTTCCTTTTGGCATATTTGCGTTATTCATGATTTGTGTCCCCCTAGTAGTGTGTTTCTATATCTCGCAGTTGCATTTTCTGTGTAGGAAACGCCTCGTAAAATGCTATTTTTTCCGAAACGTGTTCTGATTTCATCCATGACCTGCGTGAGTCGCATTTCTTTTTCTCGTTGTATTACGTTATCAAATAACGAGATCTGTTCTTCACCTTCTGCTACTAGATTCGTTAGTGATATGCTAACTGTTCGAATTGGCTCACCAGTGTATAGTGTGTGTAAATAATATGTACAAACTTGATACACATCCATCGTTAAATTGGTCGGCCGGCTGAACGTGTGTGTTTTTCTAAAGCCACCACCGTACCCTTTACTGCTGCCTATTGAAAGGTGGATTGTTCTAGCGAGTTTCTTTTGCATGCGTAATCGATAGCACACTTCTTCTGTATGCTCGAGCAAAATGATCGGAATCTCATATATCATATAATCACGTAATAATATCTGACTCTTCGCTATAGATTTTTCCTCTTGGATATGTTTTTCCGATATACGACTGAAATCTATACCGTTACTATGTAAGTGTAATTCTTCTCCAAGTACCCCGAAGTTTTGTTTTAAATATTTCAGTGGATAGTTCGCTAAATCACCGATTGTATAAATTCCTTTTCTATTTAACTTCGCTTCTGTTTTGTACGATATACCCCAAAATTTACTGAGTGGCCTTATGCTCCATAACTTCTCGGGTATATCGTCATACGTCCATTGTGTAATCCCAGTTTGGTTCCGCTTCGCCTCACTATCCATTGCAACCTTACTCATTAATAAATTGGGACCAATGCCGATTGTGCATATAATACGCGTACGTTCGTAGACTTCTCGCTTAAAATTTAGTGCGAATTCGTACGGACTATTCGCAAACAAATGAATACTAGCCGTCATGTCCATGAAAAATTCGTCTATTGAATACTGGTGAAAATCTTCTGGTGCCACGTATTGTAGCGCTAATTCCGTTATGTAATTCGAACATTTCATATATGTATGCATGATTGGGTTAACGATAAGTATATCTGGTCGTTTAGGTATTTCGTATAATCGAGCCATTTTCTTAACGCCCAATGCTTTTAACGGAGGTGTGGTTGCTAGCACTATCGCCCCACTTCGATTTACATCACCCACTACGGCAAGTTTTGTATATCTCGGATCTAGTCCTCTTTTGATACAACTGACTGATGCGTAAAAGCTTTGAAGATCGACGCATAGTATGATTCGATTAGGCAAAAGAGAATATTCATACAAGATAATCACTCCTAAAATACAGAACGTTCGTTCTTATTATATACGAACCTACGTTCTTTTAGAAGGGTTTTTTAAGAAAATATTGGTTAAAAATAATTCCCAATACTACATGAAATGATGAAACTATTCGTATAATCTAAAACTGAGTTGCTCAAAGTAAGGCATCACGAGTTACAAAAAGGCTACTGCCAATCTGCTACTCAAATGACTCAGAAGCAGCTTTTTTCACGGTCTAGATTAATAGAGAAAAGGTTTTATAATTTTCTTTCCTGCATATTCTCTGCTACATTACTTCATATTTCTGCACAAAAAAATAAAGCAAGGATTTCTCCCTGCTCCTGTTAATTTCTTAAAAAAATCAACCACCACCGTCTCCATCTGCCATGCTTTTCACTAGAGTAATATTTTGTTCCTTATCTACTGAAGTATGTACTCCAAGTGTTAAAGTAAAAATCGTTACAATTCCCATTAAGCTAAGTAATGTCTTCTTCATTTTAACGCCCCCTTCCTATGAATTTCTTTTTTAGCCTTATAACTTAAATAAAAATACTTGCTACTCTGCTCAAAATTACCTTCATTATGGTAATGAACAGCCACTACCTCAGTATATTCTTGGATATACTCCCATAATTCTTCTTTTTTGAAGTAGTCCATTCCTGCTAAAACTGCTTTTTCCAACTCCTCAGCTGAAACCTTTTTATTCATTTCCCTAAGGATTACAAAACGATATTGATATTGTTCATTCTCTAAATTCGTACAAATGCTTAACCCTTTTTCAATTAATTCTGATGCTATATTTGTTTCATCTAATTTAAAGTGTTCTCTAGCTTTAATAAAAATAGCTTTATAATGATTTGGTGAGTTTTTGATTACCTCAGAAAGATAACGAATGGCTACTTCTGAAAGATCTTGACTTCCATACAGTAGGCCAAGATTATGTTTGGCCATCGTAATAAACTTCTTTTCACCTATCTTCTGGAAAGTGTTCATTGCAGAAGTCAAATACTCTTCAGCCAACTCATACTCTCTCAAATGCGTACAAGCTAATCCTAAAAGGTTATTACAAAAAGCTATATTGGTTTCACAGCCCGTATGTTTTAAAAACATATCTTTCGCTTTATTTAAATACTTCATCGCTAGTACAGCTTGATAAGTATCATAGTAAGAATACCCAAGTTTATAATAAAACTCTGCATGTTCAAGTTCATCATAAATATACTTCAAGAGACTTTCTGCCTTCTCATAGTGCTCTTTCGCTAACTTATATTCACCAATTGCATCAGAGTGAATCGCTTTAAAAAAATGATAATAGTAAGCTAGTGACTGATTTGTCGGTACACCTAAAGAAGCAATTTCATCAAAACTATCTTTAGATACCCCCAAATTATCCATCAAAAAATCATATCGAAAATTCAGGAGTAAATAATGCTGAAATAGCTCCTTGTTCTCTTTCATCTCATTAACCTTTGTATCTACTTCCTTTTTTAATTCGGTAGATTTTTCTAAATTTCTAGAGCGAATCTCTAAATACCACTGATTTAATAATAGTGTAATTTGTTCATTCCCTTTTGTTTGAACGTTCATAAATAACCCTCCCTCTTCTTTTTTCTATCAAAGCTCCCTATAATAAACAATACCAAAATTAGAATAAACAAAAAGTACATATATTTATTTCTCAAGAATATTCTGCTTTTAGAGAAAATAAAATAATTGTATTTACATAAAACAAAAGAGCTTCTCCAAGTCTATACTTAAAGAAGCTCTTTCTACTAAAAAACTATCAACATAGCAATATGTACATAAACTACAATCAGTTTTAAGGTAATACATATACCTTTACTGTTCTAACTCCCCAGTTCCAAACATCCTGCTTGGAAGGAATGAATACATCTATTTTATTCCCTTTAATAGCCCCACCAGTATCCCTAGCTCCAGCTGGACCATACCCTTCTACATATACATTTGATCCAAGTGGAATAACTTTAGGATCCACAGCAATCACTTTTAAATGTGGATTGGCTGTTAAATCATCGCCCATGCTCGTATAAACATGTTGACCAGGTTTCACACCATTTTCTGCTGGATCGTTTGAGTATGCTGTTGATCTAACCGTTAGCTCACGTGTATTTACCCATTGTCCACCATCTTTGAAATAATTCATTTTTGCATCAATCTTATTCCAACCTGTTTTCATTGTTCCGCCAGTTGCTGCATCTAAGTAGTACCAAAATCCCCATTTGTTTAACCAGCCTGTCTTCATTGCTCCGCCGGCCGCTTCATCTAAGTAGTACCAGCTACCTCCTGTTTGTAACCAGCCTGTCTTCATTGCTCCGCCGGCTGCTCCATCTAAGTAGTACCAAAATCCCCATTTGTTTAACCAGCCTGTCTTCATTGCTCCGCCGGCTGCTTCATCTAAGTAGTACCAGCTACCTCCTGTTTGTAACCAGCCCGTCTTCATTGCTCCGCCGGCTGCTCCATCTAAGTAATACCAACTACCCCCGTACTTCAACCAGCCCGTCTTCATTGCTCCACCGGCTGCTCCATCTAAGTAATACCAACTACCTCCGTACTTCAACCAGCCCGTCTTCATCGCTCCGCCGGCTGCTCCATCTAAGTAATACCAACTACCCCCGTACTTCAACCAGCCCGTCTTCATCGCTCCACCGGCTGCTCCATCTAAGTAATACCAACTACCTCCGTACTTCAACCAGCCCGTCTTCATCGCTCCGCCAGCTGCTCCATCTAGGTAATACCATTGATTATTTACCGTAATCCATCCTGTTTTTTTACTACCATTTTGATAATAAAACCATTTCCCATTTTGTGATTTCCATCCATTTTGCTGAGGAGCCGCTTGTGTTATAGTATTTGATGTTTCTGCTAAACTACTATTCGGTTGGAAACCGAGTCCTAGAGCCGCAGCTAAAGTGAGTGCTATAATTTGTTTTCTCATAAATTCCTTCCTTTTCCTAAATTTTATCATTGACTAAACATATGTACTATGTATAAGTATAATTGTTTCTAAGATAAGAATAAGAGTAGTAACATAATTGTAATAAAAATTAAATAGAATGAAATCCAATTTCAAACTTAGTGCATACTGGAATTAATCTATTTTTGTATGTAATTTGAAACAACAAAAGGGCAACTGCACAATATCAGTCACCTATAAGAAATGTAGAAAAGGATAGATTAACTTTTACAAGTCAATCTATCCTTTTCTATAAACCTTAAAACTCTAGTTCAATGTCAATGCCTATTCCGCTCTACACCATCTCTAGAATTTCTGAATCACCAAAACAATCATCACAATAATCCCTATAAACATCACTGCTAAACACCCAATTAATTTATAAAAACCTCTCTTTGTGAGTGTATTATCTTTCGTAATATCTTTACGAACGAAGAAATACATGAATAGAACTAAAATAATACTGATACCAAACGTATAAAGAAGTTGCATTTTTTCTCCTTCCTATATAAGACCTATTTATTATTTTCCACTTAATATCTTTTAGATAAAACAACAAACGAAATAAAAACTGTACTAATTGTTAATGCAGCTAAAATATTAAGTAGTTCTCCAGCGGTCAATATAATGATTTCTAAATGTAGTCCAAATGAAAAAACAATGTAATATATCAATAATGCAAAGAAAGAATAAAACATTCCTTTTTGACGAATCAACTTCATTCGCTCATCTTTTTCTTTAAATTGCGGATGTAAATAGCTTAAGCAAAAGCACATAATCATCATCGATACTAATGTATAAGTCGGAGTGGGCGGCGCAGAATGTGTCATAACCCCTGCTAATACCATGAATCCACTCATAATTAAAAAGAGCATACCAATAATCATAAAGTACTTCTGTGAATAATTCATTACTATTCCCCCTTTTCTATCATTCCTCTTCTTTCCCCTCATAAAGAAATACATTCTCAATGGTTGTCTGAAATGTTTTCGCAATTTCAAATGCTAAAGGAAGCGATGGATCATATTTTCCTTTTTCAATTGAAATAATGGTTTGCCTAGATACTCCAAGCTTTTCAGCTAACTTCTCTTGAGAGAATCCAAATTTCTTTCGGTATTCTACCATTTTATTTTCCAAGGAAATTTCTCCCCCCTTACTTACATACAGCATAAAGGTAAAGGAACCTTTACGTCAAACTTCCTTTACATAAGGTGCAGTTTATATGAGTAAATTTTTTGCACTATACTCCACAGTTAGATTCCGTATCTACTGGAACGCCCGCCCTCCTCCTTATAATGACTATTTTTATAACCAAAGTGGTAAAGTATAACGAATGAATACAAATAAAATATTATGTTTCTTCCTTATTCCTGTCCCCTTCTCTTTGTTTTTGCTTGGCACGGGACAGAAAAAGGCTCTAAACGTATGAACAAATTCTCTCTTCCATCTAAAAAAACGGTTTTATTTCTTTTCCATTTACACCGAAAAATTTCGTTATATTAATCCTTCTCTAATTAGGAAAAATTAGTATAGCTATATGCACTTTGTATTTTCACATATACAAATTCTCTTCCTATTTGCATGAAATGAGCTACCGTTTTCAAGCAATTTTCTGCTATATTTGCAAAAACTAACGATTTATAAGCCATTTTTAAATCATAATCATCACTTATAAGCAAATTTTTCTTTTTTTCTTTCAATATTTAACACTATTGAAAGACAGTTTACGATAAATTCATAATTTTTTATTTTTTATACTATATTCTGTTATATTGTTGTATAATATTCTTGAAAGCGCTTATTATTTTAATATACATAATTCAAAGGAGTTTTTGGCGGAAAATTCTAACAATTACTTTTAGACTTTCATCGGGATAATCTTTCCCAATGATGGATGTATCAAATGAAATCACCTATTTTTTCCCTAAAATTACTTTATAACATGAAAGATTAACTTAGGTGATAAGTAATTGTGAATGTTTTTTTACAAAACGGATAAGTAATAATGTTTGGTATTATGTAAATTATTGTAATAACATAAGAGTAAAGATAACATTTACATTCATTACTGATTCATCAATTATGAAAAGAGTGAAATGCATCCTTTTCACATGAAAAAAGGAATATATGCATTGGGAGGTTTAAACAAATGACGAGGAAGAATACAGCGACAAACCCTTGGGCCAAATTCCATGGTCCGAACCTTGGCTATGTTATTGAACAGTATGATCGTTACGTGACTAATGAAGGTTCTGTTGATCCGGAATTACAAGAGCTTTTTGAAACTTTTGGAGCTCCTTCATTCCAAGCTGATGTCGTAACAGGGGACAACAAAGAAACAAATTTTTCTCCTCAAGGTACAGGAAACATTGAAAAAATTCTTAAAGTGGTGCAAGTTGTAGAAAGTATCCGTTCGTTCGGACACCTATCGGCTCATATTAATCCGATGGAAGATCCTACTGATGGACAATCCCTTGTTCATGAAGCAATGCGGGAATTGAACGATGAAGATTTGAAAGCGATTCCAGCGAAAACAGTATGGCCAGATGCCCCAAATGGTATTCACACAGCTCTTGATGTAATTAATAGATTAAAAGATGTTTATACTAAATCTTTAGCCTATGAATTTTCTCATATACAAGATCGTGAAGAACGTGCGTGGTTGCATCAAATGGTGGAATCAAATTCCTTGCGTCAACCACTACCAAATAAAAAACGAATTGCTCTTTTAAAACGTTTAACAGCGATTGAAGGTTTCGAGCAATTTTTGCATAAAACATTTGTAGGTCAAAAACGTTTCTCTATTGAAGGCGTTGATATGCTTGTACCTGTACTTGATGAAATTATTTCTGAAGGTGCTAAGGGCGGCGTAAATGACGTTATGATCGGTATGGCTCACCGTGGCCGTCTTAGCGTACTCGCTCATGTATTAGAAAAACCATATAGTCACATGTTTGCTGAATTTAAACATGCAACAATAGAAGGTGTAACTCGTAATGCTGGCTGGACTGGCGATGTGAAATACCATTTAGGTAGAGAACAAGTCGTTGGCTCTGAAGAAGCTAGCACACGCGTTACATTAGCAAATAACCCGAGTCACCTTGAGTTTGTTAATCCAGTTGTTGAAGGTTATGCACGTGCAGCTCAAGAAAATCGTAAAAAAGCTGGTTATCCTGAACAAGACGTTTCGAAATCATTCGTAATTTTAGTTCACGGTGACGCTGCATTCCCTGGTCAAGGTATCGTATCTGAGACTTTAAACTTAAGCAGACTAAATGCATACCAAACAGGTGGAACGATTCACATTATTGCAAATAACTCAGTTGGCTTTACAACAGATAGCTATGATTCTCGTTCTACAAAATATTCAAGTGACCTTGCAAAAGGTTTCGATATTCCAATCGTCCATGTAAATGCTGACGATCCTGAAGCTTGTCTTGCAGCTGCTGATCTGGCAATTCAATATCGTATGCTGTTCAAAAAAGACTTCTTAATCGATTTAATCGGTTACCGTCGTTACGGACATAACGAAATGGATGACCCAGCAGTTACGCAACCACAAGTTTATAAGAAAATTAAAAACCATCCAACTGTAAGAGCGTTATATGCGAGCCAATTAGAAGCTGCTGGCGTTCTAAATACAGATGAGGTTGAAACAATTACACAGTTTATACAAGAAGAGTTAAAAGCTGAATATGCACAAGTACCACCAGCAGATACAAGTGACGCAGCAATTCACGTTAAAGTTCCAGATGTTGTCGCGAAAGGAATTCAGCCGATTGATACTGGTCTTCCACTTGAAACACTTCGCGCAATTAACGAAGGACTTTTAACTTGGCCAGAAGGCTTTAACGTATATCCGAAAGTGAAGAAGATTCTTGAGCGCCGCAAAGATGCTCTTGAAGAGAACGGTAAAATTGAATGGGCACTTGCTGAGTCTTTAGCATTCGCTTCTATTTTACAAGAAGGTACGCCAATTCGTTTAACTGGTCAAGATTCACAACGTGGTACGTTCGCACACCGTCATATCGTATTACATGATACAGAAACAAACGAAACATATTCACCGTTGCACCGATTACCGAATATCAATGCATCTTTCTCAGTTCATAACAGTCCGTTATCTGAAGCTGCTGTTGTTGGTTATGAATATGGCTATAACGTGTTCGCTCCAGAAACTTTAGTTATGTGGGAAGCGCAGTACGGTGACTTCTCAAATACTGCACAAGCATTATTTGACCAGTATATTTCAGCAGGAAGAGCAAAATGGGGACAAAAATCCGGTCTCGTTCTTCTATTGCCTCATGGTTATGAGGGTCAAGGACCAGAGCACTCTAGTGCACGTCCAGAACGTTTCTTACAACTAGCTGCAGAAAATAACTGGACTGTTGCAAACTTAACAAGTGCGGCACAATATTTCCATATCTTGCGCCGTCAAGCATCAGTCCTTGGTACAGAAGCTGTTCGACCATTAGTAATTATGACACCAAAAAGCTTATTGCGTCATCCACTTACAACTTCATCAGGTAGTGAGTTAAGTGAAGGACGCTTCCAACCTGCGCTAGAACAAGCAACCCTTGGTACGAAACCAACGAAAGTAAAACGTCTTGTTTTAACAACTGGTAAAATGGCAATTGATTTAGCTGCAGAGATTGAATCTGGGAAACATGAGTACAATTTAGATGAAGTTCATATCGTTCGTATTGAGCAGTTGTACCCATTCCCTGCTGAAAAAGTTCAATCTATTATAAAACGCTTTAAAAACTTAGAAGAAATCATTTGGGTACAAGAAGAACCAAGAAATATGGGCGCATGGCATTACATGGCTCCAATTCTGTTCGAACTTGCTGGAGATAAAGTGAAAACAGGTTATATTGGACGCCCAGATCGTTCTAGCCCATCTGGTGGCGATCCATTCGCACACAAAGCTGAGCAAGAACTTATCGTTGCACACGCATTAGATACAAAGTATAACTTCCGTCAAGACAAACAAGAAATCGAAGTTTATAGTAACTAAAAACAATCGTGATTTACTCTAGCTCATTTGGGCAGATTTCCTTACCTACTCAGTCGTAAAGAATTTCTGCCCAATCAAGCTGAAAAAGATGGAGATTACCGAAGAAAAAAGCAGACAAAACACACCGTTAGGCAAATAAGGGGAGGACATTTAAAATGATCGAAATTAAAGTACCTGAGCTTGCAGAATCTATTTCAGAAGGAACTATCTCACAATGGCTTATCAACGTAGGCGACAAAGTTGAGAAAGGTGGCAGCGTTGTTGAGCTTGAGACTGATAAAGTCAATGTAGAAATCATTGCAGAAGATTCAGGTATTGTATCACAACTATTAGGAGAGCCTGGGGATACAGTTGAAGTTGGCGACATCATTGCAATTTTAGATGCAAATGGCGCGGCAGTAAGTACACCTGCTCCAGCGGCACCAGAACAACCTAAACAAGAAGTTACTGAAGCACCTAAAGCTGAGGCTCCAAGTGCTGCACCAACTACTTTACAAGGTCTGCCAAATACTGATCGTCCTATCGCATCACCTGCTGCTAGAAAAATGGCACGTGAATTAGGAATCGACTTAAATGACGTACGCAGCACAGATCCACTTGGCCGCGTGAGACCACACGATGTACAAGCACATGCTGCTGCACCAAAAGCAGAGCCTAAACAAGAAAAAACAAGTCCAAAACCAGCAGCAACAACTGAGTTCGAAAAACCAGTTGAGCGCGTAAAAATGTCCCGCCGCCGTCAAACAATTGCAAAACGTCTTGTAGAAGTTCAACAAACATCTGCAATGTTAACAACATTTAACGAAGTTGATATGACTGCAATCATGGAATTACGTAAAGAACGTAAAGACGCATTTGAGAAAAAACACGATGTTCGTCTTGGCTTTATGTCATTCTTCACAAAAGCAGTTGTTGCAGCATTAAAACAATTCCCATTATTAAATGCTGAAATCCAAGGTGACGAGCTTATCATTAAAAAATTCTATGACATCGGAATCGCTGTAGCAGCTCCAGATGGACTAGTTGTTCCAGTTGTACGCGATGCAAACCAATTGAACTTCGCTGAAATTGAAAGTGAAATTCGTGAACTAGGTAAAAAAGCACGCGATAACAAACTTACATTAAAAGAACTACAAGGTGGTACATTTACAATTACAAACGGTGGTGTGTTCGGTTCCCTTATGTCAACACCAATCCTAAACAGCCCACAAGTAGGTATTCTTGGAATGCATAAAATTCAAGTAAGACCAGTTGCAATCGATGCAGAACGTATGGAAAACCGTCCGATGATGTACATTGCTCTATCTTACGACCACCGCATCGTCGATGGTAAAGAAGCAGTTAGCTTCCTTGTAGCTGTTAAAGAAATGCTTGAAGATCCAAAATCATTATTATTAGAAGGTTGATTAACTTTCTAAATATACAAAGCTGTAGAAATAGTCGATACATTCGACCTTTCTACAGCTTTTTTTTATAAAGTGAAACTTTAATCAGTGGGGGTTTTCTTCATCCCCCACTGATTATTAGCCCTCACCAATCGGGCTTTTACGAGCAACTCGTCTCCCATCTAACTTCCTTGCTTTTTACTCAATTTTAAGGTAGGAGTCTTATTGCCCTAAAATAGCGGGATAAAAAATAAAACTATATCCTCCCTTCTCTCCTGCTTCCGTTATAATCAATCAACTTCTACACTCCCTCCATTCATGAATGAAAAACACTTTCTATACTTAAATAGGTTTTGCAATTAGTAACACCCGCAGGGCAGAATTCATAGGTTGATGTGGAGAGTGTACAGAAAAGTACACTTTCTTCCACTCTTTTTTACTTTTAAATAGCCCTATATATGACTAGGAGGCGATAACATGTATCATTTCCAAAATGAAATTCAATCGTTAGGCTTGAATGATTTTCAAACAGGTGAGATCACTGTTTGGAACCCTCAAACTCAGTCCTATTACATTCCGCGCCCACAAAACTGTGGCGGACAAAACTGTGGTGGACATCACTGTGGCGGGCAAAACTGCGGCGGGCAAAACTGTGGCGGACAAAACTGTGGTGGACATCACTGTGGTGGACATCACTGTGGCGGGCAAAACTGCGGCGGGCAAAACTGTGGTGGACATCACTGCGGTGGACATCACTGCGGTGGACATCACTGCTGGAACGGACATAACTGCTGGAATGGACACCACTGCGGCGGACATCACTGCGGTGGACATCACTGCGGTGGACAAAATTGCGGTGGTGGTGGCCGATAAAATCACTAAGCAGCATAGTTACTTAAAGGAAAAAGATTGCCTCTGCAACATCCACTGTAGGGGCAACCTTTTCTAACTTATCATAAGGGACAAATCAAAGTACATACACTGATAATGTGCGCTTAAAACGAACTGACTGATAAGGAGGAATAAAATGAGTAATCTGCAGGCTTCTACAAAGCTAAAGATGAACAAAGATACATTTTTCATTCCCAACCCAGACGGGGGTGTTTATTTTAGAAACAACTCCAGTTCATTCCGGATGCAAGGGAGTGATATTTACCAATGGATTGAAAAATTGATGCCTATGTTTAACGGAGAACACACGTTAGAAGAATTAACAAATGGACTCTCCCTTCCTTATCAAAATAGGGTATTTGAAATTGGCGAGATTTTGCACCAAAATGGTTTTGTTCGGGATGTAAGCGAAGATGCTCCCCATCAATTAGAGAAGACATTACTTGAGAGATATGCATCACAAATCGAATTTTTAGAGAACTTTTCGCAATCTAGTAGCCTACAATTTCAAATGTATCGACAAGCTAAAGTCTTAGCGATTGGATCTGGATCTTTCTTTACTTCATTAGTTTCTTCCTTGCTTGAATCTGGCTTACCAGAGTTCCATTGCCTCGTTACGGATCCCGAAGCAACAGATGATGCGCGACTTGTTGAACTTGTACAAAAGGCCTATACTGCCGATCAAAATGTACTTGTTCAAAAAATAGATACAACGGTAGATTGGCCCTTACGAGAGGTTTTCCAATCATTTGATTGGATTCTATATGTATCTGAAAGTGGTAATATTGAAAAGTTAAAAATGCTTCATGAGATTTGTAGAGAAGAAAAGAAAAACTTTCTTCCAGCTCTTTATTTACAACAAGTAGGATTAGCGGGCCCTGTAGTTACTTCAGATTCTAACGTATGCTGGGAATCAGCTTGGCGACGTATCCATGAGCCAGCTCTGCAAAAAGATGGGCCGTTAGAGCCTTTCTCGTCAATCACCGGGGCTATGTTAGCAAACATCCTTGTTTTTGAGTTGTTCAAAAACGTTACAGGGGTTACGAAACGAGAACAAACGAACCAATTCTTTTTACTAGATTCCGAAACACTAGAAGGCGAATGGCATTCTTTCATTCAACATCCACTTATCACGACTGAAGGCTCGCATAGAGACATCATCCAGAATCTTGATGATGTACTCGGTCAACACTCTAATCAAAATCGTTCGAATGAGCTATTTCACTTTTTCGACCAGTTAACTTCAAATAAATCTGGAATCTTTCACATATGGGAAGAACAAGATTTAACACAATTACCTTTATCCCAATGCCGTATTCAAGTTGCCAATCCATTATCAAACGGACCAGCTGAGCTCCTACCTGATATCATTTGCGGGGGGTTAACTCATGACGAAGCACGACGAGAAGCAGGATTAACCGGAATCGAAACATATGTATCACAAATGGTTGAGCAAGACGACTGCATGGGAATTGGAGCTGGGGAAACAATGCTAGAAGGGGTGTATCGCGGATTACAAAATTACTTAACAACTACCTTGCACAAACGACAATTTACCCAAACAGAAAACGTTTTTCCTCTACAGTTAACCGAAATCAATGACACACACTGCCAGTTTTATTTCAATGCACTCTCAACAATGTACGAAACACCTCAAATTGGAATTGGTGAAGAAGTGTTAGGATTCCCTGTTGTTTGGACCCGCATGCACAATCAGTGGTATGGTGGTACCGATTTAAATGTAACATTAGCGCTAAGAAACTCATTACAGCAGGCACTACTGCACGCGCAAAATCAACAGCTCCCTCCTAACTCCTATGTATTATCGGATTCATCTATTTTCGTGCAAGATACAGACACATTTAGAGTTGAAATACAAAGCGAAGAAGTGCTCCCTCAATTAGAAACCTTACAATCCGCCCTACTAAATTTAAAAGAAAATAACCTTTATCCCGTCGTCTTTGATTTAGCCATCGAACCTTTTTTACAAGAAGGTTTGGGTAGTGTCGTTGGCGTGCTCATAAAAGAGGAGGAAAACTGATGGATACGAACATATTACTTGTAGGAAACGGCCTACTCGCAGATTATGTAGAGCAACAATTATCCACTTACTATTCTGTTATTCGCCAAAACACTCTTGAAGAAACGCTCCCTGAAAATATTCACCTTGCTCTCGTATTACACGATGGTTACTCTCCTTCTATTCACCATAAAGCGGAAGAAATATTTCGATCCGCTAACATCCCTTGGGTTAGGAGCTTTATTTCATTTGGTGAGGGTATCATCGGTCCTTACATTAAGCCCGATCAACCTGGATGCTCCCATTGCGCTGATGCTAGGCGGCTCGTAGCTGGTTATGATCGAAAAGAAATGTGGGAACTGCAGCGAAAACTTTTAACGGAACGCAATGATAGTGTAGAGCGGGATATATATGCAACACAAAACGGAATTTTACAAATGAGTCACCTCATTCATGCAGAAACGGAGAAAATATTGACAAAGCATCATCCAACTTTACAAGAAGAGCTACTTTTATTTAACATGCAAACATTTCAATGCTCACGTCATTCATTTCTCCCCGATCCTCTATGCCCAGTGTGTAGCTCATTACCTGATGATACTGAATCAGCTGCTCATTTATTACTACAACCTTGCTTCAAAACGAGCAATGACAGCTATCGTTGTCGTTCCGTAGATGATTTAAATACTTTTTTAACGAAAGATTATTTAGACTATCGAACCGGACTTTTAAACGGAAAAATGCAAAATTCCCGTTTACCATTCGCTGATGTCATTGTAAATATGCCCTTACTTATGGGAAACGAAGGAGTTGCCGGCCGAACACATTCCTATATAATTAGCGAGTCGACAGCGATTTTAGAAGGATTGGAGCGATATTGCGGAATTGCTCCTCGCGGGAAACGGACAAAAATTCATGGGAGTTATCACGATTTAGAAGACAAAGCAATCAATCCTGTTACACTTGGTCTACATACAAGTGAACATTATAAACAGCCTAATTTCCCGTTTAAGCCATTTCATCCTGATGATCCGCAAAATTGGGTATGGGGCTATTCTTTATTACAAAATCGCCCAGTGTTAATACCAGAATCCGTTGCATATTACAGCTTAGGGCACAAAGACGGATTTGTCTATGAAACTTCTAACGGCTGCGCCATTGGAGGAAGCTTAGAAGAAGCGATTTTTCATGGGATTTTAGAAATAGTAGAACGCGATGCCTTTTTACTAACTTGGTATGCACAATTGCCACTCTCTCGTCTTGATTTAGCTTCTGCTCATGATACAGAATTACAATTAATGATTGAACGAATGCGCACAGTTACAGGCTATGATTTACATGTTTTTGATGCAACGATGGAACATGGAATTCCAAGTATCTGGGCAATTGCTAAAAATACAAAACAGACTGGAATGAACCTCATCTGTGCTGGCGGAGCTCATATGGAACCAGTGCGAGCTGTAAAAAATGCCATACATGAGCTAGCTGGTATGCTCCTTATAATGGATGAAAAATTTGAAGAAAACCGGAAAAAATATGAACAATTTTTACATGATCCATATCTTGTAACACAAATGGAAGATCATAGTATGTTATACGGTTTACCAGAAGCAGAAGAACGACTTCAATTTCTATTAAACAATAACCAGCCTCTACAAACATTTGACCAAATGAATCACCTTCCATCTAGTGATGCCGACTTAACTGTAGACCTCAAGCACCTTCTAGATCGATTTGCTCCCTTAGGACTTGAAGTAGTCGTTGTTGATCAAACAGCTCCCGCTATCCGAAAAAACGGCTTACATTGTGTAAAAGTCTTCATCCCTGGCATGCTACCAATGACATTTGGTCACCATCTTACTCGCACATCAGGACTGCAAAGAGCACTAAACGTACCGATGGAACTTGGTTATACAGCTAATCCGCTAGCGTTTGAAGAACTAAATCCGCACCCCCATCCATTTCCGTAATTCGCTTTGTAAGGAGGAAATTTCATGGAATTAGAGGCATTTCTACACAATTTACATTTTTCTATCGATGAAATTATGCCCGCAAATGAGAATGTTAACTGGGAAGATGCACCGCTTCCTTATAAACTATATCGTGGTTTACCTATCGTCCCTCTTTCTCTTGATGTGCCATTAACATTACGAAATCAAAATATGCCTACCGAACCCGATCTAGAAAAAATAGGACATTTTCTTTGGTATACATTCGGCTTGACTCAAATTTGCCAATCCCCTTTCCATTTCGATCAAGAGAAAACAAGGAATATATATCGAAGGTTTGTTCCTTCAGGAGGAGCTTTGTATCCAAATGAATTGTATATATATTTAAGGATAGAAACGATCCCCTATGGCATCTACCATTACGACGTAGCACATCATCGTTTGGTCTTGCTTCGGGAAGGAAATTTTGACTCTTATTTGACGCAGGCACTCGGGAATCGCTGTGATCTATCCGCTTGTTTCGGCATCACTTTCGTATCAACTATGTTTTGGAAAAATTTCTTTAAATATAATAATTTTTCTTATCGGCTCCAAGGTCTAGATGCCGGCGTACTCATCGGTCAATTACTAGAAGTCACGAAACAATTCGGCTATACGTCTGGTGTATATTTTCAATTTCTTGATCGAGCCATAAATCACTTACTCGGATTATCTGAGCAAGAAGAAAGTGTATACGCGGTGATTCCGTTATCTAGTAAACCTACAGCAGAATGGTTTTACCAGGGGGATACATTCGAAAAAAACATCTCATCTCATGAACTATCTCAAGAGCTCCCTCTTCTGCAGCATGATTACTTTATTCGCTCACAAAATGTTATAGAGTATCCGATGATAACAAAAATGAACAGAGCTTCCATGCTAGAATCAACAGAACAATTTCAAACTGTAGGAGAAGACGCAACTGCTTCACATCACAAACAAACTTTAACGCTCCCTAAGGTGCAGCGATTATCGTACGATTTTGTATCCGTTTGTCAAAAACGCTATTCACCAGATCTAGACTTTGTCTTACAAAAAATAAATGAAACGCAGCTCGCTACCTTACTTCAAGAAGCAAGCCTTTCCTTTCCTTATCAAAATGATTTAGACGGAACACATATCAATTCGAAAGCACGCGTCTCACTCTGCGGATGCTTTTATAACGTAGAAGGTTTGCCAAATGGGGCATATTCCTATGACAGTAGTGCTCATACATTAGAAGAAATTAGCCCCGGGGATTTGCGCCAACCTTTACAATCTGGTATGACAATGGATAATGTAAACCTCTTTCAAGTGCCACTCTGTTTACACGTAATAGGAAATAAAGATTATTTAAAAAACGATTTAGGTTATAGAGGATACCGGATTCAACAAATGGAAGCTGGCATACTCGTACAAAAGCTCATCTTAGCAGCCTCAGCTATGGATATGGGAGGACATCCACTCTTAGGTTTTGATGCAAACTCATGTGACAAACTGTATGAAATTGATACGACGCAAAAAACGTCCCTCATTCAAATTCCGATTGGTTTCTATCGACCTCGCACTTGGCTTAAAGGATATTTGCATAGCTAAAAGATCCGCCCTCTGCGTCTAGCAAAGGGCGGATCTTTTCTACTAAATCAATTTAAATATACTCTTAATCTGCCTTGCAAATAGCCAATTCTTTGCTCCGCAATTATCATTTAAACTATCTAGCATAATAAAATTTCCATTAGAGAATTTCAACTCTAATGTTGTATTTTTATCATTTGTTTTTAGGCTTATGTCTGTAATGTTCTCATACTTTAACTTTTCAACTTGAATATATTCTTCTTGCGCCTGACCAATGACAACATGATCTTGGAAAAAGAAGAACACTTCAGCTTTCTTTCCAAAACAAAATACATGTTTCGGGTAAATTAAAGTAGCGTTATCAATCGCAACGCATAATTCCTTTACTTCTTGGACAATCTCTCCAAAGTCCTCTTCATGTCTTGCATTTGATTCTTCAATCCACTCTTCTACTGTTCTCATATTTATTGCCATTTCTTATCCTCCAGCATCATTCATTACTTGCTCATATGTATTTACATTATAATAAGATTTGTATTCCGATATTTGCGGCATCTATTTTTCAAGAGTGAATATTATATCATAAAGTGAAACTTTAATCAGTGGGGGTTTTCTTCATCCCCCACTGATTATTAGCCCTCACCAATCGGGCTTTTACGGGCAGTTTATCTCCCACCTAACTTCTGTGCTCCCGCCGAATTTTGAGGTGGG
Organism: Bacillus sp. Xin1; assembly: GCF_013314535.1. Taxonomy (GTDB): domain Bacteria; phylum Bacillota; class Bacilli; order Bacillales; family Bacillaceae_G; genus Bacillus_A. The sequence continues at coordinate 102,851 of NZ_JABUAE010000002.1, read as the reverse complement.
AGTATTACTGCCCGTTAATGCGGGATAAATTTTTCAGTATAAAAAATAGCACCCCTATAAGAAGCGCTATTCTGCTCGCCTCGCTGCTTGTTGAATCGGATCCCAAACACTGTTGTATGGCGGAGCATAGCTTAAATCGACATCCTCTAAATCATGGATACTCATTTTATGGAATAAGGCCATCGCAATGACATCAATTCGTTTATCTACGCCTTCTTCTCCGATTACTTGTCCACCAAGTAATTGTTTTGTATCAGCTCGATACAACAATTTCACATAAAGTGGTGTAGCACTTGGATAATAACCAGCCATACTTGTTGAATCTACCTTTACTGTTTTATAAGGGAGCTTTAATCCACTCGCTTCTTTTTCATTTAAACCTGTTCTCGCTAATGTGAATCCCATAAATTTAATAATCCCTGTACCGAGAGTTCCTTTAAAAGCTCTTCGTTTATCAATCATATTTAGTCCAGCAAGACGTCCCTGCTTATTCGCAGTTGTACCGAGCGGGATATGGTCTTGCATTTCCTTTACAACATGATAATGCGTTGCACAATCTCCTGCCGCATAAACATCCTCGACATTTGTTTGCATATAAGCATTTACTTCTATCGCCCCTTTGTTGTTCGTACGAATTCCAGTTCCATTCAAAAATTCCGTATTTGGTTGCACGCCAACTGAGACTAAGACAAGATCCGTTTTATACGTCCCTTTATCTGTTTCAATCCATTCGACTTTTTCATTTCCTTTAAAAGCTTTTACATTTTCATTTGTTAAAATTTCAATATGATGTTTCGCCGCTTCTTCATGTATATGTGCGGCCATATCCGCATCATAAATCGTGCCGATATGATTATTTCTTTCAATCATTCGTACACGCTTCCCAAGCTCCACAAATGTTTCAGCCATTTCAAGACCAATTGCCCCGCCGCCAATAATTGTTACTTGCTCAACATTTTGTTCCTGCAGTGTCTCCAATATTTTATGGGCATCTGGAATTGTTTTTAGAAGATGAATCCCTTTCAAATCCTTACCTTCCCAATCTGGCATAACAGGCCTAACTCCTGTCGCAATTAACAAGCGGTCATATGTATATTGAAATGACTCCTTTGTCTTTGTATGTATACCATGTACAGTTTTATTTTCAATATCAATTTTCGTTACTTCATGATTTGTTTTCGCATCAATTCCATACTTATCACGAAATGTCTTCACATCTCTGGCAATTAATTTTTCAGTAGAAGGGATCACGCCGCTAATCACATATGGAAGTCCGCACTGTGCATATGAATATATTTCACCTTTTTCTAGTGTAACAACCTTTGCTTCTTTTTCATTTCTCACAATTTGCATTGCTGCGCTCATACCAGCTGCATCCCCGCCAATAATTACATAGTTCACCAAACCACTCCTTTGTACACTCTCTATCGTTTACATTTTCCAAATTCACCATAAATACTCTATAAATATCATATACAAAGTATAATATCTTCTTCCTTTTGTTTACAAATGAATCCCCTTCCGTCCAAACATAACAACGTACACCATTTCATATATATCCATTTTTGTTTTCCAACATGCCAATCTCGCCTTCGAAAACAAAAAGAACCTTACACTCATTTGTTTCTTCTGGTTTCATATAGCATGGGCATAAAAAAGGATCTGACCATTTCTATGCATGGCCGGATACTCTCGCCTACTCAAAAGGATGGTTTTATACCTTAAACATCCTTTGAACATTATAGGTAAAACGTCGTGTCTTATAAATCTGATTATTAATATGCTATAACAGTCACAATGGAAAGTAGGTGAACAGACTCAATGTGTAGTAATTTTATTTCTACTCCTGCTGAATCCAAAATTGCTCAACCACTTGAACAAGAATTCAGTATTCATGCAACAATCTACGATGCAGAGGCTTGGGCAGTTGATAGCGATACCTTTTTTCAAGAAATTTGGAAATCCACCCTATTTGCATCTACCTCTCAGCCTGATGAGGCGGTCTATCCACTTGGTATTCTTAAAATTATCAACCTCTCTTACGATGCAGTAAAAGTTGTCGTATCAGAAAAATTAAACAGTAGACTCGAGATTACAGTTCCACCGAATTCAGAAGCCATACTTTCTTCCAGTGCTTTATCCGATGTCCAAGCTAGTACAACTGGAAAATCGAGTAGGGTCAACTTTCTCTTTCATATCTTTTTTTCACGCGAACCAGCTAAAGCTGCCCTTATACCACTACAAAAATAATAAAAAAGGTACATCACCATCATTGATGATGTACCTTTTATTTTTACAACATAAAAAGTGAATTCTTCTACCTATTCCTTTGACTTTATAAGCTCAACATTATACATCTCGACATCATTCAACTCTCCTGTATAATACGGATTTTCCCGATACCAGGACTGACTTAAAAAGTAGGCCTGCATATCTTTCGTTTGAAAAATATGCCCATGCCGAGCGTATATTTCATTTCTCGCAATCCGTAATTGTTCTTTTGTTAAGAAATTTAACTCTGCACTTGTTAACTTCCGAATATGACTATCAGGAAAGAAAAATCCGTTATACACATACTTCGTTGTTACTGGTGGTGAATAAGAAGATTTCGGTTGTTCTTCAGATTTTTTTTGAAACGATAATGTATAGTATTGGTTTGTTGATATAGGTTCCACCTTTGTTCTCTCTTTTCCGCTTGCGCCCTCTTTTTCTAAATAAATCGAGACGCTCCCATCCGTAGCTACCGGTCCCCACTTAAATTCTTCCCCTGTGAGCGTCGTAATTGGTTTCTGATTGGCATATAATGTCGCCCCTGCTACATTTGTTTGAATCGTGATGTAATGGCCTTTTAACGAAAGATCAACCGTTACATTATTTTGATTTTGCTTCATAAGTACGACCTTTTCTTCACGCTTTAGCTTCACATAATCATTTTTAAACTCTGATTGAAACGTTTGAACCCCTGGAAAAAATGGCCCATATTGCTTTTCAAACATTTTATCAGTCGTCTTATCTAACTCTTTTCCATTTATTTTTAACAACGCATCTTTTTCATTTGTAAGAAGCGATGCGTAATACGTTTTTGCTTTCAATTTATATCGATCAAATAGAAATAAGTATTTTCCATCCTTCGTTAATACAAAGTCTACTTTTTCTACATCACTTTGCTTCTTCCTTTGTTGTTGGATAGAAGCTTTTAAATCATTCACATAGGCAGGGAATTCTTTTATATAAGAAAACAATGGTGCTACACTCTCTTTATCGACTACAAATTGCGGATCATCTGTCGTCACAATATCAATGAATTTCTCTGCATCTCTTTCTTGTAAGATCGTAATCATTCTATCAATTTGCGCTTCTGCAGAATAATACTTTGCCCCATACATGTACGCCCCGCCTAAGCTGAGAATAAGAAGAATGATAACCCCAATCCATATTTTTTTCCCTGTGCTCCTCTTCCTTCGTACATGGGATACCTCTTCGTTTCCTCTCCGTTCATATTCAGCTCTTCTCATTCCACAGCTTTGACAAAATTGCACGCCATCCATTAATTGCGAACCGCATTTTGTACACACGCTCATCCGTTCAGCCACCTTTTTAATAGAAGCCTGAGAAACTTCCCGTTAAGGTATTAATGATTGTTTGGATATAAGACCAAAGGATAATCCAGATGGCAATTGAAACCAAAATATTCGCAACAATTAGTGTATACACTGGATCTAATCCACCTCGGTCTAACTTTACGATTGAAACAATCATACATACGCCCATCCACGATATAGCAATCCCTAAAAAGAAAGCTGCTAAAAAAATTGTTAAAAAGCTAAATAAAAGTGCGATAACAAGCACAGCGACAACTGGTGTCGATACTGTTCCCCAAACACCTAATGTTTCCAAAAAAGAAAAAGATGATTTCATCAACTTTCCACTTACAAAAACAATAAACCCAGCAAAAAGAACCAAAATTAATAAAAAGAGAAAGACTTTAACAGATTCTCCAAAAAATGAAGGTGCAGGTACTTCAGGTGCGAATCTCGTCGCAACCGATGTAGCCTGACTCATCATTCGATAAAACAGACAAGCAAATAAAAAACAAATAAGAACAAGACTTACAATCCCATTCCTTACCTCAATATGTCCACTTTTCATAATTGCTGACGGAGCTTTCAATGCATTCTTAAAAAACTGGAAATAGCCACTCGCAAATTGCTTTGCTTGCTCTACCTTTTCATTTGATCCTGCTGCCTGCGTAGGTGCTGACCTAATCAACTGCTGTTCTGCTTGCTGTTCACGATGTCCCGCGGCTTGTTCTGTTAGTGCATGCCCGCAATTCCCACAAAATTTCGCTTCGCTTGTATGCTCGGTGTTACATTTTGGACACGTCATCTTATCATCTCCCCCTTAGCATGTATCTTCTAAGCTGCTACAAATTCAATATATGTACGAGGAGAGGAAACATGACTACAAGAATCTCGCCCTTCTTTCTAGTAACATTTTGACAAAAACCTTTCTATCTATATACAATATGAAAAAGCTTATACACCATAAAGTGAAACTTTAATCAGTGGGGGGTTTCTCCACCCCCACTGATTATTAGTTGAACCAATCGGGCTTTTACGGGCAGTTTATCTCCCACCTAACTTCTTTGCTCCTGCCGAATTTTGAGGTGGGAGTATTACTGCCCGTTAATGCGGGATAAAAATAATAGATTGGACAAAAACTATGGAACTTGTACACTCACTTTTTCAAATCTTTATTACTAGTTTCGTGCAACTATTCTCTTTAATCGGTATCATCATTTTGGTTGGTTTTCTATTAGGTTATTTAGAATCTCTTACACGAACATATTGGACGAGAGCTTTTGGCAAGAAAGGCTTCCTTTTATCCGCATGGATCGGTGTCCCTATCCATGAACTTGGACATGCTGTTATGTGCGTCCTATTCAGACATCAAATCGTAGCAATGCAGCTCTTTCCAACCGATACAAGTAACGGTTATTTAGGTTATGTAAGGCACCAATATAATCAAAGAAGTATCTATCAACGGATAGGAAATTTCTTCATCGGAATTGCTCCTATTTTTTCAGGAATGGCCGCATTAATCCTTTTGATGTATTATTTCGTACCACAATCTTATTCGGTCTTTATACGTGCTCTTGAAACAAATACGCAAGTTACTTCTATCAACATCGATATGCTGCAAAATATTTTTGTATCCTCATTTCTCTTATTAAAAAGTCTTTTTACGATTAGTAACCTTTCTACACCTTCCTTTTGGCTGTTTCTTTTCATCGCGATTTGTATCTCTGCACATATCGCCTTGAGTAAACCGGATATAGAAGGTTCATTAGATGGTGTGATTACTATATTTATCGTCTTATTCCTATTCAATACGATAGCAGCGTTGTTTCATTATGATAGTAATCAGTTGATAGGGAATGTAGTGAAATATAATATGGATGTACTTGCTTTTTCAAGCATAGCGATACTCTTTTCTTGTATCTCTACACTCATAAGCTATATTTTCTACAAAATTAAAACAGCTAGTTCGAGATGAACTAGCTGTTTTGCTTAATTTCCCCCTTTATAATTACACTGCTCCACAGGAATACGAGCATGCCCCTCTTCATCCGTACACCAAGACTGCGATTGAAATGCAAGGAAAATTCCAATCCACTTTTCCTCTTTCTCAAAGTGGATGAATATGCCACCATCTTGCCACACGCCATCATCATTCTCCCACTCCTCCACATTTCCTTGGTTCATATGAATATCATGGATGCCGTTACCAGGTTTAAAATGAAAATATCGGTCAGGTGTATTATGTTCTGGACCCCACCGTTCTCCAAATGCATAAATAATTGCCTTTTCCTCTATTGCTCGTTTTATATAATGTTCGATTTTTTCATTTAAATCATTATTAGCTCCCGACTTTTCTGGTGGCAAAGGAATCATCTGCTTGGAATCAAATAGATTTCCTCTTACATAATCTAGTGCAATCTCTGGCTTATTGTCTTTAATTTCAGTAAAACCAAAAGGTAATGTCGGTAAAATCGTAATCGCTTCTGATTTTATATTTTCACTTGCAAAATATAATACCTCGGATGGATAACTTTGTGATTTTACATTAATTGCAATGCGATAGTCTACTCCTGATTCATCTTGCAAATGAACTTGATAATGAGGTGTTTTCCCTTTTCCAATCATAGATTGCAATGCTATACCTTTTAGGACTCCGTAGTTTTTTAAGGGCATGGGATCATCTCCTCTTCATAAAATAGAAACACTTGTTCTTTTATACATTATCCACTTACAAACAAAAATCCTCCTTAAACAGAGGATTTCATTGCAATACATACCATCCGGCAACTTCCACCACTACAATCAACACCGCTCCGAAAATCATAAGCGTTGTCTTCTTTAGTAGTTCATTCTCACGAAACGGGATATTACATAAGTAAGCCCCAAGTGTAATTCGTGATGGACAAGCAATTGTCGCTACAGATGATGCTGTATTTTGCAGAGTCGTCACATATTGCCACGGAAGCCCTACATTCTGCGCGGTTTGCATTTGTAGTTTAATAAACATCGCATTTGATCCTGCGTTACTTCCCGTTAAAAAACCACCAATTGCACCGATGAACGGGGCAACAAAGACAAATAACGTTCCAAATGTATTTCCTGCTGCTTCCGCTAATAATGTGTGCATACCAGCAGCGCCCATTAATTCTGAAATGGCAATGAACATTGTCGTTGTAATCGCAAACGGTATCCATTGTTTAATCGTTTGCGATAAAGATTGTTTTATAATAATAGAAGGAATACGGAAAAAAATGATGGTAAATAAACATGTAACCCCAAGCCAAAATCCAGGTGAATATAGTAATGCTAGTTTGTAAGAGTACGCCGGTAAATCAAGAACAGCATAAGACCCGAGCATATTATGTAGCGATGGAATGAGACGAGAAAGCAAAATACAAACTGTTAAAAATAAATAAGGGCTTATAATTTTCACGATAGAAACTTCTCGCTGCGTCGTTGCAGCATGCTCCGATAAAACCTCCTTCCCTTGCTTCGCTTTCATTTTAATGATAAGAAAACCAAATGTAATTGTTACAATGGAACTTAAAATCCCTGCTAACTCAACACTTACGTATGCGTTAGAAAGATAGATTGATATAGAAAACAAAAGAAAAAAGCCCATTCCTTCCTTCCACTTTTGCTTAATTGCTTGCCAACCTCCAACTACATACAAAGAAAGGAAAATAAAGTATGCAAAAAAAGGAATACTGAGTAATGCTGTACTAGTTCCTAAGTTTACTAATGGCATGTTAATAAGCTGCGATCCAATAATCGTTCCCGTTGCCATCGCTCCCCAAGAACTCGCCAATAAACCGATAAAAGAGAGTAACACCGCTTGAAACGGTTTATAACCGAGCGAGAGAAAAATAGGAGCTGCCACCATAAAACCAATCCCAAATCCGCTCACTGATTCAATAAGTGGACAAATTCCAAAACACATTAAGAGCATTTGTAATAATCGATCATGAGTAACTTGTTCGATAAAACGTGCCACTTGATCGATATACCCCATTTTGTTCATGAGGTGAAATAAAAAAATACCAAAAAACAAAACATAGCCAACAATAAAACAAATTAACCAGCCCTTAATAGTTGCATGCATGACCTCCCCGATTTGCAGTCGAAACATGGGCGTGAGTAAAACGATTCCACCGCATACTGCATAGGAAATTAGCGATGCTTTCAGCGATGTTTGCTTAAAAATAAATAAACAAATAAAAATCATCATGATTGGAATAAGGGCTAACAGTACAGCCATACCATCATCTCATTTCTTATAAGATACAATTGTAACTATTATATAACAGATGTCGAAATATTCAATTCATTTCACAACAGTTTTTTACCATTCTTTATCAAGTGAAGGATTGAAAAAATGTTACACTACAAACAAATACCGTTTTAAAAGGAGCGCTAACAATGAATAAAGAACAATTTTGGCAACTCATTTCAGAAATGATGGAAAAAGACGAAACGAGCGATTGGCTAATTGAACAATTAGCTTCGCGATCTACAAGTGAAATTGCAGACTATGAAATCCACTTTCAGACTGCTTTCAAAGAATCTTATACATCCTCTCTATGGGCAGCTGCGTATATTATTCTAGGTGGATGCTCTGATGATTCCTTTGATTACTTCAGAGGCTGGCTCATTGCATGCGGACAAGAAGTGTTTGAATCAGCCATGCAAAATCCTGATAATCTAGCAAACTTAATTCCTTCTTTTTATGAAGAGGAAGAAATTATTCCAGAGTTTGAAGAAATGTTAAGCGTAGCCCTTGAAGCTTTTTCTTTAAAAGAAACGGGAGATATAGAATGGGACGACGATATTTGGGATAAATTTGACTCTTTATTAGATGAAAAGGGACACGATTCATCTATGCCTGACATTGAATTCGATTGGGATGAAGATGATGAAGAAGGATTAGCAAAACGTTTTCCAAAACTTTGGAAACGATTTGGTGAAAACCCATTAGGTTAATAATAAAAGAGGCTCCTTTACAGGGAGTCTCTTTTTGTCGTCATTTGTCGTTTGGTCGATATCCTTTGTCGAATCGCCGATATATTTTCGCCGATATAATCGAAGAAACTGTCGATATATTTGAAGAATCGCTGATAAAGTGAAACTTTAATCAGTGGGGGTTTTCTTCATCCCCCACTGATTATTAGTTGAACCAATCGGGCTTTTACGGGCAGTAAGACCCCCACCAATTCTTATTTCACCGCAGCAATCAACTCACAAATCTCTTCTTTCTTTTCTGCTTCTAACAACTCAATTACTTTACTCCCTACAACAACCCCATCACACACAGTAATCATCTCTTCTATATGCTCAGTCGTTGAAATCCCAAATCCAGCAACTACTGGGAGATGCACATGTGCTTTTACCTTTTCCAAATAGCTATGAATCTCTTGTTTAAAGTCCTGTCTTGCGCCTGTGACACCTGCAACTGTTACCGCATAGACGAAGCCTTGTGATTCCCTCGTAATTTTTTCAATCCGTTCAACCGGACTCGTTACCGTAACAAGTGGAATGAGTGCGATATTCGCATCACGAAGGAGGGGTGCAATAATATTTTGCTCTTCGTATGGCAGATCAGGAACGATAATTCCATCTACGCCAGCTTCCAAACAGCTTCCTATAAAACGTTCTTTTCCAAATGCTAAAATCGGATTCAAGTATGTCATAAGTACAAATGGAATTTGTGCTTCTTGTCTTACTTCCGCTAATGCTTGAAAGATCCCTCCGAGCGTTGTTCCATTATCTAATGCTCGTTTTCCCGCCCTTTGAATTGTCGGCCCATCTGCAACTGGATCAGAAAAAGGGATACCAATTTCAACAATGCTCGCTCCTGCTTCATCTAGAAAACGAATTTGCTCTTGTAACTTTTGTAAACCACCATCTCCCCCCATTACATACGGGATGAATGCTTTTTTACCATTTTGAAACGCTGCTGTAATTCTTTCTACTCCCATTTTCTACACCTCTTCCATATAACGTTTTATACTTTCAACATCTTTATCACCGCGGCCTGATAAACAAATGACAAGCCCTTCATCTTGCTTCATTGTAGGGGCAAGTTTTAATGCATATGCCACTGCATGCGAGCTTTCTAATGCCGGAATAATTCCTTCTTTTTTCGTTAGTAACTGGAATGCAGCCAGCGCTTCATCATCTGTAATCGAGTGATAAGAAACACGGCCAATATCTTTTAGCAGACTATGTTCTGGCCCAACTCCTGGATAATCTAGACCTGCAGAAATAGAATGTGCTTCCTGAATTTGTCCTTCTTCATTTTGAAGGAGATACATCATCGAACCATGAAGGACACCAACGCTTCCCTTTGTTAAGGTTGCTGCATGTTTCTCTGTATGAACCCCTTTTCCTGCTGCTTCGACTCCGTAAAGAGCAACTTCTTCATCGTGTACAAACGGATAAAACATTCCCATTGCGTTACTTCCACCGCCAATACAAGCAACAACAGCTTCTGGTAATTTTCCTTCTAATGCTTCATATTGCCTTTTCGTTTCTTTCCCAATTACACTTTGAAAATCACGTACAATTTGCGGGAATGGATGCGGTCCAAGAACAGATCCCATTACATAGTGCGTATCGTGCACATGTGCAACCCAGTAGCGAAGCGCTTCGTTTACTGCATCTTTTAACGTCCCACTACCTGCTGCAACACTTTCCACTTTCGCTCCTAATAATTCCATTCTGAAGACGTTTAACTTTTGACGTTTCACATCTTCTTCTCCCATAAAAATGACGCACTCTAAACCGAGTAAGGCACACACTGTCGCGGTTGCTACTCCGTGCTGTCCAGCTCCTGTTTCAGCTACAACCTTTTTCTTACCCATTCGCACTGCAAGAAGCGCTTGCCCAATTGTATTGTTAATTTTATGAGCACCTGTATGATTTAAATCTTCACGTTTTAAATAAATCTTTGCACCGCCGCAATACTTTGTTAAATTCTCCGCAAAATAAAGCGGTGTTTCTCTTCCGACATACGTTTGTAAATAATGCTCTAATTCTTGTTGAAATGCTTCATCTTGCATCGCTTCTTTATATGCTTCTTCTAATTCTAAAACGGACTGCATCAGTGTTTCTGGAACATAGCGTCCTCCGTATATACCGTAGTGACCTTTTTCATCTGGATATGCATATTGCATGTTTAACACTCCTTCGCTTTTCTAATAAATTGTTTTATTTTCTCACTATCTTTCTTTCCATCTGTTTCTACTCCGCTGCTGACGTCCACCATATACGGCTTAACAATTTCAATTGCTTCTTTAATGTTTTCAATGCGTAATCCACCAGCTAACATGCACTTTTTTCGAATTTCATTTGGCATATGCTCTAGTAACTGCCATGAAAATGTTTTACCATTTCCACCATGAAACTTTTCTTTCGGACTATCAAATAAGAGAAAATCTGCTTCATAGCCTGTTGATTGTTCTATATCTTCACTCGAACTCACACCAACCGCCTTTATAGACGGAATATTCAATCTTCTAACATGATGATTCCCTTCATCCCCATGTAGTTGCACATGCGTTAAACCACAATCATTTACGATTTTCCGGATGACTTCTACCGATTCATTTACAAACACGCCCACTTTCATTACGTCAGCTGGAAGCTCACCAATAATCTGTTTTGCCTTTTCAGGTGTAATTTCCCTTTTGCTTTTCGCAAATACAAATCCAATGGCATCTGCGCCATATTCACAAGCAAGTTTTGCTGTCTCGAGATCAGTAATGCCGCAAATCTTTACCTTCATGTTGTCACCTTCAGTGATTGAAAAAAGTCTCCGACAGAAGGTGCTGTCATCAGTGCTTCCCCAACAAGAATACCTTTTGCACCAGCCTGCTTGACACGCATGATATCTTCTTTCGTATGAATTCCACTTTCACTAATCCAAAGTCTATTTTCCTTATTTAATCGTTCCCCTAGCTTTTCAGTTGTGCTGAGATCCACTTCAAATGTTTTTAAATTCCTATTGTTTATCCCAATCACATGAGGGTTTAGTTCTAGTGCCACCTCTAATTCGGCCTCGTTGTGGACTTCTACAATTGCCTCTAGTCCTACTTTTTGCACGTATGCATATAACTCTCGTAGTTTTTCTTCTGGTAGCGCAGCGACAATAAGTAAAATGAGATCCGCTCCCGCTTCATACGCCCGATCAATTTGAATCGTATCGATGATAAAATCTTTACATAGAAGCGGAATATTACTATGCACTCTCGCTGTTTCTAAATCGTGAATCGATCCTTTGAAAAATTGTTCATCCGTTAAAACTGAAACAGCTCCTGCACCAAACTCTTCATACATTTTTACTTGTTTCGGGACATCTACCTGTAAATTAATATTACCTTTAGATGGCGACGCTCTTTTCACTTCTGCAATAACTGTAAATTGTTTCAGTGCTTCCACAAGTGAGTAAACCTGTCTTTTTTCTTTCACTGGTGTATATGTTTTGTATAACTCTTCTACTTCTTTTTTCTTCTGCTTAACGATCTTGTCTAAAATGGTTCCCATTTAGTTCACCCTCTCTAATCTTTGATTACTAGCTGCAATTAATAAATTTAGTTTCGCCAGGGCTTTTCCTGAATCAATGCTATGAGCTGCTAACCCGATGCCTTCTTCAATCGTCTCTACTTTTCCATTCGCAAAAAGGGCAAGACCTGCATTGAGTAAAACCGTATCACGGTATACACTCTTTTTCCCCTCTAGTATTTGCATTGTAATATGCGCATTTTCTTTTGCATTTCCGCCTCGGATTTCTTTATTGCTTACCCGAGAAAATCCATACGTTTCTGGAGTAATGCTCTCTTCTATAATCTTGTTATCTTTTAAAATCACTACATGATTTTCTCCTTGGAGAGAGGCTTCATCTAAAAATCCACTTCCATTTACAACAAGCGCTTGTTTTCGACCAAGCTTTTGCAATACTTCAGCTACTGGCATTAGCATATCTCGTTTGTATATGCCAACAAACTGCGTTTCTAAATCAATCGGATTTGTAAGCGGACCAATAAGATTAAAAATGGTCGGTACATTTAGCTCTTTTCTTATTTTCATAATGCGCTTAAGTGCTGGATGCATTGCTGGCGCAAATAGAAAAGCTATGCCTACTTTTTCTAATAAATAGTCAATTTCTCTTGGCGTGCATGCAATATTGACCCCAAGTTCTTCTAATAGATCCGCACTCCCCGTTTTACTAGAAACAGCGCGATTTCCATGTTTCGCTACCTTCACACCAGCTCCAGCAAGTACGAAAGCAGATGTTGTACTAATATTAAATGTTTGGGCACCGTCTCCGCCAGTTCCGCAATTATCCATCGCTCCTTTTATATGACTCGCAAATGGTAATGCCTTTTCCCGAAGTGCACGAACGAGGCCGTATATTTCATCCGCTGTTTCACCCTTTGCCTTTAACAATGCTAAGAATGCAGCAATTTCACTTTCTAATATATCTTCACTTAAGAGTGCAAGACCTGCTTCATACATTTCCTGTTCTGTTAAATTCTGTCCGTCTACTAATTTCCGAAGATAACTGTTCATACTCGCTCCCCCTCTTTCACATTGGCTAAAAATGCACGTATTAATTTTCCGCCCTCTTCCGTCGCAATGGACTCTGGATGAAACTGTAATCCAAATAGTGGATAGTAGTTATGACGAACTGCCATGATTTCCCCATCATCCATCGCTGTTGCTAATACATCAAAACACTTTGGAATCGTCTGCTTCGCCGCTACGAGTGAATGATAGCGCATCGCAGTTAACGGTTGCGTGACATAGGAAAATATCGATGTGCCATTATGTTTTACACGTGATGTTTTCCCATGTTTTATATTCTCTGCTCTTACAATTTCACCGCCAAACGCTGAAATGATCGCTTGATGTCCAAGACAAATGCCAAGAATCGGAATTTGTTTATAAAAATGCTGAATCACCTGGATGCAAATTCCTGCATCTTCTGGTTTTCCGGGTCCCGGTGAAAGAATAATTGCTTTTGGTTTCATTCCTTCCAGTTCTTGAATCGTCACTTTATCATTTCGCAGTACAACAATCTCTTCTTCATATGCCCCTAACAATTGATACAAGTTATAAGTGAACGAATCATAGTTATCGATGAGTACAATCATTTCATTACCTCCAGTAGCGCTCTCGCTTTATTTAACGTCTCCTCATACTCGGCAATTGGATCTGAATCATAGACGATACCAGCTCCTGCCTGCACATATGCTTTCTCGTCTTTGACAACCATTGTGCGAATCGCAAGCGCCATATCAAGGTTTCCAGAAAAAGCTATATATCCAACTGCTCCGGCATATACATTTCTTTTTTCCGTTTCTAATCTATTTATAATTTCCATCGCCCTAATTTTCGGTGCTCCAGATACAGTACCAGCCGGCAAACAATACGCTAATGCGTCAAAACAATCCATCTGTTTTCGCAATGTTCCGGAAACTTCGGATACAATATGCATCACATGTGAATACTTTTCGACTTTCATATACTTATCTAACTTAACTGAACTGACTTCACTCACCCGGCCGATATCATTTCGCCCTAAATCTACAAGCATCATATGTTCGGCACGTTCTTTCTCATTGGCTAAGAGCTCCTTCGCGATTTCTTCATCTTCCGCTTTTGTTTTTCCGCGTGGTCTTGTTCCTGCAATCGGATTTGTCATCACCTTATCATCTCGTACAGAAAGTAAGCTTTCTGGTGAAGAACCAAGTACAACATAGTTTTGGAAATCAATATAAAACATGTATGGCGATGGATTCGCAATGCGAAGTTTACGGTATAAAGCAAATGAATCACCTATAAATTCACTTTGCAATCGCTGAGATAATACAACTTGAAAAATATCACCATTTCGAATATACTTTTTTGCTTTCTCTACCATTTCGCAAAACTTTTCTTCTGTTATAGAAGAAGTAAAGGATAGAGAAGGCTGTACTTCTGATATTTGTTCTTTCGCTGCCTTTAAGATATCTCGTTTATATACTTGCAGTCTCTCATGCACTTCTTCAAAGGAGTCTGTATCATCTTCTCTGTATACATATACAAATGATAATTTTTGGCGTAAATGATCGTATACAATAAATTCTCGGTACAATAATACATGAACTTCTGGAATATCAACCGGATCAAATAGCTCTTCTCCAATATCTTCATATTGCCGAATGACATCATAACCAATATATCCAACTGCTCCTCCGCAAAACGGAAATGGACTTTCGACATTCGTTGGAGCAATGACTTGTTTCAATACTTGTAATACATTTTCTTCTACCTGCTCTGTTCTACCATTTATCGTAATCCTTGCAGCTGCGCCACTACTTTTGACTTCTCCGTATGGATTACATCCTAAATAAGAATAACGTCCTTTATCTTGATGAAGCTGCGAGCTTTCAAGTAAGAATTTTTTCTCACCTTTCATTTGGCGATATAAAGCAATCGGCGTCACACTATCTCCTTCTTCTTCATCAATGACCAAAAATGTTTTCCCTTGTTGCATGTTAAATTGTTCTTTCGTTATCATGACTGCCACCTCACTATTTAAAATAAAAAAAGTCCCCTACATATCGAAATATGTAGAGGACGATAAATTTACCGTGGTACCACCTCGTTTGGATGCAAGAAGCATCCCGCTTTATTCAGGTACAAATATATACCTTATCCTTGTAACGGCGGAACCCGGGCTGCCTACTTCTTTCGGTTCAGCATACCTCTCGTAAGCCCATTCCGCATATGGCACCGCACCGGGCTCCCACCTATCCCCAGCTCTCTGGAACGTCTCCAATATACGTACTCTTCTTACTTAAACGATTTAATTTATTTAGTTGATTTATTTTTATACACAAAAAGGGAGTACTCATCCTATAGAAAGGACGGGTACTCCCGTGGTGCCACCTTAATTCGTTACAAAAGTAACGCACTTTAACGTATCAAAATATAATACGTGTCTCTTGTATCGATGAGATCATGTCGCCAAAGCCTACTTCTTTCGGTTCGGTCTGGAAGCTCCGAAGGCCATTCCATATTAATCCCATACTGATTCGCACCAACCATCAGCTCTCTGACATGTTCAGAATATGTACTCTTCTTCATCAACGCTTGCATTTTTTTAAGTTGCACTCATTATAGTCCTTACTTTTTTCATAAGTCAATACTTTTTAAAAAATTTTATTTTTTTCTTCATTCAATATTATATTGACAAAACAACCTATTTTTATGTAAATATAATAAATACTCTATTAAAATGTAGGTTTTTTGTCAGAAAATTATATATTCTAAAAATAAAACGATGTCAAAAAACGCTTACATTTCAGAAAATTCGTATTTGTATATGGATTTTCTGAAATAATCATGATAGATTATAAATATGCAAAGTTCATCAAAAGACATTACAAAAGGAAGGGGAACTACATGAGTACGCAGATGTTAATTTTAACTTCGATCTCTATTTACATGCTCGGGATGTTAGTCATTGGCTATTTCGCCTATAAACAAACATCCAACTTAACCGATTATATGCTTGGCGGGCGTACACTAGGCCCCGCAGTAACAGCATTAAGTGCTGGAGCAGCCGATATGAGCGGCTGGCTGTTAATGGGATTACCCGGTGCAATGTTTAGCGTTGGATTAAGTAGTAGCTGGATTGCGATTGGCCTAACACTTGGCGCATACGCAAACTGGATCTATGTCGCTCCTCGCTTACGTACCTACTCAGAAATTGCAAACAACTCTATTACTATTCCAGAATTTTTAGAGCATCGTTTCCATGATGCTTCTCATATGCTACGTCTCGTTTCTGGACTTGTTATTATGATCTTTTTCACATTTTATGTAGCTTCAGGATTCGTTTCAGGTGCTGTACTATTCGAAAATTCATTTGGACTAAATTATCATGTTGGATTACTTATTGTTGGAGGCGTTGTTGTAGCTTACACATTATTCGGCGGCTTCTTAGCTGTAAGTTGGACAGACTTCGTTCAAGGTATCATCATGGTAGTTGCTCTTATCCTTGTTCCGGTCGTAACAATTATGAATGTAAACGGCCTTGGTCCAGCATTTGATACAATTAAATCTATTGACCCAGCACTATTAGATATTTTTAAAGGTACATCCGTATTAGGTATTATTTCATTATTTGCATGGGGTCTTGGTTATGCTGGACAACCTCATATTATCGTACGCTTTATGGCTATCTCATCTGTAAAAGAAATTAAAAGCGCACGTCGAATTGGTATGGGCTGGATGATTTTCTCTGTAGTAGGAGCTATGTTTACTGGTCTTATCGGTATCGCTTACTATTCAAAAGCGGGATTAAAGCTCTCTGACCCAGAAACAATTTTCGTTGAACTAGGTAACATTTTATTCCACCCATTAATTACTGGATTTTTATTAGCAGCTATTTTAGCGGCTATTATGAGTACAATCTCTTCTCAGCTTCTTGTTACTTCAAGTGCAGTAACAGAGGACATATATAGAACATTCTTTAAACGTTCTGCATCTGATCGTGAGCTTGTATTTGTTGGTCGTATGGCCGTTCTTGTTATCGCACTTATTGGTTGCGGATTAGCATTTAAACAAAATGACACAATCCTAGCACTTGTTGGCTACGCTTGGGCTGGCTTCGGTTCTTCATTCGGCCCTGTCATTTTACTAAGCTTATACTGGAAACGTATGACAAAATGGGGCGCGCTAGCTGGAATGGTTGCTGGGGCTGTAACTGTTATTACGTGGACACAATTTAAGTTTTTAAAAGATTTCCTATATGAAATGATTCCAGGATTTGCGATAAGCTTACTAGCCATTATTATCGTAAGTTTACTAACAAAACCTTCAAAAGAAGTTGAAAAGCAGTTCAAGGAGTTTGAGAAAACTGCATAATATTTTTAAAATAAGGAACCTTCGCTTTCATCATAAAAGCGGGGGTTCCTTTCTTTTTATGTACCTTTCTACAATTTTC
The DNA here is from genome assembly GCF_013314535.1 of Bacillus sp. Xin1. GTDB lineage: Bacteria > Bacillota > Bacilli > Bacillales > Bacillaceae_G > Bacillus_A. The sequence continues at coordinate 85,277 of NZ_JABUAE010000002.1, read as the reverse complement.
TCTTTGAAATTAACAATTTCTTTATGTTTCGTTAAATTTATCATAACACTACTTCGCTATAGTATTAGTATGAACACTTATACAGAAAGGAGACTTTAAAATGATGGCATCACTACAACACCAAAACTCAAAAAAACTATCACTTATTACAAATGCTTCTTGTCCAAACATACAATCAAATTCACCTCACATTTCACTCGCTCCTTCTGTTGTATCTGTAATTGGTGTGCATATACAAAAAGACAAATTAAAAATAAAAGTAGGGCAAAGCGCTGAATTATCAGCCTCTGTTCTCCCAATTCAAGCAACAAATCAAGAACTCATTTGGACAAATATGAACCCTAACGTCATAACAATTCGTACAGATCAAAACAAAGCAATCATAACTGGAAAGAACGCCGGACGGGCTGTCGTCATCGTCACTACTGCCGAAGGGAAATTCAGGGATTTATGTATTGTTCATGTTCAGCCTTTTATAACAAATCCGAAGTAAAAACCTTTGTTTTATTATAAAGATAAAAAGAAGAGTGGCTCTTTGAGACCACTCTTCTCATTCATGTATAATGTCATTTGCTACTTCAATTTGTGGATGGGTGCTTTTTGTAAGAGAGACGAATTGCTTCGTATCGCGCAGAGAAATAAGTTCTGTTTCAAATTGAGAACCATATAGTATTTCAAGCCTATCAAAGGACAGTGCAGGAGCTGCTAGTGGATTTTTTATTTTTGAAATTTTTCTTATATCTTTGATTGAGTTATCATTAGCCCTCCAAGACTCGCTACGAGCGAATGGCTAGTTCTTACTCGACGGGAATCCCACCCGTTATATGACACGACCCAAGCTCGGCCGCACAAGCACCCGTTCGTTTAAGTACAGTCCTTCACAATCTTGATTTTTTATTGAATAGGTCAACACAGCTTATGTGGCAAAAGAGAAGGATAGATAAAGCAAAAATATTTGCCTTATCTATCCTTTTTGTACTACAAATGACCTCATTACTACTACAATTTTCAACTAGCAGGTGTTGTTGTAAGATTCCCACTATTATCAACCGTTAATAGCCAACGGGTATTATTTGGTGCTGTTAGTATTATCCCGTGACCAGCACCCCTCATCTCGATATGGCCATGTCCGACAGTTAAAGCCGCAGTAGGCACTACCTGTCCACCTAAATACCCAGCTAAATCCAAAGTGCCTGCTCGGAGACTTCCACTACCGATTACGTCACTTTCTGGAACTACCTCTAAATGCTGACCAACATAAACATAGCGATTGAATACATTATTAGTCCCTAAGAAAAGGGTATTCGAGATTGTTTCAAAACCTCTATTCACTCGTAATGCACCACCCACAGTTAAATCACCACTGGTTGTTAAGGTATCAATTACTATTTCCGCATTTAAATTTCCATTGACCGTTAAATCACCTTGTATGGTTGCATTTCCAGCTACTGTTACAGTATCTGTCAACGCATTGCCTAACTGTGTATTCCCATTCACCGTTAAATTCCCTTGTACTGTTTCACTTCCTGCTACATTAACTGTGTCTAACGATGAATTACCTAATTGAGTATTTCCATTGACTGTTAAATTCCCTTGTACCGTTTCACTTCCTGCTACATTAACTGTGTCTGATGATGAATTACCTAATTGAGTATTTCCATTAACTGTTAAATTCCCTTGTACCATTTCACTTCCTGCTACATTAACTGTGTCTGACGATGAATTACCTAATTGAGTATTTCCATTAACTGTTAAATTTTGTGTTACCGTGACATTACTAAACGTTGGCAATTATTCATTCCCCTTTCCTAATAATATTTCATATTTATATTATGAAAAAATGATATAAATAACTTGTACGCTTGTCCAAACTTGTCCAACATAATTAATAAAATGGATGCTGTATTCATATCAGTTTTTCAATTTATACAGAAAAAAGCTGCCAGGATTCCTCCTAACAGCCTACTAATAATCTATAAAAACACTACAACTCTTGCGTAAATGCTGCACTTTGCACTCGTTCTTTCTGCACACTTTTTTGCTGCTGCAGCAAGAAAATAAACACACCACATAATACGAGAACGCTACCGATAACTTGCATACCATTCAATTTCTCACCTAATAAGAAAAACGCAAGTATCGATGCTCCAACAGGCTCTCCTAAAATACTCATTGAAATCGTTGTCGCATTCACATAATTTAATAGCCAGTTATTAATCATATGTGAAGCAGTTGGTACAATCGCAAGCAACAGGAAAACCCACCAGTCCCATGTAGAATATCCTGTAAATGGTACACTCATGATTACGTTATAAATAGCGATAAATATTCCCGCAAATGCAAACACGGTAAAGCTATAAATCCAGTGTGAAACTTTTTTTACTGTTGTTTGCCCAATGAATAAATAACCAACAACCACAATGACACTTAAAAAGGATAAAATATCTCCAAATATCGCTTCTCTGCTTAACCCTAAATCGCCCCATCCAATGCACATTACACCAAGGATAGCAATCCCCATTGTGGCAATCGCTGAATAAGTGGTTCTTTCCTTAAACAGAAAAAAACCTCCAACTAATGATACAATTGGCTGAAGCGCTAAAATAATGGTTGAACTTGCAACAGTTGTAAACTTTAAAGATGCAAACCATAAAAGGAAATGCAGTGCTAAAAAGAACCCTGATCCTATCAAAAACAGCCAATCTCGCCCTTCAATTCTGCGAAACTCTTCACGCTTTTTCCAAACAATCGGAAGCATAAAGATTACAATAATCCATAACCGATACATACTTAAAATTGAAGATGGCGCTGAGGACATCTTTACGAAAACAGCTGCAAATGAAATGGCTATAATGGAAACTGCTAACGGTAGTGCAATTGATTTTTCTTGTTTCAAAGTTGTTTTACCCCTCTCCCTGTAAAAATCCCCACTTCATTATATATAAACCTAATTTAATCTTTCAACATATAAATCGTTGCTATGAAAAAGGGAACCTGCACTTTCTTTCTCGCTTTGTTTTCATTTAGCACGTGGAACCCGCTTCTACCCATCAGCGAATCCTCTCTCTCACTTAAAAAGAAAGGTTTTCAATTTATTTTTATATAAATCAACCTTCTATCACCAATCGGGCTTTTGCTGGATAACTCCTTTTTTAGATTTCACATATAAATTACGGCTATGAAGAAAAAGGAGATCTCCTCTCATTTTCTTCCTTTGTTTTAACATGGCATGGGGCTAAAAAAGGCCCTGACCGCTTCTATGCATGGGCGGATCCTCTCTCCCAACTAAAACGAAAGCTTTTATATTGATTTTTCTTTCATCATATAAATACTAATTTTTTAGATTCTTCTTATCATTATGGTAAAATATAAAACGAGAAGCACAGCATATTTTTATTTAGGGGGATCACACATGAATCAAGCAATCGGGAGAATCGAAGAACTTTCATTTTACAGTACATCACTTCAAGAAGAGATTACACTTCTCGTCTATTTACCAGTTAATTATACGCCGCTGCATAAGCACACAGTTGTCATTGCACAGGATGGAAGAGATTATTTTCAGCTTGGTAAAGCGCACCGTGTAATTGAACGTCTTCGTGAAAATGAAGAAATTGACCGAACTATTATTGTCGGTATTCCATATAAAAATGTACACGATCGTAAAGAAAAATACTTTCCAAACGATGTGAAAAACAGCGCCTATATTCGTTTCCTTGCCCACGAACTCGTTCCATATATCGATGAAAATTATCCAACATACCAAATGGGCAAAGGTCGTGTATTAATCGGAGATTCTCTAGGCGGTACAGTGTCCTTTATGACAGCACTTATGTATCCGCATACATTTGGCAAAGTCGTTATGCAGTCCCCATTTGTCGATGAAACAGTGCTTAGCCTTGCAAAAGGCTTTACAGAACCGCAAGCATTGGAAGTTTATCATGTAATTGGGACAGAAGAAACTGCTGTAAAAAGAACAGATGGACAAGTTTCTGATTTTGTAGAACCAAACCGTGAGCTGCATGCATTGCTGACAGAAAGAAACTTCATCACACATTACGAAGAATTTGAAGGAAATCATACTTGGAAATATTGGCAAACAGATTTGCCAAAAGCATTTTCTTATATTCTATCAATGAAATAATAAGAAGCAGTATTCAGAATTCTTTGATATAATAAAAAAAGAGATTTGTTTTCTCAAAATCTAACTAGACTTACAAAGGGAGGAATATAAAGATGAAACTAGGCATTGTAATTTTTCCATCAAAAATGATTCAAGATAAAGCAAACGGACTGCGTAAGCGTTATGATCCGCATTATGCATTAGTTCCGCCACATATCACATTAAAAGCACCCTTTGAGGCACCAGATGAGCAATTAGCAGAAATTGTACAAGAACTGCATACAATCGCAAACAAAACAAATCCGTTTACCCTTCACGTTGGAAAGGTAAGCTCATTCGCACCTGTTAATAATGTTCTTTATTTTAAAGTAGAAAAAACACCTGAACTTACATTATTAAATGAAGAAATGCATAAAGGATTCTTTACACAAGAGCGTGAATACGCATTCGTACCACATTTAACAATTGGACAAAATCTATCAGATGCAGAGCATGCTGATGTATTAGGTCGCTTACGTATGAAAGACTTTTATTACGAGCAACCAATCGACCGTTTCCACCTTCTATATCAATTAGAAAATGAAACATGGACAGTATACGAAACATTCCACCTTGGAAAGGAGAACAACTAATTTGCAAGCACAAATCGTACAAACAGACGAACAGCTAAGAGATGCATTCTCTGTACGTAAACAAGTTTTTGTTGAAGAACAACATGTGTCCGCTGAAGAAGAATACGATCAATTTGAAGAAATCTCTAAACACGTTGTTATATATGATGGGGATATTCCAGTCGGCGCAGGTCGCTTTCGTATTGTGGATGGCATCGGGAAAATGGAGCGTATATGTGTTCTCGCTTCTCATCGTAAAAAAGGTATCGGAAAAATCATTATGGACTCACTCGAAGCATATGCCAAGGAAGAGTCGCTACCAAAATTGAAGCTCCATGCGCAAACACATGCGGAATCCTTCTATAAAAAACTTGGATATGAAACTGCCTCTGATGTATTTATGGAGGCAGATATACCGCATGTTGTGATGATAAAAGAGTTATGATTTTCTAAACAGGAGGTAACCCCCTCCTGTTTTTTACATTGCTATTTTCTTTTTCTTCCGCTAAAGTTAAAAGTTGATGCTATAGTTTTGAAGGTGAATGTATGACTCAAGAAAAATTTTCGCAAAAAACATTAACGCACGCTAGCGCTCCTCAGGCCACGTATCATATTCCAAAAACTTCTGCCAATTTAATTGTCGAGAAGGATAACGATGCAGCTTATTTCCGCGCCCTAGAGCAGCAAGGCGTTTATTTAAATGAAAAACAATTAGAAGCAGTGCGAACAACAGAAGGTCCGGTTCTTACATTAGCGGGAGCTGGAAGCGGGAAAACATCTGTTTTAACAACGCGCGTTGGCTATTTAATCAATGTAAAAAATGTTCATCCACGCAACATTTTACTGCTTACGTTTACACAAAAAGCTGCTGAAGAAATTCGAAGCCGCGTAGCAAGCTTACCTGGGATGAACCGTGCCGCAAGCCAGTATGTTGTCGCAGGTACATTCCATTCCGTCTTTTTAAAATTGCTTCGTAGTCAAGGATATAACCAGCAGATTTTAGCAAATGAAAAACATAAACAAATTATGATAAAGAAAATCTTGAAAGAATTGCGTTTAAAAGATGATTATGACGCAGAAACAATGCTCGCCATGATTTCACTCGAAAAAAATAAGTTAAATCGTCCAAAAGATGTACAAGCAAAAACACCAGTGGAACAAGAATTTCGTGAAGTGTATGAACGTTATGAAGATGTAAAACAAAGATATGGATATATAGACTTTGATGATATCTTACTAGAAACATTCTACATGCTTGAAAACAACGCACCTTTATTAACGCAATTACAAAATAGATTCCATTACATCGAAGTCGATGAATTTCAAGATACGTCGTATGCACAATATGAGATTGTAAAACTGTTAGCTTCGCCGCGAAATAATTTATTTATCGCAGGTGATGACGATCAAGCCATATACGGCTGGCGCGGTGCAAGCCATCAAATTATCTTATCCTTTCCAAAAGAATTTGAAGATACAACCATTATTGCTTTAAATACAAATTATCGTTCGAATCCATTTATCGTTGGACTTGGAAACGAAGTCATTAAACTGAATCAAGAACGTTTTAAAAAAGAATTATATTCCGTTCATGAAGAAGGAGTGCAGCCATTTTATGCACGCCCTGCCACTACTCTTGATGAAGCAAATCAAATTCTACAACTCATCCAAGATAAAGTAGCAAGCGGCGAACGATCATACAAAGACTTTTGTTTGTTGTATCGTACACACTCTGTCAGCCGTTCTTTACTCGATCAGCTAACGATTCATAAAGTTCCTTTTATTAAACACGGCGCAAGTCAATCATTCTATGAACATTCTTTAATTAAACCAGTACTCGATCAGCTGCGCCTAGCGTATGAACCGTTTCGAATCGAATCGCTTTCAAGCATATTACCAACGATGTATATCGGCCGTGATGAATGCATCTCATTTATCGAGCGTGAACAGTGGAAATACGGTGAAGGAAGATTCCCTTCCCTCCTTCATTTTCTCTTGCTGAATCCGAGTTTAAAACCATTTCAAGTCAAAAAAATAAACGAACGAATTGACTTCATTAAATTTATTAAAGAATTGGAACCAAAAAAAGCACTAAAAGAGATTATTAAGGGGAAAGGAAAATACTTAGAGTACTTACAAAGCAATGACCGTTCTTCCTTTACGATGCATAAAGACATACAAGAAGAAATGCTCGAAGAACTAATGGAATCAGCAAATCGCTTTACAGATATCCCTGCTTATTTAGAATTTGTCAGCACAGCGATTCAAAGCCAAAAAGAAATGGAAGCATTAAAAACAATGCAAGAAAAAGATGCCGTTTCCCTTATGTCCATTCATAACGCAAAAGGATTGGAATTTCCATGTGTCTTTTTACTTGGCGCAAGCGACGGCATACTCCCTCATTCTTCTTCTTTAAAAGATGCAAATGACCGTGTGACTGACACTTCTGAAGCGTTAGAGGAAGAACGACGTTTGCTCTATGTCGCTATTACTCGCGCAAAAGAAGAGCTTTACATCTCCTCTCCGCAATTTTTTAGAGGGAAAAAATTAGATGTATCGAGATTTTTATATATTGCTCGAAAAGATTTACCGAAGAAGTCAGCGCCTTAACATCATATGGTGCTGACTTCTTTGTATCTTTCTCAAACAATACCGGGACCCAGCTAAAAGAAATAAGCTTTGTCTCTCGTAATATCAACTCTTCTCGACTCATATTCTATATAGCATAGACTTAAACAGTAAGGAGTGAATCATATGGGCTGCAACTGTAACAATACACATGATTCAGATTATGATGCAGGTTGTGTATGTAACGTTGTTTCATTTATACATGAATTACAAGAATGTGCATCAACTCCCCCTTCATTATATTATGACATTCCCTTCCTTGATCCCCATTATGAGACAAAAACCGCAAACACAAGACCTTTTGTTTTGTTCACAAAATCCGGAAATCCTTTCGAAGCATATGTACCTAGTATAACTACAAACTGTAAATCAGCCATTTTCCGCGTCGAAAATATAGACGACTCTTGCTACGCTGTACTTCAACCATTGATTGTTGTCGCAAATCGGGGAGAAGGCTCTAATTTAAACCCTATTTGTACGTATCTAACTAGACCAGATGCTGCATTACACGCAACCTCTTCTTATATCACTGTTGATTTAACTTGCTTCTGCGGTATTCAATGTTTACGTGATATATATATTCCAAACTGCTGATTGAGGTTTCCTCCTTTCTAATTATTAACAATCTTCTATCCATACACCCTCCAAATATTTAAGTACAAATCTCTTCTCCATAAATATCTTATAGAACAACATTACAAATGATTCAATAGCCCCCTAACGTTTGAAAATGGTTATGACTCCCCTTTTCTTCACTCCTCCTCTACTAAATATAATATTTGTATACAAAACAAAAACACTCACGATAACATGAGTGTTTACTCAACCTCGACCGTGTTGATCTGGCAAGATTTGTTTCTTTCCGCTACAATTACAGTTTTTCTTTTTCACATATCCTTGTTGTTCTAGCAGCTGATGCTGCTCTAGTTGCTTTTGTGCTTGTTGATTCTTCATATGCTGCTGCATTTGATGCCAATATTGAATGTTATGATATGGGTCCGGTTGCTGATAGTTTGTCATCGCAAACATCTCCTCAATTTTTTTACGCTCGATTTACTATATGAACAATCCCTCTGTTTCGTTCCCTCATTTCTTATTCTTCCATCAAACGACTAACAATCGTCTCAATAGTTGCTGCGACACCCGCAACCGCTAATAATAATATAATTGGCTCCATTATTTTTGGAATCCAATTATGACATAACAATAAAAATGCACTCGCCCATATCCCTGTACACCAATAACAACTTAACAATTCCCCTATCCATTTTCTTAATCCTGTTCCTTTAATTTTCATATAGGTGGAAATATTTCCATCAGGTTCTGTAATTTGTACCTCTTCAATAAAAGGCGCCCGTAAGAATGATGTAATTTTATCAAACACAATAAGCCGTGTTAACCGAAAGGCAGCACATGCAAAAATAAAGAACACAAGCCAACTTGTAAATAACATTTTCCTCTCCTACCTTTACATTACTTTTACCCATAAAAAAAAAACTCAGTAAGAGGAGTAACCGATTTACCCCCGCTTCAATATCCTATTAATGTAAATCAAAACTCAATGATAAGGAGTGTAAAATATGAGCTGCAATGATGACAAAAAGCATCGTCATGATGCCAATTGTGTATGTGACGTCGTAAATTTTATCAACGAACTACAAGACGTACAACTTGATGGTTGCCCAACTGGTTGCGAAAACCCAATTTTAGGCGCAAACTGCGGTGGTACTTCCCCAATAGCCAACACTCGCCCTGTTGCAGTATTTAACAAAAAAGGTGACATTTTTCTACCAGCAAGCTGTTTTAACATTATTAATACAGGATCTATAACAGCTGATGCTTTTGAACTGCCTATCCCTATCCCTTCTCCATTTTTACGCGTAGAAAGTGTAGATTGCGATTGTTGTGCAGTCTTTAGAGTATTAACACCAGATGTTTCAAACCTTAGCCCTGGTGCATTAGATGATCTTATAAGAGAATTATCACTATTCTTACCAACTTCAGGACTTCCAGTAACACAGGCTGATTTCCAAGCAATCGCAAGAACTTTAATTTGTAAATATCAAAACGGCATTACGTTCAGAGATACTGGCGGAGGTTCAGGAGTTGCTCCTAGACTAACAACAGAATTCTTTGGTTTAGCATCTACTAACTTCTGTATTACAGTTGACTTACGATGCTTCTGTGCAATTCAATGTTTCCGTGACACTTTCGTTAGCAGAGTGTAATTTTATTGTAAAACCAAAAAACTATGAGGTGACAGAGTATCTGTCACCTTTATATATTTATTTGTTTCTATAAACCCATCATTTTAATGTGAACGATATCTTCGAATTTAACTTTAACTTCTTTTGTTTTCTCCATCATTTTGATTCCTACATATCCTTCTTTATAAGAAAGTACATATCCCGTCAAATTTTTTTCTACTGTGTTAATTTGACACTTTACTTTCGGAATATATTTAGGCTGATGTATTAAATAGTAGATTTTTTCTTCATTATTCATTTCCTTGAAGGGTTTTCTTTTTCGCACTCCTTTGGGTAAGCCAGCTTCCTGACCTTTTCCCTTATCTAACGCTTGCCCTTCAAATACTTTATTCTCTTTTACAGCTATTACTTCTGTTTCTGGTGAATTCTCCTCCCCTTGCAGTTCTTGAGTAATTTCCGCTTCTTCCTTTATGTTTATTGCCTCTTCCTTTACTTCCTCAATGACTTCAGCTTCTGCTTTCACATCCGCTTCTTTCTTTACTTCTTCAATGACTTTAGCTTCTGCTTTCACATCCGCTTCTTCCTTTACTTCTTCAATGACTTTAGCTTCTACTTTCGCATCCGCTTCTTCCTTTATGTTTAGTGCCTCTTTCTTTACTTTTTCAATGACTTCAGCTTCTGCTTTCGCATCCACTTCTTCCTTTATGTTTATTACCTCTTTCTTTACTTTTTCAATGACTTTAGCTTCTGCTTTCGCATCCGCTTCTTCCTTTACTTCTTCAATGACTTTAGCTTCTGCTTTCACATCCGCTTCTTCCTTTACTTCTTCAATGACTTTAGCTTCTGCTTTCACATCCGCTTCTTCCTTTACTTCTTCAATGGCTTTAGCTTCTGCTTTCACATCCACTTCTTTCTTTATGTTTATTATTTCTTCCTTAGTATCTATTTCCTCTTCCCGTGCAGATTCTACTTGTTTTTCCGGCTTTATAACAAATGTCTTCTGCATGTTCAATTTAGCCTCATCAAATGTAGGTTGTGAAATATATATGATCGACCGCTTATCTTTTTTGTTGCTCGGTTTCCGCTTCAAATCCTTTCCCTCCTGTTCTTACAAACTCCTACTGTTAGATATATATTCAGCGGGTACGGAAATTTGCGTTCTTTTTTTGTATACAGACATAATATACAGTTTCATATACCTTCTAAAATATATATTATTTATGAACTCACTTATCATATTTGGTAATATTATAAATCTTAAAATATAACACTTCCCTACACGATTATCATTGAAATAACCACTCTAAAAAAAGCAACCTTTTCGCACTTATATAATAAATAGAAAAAGAAATAACCGTTCAATAAAGTGAAACTTTCATCAGTGGGTGTCTTCTTCATCCCCACTAACGGTCAGTCCGACCAGTCAGACTTTTATCGGCAGTTATTGCCCACAAATAGCGGGATAAATTACATTTGTTATTTACAGTTTGAATTTTCAGATTAAAATATATTAGACATCTCCACCATTCAAAAAAAAATAGGAATTTGTCCATTTCAAATTTGTACCTACTTGCATTAAATATAATGTACTCTATAAGAAAAGAAGGTGAATATATGTTTAATCATTGTGGATCAAATCATCATGCTTTCCGGTCTCCGGACGCTGTTCCATGCCCTACTCCTGGTCCTATCTCTGTTCCTTTTCCTGGCCCTGCCGGTGACCAGAGTGCTTTTGCAGTCCAGGATGGTACAGTACCTCAAGTAATCACACTAGCTGCACTACCATTAATAGGAATTAATAGAGTCGCAATCGCTTTTGACCGATTCTTACCTCCTCTTCCAAATGCAATTTCTGTAGTACCAGCAACTCCTACCCCACCAGGATTAACTGGAACACTCGTACCACCACCAGGTGCCTTTACCGGAGTAGGGGTAACTACAACAGGTATATTCGATATCACTGCAGGACTTTCAATAATTGGTGCCAGCGCAACTATACTTGGCGCTCTTACTGCTCAAGTTGTCAGATTTCCAGGAGGAGTTGGCTCTGATACTCCACAGGTTATTGCTACAATTCCTCTAAACCCGACATTAAGTATTGCAGCACTCATTGCACTGCCATTACTAAGAGGCACAATCCGTGTCCCTGATGTACCGTTAAACGCTGGTGATGTAGTTCAAATTCAGCTTGTCCAAACTGCTGCTCTTGCTGCTACAGTAGCTGCTGTCACTTATGCATTCTTAGAAATTGAATAGTATTTACTCCCGCACAAAAATAGCAATGTATAGAGAATCTTCTATACATTGCTTTCTCTTTTACTACAAAATATAATATTTAAAATGTACATAAATGTCCTCACCTATAATGTCTCTATATCAATTCTATATACTATCATTCCCCATTCAGCTCTTTTTCAGGAAAAACTATGCTAAGTAGTTCTAAGATTCTATGTGAAAAAGTGTGCTCATTTTGAACCCTGTTTAAAGCCCTTGCCGCTATCATTTTTCTTTCTTCTTCATTACTCAAATAATATTCTATCTTTTGTATACATTCCTGAGTTGTACAATATGTTTCAATATCATAGCCAGGTTGATAAAATCCACTTAAATCTGGGCGAATATCAGTTAGTTGAAAAGCCCCGCAAGCAGATATTTCAAATGTTCGAGGATTAAGAGATAATGCTTCTATCTTCTCGCGATTTTTATTAATAGTTGGATCATCGTGTGAACGATGTAGATTGAGCACAATTTTCGCTCCATTGTAGTAACTCGCGGTTTCTTCAGGAGACAGCCAATGATTTGCATTGATTCTTTGCTGCAGCAAATGATAATTCTGTAAACTGTTCCATCCGACGCCAGAAATTAGCGTGTTTTTACTTACCAAATAGTCGGAAATTTCATCAAAAAATGTTACACGATTTGAAAATGCAACTCCAATAAACAAAATATCTGTTTTATATTTTTCATCAACATTTTTCGGATAAAATACATTATGGTCTGCAGCAAGGGGTAAATGATGAACATTTTGACAACCTATCGATTTATAAAAAGAAATACAATTGACTTCTTGTGTAAAAACAAAATCGTAATAAGGTGCGATTTTTTTACTCTGATCTATAACATACGGATCATCTGTCATCCAGACGGCTGTTTTTATACCAAGCCTCTTCAACATTTCTACTTGATAAAAAGGCAGCTTAAACCCACTAAAAACAAGTACAAAATCTGGTTTTATTTTTTGTACAACTCGCACTAAATCCTGCTTTGGTGATACTACATGTAATTCCCGAACAGTTTTTTTTAGACTATCAATAATTCCCTTTTCTAATGGCCAATATGGTACATCGTATTCAGAGGATACGAATATGACTCTGAGATTTTTGAAGTTTTCCTGTATACATAGAGGGTTTTGGGTAACTTGAGAAGGATTAGGATATTCATTGTTTTCTTTCATCCATTTCACTCCATCCCTTTTTTATTCATAGTAATTACTAGAATAAGAATTTTGACACGAAACGGGAGAGAAAAGTATTACGCTCATTTAATAGATCAATTACAACTTCAATCAACATAGAATTATTAATTTCTAAATATCATATGTACTGAAAATTCTTTATTATCTATTTACTTATCGAATACCTCCTGCACTTATTCATCCATGTTAATATATTCCATAATCTGTTGTAATAGAACCAAAATAAAATGAATTATTTCCCCTTTATTTAAAGCATCGTGATATTTTAATTTATAATCCTAGCTTTTTCTATTAATAAACGATACAAACCTTTAGTATTCAGCCTCCATATTTCTCTTTCTTATAATCGTTTAACGAAAATCATAATTACCTTACCGAATCTCTAGGGTATGTATTGGTTCTGGAATAAATTGAAAACAAGGTATATATTTAGGGAACAATCTCCATTCTCTTGAATACGTTATACATATAAATAATCTTTACTCTGCCATAGATACTTATAATTATTCTGATTACAAAGGTATAATCAGCCGTTGACTCTCTATATTTAGTACATGAACCTGAAACTTGTATTTACCACTTGGTTCTATTTTCTCTCTACTACTAATCAAAACGATTTAAATCTACACTGACATGATTTAATCGCTTACTACTGTTACCGTTAATTTCTTAAAACAACTTAATTTTACTTAATATGAAGTGTAAACCTTACCGATAATTCTTTCATAACATATGAATGTGATGAATTATTCAATAACCTCCATTCACCTTAACTATGATCATCTATACAATTAAACAATTGACCTCCCTATAAATTGGAATATATCCCTAATCTATAAGTTAAAAAATTTTATAGGAGTTGATTTATTTGGAAAAAGCTATTTTAAATTTGCCTTTTGATCAAAAGTCATTTGTATTTTACGGAAATGAACAAGATAAGAGTATATTCCAAGCTGTAAAGCAACATGGATACTACGAAGTTCATATAATGAATCACTTAAAAAGGATTATTAAGCCCAACAGCATTTGTCTAGATGTCGGTGCGAATATTGGGCTAACTTCTCTTGCATTAAGTTATTTAGCAAAAGATGGATTAGTTTATTCCTTTGAACCATCTAGCATTAACTTTTCTTATTTGATGCAGACGATACAAGAAAATCAAATTAAAAACATTTTGCCAATCAATTTAGGAGTATACGATAAAAATACAAATATCGAGTTTTTTAACAACAGTGACGGTGGAGGTTGGTCATTTGTGTTTGAGGAACCAGGGATTGCTGTAACGCCAAATCAAGTTATCACCTGTGTTAGATTAGATGATTGGATACCAGCTGCTGAAATTACAAATGTCGATTTTATAAAAATGGATATTGAAGGTTCTGAAACTAAGGCGTTACAAGGTGCTTTAAATACAATCAATAAATGGAAACCAGATTTAATAGTAGAATTTAATCCATTATCTATTTCTTCGATTGGAGGCTTTGATCCATCGGAATTGTTTGAGCTGCTAAAGTCAATATATCCTAAAATTTATCATATCAATCACTTTACTACAGCAGTAGTACAAGTGGCTGACTATTCTCATCTCCGAGAATTAATAAAACCAACTATTTGGGGTGATTTGTACTGCACGTTTAACTAACTATCCTAAAAACAAAAATTACTTCCAAAAAATAATGCTATATTAAAGATTATGTGTATCTGTTAATTTGGATACCTATGGACATATAACCATAAAAAAGCTTGTAAAACGTGTCATTCAGCGTAATACAAGCTTTATATATTTTTTCTTTGGCAAAGAATACCCTCAACATACCTACCTTATTTATATTCTTCCATCACATAGTATTTAATAGTTATTCCTATTTATATAGAATATTGAGATGCATGAACACATTATTTTCACTGTCATTTTTTAGTTATTCCGCATACTATAAACAACGAAAAGAATGCACCTTGGAGTTGATAACATGAAAAAAGCATTAATTACCGGTATTACAGGGCAAGATGGCTCTTATCTCGCCGAGTTATTAATAAGTAAAGGTTATCGAGTGTACGGTTTGAAAAGAAGAACATCCACACCGAACTACAACAATATTTCAAACATTTTAGATGAAATTGAACTTATCCCTGGAGATTTATCAGATTTGTCTTCCTTAATTCATGCAGTAAAAATTGCAGAGCCAGATGAAGTGTATAACTTAGCCGCTCAATCATTTGTAGGAGACTCTTGGACACAATCTATTTATACGAGCAATGTAACAGCACTCGGTGTCATAAACATGCTAGAAGCAGTACGCTTAATAAAACCAGATGCCCGCTTTTATCAAGCTTCAAGCAGTGAAATGTTTGGAAAAGTGGCCGAAACTCCTCAAACGGAGCAAACCCCTTTTTATCCAAGAAGTCCATACGGTGTTGCAAAAGTATATGGTCATTGGATTACAGTAAATTATCGTGAAAGCTATAATATGTTTACTTGTTCAGGAATTTTATTTAATCACGAATCACCAAGACGTGGATTAGAATTTGTAACACGTAAAATAACAGACGGGGTAGCTAAGATAAAACTAGGATTACAAAATGAACTACGTTTAGGAAATTTAGATGCAAAACGTGACTGGGGATTTGCTGGTGATTATGTGGAAGCAATGTGGCTTATGTTACAAAATGAAAGTCCGGATGATTATATTGTAGCTACGGGGGAAACACATACCGTACAAGAATTTGTTGAAATAGCATTTGAGTATGCAGGACTAAATTGGAAGGATTATGTTGTTCAAGATGAAAAATTTATGCGTCCGGCTGAGGTTGATCTATTACTCGGTTCTCCAAATAAAGCAAAGGAACAATTAAATTGGAAACCAAAGGTATCCTTTAAACAGTTAGTAACAATGATGGTAGATCATGATTTAGAAATAAATCGTGTGCTAAAATGATAGCTTTAATAACAGGAATTACAGGGTTTGTCGGTCACCACCTGCAAAACAGACTAATAGCGGAAGGAGCTGAAGTCTATGGAACTTCAAGGCAATCAAATTTATATAAACATACTTATCAGTTAGATTTACAAGAGCAAGATGAAATTGTAAGTTTATTAAAAAAAATTTCACCAACTCATATATTTCATTTAGCAGGAATGAGCAATGTAAGAGACTCCTGGGTGAATGTTTCTAAGACAATTGAAGCCAATACCCTTGGAACTATTAACCTATTAGAAGCAGTCAAAAAACTAGATAAAGAAATAAGAGTAATCACTATTGGCTCTTCAGAAGAATACGGAAAAGCTACTCTTGGTATACATGATACCATCTCTGAAACAACATTACTAAACCCACTAAGCCCTTATGGAACGAGTAAAGCAGCTGTTAGTATGCTAGTAAAACAATATTATAAAGGCTTTGGTTTAGATGTTATACATGTTAGACCCTTTAACCATATTGGCCCTGGGCAAAAACTAGGCTTTGTTACATCTGATTTTGCTCATCAGATTGCCTTAATAAACAACAATACCAACCATAATAAAATAAAAGTTGGTAATTTAGAATCTTTTCGGGATTTTACAGATGTGCGAGATATTGTTAGGGCATACTATATGCTTGCTTTAAAAGGATATGCGGGAGAAATTTATAATGTTTGTTCTGGAATAAGTACATCCATTCAAGAAATATTAAATATTTTGCTATCTTTTTCAAATAAAAAGATAGCTATAGAAACTGACCCTAATAAAATGAGACCTTCTGATATTCCATATTTTATTGGCGATTACACAAAAATAAAAAATTTAACTAAATGGGAGCCTAAAATTTCTATACACCACTCCCTTCAAGATATTTATCAATATTGGTTATCAGTTTAATAGCGATTCGCATGTGCAAGCCCTCATTTACTTTACATCTACCTATAAAACAAAAATGTAAAGATTTAATATAAACAAACTTAATCCATACACTTTGCAATTACGTATACCGTAATTCATGTAAAAAACATCCCGTTCCTTATCATGCAGAGGTTCGGGATGTTTTTTCATTTATCTTTTTGAATAATCAACCCAATGGAAGTAGATACATATTGTGCCAATTGTAACCGTAAGTGCGGATCTTGCTTATACGGCGGAATATCCACATATGATTCGATGTTTCCTGATCCTATGCTATAGTCAATATCAACTAAATGCCCCTCAGCTCTTAAAGCAGCTACCATTTGCTCTATGTCCTTCTTCCGAAAAATGACGGTTATACCAGATTCTATTGTATCGTCATTTGAACTAAGGTTGTATTCTGTTGTATGAATAGCCACTCCCCCAGGCTTAAGGCATTTCATCTGATTGAGGATAAATTGAAAACCCAGTTCAATTGAGCCACAATGCTCAAAACTACAGGAAGACCATGTAAAATCATATAAGTCGTTTAAATGATCTGGAATACAATTCATATCTACAGTTTCAAAACTCGCTAAATGCCTGAGTGTATTAGGGTCGCACAACTCATACTGACAAAGGTCCATAATTTGCTGCGAATGCTGATTCGTATCAACCCACCCTTGAACAACAGCTTGACTATAATCCAAATCTGTTGCTGTAATGTAACATCCATGAAAGGCAAATAAAGAGGCCAGTGGTTCTTTTCCTACTCCAAAACCTAAACCTTTTTTAAATGGGATAAGCATATTTCTTTCAAGCAGCGCCTGATAGATATAACACCACTCCCACAATTTCCGGTGATAAATCGTATTATTGAAAGGTAACGGCATTTGTTCCATATAAAGAAAGAAAGGCTCCCTTAGTTTTGTTAAAGCTTTCGTAAACCATGACTCGTTATAATCAGACTCACCTACTATTTTAGACTTTAACATCGCTCACTTCTCCTTGAAGTTTTATCTTATTCTATTTCCAGATACCTAAATCTAAAGCGCACCTTATTTGAAAAATAAGAATAACCCGCAAAGCATAATTATATTTTAACCCACCTCTTAAACTTTGTTTTATGCTAATTGTTCCTTAGTAATAATCTATTGATTCTATACTTTTTAATCAAACATATAAAAATTTTATGGATTATGGGAAAAGAACGTAGTAACTTTTTATTTTTGGTTCATCTTTTCATACCCTTCTAACGTATGTTTCGCAACATATGGCCATTGAAATTTAGCTGACTGTAGAAGACCTTTATCTCTAAGTGAAGTGCGTAATTCTGGATTTTCTATTAAATCAATTAAACCTTTACTGATCTCATCAATATTGTAAGGATCAACTAGGTAGGCAGCATCCCCAGAAACTTCACTAAGCGAGGATGTGTTTGAAGTAAGGACTGGTGTGCCACAGGCCATTGCCTCTATCACCGGAAAGCCAAGTCCCTCATAGAAAGAAGGAAATGCTACTATTTCAGCTCCATTATATAATTTGACTAAATCTTCATCTGAGACATAACCAGTAAAAATGACATCATCGAAAACAGAGGCTGTCATTCCAGAATTTAAAAGTTGCTGTTTATCCGAATACACAATTACAAGTTGAATCGAATTGTTTAATGCTATCTTGGCTCTGGTAAACCCTTCAACTAAACCATTAAGATTTTTACGGAAATCTGCACCTCCAATATTCATAATATACGGCTTAGAAATCCCATATTTCATAGCAAAATAGGATTGATTTACTGTAGGATTGATTTTAAATTGTTCATCGATCCCTCCCATAATAACTTTAATCATATTAGGATCAATCTTCAAAAGACGTATAGCATCTGTCTTAGTCGTTTCAGAAATGGCATACAGAAGATCACAAGAACAAATAAAACTTGTTACTTGGTTATAGATTGCTTGCATCCCAGGGGCAGAGAGATAGTAATTCGGATACAACATTGGAATTAAGTCATATACTGTCGCTACCACTTTTGTTGTCCCAAACCACTCTCTATGTAGAATACGATGAGTTTCAAGAGGATAGTATGGACTGAGTATATGGAAGACGTCTATTTTATTAACATCAATAAACCGCTGAAGTTCATCTTTTAAATAGGCGTCTTCTTTCGTATAGTCTGGATAAAAATAAAAGAAATGATGACTATCATTTAACATAATAATGTGCTGAATTATATTTTTTGAATAACGTCCAATTCCCCGATTCATAATTTCTTCTTTGACAAAAGACATATCAAATGCAATATTCAATTTCAACACCCCCATTAAAAAACGTTATGATAGCCTCCATGATGAATTTTCATCTACTTCACTCAAAGTTAATCAACTTATGGATATGGAATTAAACTAATTATATGAGTAAATAGCTTACTTCATTCTACCTACATACTAAAAATGAATGTATAAGCTACCTTGACAATTCGAACCTTTTATTAACTTTGCTACACTACTTCACGATTGCCTTAATCAATAGATTTTAGATGTGTCGAGATTATTATTTTACAAAGAAAAAACTGGAAAGAGCTAACATTTTAACCTAACCATCATTAACTTTCGATAATGTAATTGTTTTCACTTTCACTCTAGTAACTTGAGTCAGAAAAGCATTATTCATCAACCTTATCTCAACGTTATATTCGGGATTATTTAGATGTAAGTTATCAGTTATTATAATAGATTTGTTAACTTTATATTCTAATAGTTTTGTGGTTCCTAAATTAGAAGTTATCTCAATTACAAAATCACAAGGATGATCTATCTCTAATTCTAAATTAAATAAATAAGAACCAGCTTCAAGATGAATGTATGGACCATAGAATACTGCCCCAATACCTTGAACAGATATCCACCCCTCCAAATCATAATTTGTAGGAATATAAAATGGTTTAGGAGAATTTAAATATAGGGAAGTAATAACATAGGGAGAATGAAATTTTAGTACTGTATCATCAATAAATATTTCCTGATCACGCTTCTTATTTATTTCTAAAACAGCAATTCCATTTGAACCAGGAAATGGAGATGAAAAAATAGTATTAATTAGCTCATCTTTTAAGCACGGTGACCATATTTGTCGTGGATTAGTCCAGGTCGTCTCCATATCAATTTTTTTATAATATCTAATAGTAAGTTCATCTTCAGGTATATTATATTTCTTAGTCAACAATTGCATATAAAGATCATCAAATTGTATTAACCATCCTAAATCCATCAACTTTCCAAAGGGAACTGTTATTAATGCATGCCCATCCTTTTTTAAGAGGTTATAAATCTTTATAATTGCTTTCAGAGGTCCCTCTTTATCTCGACTTATATCTTCTTCTCCATAAGAACCAGTTGGATCTTTTAATTGTCCAATATGTTCAACAGTTGATACACTTATAATTGCATCATACTTTTCTTTTGGATTATATTCCATCAAATCCACATTTAAAACTCCTGGAGAAATTTCGAATTTATCAACAATATCTCTTGTAATAGATTCTTGCAAGTAAGACTGTAGTACATTTCCAACTTCAAGTACGCGACTAAATTTATACTTCATTAAAAAATCAATCCCTATTGGTACCTCGATGCATCTTTCTGATATATTATTAATCGGCACTTGATTATAAAAAAGTTTCCCGTCACCATATTTAAAAGTATCCGAGTATGGAAGTTTAGTAAATAGTCCCATAAATCCCCCTCCTTTACTCACTTTATTTTTTAAGCAAAAAGAGAATATTATATCACGGTATCCCACAGCAAGTGTTTCTACAGTCGTAGAATGACGTGAAGCACTGTGCCCCATTTGAATTCTTAAACTTTTGTTATTCACTAAATGAATTAACGATTCTTTTATATCTTGAATTTCATGCTCGTCAGTTCTAACTTTTAAACATACCTCATCAGGAAGTTCATTAAAAAATCCTATCTTACTTACAATGCTTGGTTTCCCTGCAGCCATTGCTCTAATAATTGTAGAAGAAGTCTCACCGACAGACGGATTTCTAAGATTTACAATAATATCACTTAATCTAATTAACTTTGAAAAATCTTCTTCACTTACTTCCCCCATGAACCTAATCCGTTGTGAAAGACCTAATTGTATAATCAAATTATTTATTGCAGTAGTATACGCTGTATCAAATTGAGGACCAATAATTAACACCAGGGTATTCTCACTAAGTAGAGGCATTGCTTGTTTATATGCCAGAATGAATTCATATATTCTTTTAGTAGGTGCTACAAAACCCGGAATAGAAATTACAACAGCATTTGGTATAAAGAATTTATTTCTTATTATATTCACATTATCATTAGGAGTTTTATCTAGAGGCATCGCCATAGGAAGCCAAAATACAGATTCCTCGGGAGAATCAGTTAATAATTTATTCTTCGAAAATTGACTATGAACAATTAACCCCTTTGAATTATCTATTATTCGCTTTAATAACGGTTTTCCGTAAACATCCGGACTTTTCCTCCCAGCAAGTACTTCAATGGCTTCTTGTTCTCCTACCTCTCCGTAATTATATTTCATCTCTTGAATGTAAATTGAATTATCTTCATGCATACCAAGTGAATAATATACAAGATGTTGATTAATATCATGAAGCACCGTTAACCCAGGATACAAATGTATAAAGGGAAGCATGTAACTATGAAAAAGACTACAACCAAATTGGTAAACAATTTCATCATAAAGTTCATACTGGAATTGAGGATATGGAATGATATTACAGAAGTGTTTTAATAAAGGATTTTCAGGTACATAATTACTCCCGATAACAATATCAATATCAAAAAAATCTTTTAAGTGCATCAAAAGCTCTTCACTATAATCTGAAACACCAGATTTTAACGGCCTTAACGGTGTAAAAAAAGCAATTTTTAGTTTACTCATAATTTCCCCATTTTTCCTCCCGCCAAAAATTATTTCCTTTTTTAGAAATCATCCTATATTCATTGCATCTATTTCTATCCAGACAATACTTTAAAATATCTCAAAACAAAACTTTCTCTTTACACTTACTTTTGTTTCAAATCGCTACAAAAATCCCTTATTAAATTAAGTTCAACTTTTCAAGCCGTCCATAAATCATTTCACCTACTACTTGCGCTGAAAAATTTTTATGAACGTCTGCTTTCCCTTTTTCTGCAATATTGCTATACCATAATGAATTTGAGACAAGTTTCCGCATATAATATACTGCGTGATCAATATCAGGTTCTGCCCAGATTTGATCATGTTTATAAGGACCATAGTCTTCTCCAACTTTAACAAGTGTATAATCAACCATACAAGAATTTTCGCTATTCATAAAATCCGTATTTCCAGACCAATTCGTACCAATTACCGGCTTCCCTAAATACATTCCCTCCGCTAGTACAAGTCCAAAACCTTCCGAACGATGTAAAGAGGCTATGCAATCAACAGCTTGAATTAACGCATTTATCTCTTCTCGGCTCAATGTTTGATTAATAAGATAAATGTTACTATTATCTTGAATTAAATTCTGAAGCTGTTTTAATTCTTCTGCATTATTCTGTGAACCATTCACTTTCAATACCAATCCCACAGAAGCATCGTCTTTAGAGAATGCCTCTTGAAATGCTTTAATAACTGAAAGTGGATTCTTTCGTTGCGATACACTTCTAGTATCATACATAGCAAGAAACAAAAATCGATCTATCGGTAATCCAAAGTACCCTCGATCTATACCTTTAGAGCACTCGACTTGAATACAATGCGGAATACGAATAACAGGAAGGTTGGTTTTCTTCGATACTGCCTCTAATACAAAAGACGAGGGAACCCATACTTCATCTAAAAGTCTGAAACTACTAATCCATTCTTCTGGAAGTTCTGGCAATTCCCAATGCCAATAGCCAATATTATAACGCCCATTAAAAAAACGATGCCCAAGCTTCCTGTGAGCCGTCGGAAGTACATCTGGATTCATATGAAAAATATTCACATTATAGATAGGAAGCTTTATTTCCTTATCTACCCAAGATAAATCCATTGATGGATATGGAAGTGGATAATTAATGATACCAAATGGAATATTTGTACTTTGAATAGACCTTGCTGCTAAGCGACAAGATTCTCCTAATCCAGCTTCAAGCCGAGCAAATCCTACTAAATTAATGCCTTTTTTTAAATATGGTGATACTCGTGTATTCACTTGTTTTAGTGAATAATCTTCTGATTTTATAATATTAAATCTTGAAAAAAAATCTTCTTCCTCATAATATTCATTAGCAAGATTATATTGCGCCCATTTCAATAATCCCATTTGATCCCTTTGCAGTGGATCTGAAAAAGCTTTTTGTAAATCAGACCTACTTTTATAGATTTCATAAAGTAGATTAGGGATATATGTATTATGACGAACTGGAGCTAACGCCCATTGAAAAAAAGAATCCCATTTTGAAAATACAGAAGTATCTTTTATCATCTTAAAACGGGTCGATAGATCGTCATCAATAGGATATTCCTGCGCTAAGTGAGTTTGAGCCCATTTCAATAATCCTCTTTGATCTCTTTGTAATGGATCTGGAAAAGTTTGTTGCAAATCGTCTCTATTTTTGTAAATTACATATAACAAATTAGGAATATGAGTATTTTCATGAACGGGAGAAAGACACCATTGAAGTGTTTTATGAGCTATTGAGTCTTCCATATTGCTCCCTCCTATAATAAAAACAACAAAAAAAATCATTTAACAGATCGTCTTATGTAATATATGCAAATAGACTTATCCACATGATACTACAGTAATAAAATACACACAGATTTTCAAATTATGCAGCTTCCTTAAAGCCCACGTATTTTAAACTAGTGAAAAATTTAGACGTTGGAATCATTTTTAAATTTTCATACATTTTATATTTCACTTGTCCCACTTTTTTCATATATTAATATTAAATGGTATATAAAAAGTATATCCACTTTCATTTCCCGGCTCTTTAAACCTGAAGTACAAATTTTTTAATGATTGTATGTCCAATATGCAGAAAGATATACCATAATTTTTGAACACAATATATAAAAAGAAATCACCTCAAGTTCCACTTATTTATTTTTTCACAACAAGGAGGTATATTATATGAGTATAATAAATAGAGAAACTTTTTTTAAAATTTTTGGAAGCGGTACATTCAATGGCCCACCACCTCTGTTTACAGGGGCCGATGTTGAACCATTAATAGCATTTTCAAGAACTTTCCGACCTAAAACAGTAATTGAAATCGGCATTCAGCGAGGAGAAACTGCAAAATGTATCTTGGACAATAGCCCTTGGGTTGAAAAATATATAGGTATAGACTTAGCCCCTGGTTCTCAAACTTCATTATCTCTCCAACAACACGAAGTCCCTCAAATTGTTGGAGAGTATGTTAAAGATGACCCTCGAGTAGAGCTAATTATAAAACCCAATGGTTCAAGAGATATAAAACCATCCGATCTTCCTACAGCAGACTTAATCTTCATCGATGGGGATCATTCTTTAGAAGGAGTTATGTTAGACACTCTTTTAGCACGTCAAGTCATACGAAAAGGCGGAATTATATGTTGGCATGACTATGGTAATCCACCTGTAATCGATGTAACAATTGCTATTAATAGCTTGAATATAAACGAAGGCGATCATATTTGTCTAATTGAGCATGGTATGCTGTGTTTTCAGTTTTCTAGAACAGGCAGATAAAGTTTTCTTACTGTTTAAATTCTGTTCATCTTAAGGGACAATCATCCTTTTTTATTCACCAGAAAATATATAGATAAAAAAACACTATTCAAATTTCTAGTTACACTTTACACTTTTCTTAATACTTATTTTGTATATACGAATTCGGTACACTAAACTTTTCTGTATTTTTTAATTGTTCATCTATCCCCTAATTACACAATGCTTATCTTTTGAAAAAATTCAACTTTAAACAAAAGTTCTAGGACTCCTCGTTTAAAGTTGAATTTTTCTTATGAATTCAATACCTCATCTTTTCGTATTTCATGTATGTAGTATATTGTTCCAAATCCCTAGATAATGCTTTATATGCTGTGCCTACAATCGAGTGCACACATTCCTTAATAAAGATACATAATACGACATGTCCTATAAAGATAGGCTGCTGCCCATAACATTTTTCTCCGCTAGTGCATTAAATAATTGTAGTAACTATATGTAAAAGGGATACTTTCTACATTAAAGAATACAAGGGGATACTCAAAATCTTTCTGAACATAAATCGTTCAACCTATTGCAGAAATTGGAGGCTCTTTAGCTTAAATAGCAGAAACTCATATACCTTAATGCACTTTTCAGGAAAATTACAAGAAAAATCAAACGATAATAAGATCTTTTTATTAACTATTATCATTTGAAACAAGCCTCGGGAGCGGAAAATAAAAGATACTAGCAATCTCCACCAAGCTGAATATTTTTAATAAAGGGGCCATTTAGACAGCTTAGTAAATTTATATAGGCTCCTAAGATCATATATTACAAACCAAATATAAAATACAATGCTACGTTCTTGACATATACAAGCAAAACAGAGAGAGGGAGCTCCCTAATATGAGCGTAAGATTACGAGAAAGGCGGTAAAATATGAAACTGATTTTATTATCTGGAGGATCAGGAAAACGACTTTGGCCGTTATCAAATGATTCCAGGTCAAAGCAATTTTTGAAAGTTCTTCGAGATGAGGATGGAAATCCAGAATCCATGCTACAACGTATATGGCGACAAATCCATTCAGTTGGTTTAGAAAATTTCACCTATATTGCCACAAACAAGTCTCAAACAGATATCATTCAAAGTCAACTAAGCGACACTATTCCCCTAATCATTGAACCAGATCGTCGAGACACATTTCCTGCTATTTCTTTAGCATCTGTTTATCTGCACTCCGTTCTTAATATTAGTTTAGACGAAATAGTTTGTATAATGCCTGTTGATGCTTATGTGGAAGATTCCTTTTTTAAAACATTACTGCAGTTTGAAAATGTTCTAACAGATTCTGAAGCCTCTCTTGCATTAATAGGCGTACAACCTTCATATCCATCTGAGCAATATGGCTACATCATACCTAACATTAATCCTTCCCTTCCCTTAACATCCTCATATATGGAGGTTGATCATTTCATAGAAAAACCTGATCAATATACAGCAGAAAGATTAGTAAATGAAAACGCCCTTTGGAATTGTGGAATATTTGCTTTCAAACTAGGATTCTTAATCCAATATTTAGCTGATAAAAAAATGCCTCTACAATACAAACAGCTTACCAATCAGTATTTCAACCTTCCTAAGAGGAGTTTTGATTATGAAATCGTAGAAGAATGCTCTCATATTGTTGCAATACCATATAAAGGTACATGGCGTGATCTTGGAACATGGAGTACCTTGTCAGAAATTCTAGAAACACCAATTGTCGGAAAAGGTATGATTAGCGAAAACTCTTGTAATACACATCTTATCAATGAACTAAATTTGCCTGTAATTGTGACCGGTCTTTCTAACAGTATTGTGGTTACAAGCCCTGACGGTATTTTAGTAGCTGACAAATTGCAAAGCGGACAGATTAAAGAGTTTATAGAATGTTACAACCAGAGACCTATGTACGAGGAGCGGCGCTGGGGATGGTACCGTGTTCTAGACTATAGTAAATTGCCAGACGGAAATGAAGTACTTACAAAAAGACTTAAGATACTTGCTGATAAGAATTTAAGTTATCAATTGCATTGTAAGCGCCAAGAAGTTTGGAGTATTATCTCAGGTGAAGGCGTAATCATTATTGACGGGGCATTTAAAACTGTAAAACCTGGAGATGTAATTCAAATTCCTGTGGGGACTAGGCATGCACTAAGAGCAACTTCTGATTTAGAATTTATAGAAGTTCAAATGGGAAGCGAACTTATCGAAGAAGATATTGTGCGCATTTATATGACTTGGGAAGAAATTGAAGAAAATTTAAAATAAATTTTGTAGTATAATTTTGAGATATTTCACCACTTCACTTTTATATACTACGAGAATTTGTAGCGAACTACTCATTTAGGTTTTTAACATTTCCATCCCCTCATTAAAATATAAGGAAACTTATTAAGAATGATATAAATGTATACCTAAAATTAAATTCTCAAAATGAGGTGGATGGGATTATAAAAGAATTATTTCATCATGCGCGTTTACAAATTAAAATAATCTAGCAACAAGTGTACTATATTCAGACGCTGGAAATATTAAGGGATTAGATTTTTATTCAATCTACTTTTTTCCCCTTAGTATAACCTCATAAAAATTCCCTGTTGCAGAAAGAGTATCAAAATGTTCTAATATTTCATTTTTATTTAAAGCAACAGCCATATCGGGATGATTTGGCATTACAACCCCAAAACTTGAAAAATAATCAAATATATTTCTTACTTGTTCTTTTGAAGTTCCATTCCGAAGTAAATGATAAGGAGAGTATTCCATAACAACTGTTGTCCCCTCCTTCATAAGGGGCAAACACGATTCAAGAATTTCAAGGTCACTTCCTTGCGTATCAATTTTCACTACATCAAAGTACTCAGGCGAACGCTCGTCCAAGTATTGTTTTAAAAATTCCACAATATTTACCGAATGAACACGATTTGACGAAGTGCTAAAGCATCCTATATCGTAATCTCCATTTAATGGTTGCGCAGTACGATGATCCCCATAATTCATATTATTTTTATAAAAAGTTGTAAATCTTTGTTCTTTACCTAAAGCGTAGTTAAACGTATAGATGTTCTTTATATGATTTAGTTCAATATTCATATTTAATAGTGCATAATTTATTGGATCCGGTTCAAAACAATATATTGTTACTGTAGGGGAAAGCTTCGCTAAAGGAATAGAAATTACACCAATATTCGCACCTGCATCCAGAATATGACTTCCTGGCTTCATAATAGAGTTTAGGTAGTTTAATACATGAGTTTCAAAAGTCATACCTGCCCTTAAAAGATTACTAATCACAATATCTGCTTGATGTGTAATAAATTGAAGTTGAATACCATTAAACATTACATTTGCCATTGCAAAAGGATACAATATAGTCCATCTCCTTACCCACCTTTTAATATATTTATAATATGATTATGAAATTTGATATGTGCGTAATAGAAGGAAAACTTATGATCCATCAGCTGCCCGATTCTTACTATTAACCACTACGTTTTTTCTATTTCCCCCCCTTATCTTATAAGCTATCATAATAAATATTATGATAGCTTTACTATATAAGTTCCTCGTTCTTTCTACAGAGCTCTTTTCATTATCTTATTTACAAAAAGTATAATAAGATTTAACACTTCACATTTATAATATAAAACTAGTCATCTTTTTCTAAATTAACTAGTATATTTTTATACCCTGCATCATTTTCCTCTAAATCTTTCCTTCTCCTTAAGGTATTCTTTCAAACCTTCTCGCCACGGTTTCATTACATGAAATCCATTTAATCGCAATGCATAAGAATCCAAAACCGAATAGGCAGGACGTAAAGCACCCGTACTAAACCCTTTCGTAGAAATAGGTGTCGTATTGACCTTGATATCACATAAAGAAAATATCCCTTTAGCAAACTCATACCACGTACAAGCCCCGGCATTAGATCCGTGATACGTTCCATATAGTTCTGTCTCCATCAATTCTTTCACACATTGCACTAAATCTTTTACATGGGTTGGAGATCCTGTTTGATCATTCACTACTTTAATCCCAAGCTGATTTTTAGCAAGCTTCAACATCGTTTCAACAAAGTTATTTCCATACTTGCCGTAAAGCCAAGAAGTACGCACAATAAAGTGGCGTGAATGAAAATTCTTAACAAAGTTTTCTCCTGCATATTTTGAGGCTCCATACACGTTTATCGGATTAGGAGTATCAAACTCATCATAACCGGTGTCTTTTTTTCCATCGAATACATAATCCGTGCTAATATAAACAAGTTTAGCTGCCATCTTCTCTGCTACTACAGCAACATTTCTTGTTCCAAGAGCATTTACAAGAAATGCTTTATCTCTTTCAGCTTCAGCTAAATCTACTTTTGTGTATGCAGCACAATGAATAATAGTATTAGGATTTATTTTTCTTAAAATGAGATCAACTTTTGAAAAATCCGTTAT
This sequence comes from Bacillus sp. Xin1, assembly GCF_013314535.1. Taxonomy (GTDB): domain Bacteria; phylum Bacillota; class Bacilli; order Bacillales; family Bacillaceae_G; genus Bacillus_A. The sequence continues at coordinate 56,170 of NZ_JABUAE010000002.1, read as the reverse complement.
GTCCATATCTTCCCTGCTTAAAGCACAAACTCGATAACCTAAATCATGTAAATCTTCAGCAAACTGTCTGCCTAATTGCCCCTTCGCCCCAGTAATCGCTATTACTTTCTTCATAACTCTCTCCCTCTACTAAGATGTACCGTATTTTAGAGGCTTCCACCAGGTTTCATTCCGTTTATACCATTGAATAACCTCCTGAAGGCCCGCTTCAAATGTATATACTGGCTTCCATCCAAGCTCTTTTTTGATTTTTTTAGCATTAATAGCGTAGCGCCAATCATGTCCTAGCCGATCCTTTACAAATGTAATTTGATCTTTAGAGGCGCCTAGCTGTTCAAGAATGAGCTCTACAATTTCAATGTTGCGCTTTTCATTATTTCCTCCAATATTATATATTTCTCCTTTTTTCCCTTTATGCAGCACTAAATCAATAGCAGTACAATGATCATATACATGAAGCCAATCTCGAACATTTCTGCCCGTTCCGTATACAGGCAACGGTTTAGTCTCCAAGGCATTTGTAACCATAAGAGGAATCAATTTCTCCGGATATTGATAAGGACCATAATTATTAGAACAACGGGTAATATTGACATGTAAATCATACGTTTTACAGTAAGCCAATGCGATTAAATCAGCACTCGCTTTACTAGAAGAGTAAGGACTGTTAGGGTTCAATGGCGTATCCTCTGTGAATACTCCTGTTTCCCCCAATGAACCGTACACTTCATCAGTAGAAATTTGAATAAATTTTTCAATTTGATTTGCAAGAGCAACTTCTAACAATGTTGTTGTTCCTAATATATTTGTAGAATAAAAGATTTGTGGATTTTCAATACTGCGGTCAACATGTGATTCTGCGGCAAAGTTAATAATACTGTTAATTTCATATTGATCTATTACATGATAAAGCAATTCTTTATTTTGAATATCGCCTTTAATAAACCGGTAATTCTTTCTACCCTTTATCTCTTCTAAATTCAATAAATTTCCGCAATAAGTCAATACATCGTAATTAATAATGTTATAATGCGGGTACTTCTTAACTAAAAACCTTATAAAATTACTACCAATAAAACCTGCTCCGCCTGTTACTAAAATATTCATGTGCGTTTCTCCCTAAAATGAAAATTATGATTACCATCTTGTAAAGACGGCAATTCCTGGTCTTTGTCGGATAGAACGGGATACTTAACCGGCCAATCAATTTGCAATTCTTCATCATTCCAGCGTATCCCGCTATCAGATTGAAAATCGTAATGTTCATCGACCTTATACATGACAATTGTGTTAGGGACTAATGTACAAAAACCATGTGCATATCCTTTTGGTACAAGCAACTGCCGATGATTATATTCACTTAATATAAATCCTTGCCATTTCTTATATGTCGGGGATTCTTTTCGCAAGTCCACGATAACATCAAATATAACTCCTTTCATCACCTGTACAAGCTTCGTTTGAGCTTTAGGATTTGTTTGAAAATGCAAGCCTCTTATTGTTCCTGCTTCCACCGATTTTGATATATTGTCCTGAACGAATTGATACGGCACTTGTAATTGCTCAAAGACTTTTTTATTATAGCTTTCTTTAAAAAAACCCCTATGATCCTTATATACGTCCGGCTCTACAATGTGTACATTCTCGAATAAAGTTTCAATTACGTTCATTTTCGCTATCACCTCCATTATTCAGTTTTTTCACCAAATTCCTTCCCGAATCGGATTTCTCTTACGAGTACATTGCTACGCCAAAGAGGGTCATAAACCTCTCTGCTACTTCATCACTCCATTAAATATATAGGTTAATATTCTTCGTTATTTTAATATGCTATTGCTAATTGATTGCCAGAAAGTAAATGATTCCTTATTACTTTTGTCGTGGGATATAGACGTGATTCTGTACCATCAGTAAAAATAACTCTTTTCATCTAATCTTAACTTTAATCGGTTCCTTACTTACTCCACGAATAGCAAAATAAACATATCTCTTTATTTATTTTACTTTTTAAACATCTTATATATGCCGTTTATAACCATACGGTACTAGCTGAATCCTGTACAATTTTAATTTCTTCTGTTCATTTCATTGCTGATTCCATAATGACATGGAATATTTAACGTAGTACACACATAAAAAGAGGCCTACTGTTTTCAGTCGGTTACTGGATTTTTAAAATGGCATTTATTACTCAAATTAGATATTTAAATTGATATAAAAGGGTGTATTTATCGGAACATTCTTCGCACAAAATCTATCTATTTTCATATATTATAAGTGTTATTAAATATCAACTTAATTGATAAAAAGAAAGGGGAATTTGTCTATGGCTTTCTTACTATGTAAAAGTAGCATTTGTCGCCAGTTTGCCAACATACCACTTGGAACTATTATAACGGTCGTAGGTAAATCTGGTTTTGTTTATGGACCAGCCAAACTTATAGACTTTAATAACTGGACTGGCATAGTTACATTAGAAGAAGAAGATTTACCATCTCCAAGTGCGACGAACATTATAAAAATTAGTTGTAATAATGTTGAAAGCATCATTACAACAGAAGAATAGAAATCATTGTTACAATTGGTGATATATAATGAAGTTACTGTATATTTCTTCTGGTTATCACGGTATTTACAATTATTTAGATCACAGTATGAAAGCTGGGCTAAACGATAATGGTTATGAATGGATCTCCTTTCATCCATTAGAACCCATAGAAAAGCTGCAATCTATTGTTGCCACGTTTCAACCACAAGTGGTTCTAACTATATTAGGAGACTATCTTTCTGTACAAGCTATTCAATATTTTAAAGAAAATGGTATTAAGCTAGCATGTTGGATGACTGAGGACCCTTATTATTTTGATAAGACTTATCAAATGATTAATAGATTCGATTATATCTTTACCATCGATACAGGATCTTTAAAACACTATCAATTAGTCCATCCAAATGCCTATCATTTACCGTTAGGAACGGATTCTACGACTTTTAGAACTCTACTAGCGGGACACGCATACAAAAGCGATTTGCTCCTTGTAGGATATCCATATCCCACAAGGATACACCTCATCCATTTTCTCTTACAAAATACAAACTATCACATCTGCTTAGTTGGGAAAGGCTGGCGTAATAGACTACAAAAACTCTGGAGAAACAGCCCTAGAGTTACGATTAAAGATACATGGATGAATCCAAAAGTGGTTTCCTATTTTTACAACGGAGCCAGCATTGTATTAAACCCTCATCGAAGCCACAATTTCTTGCATAATCAAAACGCATCTGGAATTATTAGCGAAAGCATTAATAACCGAACGTTTGATATTGCGGCATGTGGAGCTTTTCAACTAATAGAGGAAAAACCTAACCTTCGTTCTTTCTTTACTGAAGAAGAAATGGTATCTTACCGGGATTATGAAGATTGTCTATGTAAAGTGGTTACCTATATGAATAATAAAGAAAAAAGGCAGGTTATTGCTCAAAAAGCTCAAAAACGAGCGATAAAGCAGCACACATTTGGTCAAAGGGTAAAAGAAATGATGAATATTATTCAAGCATAAAAATCGTATTCTATCGTAAACATAATTTATTTAAAAAATAAAGTGAAACTTAAATTAGTGGGGGTTTTCTATATCCCCACTGATTATTAGCCCTCATCAATCGGGCTGGTACTGACAGTTGATCCCCCACCTATCTTCTTTGCTTTTACTAAACTTTGAGGTGGGGATCTTACTGCCCTAAAATAGCGACATAAACAACACAATGTATAACAATATCAGGATTTATTTCCTATGAAATAGATATCACTTCCAGGATAATTACAAAATGCATTTCTTTTTATATCTAAACTCTTAAGGTGTACTGTCAAATCCATTCCCAAAATATAAATCTTTTGCCAGCGTATTTGCCCTATGGAGGGAATCATGGGTTCCAGCATCAGTCCACCAACCCTTTAATACATCATAAGTTAACGTTCCTCTTTTAATATACTCATTGTTTAAATCCGTTATTTCTAATTCACCGCGTTTAGATGGCTTTAACTTTTTAACCATCCCAAATACATCTGCGTCATACATATAAATTCCTGTTACTGCATAAGGACTTTTCGGCTTCTTTGGCTTTTCCTCTATATTTACAATATAATCCCCCTGTATTTCAGGAACTCCGAATCTTTTTGGGTCATCAACTTCCTTCAAAAGAATTTTCGCTCCTGCTTTTTGCTTCTGATATCCTTTTACATAATGAAGTAATGTATCAGAAAATATATTATCACCTAGAATAACAAGCATTCTATTATTACCGATAAATGTCTCACATAACCCTAAAGCCTGTGCAATTCCTCCTGCTTTTTCTTGTACTCTATAAGTAAATGAAACACCAAAATCAGTTCCGCTCCCTAAGAAATTAACTACATTTCCCATATGCTCTTTTCCTGTTACGACAATAATGTCTGTAATCCCGCATTCTTTTAATTTAAAAACTGAGTGATAAATCATTGGATAACGTCCTACAGGCAGCAAGTGTTTATTAGTCACCCTAGTGATAGGGTATAATCGTGATCCTGTACCTCCAGCTAAAATAATGCCTTTCATAAGGTTGCTCCTTTCCCTCTATAAAAGTCTAGAACATAGCCTGATGTTTTAAGTAAGAGCAGAAAAATATCCATGCATCCAAAGGTCCCCTTCTGTCTCTACCCTCAAATCCCACATTGTACCAATGGAAATTATTCGCAGTATTAATACAATTCTTTAAGGCTCATTTTTATTCTTCATCTTTTCATAAATACGTTTCTTGCTACGCATGTGACACCGAATGAATAAAATTTTTTATTCTTTTCTTGGATACCTCTATCTACTTAAATGCCTTTGAAGAGAACACAGCGAAGTAACAATAGTTATTTTTTCCATAACAATGATTTCAAAACAAAATGCTGCGTTAATTTACTATAAAAAACACACTCTTTGAAAATTAATTTTTCATTATATAAAACAATACCCCTCTTGATAACAAGGGGGTACTTAACTAAGGAATTTACCTTAAGCCTCGCAGAAAACAAGAACTCAACTTTTTGAAGATGTTATTTCAAATAAATCAGGAGCTAATGTTCGAACACTCACTTCATTTTTATTTATTTCTATTAAATCCAGTTTTTTGAAGAAACTTTTTATTTCTTCTTCTGAAGTTAACGTATGATCCCCTTTTATTGTAGAGAGCGCTCTTACTGAAGACTCCTGGATGGAACTTTCACCTGTTGAATTGATTTTGTCTAATAAACTAATAATATTCTTATACGCATAGTTTTCTTCATCCATAGCCCCATAATAATTTTTGGATAGAATTTTTTTTCCTTCACCTTTTTCTCCTTTAGATAAACAAAAATCGATTAAGTTGAATACTTCACTACTATTCACTGATTTATAGGTAACCGCATTAGGTAAATATTTTTTCTCTCTTTCATAATCAATTGGCATATAAGCAATGACTGGTTTATCAAGTAACAAAGCTTCAATACCTGTCGTACAACGATTGTGTATTACAACTTTTGAAGCTAAAATCCACATCACAACATTACCATCATGGGCCACAAATACATTTTTATAATTCGACAATTCTTTTCGATAACTATCCACATTTTCATGAATATGAGGACGAACAACAATATTAAGATTTGGATATTTCCCACTTAATTCTTTAATTAATTGGATGAAATGTTCATATACCTTCTTTATATAACGTTCGTTAGGATTAAATCCTCTTAAAAAGTGATTATATTGAGTAAATCTTGTATTCACTAAAATAAAATCTCCAAACTTTTGTTCAATCATTTTAACTTCATCACTATATAAATCCCGGTACTTTTTCTTGAGTAGATCGAAACGCGGATGGCCAGTTAAATGAAATTTCTGCTTAAATTCAGGAAAAGTATTTGTAACTATTTCTTTATGAGCATCTCCCCAGCAATATACATGCTCGAGTATTTTGACATACTTGTCATCTTTTCCAAGACGACTATAATTATTGCTATTAAGGAATAATCCTTCTTCTTCATCTAATTCGACGATAGAATAGCCTAGTTTGTATGCGTGATCCATATATTCTTTCCTTGCATCACCATAAGGAGTTCCCTTTGAACAAATAATCCCCTTAGGTAATAACTCTAAATGAGCGAGAATAGGCGTATGTGTTCCTAGAACAATCCGATAATTCTCTTTAATTGCATAATAGGTTAAGAGTAATTTTGCGTCGAATTCCCTTGTTTTTGATTCGATTGGCAAGTAAAGAAACTTTTGCGACATAAACATCACCCCTTCTTATTGTTTCAATCAAAAATAATCTTGCCTTTAGTAGCGAATAGTATTTTTTCTTATAAGTGAAACTTTAATTAATGAAGGCCTCCTTCATCCCTTACTGTTTACTGGCCCTCACCAATCAGGTTTTTACGGGCAGCTCACACCTAATTTCTTTGCTTTTGCGGAATTTTGAGGCGGGGTCTTACTGCCCACAAATAGTGGAATAAACCTACTGAATCCATTAATATTTACTATCATTCATCACTTTTTTGAAAATCCTTTAAATTTGTCGCTTTCTCATTAATTTCTTCTCTGTTTTTTAATAATCTTTTTAATAAGTTTAATATTTCAGTACTATTTATGTTATCAATAACCCATCCACCTTGGTACCTTTTCACTCTTTCAGCAGGAGCACCCAAATTAAATGTAATAATAGGATATCCCGATAACATCGCTTCACTTGTTGTATACGAATACGTTTCAGGACAAACTGAGGGAGTAATCACCAATGCTATTTCTTTCTCAGCCAATATTTCTGATAAATTATTAACTTCATATCTTCCTGTTACTTCAAACTTCCCCTCATCACTTTTATACGGGTTAAAATGAATATTTGTTATACCAATCACCTTTATGTTTATTGGCAAATTTTCTTCAACAATTAAATCCTTTAATTCATATATAATGCCTGACCCTTTCGGCAAATCGATTGCCCCCACAAAAGCAATATTTAAATTTTGTTTATTTAAAAAATCCTCATTAAAAGTGTAGGCTACTTTTGAATCAATGGAATGTTCTCTTACTTCTATCTGGATATCTTTATAATATTTTAAAAGAATTTCTTTCGTGTTATAACTAGGTGTTATCACCCTTTTGGCCCCTATCAAAAAAGAATGAAACGCTTTTCTCCAATCTTCAATGTTAATAGTTTCTTTTGGATATAACTTTGCAATACACCCCTGACAGATTTCTGGGTTTGTTTCAGCATTACAATATTTCTTTTCGTGATTAATTAAATTGTAACTTGGACAAATACAATAAAAATCATGAACAAAAAAATAATAATCCACCAGTGAGTGTTGTATTAAACTGAACATTTTTTTTATTGGATACTTAAATAAATGATTAATAAAAATAAGATCAATTCTTAAAGCACTTAATAATTTTTTAAAATTCATTTCATTTAGTTTACTTAATTGAAGATTATAAGTTATTGGTTCAGAATGATTATGATCAGTTAAAATTACATAATCTGTCCCAGGTGTTAACGTGTATATCCTCTCATTATCTTCTAATGTTTTTATATAGTTAGTTTGATAGATTGAAGCACCGCCACCTAAGCCGTGGTCGATAAATAATCTCCCCTTTTTAGAAGAATATTTATCGGCGACCATTACACTTTTCATAAATTCTCTTATATTTTTCATTGGATCGCGCCTTATAAATTCTTGTATTCTTTTATTATAATCGGGGTATCGGTTAAGTAATTTTTTTAAATTACTTGACATTAACTCTTGTTTACTGCCATCTATTTGATTAAAACTGACACCATGTTTATGATAAATGAACACATTTGGGATCAATATATTTTGATATCCTTTATGCTGAGCTCTCATGCACCAATCGTTTTCCTCGCCATATCCTTTACCAAAAACCTCATCATCAAAGATTCCGATATCATGAATAACATTTCTATTTAATGCCATGCAGAAGCCTACACCTGTTGGAATTACTATCCCTTTGTTAATGATATATTTTGAAAAATATGAATCGACTTCATTTGTATTCATATCGTACAGTAATTCATTATCTTGAAGAAAATTTGGATAGGAACAAATCGTAGCACTATTTGAGAAAGGAGTAACTGATGAGATTTTATTATTTACTAGAATAGGGTTAATTAAACGCCGAAAACAATGAGGTGGAATTTCTGTATCACTATTTAATAAAATGGGGTGATTCGTTGTTAAAAGTAATCCTTTATTAATACTCTGTACGTATCCCAGGTTTTTATCATTGTGTATAACCACTAACCTTTTTAAATTTTGATGTGATTTATTTGATTTCAAATTCTCCAAAAAATGATATATTCGTTCATCTGTACTAGCATCATTAATTAAAAATAAATTAAATTGAAGATCAGCATTTTCATATATACTTTCTATACATCTCTTCGTAAATTCATAACCATTATATATTGGTATAATCACATCTACTTCAGTATCCTGAGGTAAGTTATTCTTATATTCAACATAATTTATTTCATTAAATGTTTCTAAACTAAATTGATCAAGAATAGAATCCTTTAAAAAAGAGGGTTCATCAGCTTCTTCGCTTATGTTTGAAATAGATTGGATATCCGTTGGCTTTTCATAGTTCAAATTTAAAATCAATCCTTGTTCGTCACCATTTGAATATTTATCCATATACAACTTAATCTCTTTTTCGTTTTTTGAATACTCCCAAATCCTCAGATGATTTACTTGCCCTTCAAAGTATCCGCATTCTTCACATCCTCCAATATTTCCTGATGCAAAGATATTATTCTTCGTACTTTTTAATCCTTTTTTCACAAAACTTCCATTCACATATAAGTTTGGAGTTTTATTTTCATAAACAATAGCTATATGAATCCAATCGTCTATTTTTATCTTATATGTGAGTAGAGCAAATGCATCATTGCCACTAAGTTCATATACTGTTATCCCATTCGTTCCAACTGATATTCCCGTACCCGATTCATCTTTTTGCTCAATTGCAGTTTTCCCCGGGCTAATAATGAATCTTTGACCGGAAATGCTATACTTTCCTTCATCTGATTCCCAATTTAAGCTAAGTTCCTTTTGAGGATTTACCCAAAACTCATAGGTGAAATTATTTTTAATATTTTTAAATAAACCCTTTGTCAGTATCATTTCTTGCCCTTTAAAATTTAAAAATCCTTGCAACACATTGTTCACCCTCGCTTATATAATTAATTCTACAATTCAAAAAACAAATATATTTAACTATTAAAATTAAAAGATATATATACTTTTTTGCAAATTATTTAATAGCACTATCTAACGCCTATTTCAAAGTTCATTGAATTAAGTGTTTTTTATTAATGAAGATATATTATTATTATTTGAGTTTTATAGTCGACTAATTATACACGATCTATGTTTTTATTCATTACTAACGATTCCTATAAACTATGCGATTGAACAATAGAAATCGGACTTAGGCTTTTACTTTTATCATGCTATGTTTTGTTTTGTTTTTTGTATAGTTACACAGCCTATCTTGAAAAAAGATGATGCATTATGCTCTATATTAAAGACATAATCCCCTCTATTTGCTTGAACAGCTTATGAACATGTAACACTTTTAGATTAGAAAATTTGAAGGTACCGCTTATATCTAAAAACGAAGATTTTGATTTCTAGCATTTCCATAATATAAAAGAAGCTATTAAACAGATTTATCATTTCCTGAACCATGAAATAAAAGAACGGTAAGGCACAATTACAAGTAAATTACAATCTAGGCTTATTTACTATTTCGATAAAACCATAAGAAAATATGGAGATGATACCCAAACGTTTCCACGAAATATTCATAGTAATAGATAGAGAAAATGTATTCAATAAAAAAGGCTGTGAATAAAATGAATTTAACAGGAAAAACAATTTTAGTTACTGGTGGAACAGGCTCCTTCGGAAAAAGATTTATAAAAAAAGCCCTAGAACTTGGTGTAAGCAAGATCATTGTTTTTAGTCGTGATGAGTTGAAACAATACGAAATGGCTCAAGAGTATACCGATTCGCGTATTCGTTTTTTTATTGGGGATGTACGTGATAAAGCTCGTTTATACCGGGCATTTGCTGGGGTCGATATTGTAGTTCATGCAGCTGCTCTGAAGCATGTAGGTGCATGTGAGTACAATCCGTTTGAAGCTATTAAAACAAATATCTATGGTGCTCAGAATATCATTGAAGCTTCTATAGATTGTGGAGTGCAACGTGTCATTGCTTTAAGTACAGATAAAGCTGCTTCTCCAATTAACTTATACGGTGCAACAAAATTAGCATCAGATAAACTTTTTGTGGCAGCAAATGCTTATGTAGGGAGCAAGAATACAAGATTTTCAGTTGTACGTTACGGAAATGTAGTAGGCAGCAGAGGCAGTGTAGTGCCATTTTTTAAAAGTATAAAAAATACTGGGAAGATCCCTATTACAGATAAACGTATGACCCGATTTTGGATAACACTTGATCAAGGCGTGCAATTTGTTCTTGATAACCTTCAGCGAATGAAGGGCGGAGAAATTTTTATTCCTAAAATCCCTAGCATGAAAGTAACAGACTTGGCAAAAGTAATTGCACCTGAATGTAAAATTGAGTTTATAGGCATCCGTCCAGGGGAGAAACTTCATGAGGCTATGATAACTGAAGATGATGCCCGTCATACTTTAGAATTTGAAAATTACTATATCATTCAACCAGAATTCACTTGGTGGGATAAAGCAAATATAGGTGAAGGCAAACCGCTTCCAGAAGGTTTTAGTTATACAAGCGACAAAAATGATCATTGGTTAACAAGGGAAGAGTTAAAAAAATTCATTAATGAATAAGAAAAAAAATGACTAAAATGAATGAAAACAATCTATAAGGGAGTATTAATGATCATGAAACATCTTTTAGCGCTTCATGGAGGACACCCCGTACGGGATCATTATTTGCCATACGGCAAGCAATCCATAGATGAAGATGATATCCAAGCAGTAATAAACATTTTAAAAAGTGATTTTATTACAACCGGTCCAACAATAAAACAATTTGAAGATCAAGTGGCAGCATATGTAGGTGCCAAATATGCCGTAGCATTTTCAAGTGGAACAGCCGCCTTGCATGGAGCTTGCTTTGCAGCGGGAATCTCCACTGATGATGAAGTTATCACCACTTCGATGACGTTCGCTGCCAGTTCTAACTGTGTCCTCTATCAAGGTGGCGTGCCGGTATTTACAGATATAAACTCCGATACTTACAACATTGATCCTAATTTAATAAAAGATAAGATTACAAATAAGACAAAAGCAATTATACCTGTACATTTTACTGGACAACCAGTTGAACTTGAAGAAATTTCAAAAATTGCTCGAGAATATAATCTAACAGTAATCGAAGATGCAGCTCATGCATTAGGCGCTACTTATAAAAAGAAAAAAATTGGTTCAATTAGCGATATGACCATGTTCAGTTTTCACCCCGTCAAACATATTACAACAGGCGAAGGTGGAATCATTACAACAAATAATGAGGACTACTATCAAAAACTTCTACAGTTTCGAACACATGGAATCACTCGTTATCCTAATAATTTAACTGAGAATCATGGTCCTTGGTACTATGAAATGCAATTTCTTGGCTATAACTATCGGATGACAGATATCCAAGCAGCTCTTGGATTATCGCAACTGCAAAAATTAGATTCTTTTATTGCTAAAAGAAAACAATATGTAGCAATGTATGATACGGAGCTAAAAGATTTACCCGAAATTATTCTACCAAAACAATTAGAACATGTTAATTCAAGTTGGCATTTGTATATCATTCAGTTAAATTTACCAATGCTGAAAGTTGACCGAAAAGAAATCTTTCAAGCGTTACAGCAAGAAAATATTGGTGTCAATGTTCACTACATTCCGGTTCATTTACAACCCTACTATCAAAAATTAGGTTATCAAAAAGGAATTTGTCCCCATGCTGAAAAATTATATGAAAGTATCATTACTCTACCATTATTTTCAGAAATGAGTGAACAAGACGCTAATGATGTCATTCATGCAGTTAAAAAAGTCATAAATTTTTATAAAAAATAAATGAATAAAAAGGTGATGAAATGAAAGTTGCCGCTATTATTCAAGCCCGAATGGGCTCAACTAGGCTTCCAGGGAAAATCCTGAAGAAAGTTCTTGATAAAACACTACTAGAATATCAAATTGAACGAGTAAAAAAAGCAAAAACAATTGACCAAATTATTGTAGCTACTACTACAAAGCTCAATGATAATCCAATCATTGAGCTTTGTAGGCAACTTTCTGTTCCTTATTATCGTGGATCAGAAGATGATGTATTATCACGCTATTATGAAACTGCAACGAAATTTTCTGTGGATGTTGTAGTTCGATTAACTTCAGATTGTCCCATTATCGATCCTAATATTATTGATAAAGTAGTTAATTGCTATTTAAAACAGCAAAATAAATATGATTATATATCTAATACACTAACCCGTACGTATCCGAGAGGCCTAGACACAGAGGTTATCCCCTATCGAATTTTAAAACGAACATATGAAGAAGCCAATGAGCCATCATACCGTGAGCATGTGACTGCTTATATATATAACAACCCTGGGAAATTCAAACTGTTAAATGTCCATCATGACTTAGATGAAAGTAAACATCGCTGGACTGTCGACACAAAAGAAGACTTTATTCTTATTAAAAACATTATTACCAGATTATATCCAATTAATAATCAGTTTTCTTTCAGCGATATTTTAAATTTATTAAAACAAGAACCAGATTTGTTTTATATTAATAGTCATATAGAACAAAAGAAGATAGGTATGTAAATCAGATGAACATATTCATTCGAGTAGATGCTTCTATAGAAATTGGAACAGGTCATGTTATGCGCTGTTTAACCTTAGCAAAGGAATTAAAAAATCTAGGACATCAGGTAGCTTTTATATCTAGGGAATTAAATGGCCATATGTGTAACTTTATAAAATCTAAAGGATACACAGTATATATGTTACCGAAAATGAAACTAGTGAATAATAATTGTAATACCGCTCATGCTCACTGGCTTCAAACTAGTTGGGAAATAGACGCACAACAAACAATAAATATTATAAGTCAGAACATTTCTCCTGTGGATTGGCTTATTGTAGACCATTACGCTTTAGATAAAAAATGGGAAGAAAAATTGAAGGAATTCACCCAATATATAATGGTTATAGATGATTTAGCAGATAGATTACATATGTGTGATGTACTGCTCGATCAAAATTATTATACAAATATAGACCAAAGATATACAAAATTACTCCCTAAAAATTGTATAAAATTATTAGGTCCCAAATACGCACTGCTAAGGACAGAATTTTTAAAGGAACGGAAAAATGTAAGAAAAAGAACTGGTAATCTTAAAACAGTACTCATATTTTTTGGTGGAAGTGATCCCACTAGTGAAACATCCAAAGTAATCAAAGCTCTAGAAGCACTAGACTGTACACAGTTTCTTATTCATGTAGTTGTCGGTCAAGCAAATCCTCAAAAAGACTTCATCCAAAATTTATGCAAAAAACATTCAAATATGACCTTCCATTATAATATTGATTATATGTCCCGATTAATGAATGAAGCAGATCTGGCAATATGTGCTGGAGGTTCGACAACTTGGGAAAGATATTGTTTAGGGTTACCTGCACTATTAATCTCAGTGGCATATAATCAAATTGAAATATGTAAAGCAGTTGGAAATTTAGGTATTGATTTTTATATCGGAAACTCAGAAAAAATCTACGAGAAAGATATTTGTAATGCTATTGAGATTGTTAGAAGCGGAAACCTTGATTTAGAGGTCTCTTCTAAAAAGGCATTAGAAATTGTAGATGGTTTTGGGAAAACACGTGTAGTATCGGAAATTTTACAATATTAAATATTAAGGAAGATATTATGAACATTCTATTATTAGGATCTAAATGTAATAACTTGTACAGTTTTCTTAAATCATATGGAGATCGTGTTATTTTCTATGAAAATAGAATAGACATTCACTTACCTATTCTTACTCATATTGATTTTATTGTCAGCTATGGATATAGATATATAATTCCTCCTTCGATTATAGAGAAATTTAATAACAAGATTATTAACTTGCATATATCTTATCTTCCCTGGAATAAGGGTGCTGATCCCAATTTATGGAGTTTTCTTGAAGATACACCTAAAGGGGTTACAATTCATTATGTAAATAATGGCTTAGATACAGGAGATATTATCGCTCAATCGAAAGTTCCTTACAAGGAAAGAGATACATTAAAAACCTCTTATGATAGACTATGCCAAGAAATAGAACGACTTTTTATTGAGAATTGGGAGTTAATTCGTTCTGGAAAAGTTACGAGGAAACCACAACCTCCTGGCGGCAGTTATCATAGATTAAAAGATAAAGAAAAGTATTTGAATTTCCTTACTGATGGATGGGATACGTCAGTGAAAGATATAATAGGTAAAGCAAAAATGAACGGTTAGAAAGGAGAAGATAGAATGAAAGATGTTGAGATTAATGGAAGAAAAATAGGTCGTAATCAACAACCATTTATCATTGCCGAAATGTCTGGAAACCATAATCAGTCATTGGAACGTGCATTACAAATCGTTGAAGCTGCAACAAAAGCTGGTGCACATGCTCTAAAAATTCAAACGTATACAGCTGATACTATGACACTCGATATAGATAATAAAGATTTTAAAATAGAAGATGCAGACAGTTTATGGAAAGGAAACACGCTTTATAAACTATATCAGCAAGCTTACACACCTTGGGAATGGCATAAACCGATTTTTAATAAATGTAAAGAACTAGGTATAACCCCATTTAGCACCCCATTTGATGAAACAGCAGTTGATTTTCTAGAATCCCTAAATGTTCCTTGTTATAAAATTGCTTCTTTTGAAAATACTGATATCCCTCTAATCTGTAAAGCTGCCTCTACTGGCAAACCGCTTATTATCTCCACAGGTATGGCTACAATTTCAGAATTAGATGAGACTGTCAAAGCTGCCAAATCAGCAGGCTGTAAAGACCTTATTTTGTTGAAATGTACAAGTACGTATCCTGCTTCCCCGGAAAACACTAATATTTATACAATTCCTCATATGAGGGAATTATTCCAATGTGAAGTAGGTTTATCAGATCATACATTAGGAGTAGGTACTGCAGTCGCAAGTGTTGCACTGGGAGCAACTGTAATTGAAAAACATTTCACTTTATCTAGGGCTGATGGAGGAGTAGACTCCGCGTTTTCAATGGAAGCAGACGAACTAAAATCTCTTGTTATGGAAACAGAACGAGCATGGCAGGCACTAGGGAAGGTTTATTATGGACCGACTGAGATGGAAAAAAGCTCATTAAAGTTTCGTCGTTCTCTATATGTTGCACAAGATATGAAAGCTGGAGATCTTTTAACAACAGAGAATATAAAAGCCATTCGACCTGGATATGGTTTGGCACCAAAATACCTTCCTATTTTGCTAGGAAAGAAAGTGAAAAAAGATGTTGCTAAAGGAACTCCTGTAAGTTGGGATTTCATTTAATAAAAAAATTTTCTCTACAAATAAATTTTTCACATGAATCTTTTCCTATTGGGGGCTATTATCATGTTTTGTCAAATAGCCCTCCTTTCATTTTATATGATTGAAAAAGTCTCTAAAAAACTCTTTATCTACACTGTTCTACAAATCTTTAAGCGTCACAATTACCATTTTAACCCTTCCCTTCTTTTCATCGATAAAAAATTAGAAAGTCTTTTTATTTTGACAAGCTACCGATAAATTACACGCTTTTTCTAAAATTTCACCACGATTTGTTGAAAGTTTTTGTAATAATTGCAAAATCCTCTGGCTACTCACTTCTTTCAGAATCCATCCTCCTCTATATTTTCTTATTTGCTCCGCTGGGGCTCCCATATCAAATGCAATAACCGGATACCCTGAAAACATAGCCTCATTGGTTGTATAAGAAAATGTCTCTGGACATATAGAAGAAGTTATAACGATAGCTATTTTATGTGTTGCTAAAATATTAGAAATTTCCTTATTATCATATGGTCCTGTTACAGCAAAATGTCCGCTTGGGCTGACAAATCTTCTTTTATGCCTGTCTGTTAACCCAATTACCTTTATACAAAAAGGTCGCTTCCCTCTTTCAATCTCCATTTTAAGTTTATATAAAATGTGCGATCCTTTATTTTTATGTATATTTCCTACGAAGGCGACATTAAGCTTTTTTTCACTTGCAAATTCAGGAGCATATGTATAGTGGATATTAGGAGATAAAGAATGTTCCTGTACATCTATATCAATGTTAGGGAAATGTTTTTTTACAATTTCTTTTGTACTGTTACTTGGAGCGATTACCTTCTGAGCATTTGATAAAAAAGATTCAAATTTTTTTCTCCAAGTTTGAATATCTGTTTCCCTCCCCCCACTCAAACACGCCGTACATATATTCACATCTGTTTCATTATTGCAGTAAGGACCATTCCTTTTAATCAAATTAACGAGAGGGCATATACAAAAAAAATCATGTATGAAAAAAATATAATTAATTCCAGAACATTGAATAAATTTTATAAAATCAAATATAGGAAATTTAATAAGATGATTGATATAAATTAACTCAATATTTATTGACTTGAGTAGTGATCGGAAGCTTTTTTCATCATAATTATGAAACTGGAACTCATCGTATAGAGGGATTTCCCGATTTATATCTTCTATACGAAAAATTCCAGCTCTAAACGTCATCTTATATATTCTATATTTATGTTTATTCTCCTCAATATACGCATTTTGATAGTACTCTACTCCCCCGCCTATAGCATTCATTACAAATAAAATGCCTTTCTTTTTTGGAGTGCCGACTTTCTCCAAAAATACTCCCCTCCTTCATTCCAGCTTTTCAATTTACCATCTCAACTCGTTTGTTTCATAATTTATAAATGTATATTTTCATAAATAAAAATATGACACCATTTTATTTTCACATAAAATAATAAGGCGAAATCGTGCTCCCCTCATCAAGAAAACACTACCATAAGACGGATGGCTACTAATGTTTATTTACTTTACCCAAACATTTTATCTCCCTCTACATATATTAAATATATCTTTATTTAGAAAATATGTATTCAAATAGCAAATTTAAGGTAGGTGAAAAAAATGGCAAATTGCGAAGGTATAGCTTGTTTTTTATTTAACATTTGGCCACCAGGAACTATTGTTACAATTACAACCAGATCAGGACAAATTATTGGACCCGCTTCTCTTATTTCGTTTTATTCTGATCTTTGCCTAGTTATATTAGAGGAAGAAAGTTCAATAACACCACCATCTACTAATATTATATTCATAAGTTGTGAAGATATAGAAAGTGTTACTGTCTCTGCTTAACTTCATGAACTATACAAATTACTTTGTATTTTAAGTAAAAAGAATTAAAAATGAGATAGTATAACAATACCCCTGATCTAAAAAACATTTTTTCCAACTCTAAAAACACACATGATAAATAAACGCTATCAAGTTTGATTGGTTAAAATTGAACGATTATTGCACCAGACATAGCACACTTTTAGGTAACACCTAATATGTAAAAGTTTTTTCCTCATAAAACTGAGACCTTCTTCCGCCCTTCTAACAAGTGAAATTCACAAAAAAATCTTTGTGTGTTCTTGAATATTTCTTTGTATTATTTATAGTTTTATATTCAATTAGTTCTTTTTATTTTCCCTCAGTACTAGCTCTTCCACCTCAAGCATAATAGAAATTACAATTCGTCTTAAATCAAAATAGGCATAAAAAAACGCTATCCTTTCTGCACATTTTTGCAAAAAGAATAACGTTTTCTCTTTATATTATATAGCTACAAACTTAGTTTGAAAAATATGTTTGGTGTTTTTTTACTCAGAAAATACCAAACATATTTTTAATACCTGTCCTACAGCTTAATAAAACTCTTCATTAACCTAAAATATGATACCCAGAATCCACATGAATGTTCTCACCAGTAACTCCGCTTGCTAAGTCACTGAATAAGAATAGCGCTGTGTTACCAACTTCTTCTTGTGTTACGTTACGACGAAGTGGTGCGCGTTCTTCGATTTGTTTTAGGATGCTGTTGAAGTCGCCAACACCTTTAGCTGATAGTGTACGGATTGGTCCTGCTGATACAGAGTTTACGCGAATGTTATGTTGTCCTAAGTCATTTGCTAAGTATCTTACACTTGCGTCTAGTGATGCTTTTGCAACGCCCATTACGTTGTAGTTTGATACTACGCGCTCGCCGCCAAGGTATGTTAATGTTACGATGCTGCCGCCTTCTGTCATTAATGGCTTCGCAGCTCTTGCTACAGCTGTTAATGAGAATGAGCTAATGTTTTGTGCTAATAAGAATCCATCGCGAGATGTATCAACGAATTCACCTTTTAAGTCATCACGGTTTGCGAATGCGATGCAGTGTGCTAATCCGTGAACAACGCCAACTTCTTCTTTAATCGATTGGAAACAACGCGCGATATCTTCATCGTTTGTTACGTCACATGGTAAAACAAGTGATTGTTGTCCTTCTAATGTTTCCGCTAGATCGCGTACGTTTTTTTCTAAACGCTCACCTGCATATGTGAAAATTAAGTTTGCTCCTGCTTCATGTAATGAACGAGCAATCCCCCAAGCGATGCTTCGTTGGTTCGCAACGCCCATTACGATAATGTTTTTTCCTTTTAAGTTGAGAAGATTCATTTGTTTATCCCCCTAAATTTATTAAATAACATCAGTTATTAGTACCTGGTAATATATTTATATCATATCACAAATTCGAAAGAAGGCAAAATAAAATTATTAGTATGACTGGTTCTTTAATTCTCTTTTGTCCTTTCACTTTCCTGCTACTACGAAAGCTCAATCTTTATTTCCTCTATTTAAACGTACTTGCTGGATAAATCATGGTTATGAAGAATAAAAGGAAGCCACTCTTACTCCCTCCGACTAAAAAAGGCACTGACCGTTTCTACACATGGACGGATCCTCTCACTCATCCCAAAAGAGTAGTTTTTTATTTTGTACTTATGTAAAGTCATACTTCCATCACCAATCATTCTTTTCGGGTTTCACACATCAAAATTACTGCTATGAAAGCGCAAAGTGATCTACTCTCACTTTCTCCCTTTGTTTTCACTCGGCACGGGGTTAATATAGGCCCTGACCGCTTCTACGTACGGCCAGATCCTCTCTCCCACCTAAAAAAGAAAGGTTTTTGGTTTTATTTATATTGATAGAATCTAACATCTCACAACCAAAATCAAAACAACATATTTGCAAACCACTCAAAATCCGCTAATATGGTAATAGCGTCTTTTTTTCATTTCACAAAGAGTAATAGAAAGGACTACGTACGGTGAAAGACAAGAATTCCCAATATCGAATAGATTATATATTGATCCTGATTGTACTCGCAATTGCAATTGTTAGTTGTTTTGCTATTGCAAGTGCTCAACCATCTTTACCACCAGCTCTGCAAAAAGTAAACTTTGTAGCAAAACAAATCCAATGGTATGTCATTGGGTCCATAGCAGTTGTTGCAATTATGGTTATTGATTTTGACCGATATAAGCAAATTGCTTGGTATTTATATGGATTTGCGATGGTTTTACTTCTTGGACTTGAATTTAAAGTTCCTGGAGCTGTAACAATCAAAGGTGCTACTGCTTGGTATAGTGTGCCAGGCCTTGGTAACTTCCAGCCTTCCGAGATTATGAAATTATTTTTAATCATTGTTATTGGCCGCATTATCGTCAATCATAATGAAAAATATCCGTTTCGCTCTCCACGCGAGGATGTAATTTTACTCGGGAAAATATTCGGCGCAAGTTTACCACCGCTACTTTTAATTGCGAAAGAACCTGATTTAGGAAATACAATGGTTATTTCAGCAATGATTGCAGCAATGATTTTAGTTTCAGGTGTACGCTGGCGCTTTATTTTCGGTTTAGCTGGTATGGTTATAACCGCTGCTTCTACGCTAACGTATATTTATTTTGAGCATACAGCATTCTTTAAAGAGCATATTCTAAAAGAATATCAATTAGATCGTTTCTACGGCTGGTTAGCACCTTATGAATACGAAACGCAAGGATATCAGTTGAGGCAATCTGTATTAGCAACTGGATCAGGCGAATTGCGTGGTAAGGGGTGGGAAAATGGTCAAGTATACTTCCCAGAACCGCATACCGATTTCATTTTCACAAACATTGCCGAGCAATTCGGATTTTTAGGAGCAAGTGTTGTTATTTCCCTGTTCTTCCTTCTTATTTACCGAATGATTCATATCGCTTTGGAAAGTAATGATCCATTCGGTAGCTATTTATGTGCAGGAACGATCGGAATGTTTACGTTCCAAGTATTCCAAAATATCGGGATGACAATTGGATTACTTCCGATTACAGGGATTACACTTCCTCTTATGAGTTATGGAGGTAGTTCCTTACTAACCTATATGATTGCGATTGGCTTCATACTGAACGTACGATCACGAACAAAAACATTTATGTTTGATTAAACCATATCTAGTAGATATGGTTTTTTCTATATCCACTTTAGACATACTAAGAAAAAACTCGAGATGGAGGTTACAAAATGAAATACGACATTATCGGGGACATACACGGCTGTTTAGAAGAGTTTCAAGCGTTAACAACGCAGCTCGGTTATAACTGGGAAAGTGGACTTCCAGTTCATCCTGGGGGACGACAGCTTGCTTTCGTCGGCGACATTACAGATCGTGGCCCGGCATCCCTTCGAATGATTGAAATTGTGTGGGATCTTGTTATAGATAAAAAGGTCGCTTATTACGCTCCGGGAAATCATTGTAATAAGTTGTATCGTTTTTTCATCGGACGTAATGTAACAATTGCACATGGATTAGAAACGACTGTCGCTGAGTACGAAGCTCTAAAAACTCGTGAACAAAAAATCGTGCAGAAAAAATTTATTGATCTTTACGAACAATCGCCTCTCTATCACGTTCTTGATAACAAAAAATTGATCGTTTGTCACGCTGGTATTCGCCAAGATTATATCGGAAGAACAGATAAGAAGGTCCAAACTTTCGTATTATATGGTGACATTACTGGCGAAAAGCATCCTGATGGTTCTCCTGTTCGCCGTGACTGGGCAAAGCATTATGAAGGAGAAGCGTGGATTGTATACGGGCACACGCCTGTGGCAGAACCTCGTTTTGTCAATCATACGGTGAATATCGATACAGGGGCTGTATTTGGCGGAAAACTAACAGGACTGCGCTATCCAGAGATGGAGACCGTTTCTGTTCCTTCTTCGATGCCGTTTGTTCCTGAGAAATTTCGCGAAATTACATAATTAAGAACTGCTGATTCTTTCTCTTTCTTCATCCCGGGGTACTAACAGCAAATTCCGGAATATTAGCGGAACTCCAGATAAAGTGAAACTTCAATCAGTGGGGGTTTTCTCCATCCCCCACTGATTGTTAGTTGAACCAATCGGGCTTTTATGGGCTGTTTATCTCCCACCTAAACTTCTTCGCATTTTCTTAAGTTTTGAGGTGGGAGTATTACAGCCCGTTAATGCGAGATAAAATCCACGTATATTCGATTTATATAAAAACGCCCTGTCAAGACCACTTTCTTTTAACAGTACTCCAACATTCATCCCCTTCCTCAAGCACGTTCGGGACATAGTCCAGTGGTAGGATGTTGGTCGTGCACAGCACGAAGTTTTTGTTTCCTTTTTCTGTAACTTCATGTATACTAATAGCAATAAGGGAACGCGCGTTCGTTTTTAAAGGAATCTGAAACACTACAAGGAAAAAAAGAGGAAGGTGATGACAATGTTGCTGAGCCAAAAGTATGAAATGTTTCCAACGAAAGAACAAAAAGAAACATTAGAGCGTTGGCTACAATATTGTCGTCAAACCTATAACGCTGCTCTTTTAGATAAGCAGAGAAAATATAAAGAAAATAAACAATCTTATACACGTTCTGACATGCAAAAGCAACAAGTCATCGATAAGAAGAGATATCCTTTTCTCAAAAAAATGCCATCACAACCCTTACAAGAAGTATTTTTACGACTCAAAAAGGCCTATGATGGCTTTTTTCGTGGGGATGCAAACTATCCAAAATTGAAAAAGTATAAAGACTATAATAGTCTCACTTTCCCTCAATTTGGATTCAAACCAAATGGAAAACACCGCTTGGCGATGTCATTTGCAGATAACGGAAGTTTATATAATAAACAATTAGGAGAAATAGAGATTCATCTGCATCGGCCGATAGAAGGAACAATTAAACAGTTGATTTTGAAACGCCAATCGAAGAGATGGTACGCTATTTTTAGTGTCGAAAGACAGGATGTACCTCCTTCTATTGATATGGAAAATGCAATTGGTATAGATGTAGGACTGAATCAATACGCTGTTCTTTCAAATGGTACGGTATTTGAAAATCCAAGATTTCTTTTGCAAAAAGAAAAACAACTGCAGAAAGCACAACATAACCTTTCGAAGAAAAAGAAAGACTCTGCGAACTATAAGAAGCAAGTGGAATGGATCCAGATTCTTCATGAAAAGGTGGCGAATCAAAGAAAAGATTTCTTACACAAATTAAGTTATCATCTCACGCAAATGTATGCGGTCATTTGTATAGAAGATCTTGATATTCGAAAGATGGTTCGGAATCGAAAAGTTTCGAAGTCGATTTCTGATGCAGGCTGGGGAGCTTTTCGTAAGATGCTTTTGTATAAGTGTGAGAAATTCGGAGGCCTACTTGTGAAAATAGATCCGGCGTACACATCACAAGATTGTTCTAGCTGTGGGAATCGTGTGAAAAAATCACTTTCGATTCGGACACATATTTGTACAAAGTGTGGAACGGTGTTAGACAGAGATTATAATGCAAGTCTCAACATTTTGCGGAAAGGATTAGAGCAATTACTTGTGAGAACAATCGAAGAATGAAACTGTAGGGCAAGGTTGTGTCCGAACAGTATAAACAAAGCCTGCGGAGAGCATGTAAGACTGCTTGGATTCCCAAGTAGCAACGCTCTATGAAACAGGAAGCCCCTTCTTCAAACGACTCGTAAGAGTGTTAAGGAGGGGTCATTCACATAGACTGTAATATTAGAGGTAAAAAAAAGGGGGAGAATGAAGAGTGATAAGTTTACGTGATATACAATTTATTAATATATGGCTATCACAAATGAAGCATTATCGGGGTAGAGATAAAAAACAGAAGGCTGAAAAAGCTCAAAACATCTTAAAATTAAAATACAAAATGATTGGATATGGGGAAAATAGGATTGTCTATGATCTTAACAATAAATATGTATTAAAGATAGCCATCACTAGATGGGGACTTAGAAGCAATAAAACCGAATTTGAAATATATAAAAACTGTCCTCCTGAGTTACGAGAACACCTTTGTCCTGTAAAAAAGTTTGGATTCGGTTGGATTATTATGAAAAAATTCTCACTTGAAGTTCCTGAAAATGAAATATATACCGAAAAGTTATCCCAATTAAAAAACAAATTTCTAAAGACCGGAATCCTACCTGAAGATATATATTGGTATAACGAGCCAAATATGGATAATATGATGCTATCCGAAAAAGATAAAATCATTATCATTGATTATGGAGATTTTAAACGGACCTCATCTATATAAGTTGAACTAAATATTTTCCCATAACCCCATCGCAGCACAAAGTCATACAGAATACATTGCCCTACAAAGGCAATTTGAATGATGATTTAGCAACTGAATAAGAAGGTGTAGAATTAATTTAGACTTATATAAGTCTAAATTAAAAAATCGATATAAAACCTTTCTTTTTAGGTGGGAGAGAGCATCTAGCCATGGATAGATGCGGTCAGTGCCTTTTTTAGCCCCATGCCGTGTGAAAACAAAAAGAGGAAATGAATGAAGACCTATTTTTGTTTTCATAGCCACAGCTTATATGTCGAAAAATCAAAGTGGATATATATAGATGCAGAGTGCCGAAAAAAAGTGAAGCAAACAAAAAATAACTCCAAAATCAACTTTTATTGTAGATTTTGGAGTTACTTTACGTTTACCCCGCATTAACGGGCAGTAAGAACCCCACCTCAAGATTCAGAGAAAAACGAGGAAGATAGGTGGGGATCAACTGCCTGTAAAAGCCCGATTGGTGAGGGCTAATAATCAGTGGGGGATGAAGAAAACCCCCACTGATTAAAGTTTCACTTTACTCTATGTTTGTTTCTAAAGTTACACCTGTATAGGAATTATCCTCACCTATATTTAGGATTACTTCACATTGACGTAATCTCAATTCAAAGAGCGTTATAGAATCATGATAAACTTCAGGATTTGATTTCATTTTATGCAGTGTATCTTGTTTTTCTTTTATTTCTAAATGAGTGTTTTCTACAGCTTGTTTCAACGCGCCAAACGGATTTCTAAAGAATATACTAATATCCCGCTCTAGTGCTTTTTCAAACAGCTCAAATTGCAAGAAAAATTTGTTCACAATAGAAGCCGTTACATCGGTATAATCTTCATTTTCTAAATACTGTTTGTATTTGTTATATAGCATAGCTTTATTTTTAGGAAGAACTCCAAATAATTTACCGGCGCTTTTCAGTAAAAATTGTGCTGGTGTAAATCGGCGTAAGATATTTACTTCTTCCATATGTATTCTAGTTGTCATTCTATCTGTATCTCTGCGCCAATCATCAAGCACTTTAAAGTCACATTCTAACTGTATTCGATTTTCTCCATATAAAGAATTAAGTCCTTCACTGGTTTCTTCTAAGTACGATTGACTTTGAAGGAACTCGTTATTAGAAGTTGTAATCCAATTTTGCATAGAGCGAGCAAGATTAGGTAACACAGTTTGTTCTAGATATTTTTGAACTCTTTCGTTCATCGCTGTATTTAGTTCAATATCAATGTTCCCAAAATCGCTTTCTTCACTAATTAAATCCGAACAACTCCGCAATAGTTTCGGAATATGTTCTGTAAGATCATTCGTAATTTCATTTTTCATTGTACGATATGATTCTGTAATGAAATGCATTTTTTCCTTTTCAAAAGCAGTAAGGTTATTCATACAACCATTTAATTTAACTAACATATCTTCATTCCAACTAATAGAATCCACTATGCTGTTTTCCATCTCAACGCGTTTATCCAACAGATATGTAATTGTTTTTCGAATGAAAAACAATAGCTTTTCAGTACGTTCTGCATCGATATTTTTATGGTTAAAGTTAAAATGAATAAACTCAGTTAAATCGTTTAGCTGTTGGCTATTTGTATATAACGAAGAGTAAGGGAAAATTCTCGCATGCGGGAAATATGCGTTTATTCTCTCTTGCGTATCATGTATAACTCTTTTTGCTTCTGCTTCACTGTAAATGTTATCAATTTTATTTAATAAGAAATGAATTTGTAGATTTGGTGTATGTTCTTGAATACTTAATAGAATGTCACGTTCTTTGTCAGTAAAAGGTGAATCCGCATTCAATACGAATAATAATTCGTCTACAGAATTTAAATATTCGAATATCTCACCTCTAGTGTCGTTATTTCTATTAAAGCTAGGTGTAACAACGAATGTAAGTTTATTTTTACTTAAAAATCTGCATGGTAATTTAAATTCAACACATGCTCTATCTCTATATGTTTGGCGGTGCAAGGACAGCATGTTATGAAAATCAGAGAAATCCTCAGTTGTTGTAATTGCTGAATCTGTTATGGCGTTAATTTCTGTATGAGCGTCATTTTTAAAGACAACTACATTTGAGGTTGAATTTTCTAATATATTTTCTCCTAGTATAGAGTTAATAAATGAGACTTTTCCATTTCCTGAAGTTCCAGTTACTAAAAGGCGATTTGTTTCTAAATCTGCAAGCTCGCCAACTAACCATCTAAATCGATGACCAATTTCTAAATCATGTTTTTGTGCCCACTGTGTAATAGATTCAAAAAGATGTAAGCTATACTCTAGGCCATCCACATGATTAACAGAATATGAAAGTAGGCTTTCCGCATGTTCTATATTTGCTGAATCTATTTGGGAAGGGAAAATCTCATCCCATGCCAATACTGCTGCAGATGGAAATACAGAATGAGACGGATTAGCTACCTTTAACCAATTTGTTAAAAAGCTTGGAATGATATCGTGTAATTGTCTTAGCATATATTGACCTTGAATTAATTCAAAGTACGTTTCTTCATATAGAGAAGAAATTTTGTCCCATATATCGGACGAATGTATTTCGATATGTAAGAAAAATTCATTTATTGTTTTAAGCCATAATAAGTAGTTTTGTTCATTTTTATAACTGTTCCAAAGTGATGAAACAATTTGCGTAAACTGTACTTGATCTACATTATTTAATGTAACTAATACTTGATAAAAATAGTCTGGTGAAATATTTTTAGTAAATCCTTTATCGATATATTCTTTTAGAACCTCAAACCATAGGAAAGATTCTGTTCGAATTAATTCATTCACAGCAAGCTCTACTGCACTGTCAAAATCTTGCTGTTCTTCATAAAAGGAACGTGCAATTGTTGTGACGTTTGGATAATCGGGATTTAAAGAAACCGCTTCTTTAATAACAGCGAAAGCTGAATCAAGTTTGTTTTGCTCGATGTAAAGAGACAGCAATTGCAGTACAATTTCGGTCATAAGTATTTTGTTATCAGTAGTAATCGAGGTATAAACATTTTCAGCAACTGATAATTGGTTAAGTTCGAAGTAAGCATCCGCAATATTTTTTTGTGCCCATGGTGCTAATTCATTACTGACTTTCTCCCATTTAAAAATAGCTGTTTCAAAATCTTGATGATGATAATAAAATTCACCTTGTGCAAAACGAATATAAGACCCATCGGAAATCTCATTTTTTTGTTCGTTTACATATGCTGCTCCAAGTACTTGAAGAGGTGGATGTGTTTCATTCTCCATTAAGAATGTTTCATAATACATCTTCTTTATTAATTGTTTTTCTAATCTCATTTTTTTCCCTCACTATATCTTGAAAAAAAGTACATTTTTCTCCATGTGTCAACACTTTTTTGTATTTATGCTTTTATTTTAGCAAAGAATTCCTTCTGGAAAATTTCACTTTCCTTTCATTTTTTAAGTAAGATTGAATTTTAATGAGAAAGGTATCAGTTTTTTTTCAATTTCCTTTCAGTTGTGAAACAACATTATATGCTCCTAATAATCTGATGCAAATATAATATTCCATATTAAGTTGTAACATTCCATGTAGAGTTCGTTATAAAAACAATGTATTGAATATGTATGCCTTGTTTGCTTCATTGATAGAGAGGATACAATGTGGAATAACGATAACTTTTATTTTTACTAGGATACTATAATCATAAAAGAATGAAGACAAAATTAAAGGGCATGGGCCCGGTGCAATACCGGGCCTATGCCCTAGAAGCTGTCTAACTTTTTTTGGTTTACTTCAATACTGATGAAAGCAGCTTATTTCAATACTTCTTTCATATCTTCCGGCACATCCACATGAAAAGTCATCTCTTTTTCTAAAATAGGATGATAAAACGTTAAACTTGTACTATGAAGCGCTTGTCGTTTCATCTCGGACTTACTACCTCCATACAAGTCATCTCCTAACAGTGGATGCCCCAAATATGCCATATGTACACGAATTTGATGTGTTCTTCCTGTGTCTAACTGCAGTGAAACTCGCGTTTTATCAGAGAATCTCTCCAGTACCTGAAAATGCGTAACTGCTTTTTGGCCGTCTTCACATACAGTTCGCTCAATAATGCTGTCGCTTTTTCTTCCAATTGGTGCGTCAATCATTCCTGAATTTTCTACCAACTGTCCATGAACAATTGCTTCATATGTTCGTTTCACTTGTTTTTGCTGATGCTGTTTTGATAAAAGATGGTGAATGAAACGATTTTTCGCAATCAGCATCAGTCCTGACGTATCACGGTCGAGCCGCGTTACAATATGTACTGTACTTGCAAGGTTTTGCTTATCATAATGATATAAAAGCGCATTCGCAACACTTCCGGCTGGATGTTCTCTAGACGGAATCGTTGACATGTATGGGGCTTTATTCATTACGAGTACAGAGTCATCTTCATATACAACTTTCAAAGGAATATCTTCAGCAAGCATTCCTTCACTTCTTTCCTCAAGTGGAAAGAAAATTTGTAATTCTTCTCCAGCTTGTAATACGTGCCGCACTGTCGCATGCTTACCGTCAACTTCAATTGCTCCGCCTTGAAATTTTATATCTGTCAAAGCAGCTTTAGAAATTCCTTTCGTTTTTAAAAACTCCCGAATGAGCATTCCCTTCTCTGCTTCTGTCATACACCATTTTAATGTAAATCTTCTCACATGCATAAACCCTCTCTATTCATCCGCAACAAACGAATCACGAACGCGTTTCCAAAATGGGAACGGACGAAAACGAACGAATCTCACCTTCTCGTTTGCGACGCGGTATTGAATTGATTTTACGTCTTGATGAACCATCGTTAAATGATCGACCGTAATTTGTAAGTTCATTCTTTTCGTCGGCTTTATAACGCATGTATGATGCTTTGGTAAAACGAGCGGTGAACCGACTGTACGGAACACGCGGTTATTGATTGAAGCCATTTCCGCAATTTGAATCGCTTCAATCGAAGGATGAATAATTGCTCCGCCTAGCGCTTTATTGTAAGCCGTACTTCCAGAAGGAGTAGAAATACAAAGACCGTCCCCGCGGAATGTTTCAAAATATTCTCCGCGAATTTCTACCTCTGTTACTAATGTTCCTTCTAAGCTTTTTACGGTCGCTTCATTCATTGCTAAATACTGTGATTCTTTACTACCATTCACATAGCGAATAATAACTTCTAAAAGTGGGTATTCCACCACTTGAAACGGCGTTTTCGCAATTGCAATCACCAGTTTTTCTACTTCTGTTGGCAACCAATCTGCATAGAAACCTAAATGTCCTGTATGCACACCAACAAACGCTGTCTCATCTAAGCGATGATAATAGCGATGAAACGCGTATAAGAGCGTCCCGTCTCCCCCAACAGAAATTACAATATCTGGTTTTGCTTCATCCATTGTAAACCCGAAATCCTGCAAGTAGTCTGTCATTGTACTTGCAAGTGCGTCTGATGATTGATCTCCCTTTGACATAATTGCAAATTTCATCGCCCAACACCCTTTAGTTTATGATTCGGATTCTTTCGCTTCTTGTTTGCGCGAAAAAATCTTTTGTGCTTCTTGAATTTCAAGACGAATCGAAGACATTTCTTCATCTAATAAAAATGCCGCTTCTGCTGCACGTTGAAGACGCACTTTAATATCTTCTGGAAAACGTCCACTATATTTGTAATTTAAAGAATGCTCAATTGTTGCCCAAAAATTCATTGCTAACGTTCGAATTTGAATTTCAACTAATACTTTCTTCTCCCCGCGGATTGTTTGAACGGGATAACTAACGACAACGTGATACGAACGATACCCACTTTCTTTCTTTTGCGTCACATAATCTCGTTCTTCCACAATTTCAAAGTCATTTCGTTTTCGAAGGTATTCAACAACAGGCTTAATCTCATCCACAAATTGACACATCATCCGAAGGCCAGCGATATCCTGCATATCTTCTTCTAGCCTGTCAAGCGGTACATTTCGTTTTTCCGCCTTATCAATAATACTTGCAACTGACTTTACCCTGCCGGTTACAAACTCGATCGGAGAGTGTTCTGTTAACATTGTAAACTGAGAACGCATTCCTTTTAACTTCACTTTTAGCTCTGCCACCGCTTGGTGGTACGGCGCTAAAAATTCTTCCCAATTCCGATTCATTTCAACCACCACCAAAGTCAATCCATTTGCTTATAGAAATACCTTTTCCACAGCAGTTACAAGTTCTTCTCCGTAATTTGCATTCCCTTCAATATTTTCAATTAAATATTCCACTTCTTCTTTCAATTGCTCTAACTCAATTTCAGTATTATTTACGCGAACGAACATTGCTTTATCACTCTTCATTGCACCATTCATTGCTTCCCAGCATGTATGCGGAATGCTTACATAAATAAAAGCTGATTCGTTTTCTAAAATATATAAAAATGATAAATGATCTGAGTCTACAAGTACGTGATTACGCGCCTTTAACTCCTCCACTTGTATTTCAGTATTTTCTGCACAAAAAATAAGAGCATTTTCTCTTTCTTCTACGCTCTTAACTTGGATTTTATTTTGCATGCTCTAACTCCTCCATATCAACTTCCTGTCTTACTTCACCCTATTATTGTATCATAACATAGACGCAAACAAATAAAACATTGAACCAAATTTGTGAAAAAGCGATAATGTCTAAAGAATTACTTTAAGAAGGAGCCTATACAATGACACAAGAAATTGAAATTGAATTTAAAAATATGGTAACGCAAGAAGAATTTCAAACATTATGTGATGCGTTTTCTATCCATTCATTTGCAAAACAAGTAAATCATTATTTTGAAACACCTCATTTTTCTTTAAAAGAAGCAGGGTCTGCTCTTCGTATTCGTCATAAAGGCGGAGCTTATACTTTAACTTTAAAACAACCAGCTGAAGTTGGATTACTGGAGACTCATCAATCTGTAACAGAAGAAGAAGCACGGCAAATGATGAAAACAAATGAGCTTATTGCAGGCCCTGTGCTAGATCAATTACATAAGCTCCAAATTCCTGTTTCTACTTTAGTTTATATGGGAAGCTTAACAACAGAGCGAGCAGAAACTACATTTGAAGGCGGCACGCTTGTATTTGATCATAGTTTCTATTACAATCACGATGATTATGAACTCGAATATGAAGTACAAGATGAGGAAGCTGGTAAAGCCCATTTCCTCAATTTATTAAACAAATACCATATACCTGTTCGCCATACAAAAAATAAAGTACAGCGCTTTTTCCTTGCAAAACAAAACGAAGCAAGCTAAAGTGAAACTTCCATCAGTAGGTGCTTTTCCTACTGATGGTTAGCCTTCACCAATCGGGCTCTTACAATCAGTCCTTCCTTGCTTCTCTGTTTTTCTTCATTGACAGGAAGGTTACTGATTGTTAGAGCGGGGTAAAGTGAAACTTCCGCTTTATTTTAACAAGCAAAAGGTTGTCCAAGAGCTGTTTAGTTGCTCTTCGTGACAATCCATTGCTACAATAGATATACATTTGATGGAAAAAGGGGTTTATAAAGGATGAACAAGCAACCGATGACACCATTCGAAGCAATTGGCGGTGAACAAGTCATTGCAACATTAGTCGATACGTTTTATTCCTATGTCAGTGAACACCCTGACTTATCTCCCATCTTCCCAGACGATTTGACCGAAACAGCCAGGAAACAGAAGCAATTTCTAACGCAATATTTAGGTGGACCAAGTTTGTACACAGAAGAACACGGTCATCCGATGCTAAGAGCACGCCATCTCCCTTTTGAGATTACACCAAAGCGAGCTAAAGCCTGGTTAGCATGTATGGAGCAAGCGATGGAAGATACAGGGGTACACGGGCAAATTCGAGAATTTGTTTTTGAACGTTTAAGATTAACTGCGCAGCATATGGTCAACACTCCAAACGAAACAGGTGAAGCGTAATGGATAAACAAGAAGCAAAGCATATGCGCATTCCTTCTCTTTCTAAGTGCGAGCCTAAGTCTGTAGAAGCCTATTTGTTTATTGATCCACTTTGCATGGATTGCTGGGGAATCGAACCAGTCGTAATGAAGTTATGGCTCGAATATGGAAAATATTTTTCAATTCGGCACATATTAACCGGCAAAGTGGAAGGGGCTATCGCCTCCCCACACAAATGGAATAAACCTGCTAATATTCGATTTGTGTGGGAAAAAACAACAAGTTTGCAAGGTTTTTCATGCGATGGCAAAGTGCATATGCAAGATGCCTCATCTTCACCCTATTTAGTTTCTATTGCAATTAAAGCAGCTGAGTTACAAGGCCGAAAAGCAGGTTCAAAATTTTTGCGGAAACTCCAAGAATACATTTTTCTTGAAAATGTATCAAAACCAGATTTGGAATTACTACTTGCGTGCGCAGAGCAAAGCGGTATTGATGTAGAAGAATTTAAAAAAGATTTGCATTCGACCAGTGCAAAAAAAGCATTCCAATGTGATCTAAAATTCACAAATGAAATGCACATTACCGAAATTCCTTCTCTTGTATTCTTTCATGCCAATTCTGATGAGGAAGGTATTAAGATTGCGGGCATTTATTCGTATGATGTATACGTGCAACTCTTAAAAGAAATTGTAAAATGTGATATTGAGCCAGCACCATTACCACCGCTAGAAGTATTACTAGAAACGATGCAATTTATGTCTTCTAAAGAAATTGCATTTATCTATGACTGCCCGCAGCAAGAAATCGAACGAGAGCTCAAAAAATTATCATTAAAAAGAAAAGTACGAATGATTGAAGTAAAATGTGAGCGTTTTTGGAAATGGATTGCAAAGGAAAAAGACCTGGTATAAATACCAGGTCTTTTTCTTTACGGCTTATAAAAATATTAAAGGGGATGGGAGAAATTTTCACGTTCAAACAAAGGGGTATATGTTTGTATGTGAATTCGTTCACGCCTATTATATTACATGGTCCGACATCAGATGACAACCCTTTTTGTCGAATTTCACATTTTTGTCACATTCTAAACGTTTTCATTCATGAATAAGCTTTAAAAAGAAGCTTTTTAGGAGGGATTTTATGAAAAAAACGCATATCTTCTTTCTACTTTTTTGTATTTGTATTTCTTTTTTCCTGTACATTCTTTCCCTATTACAAGCATTTCCAAAGATTATTGCGTTTCCGCTTTTATTCGCAATCATTGTTATTAGCCTCTCTTATTTTAATCATAGAAAGCGATTCAAAGGTTTTTAGGGAACATTATAAAACAGGCTAGTAAGAGAAGAAAAAACAGATGTTTTCGTAATAGAGGTTGTTTCTATAAAGTGGTAAATGAAATTTTATCGGCGCAAATTCAAATATAGCGACCGTTTCTCAATATATATCGGCGATTCGACAAGAGATATCGATTTCACGACAAATAACAACAAAAAACAGGAGCTTGCTGGCTCCTGTTTCACTATTACTTACCCTCAAATAATAGCGCCTCTAATTCATTTAACTTCTCTTCAAATACTTGTAATGCCTCTTTAACAGGCTCCGGCGATGCCATATCTACTCCTGCCTTTTTCAGCACTTCAATTGGATAATCAGAACTTCCAGCTTTTAAGAATTCGTTAATGTAACGCTCTACTGCTGGTTGTCCTTCTTCTAAGATCTGTTTTGATAACGCTGTTGCCGCACTAAATCCTGTTGCGTATTGATATACATAATAGTTGTAATAGAAGTGCGGGATACGAGACCATTCTAAACCAATCTCTTTATCGATGACTAAAGCATCACCAAAGTATTTTTTATTTAAATCATAGTAGAGTTCAGTTAACATATCTGGCGTAACTGCATGGCCTTCTTGTACTTTTTTATGAATAATATGTTCAAATTCAGCGAACATCGTTTGACGGAATACAGTCCCGCGGAATCCTTCTAAATAATGATTTAATAAGTATAAACGTTCTTTCTTATCTTCTGTCGTTTTTAATAAATAATCATTTAAAATTGCTTCATTACAAGTTGATGCAACTTCAGCAACAAAGATCGAATAGTCACCATACACATGTGGTTGTGTTTTTCTTGTATAGTAGCTATGCACAGAATGCCCAAACTCATGTGCAAGGGTAAATAAATTATTTACATTATCATGCCAGTTCATTAAAATATACGGATTTGTTCCATATGCACCAGATGAATATGCTCCACTTCGTTTCCCTTTGTTTTCATACACGTCTACCCAGCGATTTTCATATGCTTCTTTCAAAATTTCAACATATTGATCACCAAGAACGTTTAATGATTTTAATAAAATTTCTTGAGCTTCTTCATATTTCACATTCATTTTCACTTCTGGTACAAGCGGTGTGTATAAGTCATACATATGCAGTTCATCAAGACCTAATGCACGCTTACGAATATCAATGTAACGATGCAATAAATGTAAATTATCATTTACTGTCTCAACAAGTTGATCATATACTGTTTCAGGAATGTTATTATTGCTTAACGCAGCTTGACGTGCAGAATCATATTTACGAACACGAGCGTTGAAATTATTACGTTTCACCGCACCACTAAGTGTGCTTGCAAATGTATTTTTATATTTCCCATACGTTTCATAAACCGCACGGAATGCATCCTCGCGCACACGACGATCATCACTTTCCAAAAATTGGATATAACGACCATGTGTGACTTCTACTTCTTCCCCATTCTCATCTTTAATAGATGGGAATTTTAAGTCCGCATTATTCAGCATACCAAATGTATTACTTGATGCACTCAAGACCTCAGACGCTTCAGCTAACAATGCTTCTTCAGCTTCTGATAGTACGTGTGGACGCTGACGTGTAATTTCTTCTAATGCATGTTCATATACGCTTAATTCTTTATTTTCTTGTAAGAATGATTGTAATGTTTCTTCTGAAATTGTTAAAATTTCAGGAACGATATACGCCATGCCGCTAGTGGCTTGCGAATATAAGTTTGTTGCTCGATCATTTAGCGCTTGATAAACAGAATTTGTTGTATCCTGATCGTAACGCATATGAGCATATGTATATAATTTTCCCAGTCTCATTGAGACTTCATCTTCATATTGTAAAGCTTCTAATAATGAATCAGCAGAATCACCAAGTTTTCCTTTAAATTCAGCTAACTTCGGTAGTAACTCTTTCACTGCTTGAAATTCTTTTTCCCATTCTTCATCTGTTTGGAAAATGTCTTCTAATCTCCATGTGTTCATTTCTTCAATCTCACTGCGGTCTGGCAATGTTTTTGCTGTTGTTTGTTCAGACATAAAATATACCTCCTTTTAATTCTCTACCTAATAGTACAATTCGATTCTTTTTATGTAAATCCTTCCATGTACTCTTTTATGATTTAACCGAGAAGACTCCCTCCTCTAAACGAAGTGAAGGTGGGAGATGAATCGGTTTTTTCTTTTTTAAGTAAAACCAACCTTTTAGGTGGAACGTATGTTTCGATTTGTTATATAATCACCTTATCAAACAAATCGAGGTGAGAACAGATGAAGAAGGCGTATTTTTCAAAACGAATCTATAAAACGGATTTATCGCATGAAACGGTGGATACGTTAACTCGAACATTGGAAACATTTAATACCGCGAAACGATTTGCGTTTCAAACAATCGTAAGAGAAAAACGTTGGAACCGTAAGATGCATACAGATAGTCTTCATCTTGTTCTCAAGCGGAAATTTCAATTAAACGATTACTATGCAAATAGCGCGGCACAAGAGGCAAAAGCTTTGTTTTCAGGTTTAACAGAGTTACAAACGATGTATAAGAAACAAACACAAGAGAAGTTGAATAAGCTCAAAAAGAAGCTGAAAACAGAACGCACAAAACTGACACAACTCCGCAAAATCAAACAAAGTTGTGTCAAAGGTAAAATCATTTTTCCGAAAAACTCTCACTTTTCGAAGAAAAACAAGGTTATTGCGGTATCTCGTAAAAAAGATACGTTGATTTGGTTTAGCCAATACCTATTTGAGCAGCAGTATCTCGATGTGCAAATCAAATGGACGAAGGCGAAAATCGGTCGTTTGACTCATCGACAATATCGCTTAGAACAAAAGCTTGCATCGTATGAAGTGCATATTCCAAGCGCAGTGTTTGGGAGCAAAAAGCTATTCCGTTCTCAATTCACAAAAGATGAGATGATTCAAAACCATGATAAATGGAAAATGTTGTTTTCCCGTGCGCGAAACAAACAATTGATTGTATCTGGTCGTAAGGATGCGAAGCATGGAAACTTTGTATTTCAATATGTTTTGGAGAATCATGAGTTATGGATGACAACAAGTGAAGGAAAGGTCGTAAAATTTTCTGGTGTTACATTCCCATACGGGCAAGAAACGGTTGAAACGGTCATTACGAATCAATTGGAGTGTAAGGATAAGAAAGCGCATGGGAAACCAATCGCTTGGTCTGTGGAAGACCATGGGGATTATTATATTATGAAGTGTTTAGTGAATGTACCAGGCAACCCTCACATGAATTATAGTAAGTCTGACGGTGTCATTGGTGTGGATTGTAACCTAGACCATTTTGCATGGGCGAATGTTACAAAAGACGGGAACTACAAAGGAAGTGGGTCTCTCAAATTTTCGGTTATGGGAAAATCAACAGGGCAAGTGACGAAAATCATCGAAGCGGAAGTTATTCGCTTAGTAGACTTAGCGAAGCAATATAACAAACCAATTGTGATGGAAAAACTCGATACAACCCAGTCGAAGACGGGTGATCGTTACGGAAGTAAGAAAGCGAACCGTATGAAGAGTATGTTTGTGTATCAAAAAATGACAAGTGCCATTGTTAACCGTGCGGATAAAATGGGCGTAGCTGTCTTTCAAGTAAATCCAGCTTATACGTCTATCTCTGGAAAGATGAAATATATGAGGAAATTAGGCATATCCATTCACCAGTCCGCTGCATATACCATTGGCCGTCGCGGTTTAGGATATAAAGAAAAATTGCCGACCGCACTTCAAACCTATATAAAAAATCAAAACGCACACCATTGGAGTCAATGGAGTGCGTTAAACAAGATATTGAAAGTTCGTACGCATCTGTTTTACAAGTTATTTACAGGAAAACAGATCCATAGTCACGAAATGGCAGATTTTGAAGCAAAAATCATCATGAAACTATCATAATACGATCGCAGACACTTGTACTATCTCCTTATTCACGTCACCAGAGCAGATGCCGGGCTATCGAGCAACAGCCTTCATGTCTAAGGAATAGATGCATTACAACGTGTCTGTCAGGCTCTATTCTATACGAAAGAAAGAGGTTTTTCTCTCAGTAGGTGTGTAGTTTACGCCTATTTAGAGAAGTTCAGTAAGAACGCTTCCCTATTCTTGTATAGCTAACTCATATCGTTGAACGTATGGGGTTCTTAGGTTTCTGAAATTGGTCGAAGACGATAAGAATCCCCCACTTCAAACGTCGTTAGACGGTAAGTGGGGGTAGTTCAATATATCCGCTTTTCCTTTTCCCATGTTGTACTTTGTTTCAAACAAAGATAGTGCATGCGACAAACAAATCGCATCATACTCTTTTATTTCTCCTTCTGTTTTCGGCATCGTAAATTGCCTCGTTTTTCGGTACTTATACATGTCTAATTTCTCAACCATCCCTACTTTACATAAAAATGTTACATATTCTACGATTGCAAATTGCCATACATATTGCGGAAAATACGGTAACGTACGCCGCTGAATACTCCGCCTGTTATTTACATATGAAAAAACAGCATGTAATGAAAAGTATTCTCCAGTTTTAAATTTCCCAATGAAATCTATACAAAGAAGAGCTTGCCATATAAAAGGATGTGTTTGAAATGCAAATGCAGACGGGAGAGGGACACCAATTTCAGATGGAAAACAAGAAGGTGAAAGATGATATCGGTATAAGAGGTGTAAAAGTGATTTATGACTATAATTCCAGATTGGAAGGACATTCGTTCGAAAGTAGGTCTTTTTATTTTGCCATTCCCGCTCTAATCGTTCTTTCGTAATTGGTGTTTGGCAAAAGAGTTCCTCAAAAGTAACAGTACGCAGCGGAAGATACATGCTATGAGAAAAATAAACATTTGTAGAGAACGGAGTAAGAAGTTCGCATTTTATAAATGACTTTTCATTTGGACAGAAAAAGAGAAGCGAAGGCTGAGGATAAGATTGTATGCAGAGAAAATGAAACGAGGATAATGAAATCCAATGAGCAGAGTGCCTTTTCAGTTGATTTCCACCTAATATCCAGATGACTTGTATCCCTTTCTTCCAATATGAAGAAGTTCGTTTTAATAATTGCTGGGTAGATAAAGAAGCACATTGATATTCAATTGCCATCTGTCTCCCATTCCTTTCAATAAAGAGATCAGGTCTTTGCCGAATCACCGGAAGATAATGTTCAATTTCTACATGGAACCCCTGTGATCTAAGCCATCTATATAATTGTTCCTTCCCGCGCATATGGTAAGCAGATTCTGGCTCAGATGAAATGAAGCACTGATTTACTTGTTTATGAGCAAAATGCCATTTCTTTTGCTTTCCTAACTTGAGTTGTACCTCTCGCTTGCAAACTGGACAAAAAAAGCGTTCCCTCTTTCGCATAGTTTGCAGATTCTTTTCATCTTGGTTATGAAGAAGATGAACCTTTTCACCGTTCTCTCTCCTTGCGACAAACATCATACCACATCCTTTCTATACAGCTTTTTATTCTACAATTTGTTACAAATTCCTTTCTAAGCAAAAAGAAGATGCCCTCGTAAGAACATCTTCTTTATAGTAATGGTGATAATAAACGATATGCCGATTCCACAATTCGCTTATGAAGACGGCGCTTATGAAAGCGATCCACATGGATTTCACTTGATACTTGTAAATCCTCTTCAAAATCCTTAACAAGCTTTCGAATACTATTTGTATCATATAAAAAGGCGTTCACTTCAAAATTCAAATGAAAACTTCTCATATCCATATTAGCTGTCCCAATTGAAGCTAAATCAGAATCAACAATGACAATCTTACTGTGCAAAAAACCTTTTTCATATTCGTATATCTTTGCCCCTGCATCTAATAACTCCGGAAAATAAGACCTTGATGCATAAAACACAGTTCGTTTATCCGGTTTACTCGGCATTAATAAACGGACATCAATACCAGCAAGAGCTGCCACTTTTAATGCAGATAAAATATCATCGTCTGGAATAAAATAAGGTGTAGCAATCCAAATGGACTTCCTTGCCGAAGCAATCATCGCAAAATAAAGATGCTTAATCGTCTCCCATTTATTATCTGGCCCACCTGCGATAAGTTGTACACCGCCCCAATGATCCCCATCTACTGCTTCTGCTTGTAAATACTCAGGTGCTAATACCGCTTCCCCTGTCATATAAAACCAATCTTGCAGGAATATGAGCTGCAGGCTTTGAACCGCCTCACCTCGTAAATATAAATGCGTATCTCTCCAAAATCCAAAATATTTATTTTTTCCTAAATACTCATCACCAATATTAAGTCCGCCTACAAATCCTTCATTCCCATCAATGACAACAATTTTTCGGTGATTTCGATAATTAATTTTATCGTTTAAAATTGGAAACCTTACCGGAAAGAACGGAATCATCTCGACGCCTGCATCGTTTAATTCATCAATATAAGCATTTGATAGCTTAAAGCTTCCAACCGCATCATATAAAAAACGGACAGTAACCCCTTCCCTAGCCTTCTCAATTAAAATCTCTTTAATTTGTATACCAAGCTTATCGTCACGTACGATGTAATATTCCATATGAATATGATGCTTCGCTTTTTGCAATCCTGCTAAAATGGCTTGAAACGTTTCATCACCATTCGTTAACACTTTCGTTTCTGTCTGAAATGAAATGTTTAAGGCGCCCAACCTATCTGCGAGACGAAATAGTAGTTCTTGATGTTTATGATTCTGTAAAATGCGTTCTTGGTAATCTTCATGCCCTTTGTACTGTAAGAAAGCTTGTTCATCCAAAAGAGCCTTCTTTTGAAACATTCGTTTTCTGCGGAAATTTTGTCCAAACAATAAGTACGCAAAGAAGCCAAATACAGGAAAGATACCGAGTACGATTAACCATGTCAACGTTTTAGATGGATGCCTGTTTTCCAAGAAAATAACACAACCAATTAAAAAAGCAGAAACAGTAAATACAATACTTATAATTCCTAAAAATGAAATATCTTTTATGCCTATAACATCCGAATAAAATGCTACATCAATAAACATTCGTAACGAAACAAACACTGCGAATAGACCTAGAAAAAAGAAAAGTAACTTTAGCGTGTTTTTCATTCCTACCCCCCTCACTTATAAAGCTTTTCTACTATTAGAGGATGCTCAAAAAGTCCGGTACTCATGTAGTTTCATCTACATCCCATACTTTCTCTTCTCCCTTTATTCCGCACTAACGGGCAGTAATACTCCCACCTCAAAATTCGGTGAAAGCAAAGAAGTTAGGTGGGAGTATTACTGCCCGTAAAGGCCCGATTGGTTCAACTAATAATCAGTGGGGAATGAGAAAAACCCCCACTGATTAAAGTTTCACTTTATCTTTCGCACGCACTATTAGCATGCCCCATCATATAAAAAGCCGATTTCATAATATTGAAATCGGCCTACGTCTTAGAAGGAAAATGACTGCGAATCGTCTCAAGTGCATGTTCTTTAACAACTTGTTTGCCGTATTCACTCACGCGGTGAACCGTTAAAGTAGATTCTTCTCCATATTCTAAAATAATACTTAAAATACGGTCAATTTCTTCTTCATCGTGTAGCACTTCGTCAAATTCAACATATACATAATAGCGGTCTTCAAACGAATATAGTTCATCTTTTATATCTTCAAATACAAGACGATGACTTAACGAAATAACGTCTTCAAAATCGTCAAATTTAATTAAAAAGCCAAACGTTCCGTCTTCGTTAAAAGGTGTTCCCGCTTCTACCTCTTCCTCTAACTCTTGTTGAAATAGCGATTCAATTCGCTCATCTAGAGGGATATCGATAATTTTATCTAGACCTATTGGTAATTCTAATTTTTGTCCATCTTTTGAAAGCTGCGCTTTCGTTACAAGCACTTCAATCCCTTTATCCATCGCTTGTACTTGAATCCATAATGGCCCATCAATAAAGAAATCATCGTAATCACGAGCTTCATCCATCATTTCCCAAAACAATTGTTCACTTCGTTCACGATTGTACCAAATTTCTTCTCGATTAAACCCTCTATCTTCTATATCAACGTACGTAATAAAAAATTTCATCGTATGATCGTTAATTCTTTCAATGTCCAAAATCCAACTCTCCCTTCCTATTTGGAATTGTTATGAAGGGACTCCCCACTCATATGACAAATCAATAGATTCTTGTACTTTCATTTTATGATAAGATTCTCCAGAATGGAAATAAAATTGTTTTATTTTACAAAAACAGTCATTCACCTAGATTATCCTGCACTAATCATTATAATTCCTTACCCTTATATATTCCATTATATACACTCATGATATAAAGTGAAACTTCTATCAGTGGGGGTTTTGCGGGATAAACTTCATCATTCCTCATTCATACGGGGAAACTTTAATCAGCCCACACCAGCCTTGTTTACTTCTGCTGAATTTTGAGGTGGGAGTCTTATATCTTGCAAATAGCGGAATAAAAAATTGGACATACAATTACACCTAGCACCGTACAATTGTAATAGAGCGGGTCAAGCTTTTTCGTTTCATACATATATCCAAACTGTACTCTTTATTAAAACGGAATAAATGGAGGCAAAATGATGGAGTTAGATTTTTTGACATCTATACTAATGATTGTCGGTATCGATGTTGTATTAGGCGGTGATAATGCAATTGTAATCGCGCTTGCAAGCCGAAACTTACCTGAATCTAAACGGAATAAAGCTATTTTAATTGGTACGGTCCTAGCAATCGTACTGCGAATTCTCCTTACAATACTGGCCGTGTACTTACTAGACATTCCTTTCTTACAACTTATTGGCGGCATCTTACTTACACTAATTGCCGTAAATTTACTTACTGATAATAGCAATAATCTTTCTTCTATACAAGGAAAGACGACATTATTTCAAGCAATTCGTACAATTGTATTTGCCGATCTCGTTATGGGTTTTGATAATGTCCTTGCGATCGCTGGAGCGGCTCATGGAAATTTCACACTCGTCATCATCGGATTATTAATTTCCATTCCCATTATCATTTGGGGAAGCAAACTCATCTTACTATTTATGGAGCGGTTTCCTTTTCTTATTTATTGCGGGGGAGCAATTCTTGCTTACACAGCCGGAAGAATGGTCACCCATGAAGTGAGGCTTGCAAACTTTTTCCAGCATAACCCTACCTTTACAACAAGTATACCCTTCCTCTTTATTTTCACAGTATTAGCTATTGGTTTTATTGTTCAGCATATCAGATTAGGGAATGCAAATTGACCACTCCCACGGCTGAAGCGCGTCGGCTTTCCAGCTCACAAACCCTGTAATGAATATATATATGCGAAAACCTTCTACTGTAAGGTAGAAGGTTTTCATATACATAACTTGTATTGTTAATTTACTAGACGCTGTGCTTCACGTAATTGAAAGGTTCTTACTGTACGTGGTAAGAAGCGACGAATTTCATCTTCGTTATAACCTACTTGCAGGCGTTTTTCGTCAATCATAATCGGGCGACGTAAAATGCCTGGGTAGTCACGAATCATCTTATATAAATCTTGAAGTGGTAAAGATTCTAAGTTAACATTCAACTCTTGGAAAACTTTTGAACGAGTTGAAATAATCTCATCCGTTCCGCTTTCTGTCATGCGTAAAATTTCTTTAATTTCCTCAATCGTTAATGGATCGGAGAAAATATTACGTTCTGTATAAGGAATATGATTTTCCTCTAGCCATAATTTCGCCTTTCTA
This sequence comes from Bacillus sp. Xin1, assembly GCF_013314535.1. Classification (GTDB taxonomy): domain Bacteria; phylum Bacillota; class Bacilli; order Bacillales; family Bacillaceae_G; genus Bacillus_A. The sequence continues at coordinate 13,367 of NZ_JABUAE010000002.1, read as the reverse complement.
CAAGACGTACAACTTGGAGAACTATATAGTGTTACCATACAAGACTCACTCTCCTTAAAGAGTACAAATTCTGTACTAATTACAGTTTAAATTTCTATTTTCCAGCAATTCTTCACTATGACTTGTCTTACAGCAAAATGAAAAATCGCCTTACATGTAAACAACAACTTTTAAGCAAGTAACTCTTATTAAACAACAATTACTTTAAATAAGTAACTTCTATAATCATTATACAATAGATTCTGAAAGAAATATACAGTAAATTTCCTTTCCAACAGGAAAACTCATCTTTCATTAAGCTGAAATTTTCATGGACTTTCCATGGAACAAATCCTTCTGTTTTATTAACATATATACCTTTCCTGCTACTTCTTAACATGTTCATAGAAGCTGTCCATCCAATCAACCAGTTGCTAAAGATAACGTTTTCTTACCCTTTTCATCACAAAACCGCAGTAAAATGTAAGACATATCCATTGATACATTACCTCAAAAAGAACATTTGTTCCCGTTTCATTTTATCAAATCTCCCAGTTACTGTCTATACCATTTTCAAGTAAAATATTTATTTTCTAACTTTTCTTTCTTTTTAACTTTTTTTCTCATACAATAAAAATATAGACAGGCAAAGGGGGATTCCATATGGTTGCTTTTTTTATTGATTTTGCCATTGTCGCTACCCTCGTCATTGGAATCACAGCATTGATTGGCGTCATTACAAATGGTATTGGTGAAAAATTATTTGGCCGGAAAGAAAAAATGAAATTTGTTAATAAAAGTGCAGAAGTGCAATCTGGTTGGAAGCAAGTTGGCGGAAAAGGGATTTATAAAAAAAGTACGTATTAAAAAGAAGCAGGAACATACCTGCTTCTTTTTTTGATAATTATTCAACTGATGCCCATTTGAAGCTTAAGTCTCCGCCGTAATTATGCTTATAAATATCTTTAACCGTTCCTCTTTGTAAGTAAGCCACACTACGTTGGTATACAGGCGCAATTGCCGCATCATCCATCAGCAGTTTTTCTGCTTCCAGTAAACTATTCCAGCGCGCTTTTACATCGCTACCATCTGTCTTCGCCTTCATAATAATTTCATCGTATTTCGGATTAGAATATTTCATTTTATTTTGCGCACCATCTGTGACAAACAGATCAAGGTACGTTACTGGATCTGGGAAATCTGGGCTCCATCCAGCAAATGTCATGTCATAGTCTCCGTTTTCCTCAAGTTTAAGCTTTTGTGCAAATGGCTGTTGCTTAATTTTCAGCGTGAAACCTGGTAAGTTCTTTTCTAGTTCTCCTTTTAAATATTCTCCTGTTTTCTTAGATAAATCTACATCTTCATTTAATAACTCAATTTCAATTTTGTCTTTCCCTAATTCTTTTTTACCTGCTTCCCAATATTTCTTGGCTTCTTTTGCATTTGCTTTTACTAACTCGCCATTTTCAGCTCGGAAGTCCTTTTTATTTGGTCCTGTAATAAATTTACTTGGAATTAATCCTGTCGCTTCAGTAGAGCCGTTATTTAAAATCGTTTCAACAAGCGGTTTACGATCAAAAGCAAGAGAGATTGCTTTACGTATGTTTTTATTTGCTAAAGCTTCGTTTTTCTGATTGAAACGAAGGAAGAATACAGAAGCTTCCTGTGCAGTTTTAAAATCTTTGTCCCCTTTATATTTATCAACAAACTCAGATCTCAAAGTAACACGATCGATTGCTTTTGTGTCATATAGATTGATCGCTGTTGCTAAGTCTTTAACAATATTAAAATTCACTTCTTCTACCTTCACTGTTTTATTGTCCCAATATGAAGGGTTTTTCTTAATTTGGAAACTTGTCTCATGCTTCCACTCACTTAATACGAACGGTCCATTATATAATGTTGTATTTGCTTCTAAACCAAACTTGTCTCCCTGTTCTTTCGCATACTTTTCATTTACAGGATAAAACAGAGGATAAATCATTAAGTTTTCAAAATAAGGAACTGGATGCTCAAGTTCTACTTCTAATGTATAATCATCAATGGCTTTTATACCTAGTTGATCTGGCGTCATTTCTTTTTTATTAATTTTTTGCGCGTTCTTTACATCAAACATAATATATGCTGATACCGCTGCTTTATCAGGATTAATCGCTCGTTGCCATCCATATACAAAGTCTTTCGCTGTTAAAGGGTCTCCGTTAGACCACTTCGCATCTTCGCGTAATTTAAACGTATACTTTTTACCATCTGCTGATTTTTCGCTTGATTTCGCTACACCTGGAATGAGCTTATCTCCTTTTTCAAGACGGTATAGCCCTTCCATTGTATTATTCATCACGCGTGATGATACCGCATCAGCTGATAACGCTGGATCCATCGTTGGAATTTCTTGTGTTTCCGTCATATTGATGACTTGTTTTCCTGTATTTTTCTCCCCTTTTGCTTTCGCCCCTGGCTCATCTTTTTGATAACTACATGCCCCTAACATCATGCTCATTGCCAATGTCGATGCTACAAAAACTGGTACTTTTTTCTTCATTCTGCTACCCCTCCCAAAAATGTTAACCCTTTCATTTTCAAACAAAAAGAAATATATGTATGTTCTAATAATTCATATTATACATATAAATATATTCTTTGTATATTTATATTTCTATTTTATTAAAATTTTCTGTTAACATTTCATTTTCTGTAAACGTTTTATATTGCGTATTTTTGTGCTTTAAATACTAAATTTATCAATTTTTATAATTATCAAAATTATAAAAGTATAATTAATTTTATATCACATAATATCTTTTGTATAATTATTCTCTTTTAAAATAAAATCAATCTGTAGCGACTCTATCGTTTTCTCCTGCATCTTATATTAAACTATCACGATTTTCTAACAAACAAATCACAGCTTTGAAAACAAAACCCGGGGATTCTTCTATGTTTAATAATAATAGTTTATTTTGAAAACACTACATTTAAAAAACGCCAATCATGCTATTCAATAATCAGACCATTTAATGGAGTGAGACTTATTGAGCTAACTGGCAGAATAGTTGAAGAAGGATATTGGTATAACAGCATTACCTAAGGTCATAAACATTATTAATATTAGTCACTTATTTGATTAGAAAGCATTTATGAAACTTATTTTCTTGACTCCCACATATACTGTTTAATAACTATATTTTAACCCCGTCCTAAATTTAGAACGGGGTTATGCTTATTTGAGTTTGTATTTTAAATAACTTTATTGTCAATTCACACCACTCCTTTTCTCCTTTTCGTTTCATGCGGCATGAGGCAAAAAAAGGATCTAACCGCTTCTATGTTTGGATGGATCCTCTCTCCCACCTAAAAGAAAGAGGGTCTCTGTCAAGGTTTTAATTCATACTTATATATTTAAAAAATACAACTCTAATAAATAGTTGTTAACCGCGTTACAAAATAAATGCAAGTGTTGCTAAAGTGTGTTAAGATACATTTTGTTTCAAAATGGATATCGGAAAAGTGAGGGATGATATGACAGAGATCACATCCAAAAAAGAACAAGAACAAAAGTTAAATTTATTCTTCTTAACATGGCCCATTTTTTTAGAAGTTTTTCTTTTTATGTTAATGGGGATTGCTGATACTTTTATGCTAAGTGCATTATCAGATGACGCAGTATCAGGTGTTGGAGCTGCGAATCAATACCTTCATATCGCAATATTAGTACTAGAAGTACTCGGAAACGGTGCCGCGATTGTTGTTTCTCAATATCTTGGTTCCAAACGATATATGGAAGCTTCAAAAATATCAGCACTAGCAGTAACCTTAAATTTAGTAGTTGGGCTCATCATAAGCGCTATTTTTCTTCTATTCTCAAAACATATGATGATGGCGATGAATTTACAAGGTGACGTATTAACCTACGCACAAAATTATTTATCCATTGTTGGAGGAGCTATTTTTCTACAAGCTATTATTAATTCATTAGCAGCAATTATCCGTGTACATGGATTTACGAAACAAGCAATGTTTATTTCACTCGGAATGAATATTCTTCACATTGTCGGAAATTATATACTTATTTTCGGAAAGTTTGGCATGCCTGAACTCGGTGTTCAAGGGGCTGCTATTTCCTCTGCTTTTAGCCGACTTATCGCACTCATTGTTTTCTTCTGGTTACTATATCGCGTCATGGAATACCGTGTAAAATTAAAATACTACTTCACTTTATCAAAAGAATATGTAGGAAAGATCTTAAAAATTGGTATCCCATCAGCTTTTGAACAAGTTATGTACCAAGCATGTCAAATTGTCTTCCTATATTACGCAACATACTTAGGAGCAGAATCATTAGCTGCAAGACAATACGCAACAAACATTTCCATGTTTACTTTCCTATTCGCTATCGCGATTGGAATGGGGACTGCGATCATTGTCGGTCGTTTAGTTGGCGGCAATGAGAAGGACGAAGCATATGTACGCGTGTGGAAAAGTGTAAAGTGGGCCATCAGTGTTACGTTATGTATGGTTATTCTTGTCATGACATTCCGCACGCAGTTAATGGGGTTATTTACAGATAATCCTCACGTTATCACTTTAGGATCAACTGTTCTTTTATTAAGCATTCTGTTAGAGACTGGCCGGACGATGAATATTGTCATCATTAATTCACTGCGTGCAGCAGGTGATGCGAAATATCCTGTTTTAATTGGAGCATTCTCAATGGTTTTAATGAGCTTACCACTCGGCTATTTTTTTGTTTTTCATTTAGATATGGGACTTCCAGGTATATGGTTAGCGATTGCTATTGATGAATGGACGCGTGCCATCATCATGTTCTTCCGCTGGAAGAGCAGAGCCTGGGAAAATTATGCGCTTGTTAAACCGGAGACTTCTGAAGAGTCAGCTTAAGCTTAATATTAATGAAAACGGATTGGAGAAAGCCTTCTCCAATCCGTTTTTTTATGTCGTTCTTTGTCGGAACGTCGATATCCCTTGTCAAATCCTCGATATATTTCAATTTGCGCCGATATATTATGAGAAACAGTCGATATATTTGAGTTTGCGTCGATAAAATTTCATTTACTATTTGAAACCAATAGTAGATTCCACTTATTCTCTCCTTTTGTTTTCACTCGGCATAGAGCGCTAAAAAAGGCACTGACCACTTCTATGCTTGGGCGGATCCTCTCCCTCCCAAAAAGAAAGGTTTTTCTATCAATAAATAGAAAAAAATAGAAAAGAAGCGACCTCTCCGGCCGCTTCTTTCTATTATTGGTAGATTTCTTTATATTTCTTGTATTCTGCTTCAGAACAAAGAACGAAATGTCCTGGACGAATTTCTCGCATCTTTGGCTCTTCATTTCCGTATTGATGCTGAGATGGATCATATACGATACGCTTACGATTGCGCTCGTAATCTGGATCTGGAAGCGGAATTGCTGATAATAGTGATTTTGTATACGGATGAATTGGATTCTCGTATAACTCATCACTACTTGTTAATTCAACAATTTGACCGCGGTACATAACACCGATGCGATCACTGATGTATTTTACCATGGATAAATCATGGGCGATGAATAAATATGTTAAACCTTTTTCTCTTTGCAGTTGTTTCAATAAGTTTACAACTTGCGCTTGAATCGATACGTCAAGTGCTGAAATCGGTTCATCCGCAATAATAAATTCTGGTTCTACCGCAAGTGCGCGAGCAATTCCGATACGTTGGCGTTGTCCACCAGAGAACTCATGTGGGAAACGGTTCGCATGCTCTTTATTTAAACCAACTGTGTTTAATAATTCATGCACACGATCCATACGTTCTTTTTTGCTTTTTGCTAAACCGTGAATATCAATGCCTTCTGCAATAATATCTCCAACTGTCATACGAGGATTTAATGATGCATATGGATCTTGGAAAATCATTTGCATCTTACGATTAAATTTCTTTAATTCTCCACGTGATTTTTTACCATGTACGTTTTCACCATCGAACAACACTTCACCAGCAGTTGCATCGTATAACCTGATAATTGTTCTTCCAGTTGTTGATTTTCCGCAACCAGATTCTCCTACAAGTCCAAATGTTTCACCGCGGAAAATATCAAATGAAATATCGTTAACCGCTTTTACAACACCACCACTCACGTTAAAGTGCTGCTTCACATTTTTAACTTCAATTAATTTTTCACGTTGCTTAGTCATGTTGTTCACCTGCTTTCATTTGAAGAATTCGTTTCTTAACGACTTCTGGCGGATCTACTTCTGGAGCTTGCTCGTGAAGTAACCATGTTGCCGCATAATGTGTGTCACTTACTTTAAAGAATGGTGGTTCCATTTCAAAGTCAATTTTCAGTGCCTGTGGGTTACGTGGTGCAAATGCATCCCCTTTCGGCGGTTTTAATAAATCTGGAGGTGTTCCAGGAATTGCGTACAACTCTGCTTCTGAACCATCTAAACTTGGCATAGATGCGATTAATCCCCATGTATATGGATGTTTCGGGTTGTAGAAAATCTCATCAACCGTACCAATCTCAACAACTTTACCAGCATACATAACCGCAACTCTATCAGCAACGTTTGCCACTACGCCTAAGTCATGCGTAATGAAAATAATCGCCGCTTCTGTTTTCTGTTGAATATCCTTCATAAGCTCTAAAATTTGTGCTTGAATTGTAACGTCAAGTGCTGTTGTCGGCTCATCCGCAATCAATAATTTCGGATTACAAGCTAGCGCCATCGCAATAACAACACGCTGCCTCATACCACCAGAGAATTGGTGCGGATATTGCTTTAAACGTGCTTCTGGGTTTGGAATTCCAACAAGGTCAAGAAGCTCTAAAGCCACTTTACGAGCATCCGCTTTGCTCATGCCTTGGTGTTTAATAAGACCTTCCATAATTTGATTACCAATTGTCATCGTTGGGTTCAATGATGTCATCGGATCTTGGAAAATCATTGCAATTTCTTTCCCACGCACAGCCTGCATTTCTTTTTCCGTTAATTTTGTTAAATCACGACCATCAAATACAATTTCTCCATTTTTAATACGTCCTGGAGGGTTAGGGATTAATCCCATTAGCGCTTTCGAAGTAACTGATTTCCCAGAACCAGATTCTCCTACAATCGCTAATGTTTCTCCCTTTTTCAAATCAAATGTAACTCCGCGAACAGCTTGTACTTCACCAGCATGTGTATCAAAGGAGACTTGTAAATCTTTTACCTCTAACAATGTTTTCATTTTTACTTCTCCTTTCTCGTTTACTTACGCATTTTTGGATCTAACGCATCGCGTAATCCATCTGCCATTAAATTAAATGCTAAAATTAACATACTGATAACAACCGCAGGGATGAACATCATATGTGGATACGTTTGAATTGACTTATATCCATCATTTACAAGAGACCCAAGTGATGCAGTTGGTGGCTGAATACCTAGCCCGATGAAACTTAAGAACGCTTCACCAAACACCGCTGTAGGAATTGTAAACATTGTCATAACGATAATTGGTCCCATTACGTTCGGAATTAAGTGTTTCACAATTAATTGTGTATTTGTTGCACCTAATGTACGAGATGCTAATACATATTCTTGAGTTTTTAATTTTAATACTTGTCCACGTACAATCCGCGACATTCCAATCCAACCTGTAATTGCCATCGCGAATGTGATTGATAAAATACCCGGATCCATAATGATTACCATTAAAATAACGATGATTAAATATGGAATACCATTGATAATCTCCATAATACGCTGCATAATGTTATCTACTCGTCCGCCATAGAACGCTGAAATACCACCGTATGCAACCCCAATTACTAGGTCAATTGCTGCTGCTAAAAGAGCGATATATAATGATACGCGTGTACCTTCCCATGTTCTTGTCCAAAGATCACGACCAAGATCATCTGTACCGAACCAGAAATACTCTTTAATATCACGTTTCTCATATTGATCAACACCATATTGATCTGTACCATCAAATGGTAACCAATGAATGTTTTCTAATACTGGAATTTTAGGCGGCATCTTTGCACGGCCTAAATCTTGATCTTTATAAGAATACTTACTCATCATTGGTCCAAAAATTGCCATAAGCGCAATCAAAACCAATAGGATTAGACCAAACATTGCTCCTTTATGTTGAAACAAGCGTCTTCTTACATCTTGCCAAAACGTTAAGCTTGGACGGGCAATGACTTCATTATCAACATTACTTTGATTGGCTGGTTGAAATAAATCTGGAGATAATTTTTGTAAATCTTTCATCATTTTTTCCCTCCCGCTAAACGAATACGAGGATCAATAATTCCATATAGAATATCCACGATAAAGATAACTAAAATAAAGATTGCACTATAGAAAATTGTTGTCCCCATAATAACTGTATAGTCATTTAATTGGATCGATTTAACGAATTGTTCCCCAAGTCCAGGTACAGCATAAATTTGCTCAATAACTAGTGTCCCTGTAATTAATCCTGCAACCATTGGCCCTAAAATTGTAACAACTGGAATCAATGCGTTACGAAGCGCGTGTTTTATAATAATAACACCTTGACTAATTCCCTTTGCTTTTGCTGTTAAAATGTAATCAGCTTGCATAACTTCGATTAACTCTGCACGAGCAAAACGCGCGATTGTTGCAGTAACAGCCATTGACAAAGCAACTGTAGGCATGACTGTAAATTCAGGTCCTTTCCAGAATGCTACTGGGAACCATCCAAGTTTTACCCCTACAAAGTATTGTAGTAATGCTGCGAATACGAATGATGGTACCGACATTCCGAGTACAGAAATAATGGTTGCCCCATAATCGACCCATGTATTATTACGAAGCGCTGCAATAATCCCTAAGATTAAACCGATAAATGTTCCTAACATGATTGCCTGTAAACCAAGCTGTGCTGATGGTCCGATACGATCGACAATCATATCCGTTACAGGACGGTTATCGTACTGGAATGATACTCCTAAATCACCTTTTGCTAAGTTTCCTAAGTAGCGTGCATATTGCACTGGTACTGGATCATTCAAACCATATTTCTCCAAGATGATTTCTTTTTGCGCCGGAGATAATTTCTCTTGGTTCTTAAGTGGAGAACCCGGCAGTAATTTCATTAAAAAGAATGTCAGCGTAGTAATTAAAAATAATGTCAAAGCCATATACACGAAACGTTTTAATGCATAACGTCCCATAGTCAAGCACCTCCCCATTTTCTCAAAAGCAATAAGATAGTTTCAAATATTCTAACTTTTATTTTTTTAAAATAAGAGTATATGCCCATCATAGGCATATACCCTTATTCATGATGGAAACCATTTTTATTTTTTGACTTCAACCCATTTGTAGCTAAATTCGCCACCATATTTATGTTCTAACAGCCCTGTAATCGAGCTGCGTTGTAAATATGCTTTTCCTGGTTGATATACTGGAGCAATTGCTGCATCTTCAAGCAGTTGTTTTTCTGCTTTTAGCAGTGTATCCCAACGAGCTTGTACATCTGTCTCCACTTTTGCTTTCTTAATTAATTCATCATAAGCTGGATTTGCATAGTTGACTTTGTTTTGTGCATTTCCTGTTGTATACATATCTAGAAATGACATTGGATCCATATAATCTGGACTCCATCCTGCATATGACATTGCATAATCTCCACTTGCTTCAAGTTTTAATTTTTGTGCAAATGGCTGCATTTTCATTGAAATTGTTAAGCCTGGTAAATTCTTTTCAAACTGCCCTTTTAAATACTCGCCAATTTTCTTAGCATCATCTGTATCAAAGTTCAGCAACTCTAGATCTACTTTATCAACACCAAGTTCTTTTTTACCAGCTTCCCAATATTTTTGAGCCTCTTTTATATCTTCTTTTATAAGCTTACCATTTTCTTCGCGGAAGTCTTTTCCACTTGGCCCTTTCGCTAAACCATTCGGAACAAAACCGTATATCCCCTGTGAACCATCATTTAAAATAACTTTTCCGATGTTTTCACGTTCAAAGGCCATCGATATTGCTTTACGGATGTTCTTATTTGCTAAGAACTTGTTCTTTTCATTTAAACGAATAAACTGCGCGGAAGGTTTCTTAATTGTCTTAAAATCAGAATCTTTTTTGTATTTATCTACAAATTCTGATGTCAATACGACACGATCAATTGCTTTTGTCTCATATAAGTTTATTGCAGTTGAACGATCCTTTACAATATTGAAGTTTACTTCTTCAAGCTTCACTACTTTATTGTCCCAGTATGTCTCATTTTTCTTAAGCTGGAAACTTTGTTCATGTTTCCACTCATTTAAAACAAATGGACCGTTATAGAGCGTCGTATTAGATTCTAATCCAAATTTATCTCCTTGTTCTTTTACGAACTTTTCATTTAATGGATAGAATGTTGGATATACTGTTAAGCTAACAAAGTAAGGAACAGGGTTGTCTAACTCCACTTCTAGTGTGTAATCATCAATTGCTTTTACGCCAAGTTCTTCGACTGGCAACTCTTTTTTATTAATTTTTTCGGCATTCTTTACATCGAATAATATGTAAGCAAATTTCGCACCTGTATTTGAATCAACAGCTCGTCTCCAAGAATAGACGAAATCTTTAGCTGTTACAGGTTCCCCATTAGACCACTTCGCATCATCGCGTAATTTAAATACATATTTCTTGCCATCTTCCGTTTTCTCGTAAGACTTTGCCACACCTGGAACGAGTTTATCGTCTTTCCCAAGGCGATATAATCCTTCCATTGTGTTATTCATTATATTGGAAGATGCTGCATCTGTTGATAACGTTGTATCCATTGTCGGAATTTCAGCAGTTTCAGGTAAATTTAGCACTTGCTTACCTGAGCTACTTGATCCTTTTACACTTGCTTTCGTATCTTCTTGTTGATAGCTGCAAGCTGCAAGCGCCAAGCATACTGACCGTCAATGTCGATGCAAGTAATAGCGGTATCTTTTTCTTCATGTTGTACTGCCTCCCCTATTTGCACTTCCTGTACTCTCACTTGTTAAAAGATAGAATTGAAAGAATAATCTCCAAGTTTCTACAATTTTCATTATACATATAATACGACGATTGTGAATATAGTTTTTTGTTTTTTTGTTAAAATTTTTAATAAATTATTTATTTTTTTTATTTTTTGTAAAGGGTTAACTTAACATTGCTCCCATCATATTGAAATAAAATACATAATTGCGTATAATTTTCAAAAAATTATTTCTAGTACTTATTATAACTTTTATAGTATAATAATTCTAGTAATATTTTGACGGAGGTGAACATTTTGAATAGAATTTATTTTCGCACTAGCATATTACTATTATTGGCAATAATCGCTTCTATCATCGGAGCATTCCTGGCTTCAACGCATTATTTGTTGAATTTTGTCAATATTATGTTTTATATTGCGTTATTTTTTATTATTTTAGGCGGTTTTTTATTTCTATTTCAAAGGGGATTTTTCAATATAACGATGTACGCTTTCCAAAGAGTGTTTGGAACAAATAAAAAAGTAGAGTCTTTAATTGAAGGAGAAGAACCAGCAGTAGATAAAAAAGAACGCATCTATAAAACGTACTCTTTCGCCTGGACATACCCAATCTGCATGACAGGTGTCCTTCTAGGCATCGCCTCTACAATCATTAGCTTTACTATTTTGATGTAGTTTGCAAACAATTTTCCATATGATATAATTACTTGCAAAACATTTTGTTATAAACAAGCGCAAGTGGCTCGCTCAGAATGCGAGGAGGATGGAGCTCCTAACGTAGAGGCGCTCTTTGCCTCGCAGAAAGGCGCGAAGCCACCGAGTATTCTTGCCACTGGGGTTGGATTACATAAAAAGCGCAAGTAGCTCGTTCGAAATACGAACTAGCTTACAATAAATTCATATGTATGCGATGAAAAAGAAGAGTACATATTGCAGCAATTTCAGAGAGCTTGTGGTCGGTGCGAACAAGTAATTGTACAGTATGGAATGGGCTTTTGAGCACCAAACCGAACCGAAAGAAGTAGGCTTTGGCGTTACATCCAGACGTTATAATGGATAAAAGAGATTTCACGATTTGTGAAATAATTAGGGTGGTACCGCGGTCCATTCGTCCCTAGATACATTGGGGATGAATGGGCTTTTTTGTATTAAAAAAGCGGAAGCGGCTCATATTGATCCACTTCCCTCACCCTTCACCAATACATACAAATTTCAAGGAGGAATTACCGATGTCAGTTATTTTTTCTGGTATTCAGCCGAGCGGAACAATTACGCTTGGAAACTATTTAGGAGCAATGAAACAATTTACAGAATTACAAAACGAACATGATTGTTATTTCTGCATCGTAAACCAACATGCCATTACAGTAGCTCAAGATCCTGTACAACTTCGTAAAAATATTCGTAGCCTAGCTGCACTGTATGTAGCTTGCGGTATTGATCCTGAAAAGGCAACTTTATTTGTACAATCAGAGGTGCCTGCACACGCTCAGCTTGGATGGATTATGCAATCTATCGCATATGTTGGAGAATTAGAGCGCATGACGCAATACAAAGACAAATCATCTGGCAAAGAATCTGTTCCAGCTGGATTACTTACGTATCCACCATTAATGGCAGCTGACATCTTACTGTACAACACTGAGATTGTGCCAGTTGGTGACGATCAAAAACAACATATGGAATTAACACGCGATTTAGCAGAGCGTTTTAACAAACGTTTCCGCGAAGTATTTACAATTCCAGAAATCCGTATTCCAAAAGTAGGCGCACGTGTTATGTCATTAACAGAGCCTACGAAAAAAATGAGTAAATCTGATCCAAATCCAAAATCAATGATTAGCATGCTTGACGATCCAAAAACAATCGAAAAGAAAATTAAAAGTGCCGTAACTGATTCTGACGGCATTGTAAAATACGATAAAGAAAACAAACCTGGCATTTCCAACCTATTAACAATCTACTCTTCCTTCTCAGGCAAAACAATTGAAGAAATAGTAGCTGTATATGAAGGAAAAGGATACGGCGACTTTAAAGGCGACTTAGCTCAAGTAGTCGTAGAAGCAATTCGTCCAATTCAAGAAAAATATAACGAACTCATCAATTCTCCTGAATTAGATGAAATCCTTGACAAAGGTGCCGAAAAAGCAAACCGCGTTGCCTTCAAACAACTACGCAAAGTAGAAAATGCAATGGGACTAAGCAGAAAACGTAGGTAATAACAAAAAGCGGAGGCGACTGCTTAGCCCTGGGTGGCTAAGGTTCTTTCCCACAGAAGGCGCTTTTTGCCTTCTCGTGGGGAAGGTTCTTAGACGCGAAGGGCTAGGAGCCGGAGCTGGATTACTACAAAAAAAAGAGCAGTCGCCTCCTCAAGCTAGACAAAATTAAAAAACCGCCAAAT
>NZ_JABUAE010000001.1 GCF_013314535.1 Bacillus sp. Xin1 | reverse complement strand
ATAAAACCAATCGGAATACCGATTGGTTTTATGTAATATCCTTAATCACACAAGCTTTACAAGCATCACTTTATACCATTTTGTTAAATTCTTTTCGAAGCCTTTTTATAATTCTTTTTTCAAGTCGAGAAATATAAGATTGTGAAATTCCCAGCATATCTGCCACGTCTTTTTGTGTTTTTTCTTCTCCTCCCGCAAGCCCAAAGCGGAGTTCCATAATTTGTTTTTCACGATCATTTAATTGGTGTAATGCTTTCATAAGAAGATGTCGGTCTACAGTAGCCTCTAAGTCTTTTGTAATAATATCATCATCCGTACCAAGAACATCTGATAGTAACAATTCATTCCCATCCCAATCAATATTTAATGGTTCATCAAATGACACTTCTGAGCGATTTTTATTATTTCGACGTAAATGCATTAAAATTTCATTTTCTATACAACGTGATGCATAAGTTGCTAGTTTTATTTTCTTTTCAGGATTAAATGTATTCACAGCTTTAATAAGACCAATTGTTCCAATACTAATTAAATCTTCAATATTAATTCCTGTATTTTCAAATTTACGGGCTATATACACAACAAGCCGTAAGTTACGTTCAATGAGTAATGACCGTGCCGCTTGATCACCTTTTGGCAATTTATTAAGGAGTACTTCTTCTTCCTCTTTTGTTAAAGGCGGCGGCAATGCCTCACTTCCACCGATGTAGTAAATTTCATCGGTCTTAATTCCGAGTTTCAACAATACTTTATACCAAAGATAAATGAAATAAAATTTTATTTTCGCCATATTCTCCCACCTTCCATAATTAAGCGATTGTCACTTTTGGTGATATCAACATTTTCGGATGTATAATACATTGATACTCTCCATTTGTAGACAATTGCTGCGTATTTAAACCAATTAATACTTTGTTTACGATCATATCGCTACCTTCATGATGAATTTGAACAACATCCGGTTTAATTGCCCATAAAAACTGATGATCCACTCCTACAGCCCGGAAAGGAATTAAACGTAGCCTTGTTGCCCAACCTGAATCATTTTCTGGTATTTGTGGAATCTCTGTTTTGGAATAAATCTGCTGTGTTAACCATGTTGGTAAACAATGTTCTAATGATGATACATGCATAATCATAACCGGGGTTTTCGTTAAAGGGTCATAAAGCTGATTTCCACTATCAATCAATCCATCTAGTTTCATTTCATTTTCGGCAAGTCTAATATTCACTTGTACAATTTGGTCATAATGAATTTTAGTTACTTCCACATTTTCAATACGTTTTTTCGAAAAATAATAAATAATCGGAAATCCCAAAATAACAAACATCCAGCTTACTGGATCACCATAAGAAATTGCTTTCGCCTGAACTAATCCATCGACCATTTCGTTCGTTTGTAGGAAAAAATGAGTTCCAATTAATCCTCCCCCTACCATAAATGTTACAAAATAAAAGGAAAAAACAGTCTGTGTATAATCTCTAAAAGTAGAAAACCCAAATGCTGTATACACAATAAGTAACGAGTACAATAGTTTCATAATTGGGTGTGTCATCATAGAAGCAAAAGGAGTAAAGGCAAAAATAACAATTGTAGAACCAATAAATGCTCCTAGTACAAGCCTCCATCTTTTGATCTTCTTTTTCAACACAGTTGCTGTTAATAAAAGTAAAAGAAAATCAATGCAGGCGTTTAACAACCAAACAACGTCGGCGTAAACAACCAAACAATTCACCTCTTTTTTTAAGTTGAGACTAGTATAAAGCATATCCAATAGGAAAGTGTGTCAATTTACGGAGGGGTTTTTTTGTTATTTTGTGGTTTCTAGACATAATCTGTCGTGAGGTATAATTGTAATTCTTCTCATGCTAAATTCTTCTGTAATCATCATCTATCTTTCTTATTTTCTAGCATCTAGATGATGATTTTACTATATAAATAAGGATTAAAAAAACGACATAAAACCATTCTCTTTAGGTGGTAAAGAGGATCTGCCGGTGGATAGAAGCGGTCAGGGATTTTTTAGCTCCATACCATGTGGAAACCGCAGGAGAAAATGAGTGGATATCTCTTTTTATTTTCATAGAAGCGACTTATGTGTTAAAAAGATCGAAATAAATGTATGTATTTCCAAATAGCACGATAAATTTTTTCATGTGAAAACATTTAAGGTTGTGTAATAAAAAAAGAACGGAGCCATTGGCTCCTTTCTTTCTTATCGTCTACGACGGTTACGTAAAAATGCTGGAATATCAATATCATCTGAATCTGTATTACGTTCATGCACAACAGGCTCTTCACGTTTCACTTCGCGTTTTACTTCACGTTGTTTTGATGGTTGAGCTACTGGTTGTTGCTGTTGCGCGTGATTTGTAGTTGCTGTAGGACGTACAAATGGTTTTGGCGGCTGAACTGTAACACTATCATCAAAACCAGTTGCAATTACGGTAACAACAATTTCATCTTTTAAACTCTCATTAATTACAGAACCGAAAATCATATTTACTTCTGGGTCTGAAGCTGAAGCAACGATATCTGCTGCTTCTTGCACTTCATATAAGCTTAAGTTTGTGCCCCCAGTAATATTCATAAGAACACCTTGTGCACCATCGATAGATGTTTCTAATAATGGACTAGAAATCGCGCGTTTTGCTGCTTCTGCCGCACGGTTTTCACCAGTTCCAACACCAATACCCATTAATGCAGAACCTTTATTAGACATAATTGTTTTTACGTCTGCAAAGTCTAAGTTAATAAGACCAGGTGTAGCAATTAAATCTGAAATACCTTGTACACCTTGTCGTAATACGTTATCCGCTTCACGGAACGCTTCAAGCATTGGTGTATTTTTATCTACAATTTCTAAAATACGATCATTCGGTATAACAATAATTGTATCTACATTATCTTTAAATGCTGCAATCCCAGATATAGCTTGCGTTGCACGTTTGCGACCTTCAAATGTAAATGGGCGTGTTACAACACCAACTGTTAACGCGCCTAGTTCCTTTGCGATTTGTGCGATAACTGGTGCTGCACCCGTACCAGTTCCACCGCCCATACCAGCTGTTACAAAGACCATATCTGCACCACGAAGTGCTTCTTGGATTTGTTCTTTACTTTCTTCAGCGGCTTTTTTTCCTACTTCAGGATTTGCGCCGGCACCAAGTCCACGCGTTAATTTTCCGCCAATTTGCATTTTTGTTTCAGCTTTTGATAAATTTAGTGCTTGTGCATCAGTATTCACGGCGATGAAATCTACACCTTGTACACCGTGCTCAATCATACGGTTTACAGCATTATTTCCGCCACCGCCGACACCGATAACTTTTATGCTCGCTAATTGATCTTGAGTAGTATCAAACTCTAACATGTCGAAATCCCCCTAGAACCTCATTTTTCGTGTGCAATTTTAATCCCATAAATAGCGGAATACACGTTTCACTTTTGACATCATACGCTCATTGTCTTCATTATTTTTACTCTGCTTGCGAGTTGTTTGCTTTGCAGGTTGTTGCTGTACCGGCATTGGCATTGGTGCTGGTACTGGCTCAAAATATTCTTCCTTTTCCTGAATATTTTTCCCGCGCAATTTCGCTTTTTGATAAGAATGCTTAATTAATCCAATCCCAATTGTATACTGAGGTTCACGAACACCAATATAATCTGGAGTTGCTATACGAACATTTTCATGTAAAATATCATATGCAAGATCAAGAACCCCCGGCATAGAAGCAATACCTCCAGTAAGTACATACCCAGACGCTACTTGTTTTACTCCTAGCTTCCGGACCTCTTCCTGAACAAACATCAAGATTTCCTCTACACGTGCCTCAATAATATCAGATAACTCTAGTTGTGAATATTGTTCTGTTTGATCGCTTCCCATAATAGGAACCGTAAACACCTCTTCTTCAGATGCCGTATCATAAAATGCATGTCCATATTTCAACTTAATTTGATCCGCATTTTCAGTTGAAGTTTTAAGTCCTATCGCGATATCCTTCGTTATATGATCTCCACCTAAAGGCAATACACTTGTTGCTTGTAACTCTCCATCTTGAAAGATTGATAAAGTTGTAGATCCCCCGCCAATATCTACAAGAGCTACACCTCTATTTTTCTCATCAGAAGATAAAGCAACCGTCGCAGCTGCTAAAGGTTGCAGACAAATATCAACAATTTCAAGGCCCGCTTTTTCTACACAACGTAGTAAATTATGTAGTAACGTTCTTGAGCCTGTAATTAATGTGCCTTCCATTTCTAATCTTACACCGATCATCCCGCGTGGATCGTTAATCTCATCAAGACCGTCTACAATGAACTGTCGAGGTACCACATCAATAAATTCACGTTCAGGAGCAATTGATACAACTTGTGCTGCATCCAGAACACGTAAGACATCTTCATTTCCAATTTCACGATCTTCATTTGAAACAGCGACAACTCCATGGCAAGGAAGAAGCTGTACCTGATTTGCATTTACACCTACAACAACTTGTTCAATGTGAATTCCTACCATACGCTCAGCTTGTTCAATTGCTTTTTTAATTGATCGAACAGTTTCGTCTATGTCAACTATGGAGCCCTTTTTCAAACCATTTGATTTTACGTTTCCAACACCAATAATGTTTAAGCCTTCATTAACCATTTCACCAATGATGACTTTAACATTGGATGTACCGATGTCAAGACTAACATATATTTCATTGCTGTTCATTCTTTGGCACCTCCTTCTTTATTTATACCATACAAGTCAATATATGGAACAACAATCGCAGCTTTACTATTTATAAGAAAAATATTCAACGTCTTTATGCGTTTCCCTTTTTTAACCCTGTATTTTTCTTATTTTTATTTAACATTCACTTATTGATGTTACAGTAACCTGTGAATGACTGCTTTATTTTGAAATAACTCTATTTCAAATGCAAAGATTACCGCCAAATATAAGTCTACACTAAGATGTACTCGTAGAAAAGCTAAACTTGTACCAATCCTAATATGAATCGAAGAAAATCTAGGTATTTTCACCAAATTGATTCTAATTGTAATGAAATTCACACACAGAAGAACAAACTTGTCATTATTGTATTTAAAAAGAAATAAAACTACTACTCTACTTCTTTTTTTCTACCTCATCTAAATATTTAAAATACGCGCCCACTTCTAAATCAATTAAAACCTTTCTACCTGATTCTATATTTTTTATAATTAATGGATATGCTTCCATACGCTTTGCAAATTCTTGTATCGTTGTGCTCACTTCATAACCCTCATTCATATATAAAGTAAGATGATCTTCATTTGAATTCGTTGGAGCATAATGAATTTCAGAAATAGATCTGAGAATAGTTGGAGTCAATTTTTCTAGCTCTTCAATTAACTCTTTCATTTTTTCTTCTTTAAACGGCTCGAAAATTGGAGCTGCAACAGGCAACTTCCCGTTAGGCAGTACGTCAAGCGTTTTGCCATTTTCTAAAAGTGGTTGTAATTTCCCACCTTTGTTTATATACCCTATCGTTACATACTCTTCAATGTGAATGTCAATTTTATTTGGAAAACGCTTTTTGACATTCACTTTTTTAATTTCATTTCGTTTTGTTAAATTCTTTTCCGCCTTATGTGCTGTCACTCGAAAATAACTCGTTTCATATGTAACTCCGGATTCCCTCATGACCTGTGCATCTGTCATATAGTGATTCCCTAGAACACTTATCTTTTTTATATTACTAAGTGGAGATCGAAAGTAAATTAAAAAAAGTACTAGTAAAAATAAAATTGATACATATAAAATTAATCTCTGATTAACTGGCTTTTTATTCTTTTTCTTTTGATTCTTTAGTTTTGGTACACGATCTTGTAGTTTAATCACTTTACTATTTTTCATGTACGATCCCCCTATGTAACATAAAGAACGGCATGTTACGCATGCCGTTCTTATCTTCTTATTATACCATAAATGATAATGAGCGGAACAAATAACAGTTATCTTCCAATGATTTCTACTTCTGTATGCATATCTACGCCAAATTTTTCCTTAATTGTTTTTTTAACAAATGCAATTAAATCCAATACGTCTTGTGCTGACGCAGATCCTGTATTGACAATGAAGTTTCCATGCATTTCAGAAATTTTCGCTCCACCGATTTGATATCCTCGTAGGCCTGCCTTTTCCACTAGATTCCCAGCAAAATTGGGTAGTGGATTTCTAAATATACTGCCCGCACAAGGATGGTTCCATGGCTGAGTTTCACGACGATAGTCTTTATTCTTTTGCATGATACCTACTATTTCTTCGCGGTTCCCTACTTTTAACTGCAATTCCGCTTCTACTACAATGCCAGGGCGCTTTGTTTGTAGAACAGAAGTACGATAAGAGAATTCCATCTCTTCTTTTGTTAACCACTTCATTGTACCATCTTCAAACATAATGCGCGCTCTCGTTAAAATCTCTGACATATCTGATTTATGTGCACCGGCATTCATATATACTGCCCCGCCCACACTTCCAGGGATACCACTAGCAAATTCTAATCCAGCTAGACCTTGGCGACTAAGTAATGTTGACAACTTAATGAGAGGATATCCTCCTCCAACTCGTACAATAGTTCCTTCTATTTCTAAGTGATCTAATCCTTCTCCTAAACGAATTACCACACCTTCAATACCTTTATCTGATACGAGAAGATTAGATCCACGTCCAATTGCTGTCCACTTTGTATGATATTTCTTTATTAAATCTAAAGTCTTTTCCACACCAATCACACTACTTGGCACAATTAGAATATCAGCTGGCCCACCTATTTTCATAGTTGTATAACGAGCTAACGCTTCATTTTCTAACACTTTGCCAACTTCTGCTTCGATAAGTTCCTTTGCTAATTGTTTCATGATGATCTCCCCCATATGAAATCTCCGTATTACAGTAGTATGCAGGGCATTCACCTAAGGTTATTTTTTTACAAGCCTTTTCATCACTTCGAATAACTTATTTGCTGCATCAGGAATTCCTAACTGCGTAGCAGCTAGTTTCATATTTTGTAATGTTTGTGTATTTAATAGAATTTCATCAATATCATGAAGAAGTGTTTCAGCAGTTAAATCTTTTTCAAGCAGCATTTTTGCTGCTCCCTTATCGACAACTGATTTCGCATTTTTCTCTTGATGATTATTTGTAACATAAGGACTTGGAATTAAAATACTTGGTTTTCCTAACGCTGTTAACTCTGCTAAAGTTGTAGCACCAGCACGTGAAACGACTAGATCCACACCAGTAAGCACCTCTGGCATATTATGAATAAATGGTTTAATGATTACATTACTTGGATTTCCTTTTTGTTTCACAGCCTCCATGACTTTATCATAATGCACTTCACCTGTGACATACAATACTTCATAATTTTTGTTACCAAATTGCTCAATTGCTGCCACGAATGCATCATTAATCGGTCTTGCTCCGCGACTCCCACCAAAAATAAGCACGGATTTTTTAGAAAGAGATAATCCAACAGAACGCTTCCCTTTCATACCATTTTGATTCATGACTTCTGATGCACGAGGATTTCCTGTCATAACAACTTTCGACTTCGGAAAATATTCAGCTGCCGCTTCAAAACAAACAGCTACCTTATCCACATAGCGACTTAAAAATTTATTCGTTACACCAGGTACACTATTTTGTTCGTGTACAATCGTTGGAATTCCTAATTTTGCTGCAGCATAAACGACTGGACCACATACATAGCCTCCTGTACCAATTACAACATCTGGATTGAAACGGCGAATATACCTTTTACTATCTTGCACCCCTTTTAGAAAACGCATCACTGTTTTGACATTATCAAGGGATATTTTTCGTTTAAATCCACTAATAACAATTGATTGAAATGGTATCCCTGCTTTGGGAACAATTGTACTTTCTAATCCATTCTCCGTACCAATGTATAAAAACCTTGCTTCAGGATGTAGTTTTTTTATTTCCCTAATTAAAGCAAGAGCCGGATATATATGACCTCCTGTGCCACCACCACTAACTAATACTCGCACTACAAATTCCTCCGCTTCTCTGTTCTAAATTCAATTTTATATATTCATATATTTTCCGTTTTCTACACACGAAAAACCCTGTCTTATAAACAGGGTTTAGTAGCGAGAGTGACGACTTATATTCAATAATACGCCAACTGCCATTAGCATTAAGGTCAAACTTGACCCACCATAACTTAGAAATGGCAAAGTAATACCCGTAACAGGCATTAATCCTGTTACAACACCAACATTAATCATCACTTGAATCGCGATCATCGCCACAATACCTACTGCTAAAAACGTACCATATAAATCCGGCGCTCCTAATGCTATACGAATCCCGCGCCATAGTAACAGACTAAATAATAATAACACAAACGACCCACCAATAAAACCTAATTCTTCCGATAAAATCGCAAAGATAAAGTCAGTTTGCGGCTCCGGCAAGTAAAGAAATTTTTGTCTACTTTGTCCAAGTCCAAGCCCAAATAAACCACCAGGACCGATTGCAAGTAACGATTGAATAATTTGGAACCCACTCCCGAGCGGGTCTGACCATGGGTCTAAGTAAGAAGTAATTCGTTTCATTCGATATGGTGCTGATGCAATTAATCCAACAAATCCCGCTACTCCGATTAATCCTAACATCGAAAAATGAAAAACGCGTGCTCCTGAAATAAAAATCATTACGATACATGTCCCAACCATTACTGTCCCTGTCCCCAAATCTGGTTGTAACATAATCATGCCAAATGCAACAAATACAAAACTAAGTGCTGGAAGTAGTCCTTTTTTAAAAGAAGTGATTAACTTTTGTCTTTCTGCTAAAAATTTAGCTAAAAAAATGATCATCGCAAATTTCATAAATTCTGATGGTTGAATCGAAAATGCTCCAACACCAATCCAGCTTCGTGCTCCCCCCCGAACAAGTCCAACTCCAGGAATCAGAACAAGGATAAGGAGAATAAAACAAACTAGTAAAATCACCTTCGAATAGGTTCGCCATGTCCAATAGTCAATTCTCATAATAAAAAACATAGCAGCTACACCAATCCCCGCAAATAACAGCTGTCGTTTTGCAAAAAAGAATGAATCACCCATCTTATAGGAAGCCCAGACAGCACTTGCACTGTAGACCATTATCATTCCAATTGTTAACAACAAAAGCGTAACGATAATTAAAATAAAATCAGGTGTTTTCTTCATTGGCAATGAGCACCACCTCTTTTGAAGAAGCTTTTTTTATTCTATGTAACAAAACATCAGTAGGTGTTAGCCTACTGATGTTTTGTTTACTTTATATAAGTTTATGCACAGCTTGTATAAAAATGTCTCCTCTTTCTTCAAATGTTTTAAATTGATCCCAGCTCGCACATGCTGGTGAAAGAAGAATAACATCTCCATCTGTAGAATGAGCATATGCTCGTTCTACTGCCTCTTCTAAATTATCGACAGTTTCAATCATATCTAATCCTGCTTTTTCCGCTGCCTTTACTAATTTTGGTGCAGTTTGCCCATATGTCACAATTGCTTTTACATGTTCAAAATACGGAATTAAATCATCAAATTCATTTCCACGATCAAGCCCGCCTGCTAGCAAAATAACAGGCTGCGCGAATGCTGATAAAGCCTTTTCTGTCGCTAACATGTTCGTCGCTTTGGAATCATTATAAAACTTACGATTGTTAATCGTTGTTACATACTCTAGACGATGTTTTACACCTGTAAAGCGTTTTAATACTGTAACAATAGCCTCATTTGCTACCCCTAGCAATTTGGCAATACTCATTGCAGCTAAAATATTTTCCAAGTTATGCTTACCTGGTAAGACGATGTCACCAACTTCAACAACTTTCTCACCTTTAAAATAAAGAGCGTCATCTTTCATACATGCACCATCTTCAATTACTTTCATAGCTGAAAATAATACTTTTTGCCCTTTACTATTTGCCGATAAGGCCATTACCTCTGCATCATCTGCATTCATTACACTGTAATCTGCTTCAGTTTGGTTCTTAAAAATATTCGCTTTTGCTAAACCATATTCTTTCTTAGTACCATGGTAATCTAAATGCGCTTCAAATAAATTTAAAAATGCTGCAATTTTAGGTTGAAATGTTTCCACACCCATTAACTGGAATGATGAAAGCTCTGTAACAACTACTTCATTTTCTTTCGCCGTCTGCGCAACCTCACATGCTACCATACCTATGTTTCCAGCAATAACAGGATGTTTCTGCCCTTCTTTCAGCATTTCAAATGTTAGCATTGTTGTTGTTGTTTTACCATTAGATCCTGTAATCCCAACAAATGGGGCCTCTGAAATACGATACGCGAGTTCCACTTCTGTTACAATTGGAATTTGTTTTTCTTTCGCTGCAACAAGTAGTGGATTAGAATATGGAATCCCTGGATTTTTTACAACAAGTGAAATATTTCTTTCTAACAATTCTAGTGGATGACCACCGCATACAACGTCCATTCCCTTTGCTTGTAATTCTGCAGCTAATACATTCTCAGCTAAAGGTTTCCCGTCATTTACAATGACATTGGCACCTAAGTTTTTTAGTAAAGTTGCTGCCGCATAACCACTTTTTGCAATACCTAATACAAGAATATTTTTATTTTGATAGTCAGTTACAGTTTTCAATTACATCCACACCCCGATATAAATTCCTAATACTGCCAATAAAAATCCTACAGACCAGAATGTTACAACAACACGCCACTCTGACCAACCACATAATTCGTAATGATGATGCAGTGGACTCATTTTAAAGACACGTTTCCCTGTCGTTTTAAATGAAATAACTTGAATAATAACAGATAATGTTTCCATTACAAATACGCCGCCAATTACAACAAGCAATAACTCTTGTTTTAATAAAATGGCTACAGCGGCTATTGCACCACCTAAAGCAAGAGAGCCTGTATCTCCCATAAACACCTTAGCTGGATTTGCATTAAATACTAAAAATCCAAGTACCGCTCCAACAACGGCCATACAGAAAATCGCTACTGCATACTGATTTTGCGCAACTGCAATAATGCCAAATGCTCCAAATGCAATTGCAGCTGTTCCTGATAATAATCCATCTAGACCATCCGTTAAATTAACTGCATTTGATCCACCAATGAGCATAAACAGCACAAGAATAAAATACGCCCAGTGTAAATCAAATTTAATATCGGTTCCTGGAATCATTAAATTTGTATCAAATCCCTGTCCTTTTACAATTACAAAGAATGCAATTGCAATAACTAGCTGACCGATTAATTTTTGTTTTGATGTTAAACCAAGATTTCTTTTTTTAACAACTTTTATATAGTCATCTAAAAGGCCAATCAATCCATAGCCAAATGTAACTAATAACAATAATGATACTTCCGCACCTAAATGTTTAAATTTAATTGCCATAATAAGTGTTGTCACCATCATAGACACATAAATGACAATACCACCCATCGTTGGTGTTCCTGATTTCTTTTGATGTGATTTCGGTCCTTCATCACGAATACTCTGCCCAAACTTTAACTTACGTAAAAATGGAATAAACAATGGCGAAAGGGCAACTGAAATTAAGAAAGCTACCCCAGCCGTTACTAATAAACCTTGTTCAAGCACATGTAGTCCCCCTCTCATGTTGTTACTCTTTGTTGTTTAGACGCTCAGTGATTGCCTCTTTTGCAATTTCACGATCGTCAAAATGATGTACTTCTTTGCCAATAATTTGGTACGTTTCATGCCCTTTTCCAGCAATGATAATAATATCTTCTGCTTTCGCCTCTGAAACTGCGTGGAAAATCGCTTCTTTTCGATCAACAATTACTTTATAATTATTTCCTTTTGCACCTGTTAACATATCATCTAAAATTGCTTTGGGATCTTCACTCCTCGGATTATCTGAAGTCAAGATTGCATGTGTTGCATATTCTGTAGCGACACCTGCCATAATTGGTCTTTTCGTCCGATCGCGATCACCGCCACAACCAACAATACAATACACATTCCCTTTCGCAAATTGTTTTGCTGTCGTTAATACATTTTCTAAACTATCTGGTGTATGTGCATAATCGACGATAACTGTATAATCCTGACCGCCATCCACGACTTCAAACCGACCTGGAACTCCAGTTAGCTTTCTCACAACATCAATAATTGTTTGTAAAGGTACACCCGAAACAAGAGTAGCTGCTGTCGCTGCTAAAACATTGTATACGTTAAACTTGCCAATTAACTTCATCGTAATATTTAAACTCTCATTTGGCGTAACAAGAGTAAATGTTGTTCCACCGCTCGTCATCACAATATCTTTTGCCATAATATCACTATGTGTATCAATTCCATACGTAATAACAGTAGCGGCAGTACTTCTCATATACTCTTCTGCTGCTGGATCGTCATTATTTAACACGGCGTACTTTTCACGACCATGATGATAGCTATTACCAAGCTGAGCAAATAGCAAACCTTTTGCATGTTTATATTCTTCCATCGTTTTATGATAATCTAAATGATCCTGTGTTAAATTTGTAAATACTGCCACATCATAATCACAACCATGTACACGGCCAAGATCTAATGCATGTGAAGAAACTTCCATTACTGCACTATTTACATTTTGCTCAATCATACGTTGAAACGTCTGCTGAAGTGTCAGTGCATCTGGCGTTGTATTTTTCACCTCGAATGTTTCATCACCGATTTTCATATTAATTGTTCCAATTAGCCCTGTTTTATGACCATGTGCTCGCATAATTTCATCCATAATATGCGACGTTGTTGTCTTTCCATTTGTACCTGTAATCCCAAACAAGTGTAACTTATGTGTTGGCTGTCCGTAAAAATAATCAGCTAAAACCGCTAAAGAACGATAGGTATTTTTCACAAGTACAAATGGAACGTCAACATCAATCGGTCTTTCCGCAACAATAGCAGCCGCACCTTGCGCAGCTGCTTGCTTAGCAAAATCATGGCTATCAACCGTATACCCTTTCATACATACAAATAAGCTTCCATTTGTCACTTTACGTGAATCTGCTTCAATGGATGTAATTTCTGGATTTTCTTTTGGAACAACTGGAAAATCATGCAAACATGATACAAGTGTGTGCAACTTCATTTCACTAAACCCTCTCTACATTGTTTATTTGTCTCTTACTTAATAAGTAATTTCCCCGTCCTTCATTCGTTAAAATGGAGAAAGGAAGCATTTGATAAGAGCCTTAAAAGATCAGACTCATTTATCAGTGTAGCGTATAATAGCTTCACTAATAATTTTTTCACTCTATCTCTTATATTCGAGAGCAATATATTCTGTTTTCATAGAAAATAAATTTCTATGAAAACAGATATTTATTTTGCCCCAACTTCCACCAATTGTATCATAAAACACAATCTCTAACTTTTAATTACCGAAGTAAATTCTAATTTTCGAACCTTCCTTTACTTTAGCACCAGCTTCTGGCGATTGTTTAATTACTTTATCACCCTCACCACTTACATCAAGCTGTAAATCTACAAGTTGCGTTTGTAAATCTTTCTTCTTCATCCCAATTAAATCTGGAACTTCTATTGTAGGTGTATCGCCCCATTTATATTCCTTTTCAACTTGCTCTTTGCGTGGCTCTACTCCCATAACAGGAAGCACATCGCGAAGAATATTCCCTACAATTGGTGCAGCAACAACTCCACCAAATTGAGTAACTCCTTTTGGGTTATCAACCGCAACGTACACAACAATTTGCGGGTCATCTGCTGGAGCAAATCCAATAAAAGATACTATATAGTTATTATCTAAATATTTTCCATCTTTTACCTTTTGAGCAGTTCCCGTTTTTCCACCAACACGATAACCATCAATATATGCACCTTTACCAGAACCCTTCGCTACAACATTTTCTAACGCATAGCGGACTTTTTCCGATGTTTCCTTGGAAATAACTTTTCTTTTTTCGACCGGTGTTTTCTTCCTTACAACTTGATTATTCGAGGGATCAACAAACTCTTTCGCAATATACGGCTGATATAACGTCCCACCATTTACAGCTGCCGCTACCGCAGCAACTTGCTGAATTGGTGTAACAGAAACCCCCTGCCCGAAAGAAGTAGTCGCTTGTTCAACCGGACCAACCCTATCCAAGTTAAATAAAATCCCTTTTCCTTCTCCTTGTAAATCAATTCCTGTCTTTTGTCCAAATCCAAAATCATGAATATATTGAAATAACTTTTCTTTTCCAAGACGATCCCCAAGCTCAATAAAACCTGGGTTACAAGAATTTTGAACAACTTCTAAAAAGGTTTGACTACCATGGCCACCAGCTTTCCAACAACGCAACCTAGCTCCACCAACTTCAGCTGCTCCATCATCATAAAACGTATCTTTCTCCAAGTCTACTAATTTTTCATTTAAAGCTGCGGCTAATGTAATGATTTTAAAAGTCGATCCTGGCTCGTATGTACTCCATACAGGCAAGTTTCGATTAAACACTTCTGGTGAAACACTCTGAAAATCTGCTGGATCAAAACTTGGTCGACTTGACATTCCTAAAATCTCACCATTTTTTGGATTCATGGCGATCGCAATCATACCATCTGGGTTATACGTAGAATCTGCAATATTCATTTCTCTCTCTATAATCGTATTAATTTGAGAATCGATCGTTAGTTTCAAATCTAAACCGGCCTCTGGTTTTTTGAAATCATCTCCAACATTCGGCATTCTTTGTCCTTTCGCATCTGCAAAAAAGCGCACATGCCCTTTATCACCATTTAACTCTTTATCATAATATGCCTCAAGTCCCATAAGCCCTTGATTGTCACTACCAGCAAAACCTAGTACATGCGATAAATATTTTCCAAAAGGATAATACCGAATAGAATCTTCAGCAATATAAACACCTTTTAAACTTAAGGCACGTACTTCCTTTGCTTTATCATGAGAAATTTTTCTTCCGCCTTTGTCCAATCTTACAATAGACTCTTTTTTTGTAATCCGCTTATAGATTTCCTCTTTTTGCACACCTAAAACTGCAGCCAACTTCTCTGCAGTCTCTGTTGGTTTTTCAATTTGTCTCGGTACAACAAAGACAGTTGGCGCACTTTTATTCGTTGCAAGCTCTACACCATTTCGATCTAAAATTTTCCCTCGTTCAGGTTCAAAAGTAATATTACGACTCCACGAATCTTTCGCACGATCTGTTAACATATTCCCAAGAAAAAACTGTACATATCCAAGACGAATATCAATAATTGTAAAAATGAGTATACCTGATATCAGTATAAAAATGAGTCGTTTTCTAACTGTTACATTCGATACACGCATATTGGAACAAGCCTCCTTCACGCCTAGCTTGTTCCAATATATGCTTGTACCTGTTCAGATAGAACCTCTTACATCTCTTGCATGATATACATCTACACTATTATGGATTTTCTGCCTCTTGCTGTGGTTCGAGCGGTGGTACGAGTGTTACAGCTAATTCTGTCCCTGCTTGTAACGGCGTTCCTTCAGCCACACTTTGTTCCGTCACATATCCTGTACCAGATGGTTTCAAATTAAGATTTAACGTTTTCGCTAAATTCATTACATCACGAAGCGCCCATCCTTGTACATTTGGCATTAGCGGTTTATCTCCTACTAAGAAGACTCGATCGCCCTTCAATGTTTTTTCAGTCACTTTTGGTACTTGTTGTTTTACTTTTCCTTCACCTAGTATAATTGGACGGAATTTGGCTTTTTCTAATATCGTTTTCGCCTCTTCCATTGTTTTCCCAGTTACATCTGGCACAACCGCCTGCTGCTCTTTCACATATTTCTTCGAATCTTTCACTTCATTCGGTTTAATTTTTAAATACTCTAAGCTATTTTTCGTTACAGATTTAAACATTTCTGCAAGAGGTTTTGCTCCGTATTCATTATCTTTTAATTTCGGTTGCTTAATTGCAAAGTAAACAATTAACTGGGGATCATCCATCGGTGCCATACCTAGGAATGAAAAAATATAATTTTCTCTGCCTGTCATATATCCGCCTTTTCCATCTGGAATTTGCGCTGTCCCCGTTTTACCACCAACGGAATATCCATCGATTTTATACGCATTCCCCGTACCTTTTGGCGATGTAACAACTTGTTCTAGTAATTGTCGTACTTGCGCTGCTGTTTCTTTTGAAACCGGCTTTCCTACCTCTTCTGGTTTATGCTGTAACTCCACTTTATTCGTTATTGGATCTACAATTCGATCGATGGCATACGGTTTCATCATCTTCCCATCATTCGCAATTGCAGTTGCGGCTTGTACAAGCTGTATTGGCGTTACAGTTGACCCTTGTCCAAATGCAGTTGTTACCTGCTGAATCTGCTGGTCAAATATAATTGTATTCTCACCTTCACCAGGTAAGTCAATACCAGTTTTTTCATCTAATCCAAACTTATGAATATATTGTCGGAAACGCTCTGCACCCAGTTTTTGATCTCCTAAAATAGCAAACGCAACGTTAGAAGAGCGTTCAACACCTTCATCAAATGTAATAGATCCCCAACCTGCACCACCGTTATGGTCTTTTATTTTACGATTTCCAACGGGATATGTACCTGACTGATAATATTCTTGACCATTATATACACCTTCATTAATTGCCGCAGCTAATGTAAAGATTTTCATTGTAGACCCCGGCTCATACGCATTTGCGATTGGATCATTTAAAAAGTATTCAATATCACGCTTATTTGGATCATAGCTAGGTCGACTAGACATCCCTAGTACTTTTCCTGTTTTTGGGTCTGCAACCACTCCAATTAACATGGAAGGTTCATAATGCTGATCAGCTGCTTTCATCGCATCCTCTAAAAACCCTTGAATACGTTGATCAATCGTTAAATATACATTTTGTCCATTTTTCGGTGGCTTCACACTTTGTTTCCCACCATCAAGAGAAACACCATTACGATCTCCTGTATACGCTACACTTCCATTTGAAGCACGCAAATACTTATCTAAACTCTTTTCTAATCCAAATTTCCCCTCCGCAATTCCATTATCGTTAGGTTTTGCAAAACCTAACACGTAAGATGCGAAATCTCCATTTGGATACACCCTAGCTTTTTCGGTAACAAATGAAATGCCTGGTAGCTTAAGAGCTTCTATTTGATCTTTCGTCTCTTTCGTCAAGTTTTTTCCTAACGTTCCAAACTCTACCTGACGCTTATCTTTGTTTAAAGCGGCTAAAATTTCGTCTTCGCCTTTCCCAAGTACACCTGCAATTTTCTTTGCAGTATCCTCTTTATCTTTTACAGAATCGTCACCTTTTAATTCCGCAACCATCCTGTATGAGTTCGCATCTTGCGCTAACACATGTCCATTCTGATCATAAATCGTTCCACGATTCGCTTCAAGTACGCCATTTTTATTATGCTTTTCTTGTGCAAGTTTCTTTAAATCTTGTCCATGTACTGTTCCTGTCGCTTGAATATAAAAAAATCGGGCTAACAACAGCAAAAAGAGCAGGAGGAAAAATATCATAAAGTAACCTGCTCCTTTATTGGTATGAAATTTGTTCATATTCATTTTCATATTTTCTTCACACCTACTATATTAATGTAAACCTTTCACATTATTCGCATTAATTTCTAGCCCGTGTTTTTTTGCGATTTCTGCGATACGTTCATAGCGGCTTAACTTTTCCACTTCAGCTTGTAATTCTTGATTTGTTTTTTGTTGTTTCACAATGGAATTCTCTATTTTTGCTGCTTCCGCATCAACTTGGTACAGTCCTGCTTTATTTCCAATAAAAGCAACGCAAGCGTATAATAAAAAACCAACAAAAGCTACGTACATCAATTTTTCAATTCTTGTAATCTTTGTTTTTACCTTTGATTGTACTTTTTGCTGTGGAATTTGAGTTTGTTCTTGCTCTTGTACTTGTTGTTGTTTATACTTTACAGCTAAATTTGTCATACCTCTCTCTCCTTTTTATCGTTTTTCAGCGATCCGTAACTTTGCAGAACGAGCTCGATTATTTTCTTCTAACTCTTCATCAGAAGGTAAAATCGGTTTTCTTGTAATGAGTTTTAGTTTCGGCTTAAATTCATCCGGAATAATTGGTAATCCTGGAGGAAGCTGTGGCGTTGAACTATTTCGTTTAAATGTTGTTTTACAAATACGATCTTCCAACGAATGGAACGTAATGACACTAATTCTTCCACCAGGCTTAACCATTCCAATCGCAGATTCTAGCGCTTCTTCAAACACTTTCAATTCGTCATTTACAGCAATACGAATCGCTTGGAATACTCGTTTTGCAGGATGTCCTCCCGTTCTACGTGCTGGAGCTGGAATTCCTTCTTTAATTAACTCCACTAACTCTCCTGTTGTTTCAATCGTCTTATTCTCACGATATGCTTCAATTTTCCTTGCAATTTGCTTTGAGAATTTTTCTTCACCATATTGGAAAAAGATTCTTACGAGTTGTTCATATGACCAGTTGTTCACAACATCATATGCCGTTAATGAGGCATCTTGATCCATCCTCATATCTAAGGGTGCATCATGATGATAACTAAAACCACGTTCTGGTGTATCTAATTGTGGGGATGAAACACCTAAATCGAATAAAATACCATCTACTTCTGTTATTCCTAATTCGTGTAATTTCTCTGATAAATAGCGGAAATTACTCTTCACTGTTACAAATTGATCACCATAAGAAGAAAATTTTTCTTTTGCATTTTGAATCGCAATCTCATCTTGATCAAATGCAATTAACTTTCCTCCTTCCGTTAGTTGGGATAATAAATAAGAACTATGTCCCCCGCCACCTAGCGTACAATCCACATATGTACCACCGGGTTTTATATCCAAACCATCTACTGTTTCTTTTAAAAGAACTGTTACGTGTTTAAACATTGTTGCACCTACTTTTTGCAAAATAATTACGTTGAATGTCTCCTTTTTTCTTTTAATAACCCACACAATGTGCGAGCAAATTAATACTCCGAAAACATATCACATCCAACTTGGCGTCAGTGGAAATCTAATATCCACAAATCGCAGTCTCACTTTATTATATACTAAATTTTATCATTTTTTGCGGGAAATTAAATAAAAACATGTCGAAAAGCACAATAATACGTTTACATTTTGTTCTATTTTGTCATATGCACGCGTTTCATTGTCAATATCATACTCCTAGTTAATTCGTTCGATAATTCAGAAAAAACACTTTACAGTAAATTCCACAAATCAAAAATAAAATCCTGCTCCTAAGAGCAAGATTTTATAGTTTTATAATATGATGTTTACCGTCCCAAGAGTAGGATTGCTTCATCACCCGTTCAACAAAGTCTAATCCAAATTGATTTAAATAATAACATATATTCCATACCCGTTCTTGCGGCGCACCTAACGGGCGAAGCGCATATTGCAAACGACGGAATTTATTTAGCTCTACTTCATGTTTTTTCTCAACATTCCGCTTTAACGTTCTTTCTAGCAGCTCCATTTGCTCTTTAATTTTCCATTCATTTTTCTCAGCAAACGATTGTAGTCCTGGGTCTACTTTTTTTACAAACGCCTGTAAAGAGCTATGAATATCCATCATTTTCTCCGTCGCTTCTATAAACTGCTTATCAATCGGTTCTTCTATTTGGTTAGAAAGCCACTCTTCACGTAACTTACTTATATCATTCAAAAACGGATCACTCTCTTGTAATCGCAAATCGTGTAGATCTGTAAAAATATCGCGTTCCATGTAGCTCATTGTAAGTCTTGGAACAACGGGAGGCACACGAAAACCAAACACATGAAATACTTGCTGTAATTCACTCCAGTAAGCAATTTCACCAGGCCCTCCAATAAACGCTAATGTCGGAAATATATATTCTTGCATAAGCGGTCTTGTTACAACATTATTGCTAAATCGTTCCGGATTTCTTTCCATTTCTGCTATCAATTCTTCATACGAAAACGAATAAGTACCATCTTTTCCAATAAATTTTCCATTCTCTTCTTCTAACAACACACGTTCTTCATCAATTTGCATAAATATATGCACTGCATTTGGTTTCGTTTCAATAATTGGTTTATATCCTTGCTCCCTTACTAATTGCTGTTGTTTTTGAAGACTCGTCTGCACTTCTTTATATCGACTTAGTATTTGTTTAAAAAAGGAGACTTCCAATTTCCTTAACGCTGGATGATGCGAATCAACGAGAATCAAACCTGAATCTACAAATAATTTCATAATAAGATGCGCAAAGAAATCTACATATGTACGTGAATTCTGCAAAGCATCTTCAACAAACTGTAATACATCCTTTGTAAAATTCGTTTCTGGATATGTTTTAAAAATTTCTTCAAGCCACTTTCTACAATCTTCTATCGAAATGTCAGATTCAGACGCACTCGCCTTTTTCGGATGACGATCATGAAAAATTGTCTTTTTTATTTTTTTATTTTTCATTACAAACACATGGTTAATTTCATCGATATCGTGGTCTTCGCCAGCAATCCAAAAAACTGGAACGACTCGAACTCCTAAACTTGCTTCTTTTTCTTTTGCAAGCTGTAAAATCGAAATAATCTTATGCACAGTATAAAGAGGTCCTGTTAATAGTCCTGCCTGTTGTCCTCCAACAACAACATATGTATTTTCATCCGCTAGCGCCTCTATATTCCGAAGAGTATGCTCTCCAGCATGTAAATTCGTATTATATTCTAATAAATGTGCCACTAAGTCCTGACGGAAAAACTTTTTATCACGCAAATCATGCAGACGTTGTCCGAATCCATCTTCTGTTAACGGATAATCGAAGTATGCCTGCACTTCTTTTTTACCCTTCATATAGTCCGCCACAACACCTTGTAGTGGAACAGAGATTTCTTTTATCTCCATATAATTCTTCCTTTCCTATCCTGTTCTCTCACCAATCCAAATTGTAGTCAATGTTCGATGTAAAAGCAAAGAATATCTCTTATCATGCTAATCCCTTTATTGAATTGTATAAAAATTGCAGTGTGGGAACTTGTTTTTGTTGTTTCCTCGCTTCTTCTATCGCATAGCCAACAATAGCATCAATTTCCGTCTGTCGATTCTCTCTTACATCAGCTAACATAGAAGAGGTATTACTGGCTGTGGTTTCACATACACGACAAACCAATTGCCACAGCTCTTCTTTTTCGCCCTCCCCTGCAAGAAACACAACCTCTTGAAATATTTGCTCCATAACTTTATAAAAATAAGGATTCGACAATAATTCTCCATTTTGTATACCGTATAAAGCTGTTAGCGGATTAATACAGGCATTTATTACAAGTTTATAACACATCGTCTGTTTCCAATTTTCTTCTACTTGCACCCGAAAATATTTTAGAGAAAAACAATCTAATAGTGACTCAAATTGAGACAAATCACCATGTACCACTCCAAATTTCGTAACCCCTACCCCTGTATGCTTCACTGTATATTCATTTTCTTTTTTTGCCCCATGCTCTACAATCCCCACCGCTACATTTTTACACTTTATTTCTTGCAAGATGTGCAGATGAGACATCCCATTTTGTAAAAAGATAATCCGTCTTTGTTCTTTTATGAAAGGAAGTATATTCGCTAAATGATATTGTTTAACAGCAATGAACATATAGTCCATTTGTTCGTCTACAATATTCTCTAATGGCATAACATTTATAAATACCGTTTCCACTTCTCCCTTACGAATACACCTTATCCCTTCCTGCATTAACTTTTCAGCTTGTTCTACTGTTCTTGTAAATAATGTAACATCCTGTTTGTTCTTTTTTAAATAAAAGGCAAATAACAAACCAATCGCTCCCGGACCAACAATCCCAATTTTCATCTCTATCCTTCAGAAGCTCCTAACGAGTGCCAAAAAGAAATATATTCTGCCATTAATTAAAAGCCTTCTGATTTCCTCCCCTCTATACTTGCCCTAACATTAATTATATCTTATTTATATTTCAACAATCGAAAGTACATTTCATAAATATGTATAAATCGCCTTCCTATGACTAGTGTAGCAAACTCTTCAAAAAAATACTGAAAGAAATATTCTATTTTCTTCATAAAAATGAAAAAATGAGTTATAATATTATTGAGAATATTTATACTTTTCTTTATTTTTTCAAAACGAGAAAAGGATGTGATGTAATGACATTCCCAAAAGTTGAGCGTTTGCTCATCAATTATAAAACATTAGACGAATTTAAAAAATTTAAAGGCTGCGGTGCTCAAGAACTCTCCATGTTTGAAGAATTACAAGCAAATATTATTGAAAACGGCAGCGAGTCTCCTTTTTACGGCATTTATTACGGTGGATCCCTTATCGCGCGTATGAGCTTGTATATGAGGAGACATGGTGAATCAGATCTTGAGATTACTGGAACTTACGTAGAACTTTCAAAGCTTGAAGTGTTACCAAACTTTCAAAAACAAGGTTTTGGTCAAATGCTTGTTAACTACGCAAAACAGCTACAATTTCCAATCAAAACAACAGCCCGCATTCAATCGGCTGCGTTTTGGGATAAACAAAATTTCAGGCAAGTATCAACGACTGATGGTGAATTTTATATTTGGCATCCAGAAACCAATTTGAATGCGGTTACAAACGAAGAATCAGCATAAAATAAAAACAGCTGTTATTCAGCTGTTTTTATTTTTTCAACTTTTCTAGTGTTTCATGCTCATAAATTGTATCTTTCCCTTTTGTTTCTAGCACCATCACACTTCTTTTTCGATCAATATAATCAAGCAAAGTACGATACTCTTCCTCATATACAGCTAATCGCTGAAGAAGCTGTTCTTTTTCCTTTTGTAACAACTCAATTTTTTGGTGGGATTCTTTTACTTCTTCTTCACCTTTATATTTTTGTAAAAAAGCAATGACATCCTCTAATGTAATCGATACAGGAGAAAACTCCGCCACTTTCGGTTGCCTTACTTCATAATTTTCTACCTTACGAATTTGTTTTGCCTCTTCAATACGTTCTTTATATTGCTTTCTAACGTAAGAATTCCATCTAAATCCACATGCTGCAGGTGTACGAGATAAATGTTTACCTACTTCTTTAAATGCGGAAAGTTGCGTTCCGCCTTCACGAATATGCCGGAGTACCACTTCTGCCAGAAGTAAATCTTCATCATCAGTCCATGCATCTTGTCTTGTTGTCGCCATCCCTCTAGTCCTCCTTATGCATTTTTTATTAAACATATGCAGTTACTAGAAAAGATAGAATACAAACATGTAAAGAATATATTTTTCTATTTTCTTAAAAATGCTGCAATAGCCTGACTATGCTCTTCAGACTCCCATAAACGTGCACATTCGGTTATTTCTTCTTTCATCCGCTCTCGTAAATTATTTTCTTCCCACTTTCGAATCGCAACAGCTTTATACGCTTTTTGAACTTTGATATTCGGAACAATCATATTCTCTAACCATTTATGACACGCTTTCATGACATCACCGGGAAATACCTCATTTACAAATCCATAGTTACTTGCTTCCTCGGCAGAAAAACGATGTGCTGAACAAAGCATTGTCATCGCTTGATAATAGCAAACCCTCTCATGCAACATCGCGGCCCCTCCCCACCCAGTTATAATTCCTAAATTCCCTTGGATAAAGCCAATGACCGCATCTTTAGAGGCAAAACGATAATCACACGCCACAGCAAGTTCACATCCCCCTCCAATAGCCGCACCATTTATAAGCGCTACTGTAGGGACAGGAAGCGTCATAATATCATACAAAACCCTTCCCATTCGTTCGAGCATCTCATAAGCAGCCTTTTCCGTTTTCAATCCATGAAACTCCTCTAAGTCTCCTCCTGCGCAAAATGATTTTCCATTTCCTGCAATAACCACACATTTAATCCAATCTTCTCGCCTTATTTCTTTTATCAATTTTTCTAATGAATTCGTCATTTCTTTATCAATTGCATTGTGATTCTTTGGGCGATTTAGTGTAATCCACATTACATCTTCTTTCCGCTCCGCCAAAAGTTTCATTATCAATCATCTCCCCTTTCATTTCACAAAACTATGTTCGAGGAGAATGATAAAAAACCTCTTCTTTCTTCAAGATAGAAAAAAAGACAAAAAATAAACGCAGAAGAATATCTTCTGCGTTTATTTCTGCAATTATTTGCTGATTACTTCTTTACCTTTGTAAGTACCGCATGCTTTACATACACGGTGAGCTAATTTCGCTTCACCACAGCTTGGGCACTCTACCATACCAGGTACTGATAATTTGAAATGCGTACGACGCTTTCTTTTTACTGTTTTAGAAGTTCTTCTAAAAGGTACAGCCATTCTTCCCACCTCCTTAAAAGAAATAGTTATTTTCATATGAAGGCCTGAACCAGTCTTCCGATTATTTGTCAAAAAACTTCGCAAGTCCTGCTAATCTTGGATCAACAGGCTTTTCTTTGCTTTCTTCCGAAATCACTTGCCAGTCTTGACCTTGCGTCGGTGCTCCACCGGAAACATCATCACTGAAAATTTGCATTGGAATCTCCAAAAGTATATTCTCCTTGATTATAGGGAGTAAGTCAAGTACTTCTCCTTCTAAGTAATGGATTTCCGCTTCCGTTTCGTACTCTTCTACTGAAGTTTGGAACACCTCAGTTGTTTTAATGTCAAATGGTAATGTTACATCTACTAAAGAGCGAGAACATGGTAAAACCATGCTTCCAGTTATATGTAGATGAAACGTAAACTTACTGGAGCCAAAATCAACTCTACCTGTTACATGAACAGGATTAATTTCGCGAATTTCTTTCTCGACTTCTTTTAGCTCACTTACATCTACCATCTCATCCAATGTCAATCCTTTATGTCTCAATTTGTTTAATTGATGGATGGACCATTTCATATCATATCACCTCAAGGCAACAAACAAAATTATAGCTAGCCATTTTATATTTGTCAATGTTTTTTCTTTACACTATAATGAAGTCATTATAGGAAATAATATATAGATTATCATGTTTTTAGAAAAGATGCTACATCGAAAGGAGAGATTATCATAAAGGCAAGCGGTATTATTGTTGAATATAACCCCTTTCATAACGGTCATGCTTATCATGTGCAACAAACAAAAAAGTTAACACAGTCTGACATTACAATCGCTGTCATGAGCGGACCTTTTTTACAACGCGGCGAACCAGCTCTCGTATCAAAATGGTATCGAACCAAGATGGCTCTAGCTGGTGGTATAGATCTTGTTGTTGAGCTCCCTTATACATTCGCAACACAAAAAGCCGAAACATTTGCTAACGGAGCTATTTCTATTTTAGATGCTCTTGGCGTTTCTGAAATTTGCTTCGGCAGTGAGGATGGAGAAGTTCAAAATTTCTATAACACCATTTCTTTACGTCAACAAGAAAATGGTACTTTCAATCAACTGGTGCAGCAATTTATAGATGCTGGAAACAGCTATGCTAAAGCAACATCTCAAGCCTTCTCACATATTTTATCGGGTGTCAATACTGTTGATATGTCCCAGCCAAATAATATATTGGGCTTACACTACATCGAAGCAATTCTTTCACAAAAGAGTTCAATTCATGCACATACCATCGAAAGGTTCGCCTCCCATTACCATGACGAAACCTTTCAAGATAATCATATCGCAAGTGCAACTAGCATTCGCAAACAGTTATTTAGTAACAATGATTCATTCAAAACCATTTATCCATTTGTACCAAATGATACTGCATCTCTTTTAGAATACTATAAGCGAACATACCATACGCTACATTGTTGGGAAAATTATTTCCCATTTTTCAAATACAAACTCCTTACGATGTCTTCTCTGGAATTACAACATATATATGAAATAGAGGAAGGATTGGAGCATCGTATTTTATCAAAAATATATAATGCCTCCTCATTTCTTACTTTCATGGAAGCGTTAAAAACGAAACGTTATACATGGACTAGATTACAACGAGCATGTACACATATTTTAACGAATACAACAAAAGAGGGAATGGAAAAAGCACATATAGAACACCATTCACCATATATCCGTTTACTTGGTATGTCACAAAAAGGACAAACTTATATTTCGAAACATAAAAAAAATCTAGGGCTCCCACTTCTTACACATACGAAGACATTCAAGCATCCAGTTCTAGATATAGACCGAAGAGCAAATGCTGTTTATTTTTCAGTGTTACAAGAACCTTTACGTACAAAATGTATACAAAAGGATATAACGCAACATCCTATTCGATACGATGAAACGACGAATACCTTTTTATAAAAAAACCTCTCTAGAGCGAGAGGTTTACTTTTTTTCTAACATTTTTTCTAAATATGTTAACGCATCATCCAATGTATCTACTGGTACAATTTTCATCTTCGTCTTAATATCTTTCGCTGCTTCAAGCGCTTCTTTATAATTCGATTTTGGTGCCCCTTTTTCATTTGGAGCAAAGAATATTTCTGCACCCGCATCACTAGCAGCTACAACCTTTTGTTGAATACCGCCAATCGGACCAATTTCTCCCTTTTCATTAATGGTTCCTGTCCCTGCAATTTCATGGCCTTTCGTCATATCTTTTTCAATTAATTGATTATAAATTTCCAATGTAAACATTAATCCCGCCGAGGGACCACCAATTTCATGTGAATCGATTTTCACTTTTGGATCTACTACTAATTCCTTATAAGGAGCAATTGAAACCCCAATTCCTGCACGACCCTTACCATCAGGAATTTGTTTTAGTGTTAACTTTTCCGATGAACGCTTCCCCCCCCGAATATATTCAATATTTACTACTTCACCTTCTTTTTTTCCTGCCATGTGCGCAATAAATTGGTCTATCCCTTCAAAGGGCTGACCATCAACAGCGACAATTACATCCCCAAGTTTTAATTTTCCTTCGGCGGACATATTTTTAGCAACCCCAGCAACTAATACTCCTTTCTCTTGAAAGGAAACTGAACGATTTGCACGTTTATAAGCATTATAAATCGCTGCATTTTGAGATTCTTTCATTGCATACGCTTGACGAAACTGATACTCCTCATCGCTCTCGCCTTTTTGTAAAATTTCCTCTGCTTTAGAAATGTGATTATATTTATTAAATTGGGCAGCTATTAAATTTATAACATTTGCAGGCCCCATTGAAACTGTCACGAGCATAAAATCACCTGATTCTTTCTTTCCACCATCAACTTGTACATATGGTTCTAATTTTGCCGCCATACCTGGCTTTGTTATATAATACGGAAGGCGTACATAGACAAGTAACATTGCCAATATAACCCCAATTAAAATTGCATATAGAAACCGAAAGCGCTTAAACATTATTTTTCTCCTTCCACTGCTCAATTAATAAGTGAATTTTCTGAATGTGTTTTTCAGCCTCTTCTTCTCCAACTCGAATAATGTCTTCAATATTGGTGAAAGCACGAGAACTAAATTGTTCTACTGCTGGACGCATCATTAAATCTGAAGCAATTTGCCGATTAACAACCAGTTCATGTTGCATAATTTCAATACTCTGCATAATAACATCGTAAATGGATGTGACTTCTCCGTTCACCTTAATTGGAGATACATCCACAGCAATTACAATATCAGCGCCTAAGTCTTTTACAACGGATACAGGAATACGATCAATCACCCCACCATCTACTAATAAACGATCGTCTATCTTCTCCGGTACAAACACTCCTGGCACAGAAATACTCGCCCTCACTGCATCCGCAATAGAACCGCTTGTAAATACAACTTTTTCCCCCTTTAAAATGTCAGTGGCCACAACTGCAGTTGGGATATCTAACTCTTCTATTTTTTTATTATATGTAAACATTTTAATCATATCTTTTACACGTTTTCCAGAAATAAATCCCATTTTGGGTACAGTAAAATCCAAATAATACTTCCTTTTAAATACAGTCGCCATTCGATAGAGTCGCTCAACGTTACAACCCGCCGCATAAAATGTCCCAATTAATGCTCCCATGCTACTTCCTGCAATCATATCAATAGGGATATTCGCTTCACGTAGCACTTTAATAACTCCTACATGTGCAAAACCTTTTGCACCTCCAGATCCAAGAGCTAAGCCTATTTTCGGTTCATTCATTTCCCTCACCCTTAAAATTTTTTCATCCTCTTTTTCATACTTATGGTCTAAACTTACCATGTATCCACGTATACTGAAATGAACATTTTTGGGACAAAGGGGGTTACGTTAAAATGTATGAAAAATGGAAAACAGCTTTTCTCACCATAACGATGCTATTTCTAACATTTTCTCTCGTACTTCACCCCCAAGCCGCTTTGCAATCTTCTATTCGCGGGTTAAATATATGGTGGGAAGTTGTCTTTCCTTCGCTACTACCTTTTTTTATCGTTGCGGAGCTTTTAATTAGTATAGGTGTTGTAAAGTTTATCGGTGTGATACTAGAGCCACTTATGCGTCCACTCTTTCGTTTACCTGGTATTGGCGGCTTTGTTTGGGCAATGGGAATGGCCTCCGGCTTTCCTGCAGGCGCCAAATTAAGCGCGAGACTAAGGCAAAGTAATCAGTTAACACAAATCGAAGCAGAACGACTCGTATCGTTTACAAACTCTTCTAATCCATTATTTATTTTTGGAGCTATTTCTATTGGCTTTTTTAATAATCCAAAATTAGGTTTCATACTCGCTGTTGCACATTATGTTAGCAACTTTACTGTCGGGTTACTTATGCGTTTTTACGGCAATAATAATACTTACATAAAAGAAAAACAATCTACTCAAAAGCGGCCCTTACAACACGCTTTTTCAATTCTCCACGAGACACGTTTGCAAGAAAACAGACCCATTGGGAAACTACTTGGTGATGCAATTATCTCCTCTATTCAAACTTTACTCATGATTGGTGGATTTATTATTTTATTCTCCGTTTTAAATAAAATGATTACTGTCTTCCAACTCACGACAGCACTAACTTTTATTATGCAAAACATTTTAACTTTCTTCCAACTATCGCCACACTTTAGCGTTCCCATCTTATCAGGACTTTTTGAAATGACACTAGGTAGCCAAATGATTAGCCAAACCAATCAGACTACAATTCTTGAACAAGCAATGGTAACGAGCTTTATTCTAGCATTCAGCGGCCTTTCTATCCAAGCTCAGGTAGCCAGTATTTTAGCCGAAACTGATATTCGCTTTAAACCATATTTCTTTGCAAGAATTATTCAAAGTATTTTAGCACCAATTTACACTTTTATATTTTGGGTACCACTTTATGAAAATTTACATTCTTTTTCACCGAATCAACAAGATATTCCTGTATTTTTATTAAACCATTCTTCTATTCTTATGAAGGCTTGGGAACTATTGCTTGACTATGGTCCTACCTTTACACTACTTTGTTTATATCTATATGTTATTTTATTATTCTTACGCATAATAAACAAAGAAAAACCCCGTTCATCTTAACGGGGTTTGAAACTTTTCTTTTAAAGCGCGTTCTACAATAGGAGGAACAAGACCAGCTACATTTCCACCATAGCGAGCCACTTCCTTCACAATGCTCGAACTTAAAAATGAATATTGATTATTTGTCATAATAAAAAAGGTTTCAATATTTTCATCCAACTTACGATTCATCGATGTAATTTGCATCTCATATTCAAAATCGGAAACTGCACGTAAACCACGCAAAATTGCATTTGCATTACGCATCTTTGCATATTCAACTAACAATCCACTGTGTGAATCAACTTTTACATTTGGGATATCTTTTGTTGCCTCTCGAATTAACTCTAAGCGCTCTTCGACTGAAAAGAACGGTTTTTTAGAAGAGTTATTTAAAACGACAACATATACTTCGTCAAACACCTTTGCGCCCCTTTTAATAATATCCAAATGCCCAAGAGTTATTGGATCAAAACTCCCTGAAGAAATTGCTATACTTGTCATTCGGTCCCCTCACCTTCATACTTATAAATCGAAATTGCTGTAATTCCATAATTTTCCGCCCTCACCTTTACAAGTCCTCCTATTGTCTCAGGTAAGACTACATCATCCCCATGTTCTGCCATAATCAATCCATCTTTATTCAATAACCCATGTTGGTCCATAACACTAATTAATGAAATGATTTTTTGATCTTTGTATGGTGGATCTAGTAGTATAAGGTCAAATGATAATTCACGTTTAATCAACGCCTTTACAGCACGCTCTGCATCATTTCTGTACACTTCAGCTTGCTCATGTACTTTGCAGCTTTCTAAATTTTGATGAATCACCTTCACCGCTTTATTATCTCGATCAACAAAAATCGCTTTGTCGATTCCTCTACTAAGCGCTTCAATTCCAAGTCCTCCGCTACCTCCAAACAAATCGAGGGCAACCCCTCCTTCGAAATAAGGACCAATCATATTAAAGATGGCTTCTTTTACTTTATCTGTTGTCGGTCGCGTCGTATTACCTGGCACAGCCTTAAGCGGATGCCCTTTACATTTTCCAGAAACTACTCTCATTCGCTGTCACTACCTTTATTTCAATCTATCGAGCGATTATTACAAACGTATATCCGTCCTCCATAATCGCTATCAAATCCCGCTGTTTTCTAGATATTTTTCCATTAAAGGGTAACTGAATCTGCTACCTATTAAAAGAAAAAACAATTTATTTTTTTAAAGCCATCATTGTATGATAGCTTGTCAGTGTTCCATCTGTATATTCATCTCGCTATTTGCGAGTAAGATCTCCTCCACTAACACAAGGTTCACTTTATCTTTTTTATCCTATCATAAAATAAAAGAAAGAAAAATAAAAAGCCTCCGATAAATTTTAAATTCATTATGTATATCTTCATTTAGATTGGACATAAATAAATATAACAACATCACCTTCGATGTTGTTGCCAACCGCGGAGAAGACTTACGTTTCCCCATAAGTTCTTCCTCCGGTTTCTCCTCTCCCTTTGCCTTCTTAC
This sequence comes from Bacillus sp. Xin1, assembly GCF_013314535.1. Classification (GTDB taxonomy): domain Bacteria; phylum Bacillota; class Bacilli; order Bacillales; family Bacillaceae_G; genus Bacillus_A. The sequence goes on along the minus strand of NZ_JABUAE010000001.1, from coordinate 559,835 downwards.
TAGTACATACTAGTATAAGAAGGGCCCTGCTTTGCAGGGTTTTTTTCTTTGCCTGCTTTTCATTTTAAAAATGAAATGATACAGTAAAAGAAAGAGGAGGAAATAATATGATTCAACGTTTTATTGAACTAGGAGAAGGCTACTCCGATTTATATGAATTGCTTGAGATTGCAAAAACAAATAAAGATCGTGTATCACATATGTTACAATTCGAAACCTTAAAAAACGATAAAAAAGTATGCTCACTTGTTGTTGTTCTTAAACCAACAACAGTTGGTGACTTCCAGCCGCTATACATATGCCGTGAAGGGATCCCTATACTTGATGATACAAAAAGTAAACGAATCGTTTTATTCGAAGAAATGGCTGAACAGATCGGGAAAAAGGTTACTTCCTTTACAGTAAAATCTTCTACAATTTTCCCAGAAAAAGAATTATATTTTAATCACCTTATCGGCATCTTGCGAATGAATCATTTCATCCCCCCAATGCAGTAGCAATGTTTATACTCATTGTATTTTTATTAGTATAAAGAAACCCCCACCAAAATTTAGTGGGGGTCTTTCTTTTTAACTATAGTCGTATTCTTTCGCGCGATCCGGACGTGAATTCTCAAATTCCGTTTTAAGAAACGGGCGATATGATTGCTCAATTTTTTTCACAAAAGGAAGTTTATTTAGTTTTTGCATCATATGCTCTATTTGTTCCATATCACAATATACGACTGCATATTTCAAACGCTTTGATATGTAATGTATATTACCATATTTCCTTAAAATCTTGGCATGTTTCAATGAATGTAAATAAACAATCATACTTTGTCGTTGCCCGAACATAATCTTCTCCATCTTCTCCTTTTATATACACATATTCTTGTATCTTATAAACACCAATCAGAAATTTGTGAAATTATAGTATGTTGTAGAATGAGTTCTGTATACGGTTTCTTTCACATTCTAAAAAACGGGGTATATCACCCCGTTTTTTTACAACCACAACTTCCACCAGAGCCACAACCGCCTCCGCATCCACCTGCATCAAAAAACGGATTTCCCGTAGGAACTTTAATAGCAGATGATACTTCAGAACCAATCGCTACACTGACTTCATCTAATAGTTTTTGCAAAGCATTTTCTGCTTTTTTAAAAGCAGATATCTTTTCATGCAAGTCTACAGAACGTTTTAATTCCCGCATATTTTTCGAAACGAAAGTATAATCAGGATGGTATTTTCCAAAGCGTTGCACTTCTTCATATCGCTCTTTCATTACTGTAAATTGACCAATTAATGTTTGAGCCTCCAAATCTTCCTGTAACGCCTTATAACATTCACGATAACTCTCTGCTATATCTGAACAGACAATCGCTTTTGCAAGCTGTTCTGCCTCGTCTAATATCCTTACGCTTTCAAGCGTCGCTACAATCATGAGAGACACCTCCGAGTATCCATCATAACACATTTAAAGCAGAACTACTAATTTGAATATTACATCTCTAGATAAAGTGAACCGTTCTATATGGACAACACACATTACCCTAATCTCTTATACACAAATATGCTCCGCGATATTATACCGTAGTACATCCCAGCTGCCATTCTCCACTTTCACATAACTAATACACGCATTTTTCAATGGGGTTTTAAATGTAATTTCATTAGGTAAAATTGCATGTAAAATTGCTTTTATCGCATGTGAATGCGCGACAATAATAATACGTTTACCTTCATGTGTTTGTGCAACATCTTTCAATGCGGAAAAGCAGCGATTTACAATCTCTTCATCTGTCTCCATACCTTCTACATTTCCCTCTGCAATAAGCTCTCTAACTGTAGGAATTGGTTTTCCTGATGCCTCTCCAAAATTCCGTTCAACAAATCGCTCATCTAGAAGAATAGACTGCATTCCAACAGCACCTGCGATTGCCTGTGCTGTTTCTTGTGCTCTAATTAGGGGACTGCTAATAATTACATCCCACGTTTCCAACTTTAATGCAGCTGCACTTTGACTCGCTTGCTTTTTCCCAACTTCATTAAGTGGAATATCTTCACGTCCTTGAATAATCTCTTGAAAATTCCAATCAGTTTGTCCATGTCGTACTAAACAAATTTCCGTCATGCTATAACTCCTTTTTTCAATAATCTGTTTCTATTGTAACAAAAGTTTCGCATGACGGACATAGTTTCCCCTGCCAATTAAGTTGTATTTTGCTGCTTCATATATTGGAACATGTCAATCATAATAGAAGCAACCGCCAATTGATTTTGAAATTTTGCAACTTTATCTGGAATTGTCTTTTTATAATACTCTAAGGCTGCTAATTCAAATGCTTCCTTCTCTTCCGGATTACGTGATAATTTTCGATACCAATGGGGTTGCTCACGAATATAGCGCTCTAAATCTTTATCAGCTTTTATAAACTCCATAAGCTCTGCCCTCATCCTCTTTTCCTCCTAATCTTTTCGAAAGAAAAATGGATTATTTTCAGAAGGTCTTTGCTCAGGTTGTGTACGGTTTCCTTGAAATTGTTGAATAACCTGTTGCACACTCCCAATTGCACTCGTTACATTAGCTAAATGTTGCTGCATTTGCTCTGCATCTAATTTTTTAAAAAAAGAAAGCATTTGCCCCATCAAATCGGCCACTTTTTCATCATTCATTTCTTCTTGTGCTGGTGAAGAAATTGCTTCTCCATCTGCTTTATAGGCCTTCCATATCTCGTCTTTCTCCCCAAGTAAATACCATTCCTCATAAAATTGTTGCCATGTTTTTTGACCATTTCGAACTTCATGAACCATTTTAGGGTGATGGTTTACAAACTCTTTAAATTGTTGAACAGAAGGATGTAATGGTCCTTTTGTTTTTGTCATAATCCTCACCTCTTCAGATATATCTACTATATTGTAAGAAAAAAAAGGCGCATGGTTCGCCTATTTTTTAACGATTCATGCACCTTCTCCTATTTCCTAATGAAATTTTGTGTATAAAACTTATCAAACACTCCAACACCTAGCCCAGTAAATTGGTCATTTAACAAGTTTTTTCGATGTCCTTCACTATTCAGCCAACCTTGTACTGCCGCGATCCCATCAGTATGTTGCGCTGCTATATTTTCACCTGCGAGTTGAAATGCAACTTGACCACGCTGTAATCGATCACCTAAAGTCCCAAACTTTGGTGAATCATGTGAGAAATAATTATTTTCTTTCATATCTTTACTATGTCCTAAAGCCACTTCAGCAGTTTGTTGATCCCATATTAGTAATGGCAACTGATGGCGACTACGGATAATATTCGTTAAATCTAAAATTTGTTGCATGTTCCCCTGTTCTATTTGTGTCATTTTTTCTGGAGTGATTGGCTGATTTTCCTCTAATTCTCCAGAATATACAAGCTGATACGGTCTTTGTCGAAGCAATGTCTCATCATCCATATACCGAACTCCAACAAGTTCATGTGTGAATTTATCAAAATATAATTGCGCCCAACCATCCTCTATTGAAACAAGTGGTTGTTCTGTCATTTCATTATCAGATAATTCAAATTGATAACTACTCCTTCCTTCTTTCAACGAAATTTCATGTGAAAATGGACTTTTTTTATAAGCATTTTCATATTTTTCATTCATCCGAAATGGAGCAATATCCAACTGGTTTCCACCAACATAAGCTGTTACAATTTTATGTTCTGCAACACCAAATTGTACATACTTTGATAAATCTTGATTATAAATCCACCACTCATAGCCATACGCAGAAGGTTCAATTCGAGCTGGCTCACCCCATTTTGCTAATAAGCTTTCCGAGTCGCTACCTATTAATTGAGAGATTGTCTCTGGGAACCCTTCATTTATCTGTTTCTTTTTCTTAATAATCTTATGTTCCTGTTTGGAGTGAGATGGCGGTAATATATATTGCGAAACGAGTAATTTCCCGTATAAATCAATTGCTAAAATAAAAACCGTAATCATTACGATACGTAATAATTTTTTCAAACAATATACCTCCTGGTCAAACACGAAATTGAGATATACACAAATATTTCCTTCTTTTTTGTGTGTACCGTACTATTTTCACTATATCATACTTTCATAAAAAAAGCCGTGATTCACCCTTTTCTCTCAATACGAATTGCGATTTCTTATTATTCATACTATTATAAAATTAAAGAGTTTCAAATAAAAATAAGGAGGGATTCCATGCAATTTACACATTCAAAAATTATAGGTGCAGTAGTTGATTTCACATTATTAACGGAGGTCATGCAAAATCAACATTTTGTACTTGCTGGGCAATGGGATTATGAGCGAGTTACATACGACTATAAGTTTGAAATATTAAAGGATGTATACTATTTACGGGTACAAGGACTTGCTATAGAAGGAGAAATCGGAGGAAGGCATGCACAAGTTAAATTACTTCCTCCATTGTTAGGAAAACATTATTATCCACATGGTGTTGAATATGGAGAGAATGAAAATTTCCCTACAAATGTACTTCAAAAAAGCGAACAACTTTTGCAAAATATCGAAAAAGAATTGAAGGAATTTCAAATTATCGAGTAAATAAAAGAGGCATGCCCATATGGACATGCCTCTTTTATTTCGTTTGCAAATACGGAGGCACTGCCTGTAGTTGTTCTTCATCTTTTTTGCGTTCTTTACGTGCCCATTTAAAGAATACATAACCAATAATTGTACCATACACTATTTCCTGGACAATTTTCATAATAATTCCACCTGTTTGTTGATCTTGTACAATCGGTATCCAGTGTAAAAATTCTGGTCCAGTTATATTTAAATCCGTTAGCATTCCTGCAGGTACACAAAGTTCCATCGCTTTCATCCATGCACTAGGATCTGTATATGTAGCAAACAACGACTCGCTTGCAAAAATAATTAATGCACAAGCTGGTGTTAATAATACACCATTCGCAAACATATAACCGATTTTTTTAATCTCACTTAATGTTTGATATTCCGGCAGTGGATTTAACATTGGCCACCACAGCATCATTGCCGTGAAAAATATAACAGCTAGAAAAATAGGATGAGCAACTTGATTTTGCTTTACAGCATCAAACACAACAGGTAAATGGTAAATGGAGAATAATCCATTAAAGACAAACAGAGCAATAAGTGGTTTAGCAAAAACGGTCAATATCACTTGGACAAAACGAAAAGAAGTAATATATTTGTATAGCCAAACCGGAATCCCTAATAATAACAATGGTGGTACCGCAATATACATTACTGCCATTTCAAACATATGCGCACTAAAAACAATATGTCCCAGTAAATCAATAGGTCCGCCCTTTACAAAATATAATAGGACAATCCCAGTCGTAAAATAAAATATCTGTTTTTTATTTACCTTTTCTGCATTTTCGAACCGATTCCTATATGGCCCGATAATAAGAAAGTAACAGATAAGGATAGAAACCATAAACAGTAAAAAGATCGGGCTCCATAAAGCTTGAAAACCAAATATCCATAAGTTGCTCACTTTTACACCCACCCTTTCAATATGAACTCCTTACCCTCATAGGAAAAAGGGAGCGAAGATGACTTCATGCTCCCTAGCCTTTACTTTTTTAAACCCACACAATCGTCATAAAAGCTAAAATTGTTAGCAACCCTACTAATAATCCCGAATATAGAAAAAAGGCTGCTGCTTCATGCCCCTTATGACTCATATGCATGAAATAATACAATTGAAATATTACTTGCACAACAGCTAGTAATAAAATAAATGGTACTGAAAAAAGAGGACTAAATGTTTTCGGATAAGCGACTGCCACAAAAGCTACAATCGTTAAGAAAATCATTAACCCAAATGTAATCACTTGATGCCTCATTTCCTCTGCACTTTTTTTTCTACGATAAACGAGATCTACCTTTGAGTTACTTGTATTTGTTTGCTTTATCGCCATTGTTTATCCCACCATTCCCATCAAATATACTACAGTGAAAATAAACACCCAAACTACATCAATAAAGTGCCAGTAAATAGATGCAACATAAAACTTCGGGGCATTATATAAATTCAGTCCCCGCTTTGCATTCCGAAAAACTAATGTTAAGATCCATAGCAATCCAAACAACACGTGTAATCCATGAGTCCCAACAAGCGCATAAAACGCTGAACCAAATGCACTACTTCTCATCGTATGTTTGAATTCATGTGTGTAATGATAAAATTCATAAATCTCAAACCCTAAAAACCCTAACCCTAATAATACTGTAACAATTAACCAAAGCTGCATCTGCTTAAAGTTAAAGTTCTTCATATGATACATCGCATACACACTTGTTAAACTACTTGTTAGCAAAAGCATTGTCATAATAAAGACAAGTGGCATTTGAAACATTTCTTGAGAAGTGGGGCCACCATTTGTAGAATTTTTCAACGCTAAATATGTGCCAAATAAGGAAGCGAACAATACTGTTTCGCCTCCAAGAAATAGCCAAAATCCAACAAACTTATTTTTCCCCTCAAGGGTTGCTTTTTCAGGCTCTGCTGGAAATGTTTCATTTGTTAATTTTTCCTCTACATGCATTACGCTGTGCCCCCCTTATCATCCAAATCTTCTTTATGAATATGATACCCATGATCATCAATTACTGAACGGAAGAACATTGCACCAAACGTAATGATAAGCCCAATAATTGCAACTAATAACCAAAACTTATCTTTTCCACCTTCCATATACATTGCACCAAATGCCGCTATAAATAATCCAAGCGATATAACAAATGGCGAAAATGAAGAGTTCGGCATATGAATGTCACTAACAGGCTCTGCTGGTGTCATTTCTTTATTCCCTTCACGTTTCTCAATCCAAAACGGATCCAGCCCTCGAACGAACGGCAATTGCTTAAAGTTATATTCTGGCGTTGGTGCTGGCATTGTCCATTCTAATGTGCGGCCATCCCATGGATCGCGGCCCGCTTTTTCTTTAGACAACGATGTTTTTACAACATTGAATAAAAGAACAATCGTTCCAAGAGCCATAAATACAGCACCAATTGAACTAATTAAATTCCCTGTCTCCAATCCTTGTCCTGGTAAATACGTAAAGTAACGACGCGGCATACCAATTAAACCAAGGAAATGCTGGATAAAGAATGTTAAATGGAACCCGATAAAGAACAACCAAAATGTGATTTTTCCGAGTGTTTCATTTAATACTCTGTTAAACATAAGCGGCCAATAATAATGCGCGCCTGCTAATAATCCAAATACAACCCCACCAACGATTACGTAGTGAAAATGCGCCACAACGAAATAGTTATCATGGAATTGATAATCAGCAGGAGCTGAAGCAAGCATAACCCCTGTTACCCCACCCATTACAAATGATGGAATAAATGCAACAGCCCACATCATTGGTGTTGTAAACCTGATACTCCCGCCCCACATGGTAAAGAGCCAGTTAAATATTTTAATACCGGTCGGAACTGCAATTGCCATTGTTGCCACTGAAAAAATAGCATTCGCAACAGGACCAAGACCAACTGTGAACATGTGATGCGCCCATACCATAAATCCTAAAAATCCTATCAATACTGTTGCAAATACCATAGACGAGTAACCAAATAGGCGTTTTTTAGAAAATGTAGCGAAGATTTCTGAGAATATTCCGAAAGCTGGGAGTATAAGAATGTACACTTCTGGGTGACCGAAGATCCAGAATAAATGCTCCCATATAATCGTATTCCCCCCTAAAGCTGGGTTAAAGAAACTTGTACCAAATAGGCGATCTAACATAAGTAGTGCCAATCCGACTGTTAATGGTGGAAAGGCAAATAAAATAAGTGAAGACGTTACAAATGTTGTCCATGTAAACATCGGCATACGCATATATGTCATTCCAGGTGCACGCATATTAATAATTGTGACTAGGAAGTTTATACCACCAATCAGTGTACCTATACCCGATATTTGTAATCCTAGCACATAAAAGTCAACACCATGTCCTTTAGAAGCAAGTGATAACGATGCATAAGATGTCCATCCTGCATCAGGTGCTCCTCCCAAAAACCAACTTAAGTTTAAAAATACTCCACCAAAGAAAAACAACCAAAATCCAAGTGAATTTAAAAATGGAAACGCCACATCGCGTGCCCCAATTTGAAGTGGCACAGCAGCGTTCATAAATGCAAACACGAGCGGCATAGCTGCGAGGAAAATCATTGTTGTACCGTGCATTGTTAATACTTGATTGTAAGCATCCCCAACAAGAAAAGCATTGTTTGGAATGGCTAATTGAAGACGGATAAATAATGCTTCTATTCCGCCGATGATAAAAAATAATCCACCTGCAATTAAATAGAGAATGGCAATTTTTTTATGGTCTACTGTCGTCAAATAATCCCATATAACAGCACCCATCCCCTGTTTCTTTGCTACAGAACTCACGTTTTCAACCTCCCCTTCGCAAATAATCCCTCTTTACTTCTCAACTTTTAACGTTTTCAAATAGGCATTTAACGCCTCTACTTCGTTATCCGTTAAGTTGCCATATTTACCAGTCATTTTATTTCCTGGCTTCATATTTTCAGGATCCTTTAGCCATTTTTTTAGGTTTTCTTCATTATTTTCAGCAATGCCGGCAACCATATCGCGATCAGCAAAATTCGCTAGGTTCGGTGCGATACGTGCAGAAGGTGGTCTACTATCATTTGATCCAGTTGCATGACAACCGATACAGCTTTTGTTGAATATTTCTTTACCTTCTTGTTCTTCTGTAGAAGCTACTTCCTTCTTGCCATCAAGTTTCTTCATATCTGCAATCCAAGTTTTGTACTCGCTTTCATCAACAGCTTTTACTTTAAATTGCATTAAAGAATGTGATGGGCCGCAAAATTCTGTACAAAAACCATTATAAGTGCCCGATTTATCTGCCTTTAACCACATTTTGTTGACATTATCTGTATTCGTATCCATTTTTCCAGCTAAAGATGGAACCCAAAACGAATGTTTAATATCAGCACCTTTCAGATTCAAATACACTTTTTTACCTGTAGGGATAACTAAATCTTGCGAAGTTACTATCTTTTCTGATTTGTAAGAAAATTCCCACCAATAAAGATTCGCTGTTACATCAACAACGATTGTATCTTTATCAATATTCTTTTTCTCCATCGCACTTACGTCAGCAAGCTTGAAGGTATATGTAACAGTCGGAACAGCCAATATTAGCAAAAGAATAATTGGAATGACTGTCCATATAATTTCTAGTTTGTGATTTCCTTCAACCTGCTCTGGGATATAATCCTCTTGACCCTTCTTTTGTCGGAAACGCACAATTACATACAAGAAAATAATAGTAACTACAAGTACAACGCCTACCATAATCGCACTTGCTAACAAGAGTAAATCATATTGCATTTTTGCTACTTCACCTTGCGGAATTAAAGTAGATTGAAAGGCTTTACCGCATCCCCCTAACAGTAAAGCCAGCAGTGAAACGAATGAAAGCAGTCGCCACTGTTTCTTCATACAAACAACCCCCACTTTCTTTGTGAATTAGATTGTACTTTATTTATAGTAAGTAAAGTAAATCTCAACGTAAAGAAATCCCCTTATGTCGTTGTCTTAGAAGAATGTAACTACAATCATTGACACAAATAAGATTGTCAAGTAATTCAAGGAGTAAACAAACATTTGTACGGACCATTTGATGTCATCTTTCTTACGGAATCCATAGAATCCTAATACAATCCATCCGATGTTAAGCAATGTTGCAATTACCATGAATGTTACTCCAAGTCCACTCATATAAAATGGTAGTGGTAATAAACATATTGTCCAAATCATGATTTGACGTTTTGTAATATCAAATCCGTGTACAACAGGAAGCATTGGAATGCCTGCATTTCGATATTCATCAACACGTTTCATCGCTAATGCGAGGAAATGTGGGATTTGCCAAATAAACATAATTAAAAATAACATCCAAGCAATCGGATGATCTAAACTAGGATCAATTGCTGCCCAACCAATTAAAGGTGGAACTGCTCCAGATACACTACCTACTACTGTATTTAGTGTATATGCTCGTTTTGTCCAAAGCGAATATAAAACAACATATGTGAAAGCACCAATAAAACCTATAATTGCTGCCATTGGTGTTGTAAATAGCAAGAATACAAAACCAAGAAGCAATAAAGTAATACCTAATGTTAACGCAAAACTAGGTTTATATTTCCCGGTTACGGTTGGACGATTTTTTGTCCGTTCCATTAAATGATCGATATCCCGGTCAATATAATTATTCAAGCTACATGATCCTGCCATAATTAAAGCAGAACCGACAATTGTAAAGAACATTTTATCCAAATGGTTAGCAGCATTCAATCCATTAAAATGTAAAGCTAACCAAAATCCTGTAAACACCGTAAGTGTATTCGAGTTTACAATCCCCATCTTAACGAGCGCTAATAAATCTTGTACACGTGTTGTTTCCGGCACATCTGTTATAGCTGACTCATCATGCAGCTCACTTGTTGCATGGTTCATCATTTCAACCCCCTCTTAAAACTTTCATCCTTCTTTCGCGTCTTTACTTTACAAGAGTAGTACGCTTCTATTTAGCAATATTATTACAGTAGAAATGTTGTTTTCTTACTCTACTACTAATCTACGCTCATACTCGAATATATTAAATCATATTTCCTAAATAATTTGTGAAGAAAACATGAACTTTTTGTGTCGAACAACAAAAAAGTTTCTCCTATTACTCCCTATCATAACATGAGATTATCTTCTATAATAAACTATTTTGTCATATTTGGCATATATTCCCCCTATTTCTTTTTATAATAGAAGTATTTCCCCCTAAAATAGGTGTTTTTTATTCCATTTTTTTGTTTTTTGCAAGCACTTTATCAATCCTCCCATTCCTTTGCTATTTTATTATTTTTTATATATCATAGGACTGTAGCACGTTTTGTTCTATAAAATTGATGGAATGAAAATATTTCGCAATAACTTCATAACAGAAAGATGGTGAAAAGATTGCAACGTTTTATTAAATGGTTAGCAGTCATTACAAGTCTCGACCTATTATTTGTTTTATTAGGAGGGGCTTTAGTTACAAAAACAGGTTCAGGACAAGGTTGCGGTAAATCATGGCCACTTTGTAATGGTGAACTCGTCCCTTCAAATTTATCAATGGAAACGATTATTGAACTAAGTCACCGTTTAACATCAGGATCTGCTGGAATTCTCGTTACACTTCTTTGTATACTATCATGGAAATATTATAAGCATGTACGTGAAACAAAAACGCTTGCTATTTTATCCTTTGTATTTCTAGTTGCGCAGGCATTAATGGGAGCAGCCGCAGTTGTATGGGGACAAGTACCTGCTGTACTTGCTATTCATTTTGGTATCTCCTTAATTTCATTTGCTTCTGTTATTTTACTAGCATGTCTTATTTTTGAGATTGACAAAAAATTCGATGCACGGTCCCTCATTATGGACAAAAAAATGAAATTTCATATTTATGGTGTAACAATTTACAGCTATATTGTTGTCTATACAGGAGCTTTAGTACGTCATGAGCGTGCTAGTTTAGCTTGTCCAGACTTCCCACTTTGTAGTAAAAGTAGACCCTGGCCTACTCAGTTGCATGAATGGGTGCAAATGGGACATAGGGCTGCTGCAATATTAATATTCGCTTGGATCCTATACGCGATGATTCTTGCTATTCGCCACTACAAACAGCAACGAGTGATATATTGGGGATGGATTATTTCGTTTATTCTTGTTACACTTCAAGCAATTGTTGGTATTTTAGTCGTTTATACAAATGCAAGTTTATCAATGGCTTTGTTACATTCGCTCTTTATATCTTGCCTCTTTGCTGTACTATGCTATTTAGTTATGTTAGGTACACGAAGCACAGCAAATGAAAAAAAGACCCAACAATCCACTACAACGCAAAATAACCAATCCTTTTAATAACTTACCATTATGATGATTTATTATTTTTATATAAAGAAAAGAGCTACTTTTAAGTAGCTCTTTTCTTTATGATTATTGCTCTAATTCAATCAGTAAATCTCCTGTTTGAATCGCATCGCCATCTTTTACATGTACTTTCTTTACTTTCCCATTGAATGGCGCCTGAACCGTTGTTTCCATTTTCATCGCTTCTGTAATTGTCATGGAATCACCTTTTTTCACTTCATCGCCTTCGTTTACAACGACTTTAATGACTGTCCCTGGCATTGTTGCACTAATATGATTGGGATTCTCACGGTTCCCTTTCACACGTTGCGCAACTGTTGCTTTAATATTTTCATCTTTCACAACAATTTCACGTGGTTGCCCATTAAATTCAAAGTAAAGTACACGCGTTCCATCTGGTTGCGGTTCACCAATTGACACTAACTTAACAATTAATGTTTTACCACGTTCAATTTCCACACCAATTTCTTCACCCAGTCTCATTCCATAGAAGAATGTTGGTGTATCAAGTACAGATACATTTCCATAAAGTCCAGTTACCTTTTGATAATCCATAAATACTTTTGGATATAGTGCATATGCAACAACATCAAAAATCGTTACTTCACGTCCAAGCTTATGGAATAACTCTTCTTTTAAAGCGTCAAAATCAACTGGTTCTAATAATTCTCCTGGTCTTACTGTTAATGGCTCTTTCCCTTTTAAAATGATTTTTTGTAATTCTTTCGGGAAACCGCCGTAAGGCTGTCCAAGATCTCCAGAGAACATTTCTACAACAGAACCTGGGAAATCTAGCGAATGGCCACGTTCAAAAATATCTTGTTCTGTAAGATGATTCTGTACCATGAATAATGCCATATCGCCAACAACTTTTGATGAAGGTGTTACTTTTACAATATCCCCAAACATATCATTTACACGGCGATACATCACTTTCACTTCATCAAATCGATCTCCTAAACCAACTGCTTTCGCTTGTTGTTGCAAGTTACTATATTGACCACCTGGCATTTCATGCATATATACTTCTGTATGAGGTGCATTCATACCACTTTCAAATGATGTGTAATATTTACGAACATCTTCCCAGTAATGTGAAAGTTTTTCTAATGAATCCACATTCACATCTGGTTGTCTTTCATTTCCACCTAGCGCATAATATAACGTATTTGCACTTGGTTGCGATGTCAGACCAGCCATTGAGCTTACAGCTACATCGACAATATCAACACCCGCTTCAATAGCTTTTGTATACGTTAAAACACCATTTCCACTTGTATCATGCGTGTGAAGGTGAATCGGAATCGATACCGTTTCTTTTAAAGCAGAAACTAAATCATAAGCTGCATTAGGTTTTAATAGTCCCGCCATATCTTTAATACCTAGAATATGCGCTCCTGATGCTTCTAATTCTTTTGCTAAGTTTTTATAATAATTCAAGTCATATTTACTACGCATTGGATCATGGATATCCCCTGTATAACACATTGTTGCTTCTGCAATTTTACCACTGTCTCTTACAGCATCAATAGCAACTCTCATACCTTCCACCCAGTTCAAGCTATCAAAAATACGGAATACATCGATACCAGCTTGCGCTGAACATTCTACAAATTTTTGAATTAAATTATCTGGGTAGTTTTTATAACCAACTGCGTTCGATGAACGCAGAAGCATCTGGAATAAAACATTTGGCATTCTTTCACGAAGTTCTAATAAGCGTTCCCATGGATCTTCTTTTAAGAAACGATACGCAACATCGAATGTTGCACCGCCCCACATTTCCGCTGAAAATAAGTTTGGTAACAGTCTAGCTGTCGGCTCAGCGATTGTGTTTAAATCTTTTGTACGAATACGTGTTGCAAGTAATGATTGATGTGCATCACGGAATGTAGTATCCGTTAATAGTACACGTTTTTGATCTTGTACCCATTTTACTAACCCATCTGCACCACGTTCATCCAAAATTTGTTTCGTTCCATTTTGAACTGGTTCAGAATGTTTCACATTTGGTATACGTGCATCCGGGAAAATCGGTTTTTCTTTCTTTCCTACACCAGGGAAACCATTTACTGTTACTGTACCTACGTAACTTAACATCTTTGTTCCACGGTCTTTACGCTTTGGAAAGACGAACAGTTCAGGTGAAGCATCGATAAACGATGTATCATACTCTCCTGATAAGAAATTTTTATGTTTTACAACATTCTCTAAGAATGGAATATTTGTTTTAATACCACGAATACGGAACTCTTTTAAGTTACGCTCCATTTTCGCCGCTGCTTGTTCAAATGTAAGTGCCCAAGTTGTTACTTTAACAAGTAATGAATCATAATACGGCGTAATAACGGCTCCTTGGAAGCTGTTACCTGTGTCAAGACGAACACCAAAACCACCACCAGAACGATATGCCATAATCTTTCCTGTATCAGGCATAAAATTATTCAGTGGATCTTCTGTTGTTACACGAGATTGGATTGCATATCCATGCACAACGACGTCTTCTTGTTTTGGTACACTCACTGTTGAACTATGTAAAGAGTGTCCATCAGCAATTAAAATTTGAGACTGTACAATATCAATTCCTGTAATCATTTCTGTAATGGTATGTTCTACTTGAACACGTGGATTTACTTCAATGAAATAAAACTCATTACCTTTTACAAGGAATTCAACTGTACCAGCATTTAAATAGTTTACGTTTTTTGTTAGCTTTACTGCCGCTTCACAAATACGATGACGAAGTTCATCTGGGAGCGATACACTTGGTGCAATTTCAACTACTTTTTGATGACGACGTTGTACAGAACAGTCACGTTCGTATAAATGTACAACATTTCCTTCTTCATCAGCTAATATTTGGACTTCTATATGTTTAGGTTTTTCAACGAATTTTTCAACATACACTTCATCGTTACCAAAAGCTGCTTTCGCTTCTGATTTTGCACGATCATAAGATTCTTTTAATTCATTACCGTTACGTACGATACGCATACCACGGCCACCACCACCAAGTGATGCTTTAATAATTATCGGGTAATCATAATTTTTAGCAAATTCTTCAACTTCTTCTAGTGAATTAACAGGTCCATCGCTACCAGGAATAACTGGAATATTAGCTAATTGCGCTTGCGTTCTTGCTTTTACTTTATCTCCAAACATATCTAAATGTTTACTTTTTGGTCCGATAAAGATAATCCCTTCTTCTTCACAGCGTCTAGCAAATTGAATATTTTCTGACAAGAAACCATATCCTGGGTGAATTGCATCCACATGATTGCTTTTCGCAATCTCAATAATACCTTCAATATCAAGATAGGCATCGATTGGCTTTTTTCCTTCTCCCACTAAATAAGATTCATCTGCTTTATAGCGATGGTAAGAACCGCTATCCTCTTTTGAGTAAATTGCAACTGTGTTTAATCCAAGTTCTGAACAAGCTCTGAATACACGAATTGCAATTTCTCCACGGTTAGCTACTAATACTTTTTGAATACGTTGCAGCTTTGTCATGATTTTCCCCCTCTACTTTCCTACCACTCTAGAGATTAAATAGGTACACGCTCTAAAGAGCGTGAAGTTCTTCACTTTCTTTTCTAAACTATAATCGGAAAGCTTCACTTTATTTTTATACATCATACCTTATTTTTCAACAAATGATAAGTTTTCTGATCAATTTGTTTCACAAAAATAGTATAGCACAACTCTTCTTTTTCTGATAGATTTATTGTATAACACATTAAAATAAATATGACACTCTATTGATGTTTTAATCCCGGAAAGTATAACTTATTTAAAAGACCATAATAAAAAGGCTTTGTGCATCAAACACAAAGCCTTTTTATTTCACAACAACAAGATGTGGTTCACCTGGTTCTTTTTTCACTATTTGTTGTTTTTCTTTTTGTTTCTCTTGTCGCTTCACATAACTACCCACATTCAATAATATCCCCATTGCAAATAGGTTCGCCATTAAAGAACTGCCTCCATAACTGACAAATGGCAAAGGCACGCCAGTAAGAGGCATTAGCCCAGACATACCAGCAATATTAACAAACGTCTGCACGCCAAGCATACTAGCAATACCTATAGCAATTAAACTTCCAAATGGATCTTTACACTTTTGAGCAATTCGAAGTGAACGAATAATAATAAGCAATAAGCTAATCAAAACAATCGCTACTCCAATAAAACCAAGCTCTTCCGATATAATTGCCATAATAAAATCTGTATGAGGCTCCGGTAGATATCCAAATTTTTGTATACTATTCCCAAGACCTCTTCCGTTTAATTCACCCGAAGCAATACCAATAAAAGAATTTACCAATTGGAACCCATCACCTTGTGGATCTTCAAACGGATTTAAAAACACTGAAAAACGTGCTTTTTGATAAGGCTTCAATGCAAAGTTACCAACTAAATACAAAAGCGGAATCCATACAATTGTACTTAATAAAATACGCTTTATCCACTTGTTAATCGGAATACCAGAGCAAAGGAACATAATTCCGACAATACCAATGATTAACAGAACTGTCCCCAAATCATTTTGTTTTAGGATTAAAAATATGATTAACCCTATAAACAGAATTGTACCTGCCGATCCTTTCCATACTGAGGTATCCGTTTCTTGCCTTCTTGCAAAGAAACGCGCGAGTATGATAATGATAGCTAGTTTAACAAATTCAGCTGGCTGTATACCAAATACCCAAGCTTGCGCACCATTAGTTTCTTTTCCTAGTAATAACGCTAACGATAGCAAACCAATACTTCCTAGCATCATGAGTAATAAAACAATTCTTTTTCTCCAAAACTGGTATGGAATCACAGCGATTATCCCTAACCCCAATACTGTACCTATACTTAATGCTATTAATTGCTTATTAAAAAAGTAATTAGCCGCTTTTTCAAACCTTGTAATCGCTACAATAGAGCTAGCACTGTATACCATTATAACTCCCAGTACACATAAAATAACAAGTGGAAGCAATAATGAATAATCCATCGACTTCCATACTTTTTTCATTCAATATCCTCTTTCTGTTTTCGTTTAATTGTTGTATTCCATATGTATTAGAATTCTTCCTGCTTTATTATACAAATAAAAAGCTCAAACTTAGTCAGTTTGAGCCCCCTTATTTGAACCCGTTAAGATTGCTTGTTTGTAAACGCTTCATGAAGTGCCGATAATTCCCGTTCGAGCTCTCCTAGCATATCTTTCCCTTGCTCTTCTGCAATAAGACCAAGACGAACCGCAAAGTCAACTTCACGGGATAATCCAAACATTTGTGTATCGAGCACTTCTTCATATAATGGACATTGCGGCATTGTAAGGTGGTCCATTTGCACCTTAATAAGTCTTAAAATCTTCTCCGCATCCGCTTGTAGAAGGGCAAGTGCCTTTTCCTGATGATTTGCTACTGTCTCAGACGCCAAATTGATTCCCTCCGTTTCCGTCCTACTCTCCTATCCTATCTATTAATATTAGCGATAGTTTTCATAAATTGCAATAGAAACATTTTTTGTGACAATCGTGTCTAATGCTATTATACTGAAAAGTGGGAGCATATTACAAATGGGGGAACAACAATGAGTGAAATTTTATTTATAAACGGGAAAGTCCGTTTTCCAATCACACTTGATCCAAGCGTTTGGATTTTTGATGATCGAAAAGTAGATTTAACAACTTACTTCACCGAAACTAGAGAAGAAAAATCTGAATTAGAAGACTATCTCAAGCATACTTCTGAACATTGGGATCGTGAAATCCGTGATGGTGCCGCTTTCCCACCTATTCAAAAGAGTGTAAAAAAATTCAAAAAAGAACAGCTCATTACAGGAACGTTTGGTATACCACTTCATCCCTTTTTAAAAAACGCTGAAATTAAAGCTGAAGCGACACATGTTGAAATTCATACACTGCATGATATCATCAGTCTTTCATTAGAAGAAGCAAACGAAATTATTCTTGGATTTTCAAAAGACGGAAAACCATTACGAGAAGACGGACCTGTCCACCTTTATTTTGGTAATGGCTCTAATATAAACAATCCAATTCGAGACATCCGTAAGTTTACAATTATATAAAAAGGAGTGGGACAAAGTCCCACTCCTTTTTATAATAAATCTGCTGCTAGCTGCGCTAAATTTGAACGTTCTCCTTTTACAAACTTTACATGTCCACTAATTTTTTGTTCTTTAAATTTCTCTACAACATACGTTAAACCATTATTATATTCATCTAAGTAAGGATGATCAATTTGTTGCGGATCTCCCATTAAGACAATTTTACTCTTTTCTCCAACCCTTGTTAATATTGTCTTTACTTCATGTTTTGTTAAATTTTGCGCTTCATCAATAATAATAAATTGATCTGGAATACTTCGCCCTCTTATATAAGTAAGCGCCTCTACTTCAATTGAACCCATTCCCGCTAAAATCGCATCTAATTCACCTGGTTTTTTTGTATTAAATAAATACTCTAGATTATCGAAAATCGGCTGCATCCATGGTCTTAATTTTTCCTCTTTTTCCCCTGGTAAATAACCGATATCTTTTCCAACCGGAACAATCGGCCGGGCAACGAGGAGTTTTTTGTACAATCCTAAATCCTCTGTTTGCATAAGGCCAGCTGCTAGCGCAAGTAAAGTTTTTCCAGTTCCTGCTTTACCCGTTAATGTTACAAGCGGAATATCTTCACGAAGCAATAATTCCAATCCCATAGTTTGCTGCACATTCCGCGGACGTATTCCCCAAACTTGCTCATTATGAAAAACCAGTTTCTTCACTTTTTTTCCTGAAAAATCAACAATTCCAAGTGCAGAGCTAGAACCACCGAGCGCATCTTTCATCACAATAAACTGATTCGGATAAAATGGATGATTTGCAATTTCTGATAAAGGAAGCTCTCCTTTTTCATAAAAATGATTTAATTTTTCTTTTGATATGTAGCCTTCTAAAAAACCTGAATATATATTGTCCACTTCAATTACACGATCACTTAAATAATCTTCAGCTTGTAAACCAAGAGCATCCGCCTTTACTCTTACAAGCACATCCTTACTGACTAAAATGACAGACTTTCCATTCTCTTTCTCTTGCTCTTCCAAAAATAAATTTTTCGCCACAGCTAAAATGCGATTATCGTTTGTTTTTTCAACAAAAATATCTTGCAGTTGAACAAATGAGCGATGGTTTAATTCAATACGAAATGTCCCTCCATTTTCAAGAGGTATACTCTCATGCAATTTTCCTAATTCGCGAAATTTATCTATCAACTTAGATACATAACGGGCATTTCGTCCAACTTCATCCATGTAGCGTTTTTTCGAATCAACCTCTTCTAATACAACTGCTGGAATCACTACCTCATTTGTTTCAAAAGAAAAAATAGATAAAGGATCCTGCAAAAGTACATTCGTATCTAACACATAAATTTTATCCAACCTGTTACCCCCTGACTCCACTTTTAAATTTGTAGAACAAGGGTTTCATCCATGATCGTGATATGGACGAACCATTGTTATAATTATATGTAATGTATTAACGAGGTAGAATCGAAATTCATAGAAATTAAAACTTTTCTTCTTCATTTTTTCATATTTATTACTAGGTATCGTATTCTTTCTGCAAAATTTATATTCTAACATGTAACAAAGTTCAGCTATTTACTTTGGCTGAAAGAATAAAAAAGGATGAAACTCCTCGCGTTCATCCATTTCTATAATTCTTTCATTGCTGTCAAAACTTGATTATCAAGTTTTTCAGCAGCACGAAGATCATATGTTTTTTCATATGTTGGTTCCGAAGTAAGCTTTGCTCCATAAAACATAACATCACGCACTTCTTGAACAGATACTTCTACTACAGTTAACTTAAGCGGAATACCTTCCAATCTCTCCTTTAAAATCTTTGCTTCACCGCTAATGGAAAATACAGATTCATTTGCCATGACAGTAAGTACAAGCCCTGGCTGATGGCGTAAATTTTCCACAATGCGAGAGCGTTGATCAACTGCAAATCGTATGCTTGTCTTATTCATTGCATATACCCATGAAATAGCACTTACATTTGGAATAGTCTTTTCAAAATCAATCGTTGCAATTGTAATGATATGCCCTTCCCGTAAAGATTGAATTAAAGAATCTGTCAATGCAGGTTCTACTACATTTGCCATATTTCCACCTCCAAATTTTTCTTTATCCTAATAATAACTTATTTTTTGAATTGCGAAAATATTATTTTTTCCCCCTATAGTTCAAAAATATCAATTTTACATGATATACTTATATCGATAGAATTTGTATTGAGGTGACGAAATGAGAGTCAAATGCATGCTTTGTGATAAAAAAGAAGAGTTAGATGACGAAAATCCTATGGCCAAAAGGCTTCGTAACCGTCCTATTCATACATATATGTGCATGGAATGCACAGAACGTATTGCAGAACGTACAATGGAACGCCATGCAACCGGAAAATTCCACTTATATCGTGATAAAACAATAGAAGATGAGTGGTAAACTGCCAAATAAGTCCTCAATCATTCAGATGAGGACTTATTTATATTTCTCCGGCTCTCGTTTCATTTGATCTAAGAAACAATCTATAAGCTCTACTGGAAATCTTGTAGAATGCTTTTCCCCTTCTTGTTCATACGTAACCAAATACATATCTTCTTTCTTTTCTACCGTTACCTCTCTTAATTGATGATCTTCATGTAACGTACTATGGAACAGTATATAAGTTTCTTGTGCAGCTTCATCATGCGGACGTGCTTCCGCAACTGTTTTAATCGTTAACCAATTATATAATGTATCTTGTACAGAGCGCATGAAACATCTCCTCCCTAATTCACTCTCTGTTTCCGCGCTTGATGTAAGCGCAATCTATAAATGCCAAGCACAGCTGCCGCCACAACAAGACCTTCTCCCACTGGTAAAAATACCGCAAAAAAAGTTAGAACCGTACACCCAATCGCTAATACCACATAGATCACAACATTTTGTAATAACGATAATTTCCTTGCAAAACCTAAATTATATACAAGCATACTCAAAATAATCATCGTACCATAAAGTAGCCACATACCTATTTCTGGATTCGTTTCTACATTGTATAACTTTGCGAAAAATGACATTCTCTCTATCATTACACTTCCCCCCTATCTAATAAAATCCCTATAAACACTTTTCACTAACTAGTAATGCCTTATCTCCATTTTCAGACTCTATGCTACCTACTATAAGAGTACCTTGCAGAAAAAATACTGTCTAGATAAATGAAGAAATTTTCTAAAAATATTTAAATAAAAAAAGCTGCCTTTTCATAAAAAGGCAGCTTCTTCATTTTTTATGCTTCTACAGATTTCTTTTTCTTAGCAGCTCTTTCGCGTTCGCTCTTATCAAGAATCTTTTTACGAAGACGAATCGATTCTGGTGTTACTTCACAGTATTCATCTTCATTTAAGTATTCTAATGACTCTTCTAAAGTCATAATACGTGGTTTTTTCATTGTTGATGTCTGGTCTTTTGTTGCAGAACGAATGTTAGTTTGTTGTTTCATTTTTACAACGTTAACTGTTAAATCATTCTCACGTGTATGTTCCCCAACAATCATACCAGCATATACTTCTGTACCTGGTTCAACGAAGATTACACCGCGATCTTCAACTTGCATAATACCATATTGTGATGCTTTTCCTGTTTCAAGTGAAACAAGAACACCTTGGCGACGTCCACCAACTTGTCCAGCATGTACTGGTTGGTAGCAATCGAATGTATGGTTTAAAATACCATAACCACGAGTCAATGTTAGGAATTCTGTTGTGTAACCAATTAATCCACGTGCTGGCACCATAAATGTAAGACGAACTTGGCCGTTTCCATTATTGACCATATCTAACATTTCACCTTTACGTGCACCCATTGATTCCATAATAGAACCAGTATATTCTTCTGGTACATCAATTTGTACACGTTCTACCGGCTCACATCTTACGCCGTCAACCTCTTTAATGATTACTTCTGGTTTAGATACCTGTAATTCATATCCTTCACGACGCATGTTTTCAATTAAGATAGATAAATGTAACTCTCCACGTCCAGATACAATCCATGCATCAGGAGATTCTGTATTATCTACACGTAAACTCACATCTGTTTCTAATTGTGAACGAAGACGCTCTTCAATTTTACGAGATGTAATGTATTTACCTTCACGACCTGCAAATGGGCTGTTATTTACAAGGAACGTCATTTGTAATGTTGGCTCATCGATACGTAATAATGGTAAAGCCTCTTGTTGTTCAACTGGACATACTGTTTCACCAACGTTAATGTCTTCCATACCTGAAACAGCTACTAGATCTCCAGCTTTTGCTTCTTCAATTTCTTGACGTTTTAAGCCCATGTAACCAAACAATTTCGTTACACGGAATTGTTTTACACTTCCGTCAACTTTCATTAATGCAACTTGTTGTCCGACTTTCATTGTACCGCGGAATACACGCCCAACTCCAATACGACCAACGTAGTCGTTATAATCAAGAAGTGCTACTTGGAATTGAAGTGGCTCTTCGCTATTATCAATTGGTGCCGGAATATGTTCAATAATTGTGTCAAACAATGATTTCATATTCTCTTCTTGATTTGCTGGGTTTGAATCTAAGCTTGCTGTTCCGTTCATTGCTGATGCGAATACAACTGGGAACTCTAACTGATCTTCGTTTGCACCAAGCTCAATGAATAAGTCGATTACTTCATCAACTACTTCATCCGGGCGAGCAAAGTCACGGTCAATTTTGTTTACTACAACGATTGGAGTTAAGTTTTGCTCAAGAGCTTTCTTTAAAACAAATCGTGTTTGTGGCATACAACCTTCATATGCATCAACAACAAGTAAAACACCATCAACCATTTTCATGATACGCTCTACTTCACCACCGAAGTCAGCGTGTCCTGGTGTATCTAAAATGTTAATTCGTTTATCTTCATAATGAATCGCTGTATTTTTTGCTAAAATAGTAATACCGCGTTCTCTTTCTAAATCGTTCGAATCCATTGCACGCTCTTCTACAT
Source organism: Bacillus sp. Xin1 (assembly GCF_013314535.1). Lineage (GTDB taxonomy): Bacteria > Bacillota > Bacilli > Bacillales > Bacillaceae_G > Bacillus_A. The sequence goes on along the minus strand of NZ_JABUAE010000001.1, from coordinate 536,784 downwards.
GCTCATTTGCACGGAACGTCCCCGCTTGACGTAATAATTGGTCAACAAGTGTTGTTTTACCATGGTCAACGTGGGCAATAATTGCTATATTACGTAAATCTTGTCGTTTTTTCAACATGTCCAACTCCTAGTGTCTTTTTAATCCTTCTCTATTATAAGAGCGAAGGGGATACAATGGCAATCAAAATAAAATCAAGAATGAAAATATAGTTGTATTCTTACTTTTGTGAAAGTAAAATGAAATTGGAGGGTGAAGAAATGGAACACATTCAATATCGCTTTTTATTAACCGCTATCATCGGTGTTATTTTCTTAATTGGCATAGGCATTATGATTGCTGAAAATAGTCCCATTGGTATTATTATTTGCATTATTGGTACATTTGTTACAGTCGGATATGGATTTATAACAAAACGCAAAATGCGCAAATCACAGTGACATAAAAAAGTAAGAAGCTACATCTTGAGCCTCTTACTTTTTTGTTACTGTGATACATATGGTAATAACTCTTCATACACTCCAGGTTTTGCAACTAACACACTGCTCTTCTCAACAATAGAAAGCACCGTGCCGGCGAATGTCGTTACCTTACCACCGACTTCTTCTACAATAATCATTCCCCCGCCAAAATCCCATGGAGATAATCGAGGTGTCACGTAGGCATCTAGTCTTCCCGTTGCAACATAAACCATTTCTAATGCTGCACATCCGTATGAACGTGTTCCCCTTGCCAATTTTACAAGTTGCATCATTTTCTCCATATTAAGTAATGGATTATCGGTGAGCCAAGTTGCATTTAAAGCAATTATTCCATTCTCTATGGCACTCTCCTCTAAAGAAGGGATGGATACACCGTTACAAAAAGCCCCTTCTCCTTTTACAGCATGATAAAGCTCATCGTGAACTGGATCATAGATAAGGCCTATTCTTCCGATACCGTTCTCATAAATGCCAATTGAAATTGCAAAATTTCTTTTTTGATGCACAAAATTCATCGTGCCATCGATTGGATCAATTAGCCAAACAACTCCTTCAGAAGAAGCTACTTCATCCCCATATCCTTCCTCACCTAAAATATAATGATTTGGAAATGTTTGTTTAATTTCTCCAATCAAAAACTGCTCTATTTCTCGATCCATATTCGTTACTAAATCAGCTGCACTTGATTTCGTCTCTATGGTAAGTGTCTTTTGCAATGATGCCATTAAACGCTCACCAGCTTCTCGAATCCACCGCTTCGCATTTGTATCGATTTCTTTCCATACCTCTTGCATGTTTAAACACTCCGATCTATACTGTTCACAGAAAAAACGAACCCTTTATAAGGTTCGCACCAACTTAATTTTTATACATATACTATTATTACGCCTCTAAACGGATCATTTCAAGTCTTAGCACTTCTAATTTTTGCACGCACTCTTCTTTTTTCTGGTTATCATTTTCCATCATTGCATCATATAGCGTTGCTAATTCATAATCTAACTCCAATCTTAGCACCGGAATTCTTTTTTCAGCATCTGTTCTCTTTAACGCGTTAATCACCTGTCTCATTTTTATTGCCTCCTCCCAATATTCGTCTGCCCTCGGACTAGAATTAACTCAATTTTCTGATTTTTTGTTTTATACTATATTATGTTGGAGAAATCATCTATGCAACAAAATTATATTTTTTTACTGAAATTTTTTTGTACTGTTTTTTTATCAATCGTACAAGCTATGCTAAAATTAAAAACAAACTAGGAGTTGGAGGAACTATCATGACATTACAAACATTTAAATCAACTGACTTTGCTGTCTTTGCAGTTGATGGTCTCGAAGAACGAATGAATGCTATTAAAACGAATATTCATCCTAAATTAGAAGATCTAGGCGAGCAATTTTCTCATTATTTATCAGAACAAACTGGGGAAACTTTTTTCTATCATGTTGCAAAACATGCACGACGTAAAGTCAATCCACCAAACGATACTTGGGTTGCTTTTTCAACAAATAAACGCGGATATAAAATGCTGCCACATTTTCAAATTGGTTTATGGGGTACCCATGCTTTCATATACTTTGGTTTAATCTATGAGTGTCCACAAAAAGTGGAAGCGGCTCATGCCTTCTTAGAACATTTAAATGATTTAAAAACAAGTATACCAAATGACTTCGTTTGGTCCATTGACCATACTAAACCAGCTGTAAAACTACATAACTCACTTGAAATAACTGATTTGCAAAAAATGATTGAACGCTTAGCAACTATAAAAAAAGCCGAGTTACTAGTTGGTATTCACATCACACCAGAAGAATTTTCAACACTTACTGATGAACAATTTCTTGCGAAGGTTGAAACTACTATGCACTCACTCCTTCCTTTATATAAAATTTGCAATCGATAGTAGAAAACGGACAATATAAATATTGTCCGTTTTAAGTTGTTATCCCATTATAGCACTGTGTGTTTTATTTTTCAAAATCTTTTTACATTTTTATAATCTTTTGTTCTTCTACTTCTTTTGCTCTTTGAATTACCCGATATATTGAGTAACCACTTACCTCTTGAAACTCTTTATCAATTTTCTTCTCTTCCGCTTTCGATGGTACAATTTCTTTAAAGCGACGATATAGTCCCATCAGTTCTTCTCTTACGATACCTTTCTCATATGCCTTTTCAATGGCCTCATAGAATGTCACGATTGCAATCATCTCATCATTTGACCAGTCATAATCAAGTGGGTATTGATATTCCATATGTACACCTCATTCATTTTTATCCTTACCATTGTGCTATCTTAAAATAAAACTTCCATCCTTCTTCACTATGGTCACTTTGCATTATACACTATTTCCCTTTTATGATGGAATTATCTCCCGCCAGATTGAAAATAGCAGATTAATAAAAATATACCTCTTCAGCCACCTAAAAATGTAACTTTAAGTATTATTTCCCCTTACCTAACTCCTTTACTTCCGCTAAATTCCGCTGTAAAGATCTGATTGACTACGAGCAGGATAAACCAAAACTTCTATTGCCGAGATTCCAACGTGTCTTCTCACTTTCTTTAAACCTTAAGATGAGCGTTTATTACTTACACACAATGGGATAAACTTACTACTAATTATGCATATAATAAAAATAATAATTTTCCCTATACATATATAATCATTGGTGATATAATGCTTTTGTTTTATTGAAAATAAAGTGAAGCTTCCATGAAAAAACTTTTGAATGGTAAGTAAACAAATCAAGTTCTTCTAGACGGTTATATAACTATACAAGGGGAAATAACTTTCTTATTGAACAAGATACACATAAAACAACTCTATAATAAATATTACTAAGAAGAAGGGGTGTATAGATTGTCCCAATACAAAACACCATTGTTTACCGCTTTAGTAGAGCACAGTAAGCGAAATCCAATTCAATTCCATATCCCAGGTCATAAAAAAGGACAAGGAATGGATCCTACGTTTCGCGAATTTATTGGGCATAATGCATTAGCAATTGATTTAATTAATATCGCACCGCTCGATGATTTACATCATCCGAAGGGTATGATTAAAGAGGCCCAAGATTTAGCCGCTGCTGCGTTTGGTGCAGATCATACTTTCTTTTCCGTTCAAGGTACAAGCGGTGCGATTATGACAATGGTGATGAGTGTTTGTGGCCCAGGGGATAAAATTCTTGTACCACGAAACGTTCATAAATCTGTAATGTCAGCCATTATTTTCTCAGGAGCAAAACCAATTTTCATTCATCCTGAAATTGATCCAAAGCTCGGTATTTCACACGGAATTACAATTCAATCTGTAAAAAAAGCACTCGAAGAACATGCAGATGCAAAAGGATTACTCGTTATTAATCCAACATACTTTGGGTTCGCTGCAGACCTACAGCAAATTGTAGAATTAGCTCACTCCTACGAAATACCTGTATTAGTTGATGAAGCTCATGGTGTTCATATTCATTTCCATGACGAATTACCAATGTCAGCTATGCAAGCTGGGGCAGATATGGCAGCGACAAGTGTGCATAAGCTCGGCGGTTCGTTAACACAAAGCTCTATTCTAAATGTAAAAGAGGGCCTTGTGAATGTAAAACATGTCCAATCCATTATTAGTATGCTTACAACAACATCGACTTCTTACATTTTGCTTGCTTCCCTTGATGTTGCAAGGAAACGACTTGCAACTGAAGGAAAGGCATTAATATCAAAGACAATACAGTTAGCTGAGCAGGTTCGTAACGCCATAAATGATATTGAACATCTTTATTGTCCTGGAAAAGATATGTTAGGTACAGATGCCACATTTAACTATGACCCAACAAAGCTAATTATATCTGTAAAAGACTTAGGAATTACAGGTCATGAGGCAGAGTTATGGTTAAGAGAGCGTTATAACATTGAAGTTGAACTCTCAGACTTATATAACATCTTATGCCTTGTTACATTGGGCGATACAGAAGATGAGACAAACATTCTTATTAAAGCCTTACAAGAACTAGCAACAACATTTAAAGATAGAGCTGACAAAGGTGTTCAAGTACAAGTTGAAATTCCAGAAATCCCTGTACTTGCCCTCTCTCCTCGAGATGCTTTTTATTCAGAGACAGAGGTCATCCCGTTTGAAAATGCTGCTGGTCGCATTATAGCTGATTTTGTAATGGTTTATCCACCAGGGATTCCAATCTTTACTCCAGGTGAAATTATTACACAAGAAAACTTAGACTACATTCATAAAAATTTAGAAGCAGGTCTACCAGTACAAGGTCCCGAAGACATGACATTACAAACATTACGCGTTATTAAAGAATATAAGCCTATCATTTGATAGGCTTTTTTTTCACCATTTCTCCTTTTACTCATACCATACTAAAGAATGTAACGTATAGGTGGGGATACAGTTATGATTGTGATTGGTCGTTCCATTGTACATCCTTATATCACGAGTGAAAATGAACCGTTCGCTACTGAAAAACAACAAATCTTAGCCATCATGGCTGGAAATCAAGAAGTATATGCATTCCAAACAGTTGGCGAACTTAGTTTTGATCTGAATTTACGAGTCCATATTATTACATCTGCCTTAGAGCTCTTTCAAAGTGGGCTTCAGTTCCGTACATTCCAACAATCCTATTGTAATCCTGAATTTTGGAAAAGGACACCACTAGGAGGGTTTCAACTGCTTCCAAATGTACTACCCTCCGTCGCGATAAGAGATATTTTTAAAAATGGAAAAAAGTACGGAACAGAATGTGCAACAGCGATGATTATTATTTTTTACAAAGCACTTTTAGCTCTATATGATGAGCAAACTTTTAATCGCTTATTCGCAAACCTTCTACTATATACATGGGATTATGATCGAGATTTAAAACTGGTGACAAAAACCGGTGGGGATATCGTTCCTGGCGATCTTGTTTACTTTAAAAATCCACAAGTAAGTCCAGCTTCAGTTGAGTGGCAAGGAGAGAATGCTTTTTATTTAGGTAATTTCTTTTTTTATGGACACGGTGTAGGAGTAAAAACAAAAGAACAAATCATTTATTTATTAAATGAACGAAGGATTCCCTATGCCTTTATCTCAGCATATTTAACAGATCTTATTACCCGCATAGATAGCCGCCTTATGAGCCAACATGCTTCTACTAATACCTTACAAACCACCTTCAAATTCATTCCCATTCGAGATGATGCAATTGTTGCAACCATTGGTCACACAACTACAATTTATTAAAAAACGCCTGCAAATATGCAGGCGCTTTTTATTATTGGGCTTTTGTATGCTCTTTGTGACCACATTCGCAATGAGACCCACATTTTCCGTAAAGCACTGTTGTCTTTTCATCTTCAAAGTGTGCAATTGTTCCTTCGCAAACTTGACATACGATTGTTCCCATTTTTCATTTCCCCCTGAGTTTACATTATGATTGAAAACCTTTATATTTACACGTTCTATATATTTACTTAGCTTTTGTATGTTCCTTGTGATTACATTCGCAATGAGATCCACATTTTCCGTAAAGTACTGTTATCTTTTCATCTTCAAAGTGTGCAATTGTTTCTTCGCAAACTTGACATACGATTGTTCCCATTTTTCATTTCCCCCTAAGTTTATGGTCCTAAAAACTTTTTCAGTAGCAAGATTCCTATATATTATTGGGCTTTTGTATGCTCCTTGTGATCACATCCGCAAGATCCACATTTCCCGTAAAGTACTGTTACTTTCTCATCCTCGAAGTGTGCAATTGTACTTTCACAATCTTGACATACGATTGTTCCCATTTTCTATTTCCCCCTAAGTTTATAATCCCAAAAACTTTTGTAACCGCTTAACTTTCTGTCTTTATTTTAATATGTTATACTTTTTCAGTCAATAGGTTTTTAGTATAACACATTAAAAATTTTATTTTATATTAGTATGCGACAATAACATAAAAAAACAGTCATATCTTAATAAGTACGACTGTTTCCATTTATTTATTCTTCATATTCAGCATGTAAGGACGTTGGCGGTACAAGAAATTTAAAAAATTGTGCTAGATCATCCGCTTCTTCCTCCGATTGTAATTTAAAGACTTGCTGTAAATGTTGAACATTATCTACATCGTCTTGACCTAGTAGAGTCGCTCTCCCTGTCTGCATGCAAACAACAAGAGGTTTCCCAAAAAACATATTTGTATAAATAACCCCAAAATCATAACGGTTTTCATGTGTCATAAATCCCAAAAATCGTACCTTCACACTTTCATGTTCATCATACAATTTTTCAAACATTTACTCCCTCCGTTCTTCACAGCACTTTCTACTTGTATATATTAAACAGAATGAGTAAGGATTCCTTTTTAATTGTCAAAAAATTTACAACAGTGTTAAAATAGCTATATATATTACGTCAGGAGGAATTTCTTTATGCAACATGCATTTATTAAACTTGTACCTAAATCTAAGCAACAAGCTGTCACATTAGAAGATGTAAAACAACTTTTTCATTATTATCAAACAATTACTTCCCAAACTGGTGCACAAGTTAGCTATGCATATACTAACGTGGCATTTCCATATGAGATACTTAATACATCAGAGACTACACTTGAACTAAAATCTAGTCACGATCGATATAATTCTATTTATGTGGGGGTTGGAACAGAAAACGAGCAAGCTTTTGTTCAAATCTCCTTGCCTTCTACTGCCACATTTGGGGATAAAGGAAAAGCAAATGAATTCTGCCGTTTTTTAGCAAAGAAACTAGAGGGTGAATTAAGGTTATTTAATGGGAGAACAATGTACTTTTATAAACGCTAATTTCTAAAAAAGCAAGATATTATTAAAAAGAACATACTATTTGCACAAGTAAGAAATAGCGCTTGCTTTCTTACACTAAGAACAACATAAGCAATTACATATGCTAAGTAAAGAAACACGAAAAAAAGCATCACTTTATAATGAAGCTTATCACCATTCGATAAGAATAACACAATAGAAAATCCACTCCATAAAAGGAAATGATAAAATATAACATGGATGATTTTCATGGAACCGTCTCCTTTGACATGCTCTATTTTATAATAAGATATGGTACTGGACACAAATCCATTACATAATACAAAAAGATGTAATGGATTTGTGTCCAGTTTATTTCTATTAACGTGCATTCCCATTTTTGATATATAGTATTACATATCCATTCGACAAATACACATAATGACCCTATAAGCTCTTCTAAAGTATTTATAGATAGATTTATTAAATAGAAAATAACCCGCCTCTGAATAGATAAGAGGCGGGTTATTTTGCTTGTTCTTATTATTTTACAATGTGAATTGGCATTCCAAGAGCAACTTCTGCTGCTTCCATTGTGATTTCACCTAATGTTGGGTGAGCGTGGATTGTTTGAGCGATATCTTCTGCTGTCATTCCAGCTTCGATAGCTAAACCAATCTCAGAGATAATATCAGAAGCACCTGCACCTGCAACTTGTGCACCTACAAGAAGACCATCTTCTTTACGTGTTACAAGTTGTAAGAAACCATCTGTGCTGTTTAATGATAAAGCACGACCGTTTGCAGCGAATGGGAACTTAGATACAGCTACACTCATCCCAGCTTCTTCAGCTTGTTTCTTAGTGTAACCAACAGATGCTAATTCTGGATCAGTGAAGCATACTGCTGGAATTCCGATGTAATCGATTGCTGATGCATGGCCACTAATTGCTTCAACAGCTACTTTACCTTCGTAAGAAGCTTTGTGAGCTAATGGTGGTCCAGGAACGATATCACCGATTGCATAGATGTTTGGTACGTTTGTACGGCATTGCTCATCGATTTCGATGATGCCACGGTCAGTCATTTTAACTCCAACTTGCTCAAGACCGATTTCTTGCGTATTTGGACGACGACCTACAGTTACTAATACATAATCAGCTTCTACAGTTTGTACTTCGCCTTTAACTTCGAAGCTAACTGTTACGCCGTTTTCTGTTTCTTCAACGCCTTTAGCCATAGCTTTTGTATGGATGTTTACGTTGCCTTTTTTCTGAAGAGCACGCTTAACAACAGAGCTCATTGCTTTTTCGAAACCAGCTAAGATTTCATCGCCAGCTTCTACTACAGTAACTTCTGTACCGAAGTTAGCATATGCAGTTCCTAATTCCATACCGATATAACCGCCGCCGATTACAACAAGTTTTTTAGGAATTTCAGGTAAGCTTAATGCACCCGTAGAGTTGATAACACGTTTAGAGTATTTGAATCCAGGAATTTCGATTGGTGTAGAACCAGTTGCAAGAACAGCATTTTTAAACGTATAAGTTTGAGCTGCATCGTCAGTCATTACGCGTAATGTGTTAGCATCTACGAAGTAAGCTTCACCGCGAATGATTTCAACTTTGTTACCTTTAAGAAGGCCTTCAACACCGCCAGTTAATTTCTTAACTACGCCGTTTTTCCATTCTTGAACTTTTGTAAAGTCAACTTTTACGTTCTCTGCAGTGATACCCATGTCATCAGAATGCATTGCATTCTCATAACGATGACCTGCATTGATTAACGCTTTTGAAGGAATACATCCAACGTTTAAGCATACGCCACCAAGGTTAGCTTTTTCAATAATTGCTACCTTTTGACCTAATTGTGCTGCACGAATTGCCGCTACGTATCCACCAGGACCTGCACCAACAACGACTGTATCTAATTCAATTGGGAAATCTCCTACTACCATTGTTATTACGCCTCCATTACTAATAATTGTGGGTCATTCAATAGACGTTTAATTTGGTTTAATGCTTTTTGAGCAGTTGCGCCGTCAATTAAACGATGGTCAAAGCTTAGAGATAATGCTAATACTGGAGCTGCAACGATTTCACCGTTTTTCACAACTGGTTTCTCAGCAATGCGGCCGATACCAAGGATTGCTACTTCTGGGTGGTTGATAACTGGAGTGAACCATTGTCCACCTGCAGAACCAATGTTTGTAATTGTGCAAGAAGCACCTTTCATTTCAGCTGGAGCTAAGCGACCTTCACGTGCTTTACCAGCAAGATCATTGATCTCGTTAGAAATAGTGAAGATTGATTTACGATCTGTATCTTTAACAACTGGTACTAATAGACCTTTGTCTGTATCAGCTGCGATACCGATGTTGAAGTAATGTTTATGAACGATTTCTGAAGATGCATCATCTAAAGAAGTGTTCAGCATTGGGAATTCACGTAATGCAGATGTTAAAGCTTTTACAACGTATGGAAGGTAAGTTAATTTAATACCTTTATCAGCTGCTACTGCTTTGAACTTTTTACGGTGAGCAACAAGTTCTGTTACATCTACTTCGTCCATTAATGTTACGTGAGGAGCTGTATGTTTAGAGTTAACCATTGCTTTCGCAATTGCTTTACGGATACCACTCATTTTCTCACGAGTTTCTGGGTATTCACCAGCTGGGATTGGTTGTGCTTTTGGTGCTTCTTCTTTTGCTGCTGGAGTAGCTTCTACTGCTGCTGGAGCTTCAGTTGCTGCTACTGCTTGTCCACCATTTGCAAATGCATCGATATCAGCTTTTACAACGCGACCGTTTTTGCCAGTACCAGCTACTTTATGGATATCTACACCTTTTTCACGAGCGTATTTACGTACAGATGGCATAGCAATTACGCGCTCATTTACAACTTCTTCAGTTGCTGCTGGAGTAGCTACCGCTGCTGGAGCTTCTTCTTTCACTTCTTCAGCTTTTGGAGCGTCATCATGGTCGTCACCTTTAAATTTAAGGTTTTCGTATCCAGGAGCGTCAAACTTAATTAAAGTATCTCCTACTACTGCAACTGTACCTTCTTCTACAAGTACTTCAAGTACTTTACCTTTAACCGGAGAAGGAATTTCTACTACTGCTTTATCATTTTGTACTTCAAGAAGTACATCATCTTCATTTACTTCATCGCCTGGTTTAATAAACCATTTTACGATTTCACCTTCGTGGATACCTTCACCAATATCTGGTAGTTTAAATTCAAATGCCACGGAATTCATCCCCCTGATTCATATCATTATTATGGAATAGCACAAAAGAAATCAGCATGTGCTGATTTCTTTTGCACATGAAACTAAAATTAGAAGTTCATTACTTTGTTAACAGCTTCAACAATATCTTTATGGTTTGGTAACCATACGCTCTCAGCTTGAGAGAATGGGAATACTGTATCAGCAGCTGCAACACGTACAACTGGAGCTTCTAAGTTTAAGATTGCACGGTCGTTAATTTCCGCTACAACGTTTGCTGCAATACCAGCTTGTTTTTGAGCTTCTTGAACTACAACTACACGGCCTGTTTTTTCAACAGAAGCGATGATTGTTTCGATATCTAATGGTTGAACTGTACGTAAGTCAACAACCTCTAAAGAGATACCTTCTTTTTCAAGTTCTTCAGCAGCTTTTAATGCAGCATGAACCATAGCACCATAAGCGATAACAGATACATCTGTACCTTCACGTTTGATATCAGCTTTACCTAAATCAATTGTGTATTCGCCTTCTGGTACTTCTTGACGGAATGAACGGTACAATTTCATATGCTCTAAGTAGATAACTGGATCGTTGTCACGAATCGCAGAGATCAAAAGGCCTTTTGCATCGTATGGAGTAGATGGAATAACAACTTTTAGACCTGGTTGTTGTGCAACTAATCCTTCTAAGCTATCAGCGTGTAGTTCAGGAGTATGAACGCCGCCACCGAATGGAGAACGAACTGTTACTGGAGCAGTCCAACGTCCACCAGAACGGTAACGCATACGAGCTAATTGACCAGAAATTGAATCCATTACTTCATAAACGAAACCGAAGAATTGGATTTCTGGAACTGGACGGAATCCTTCAAGTGCAAGTCCAACTGCAAGTCCACCAATACCAGACTCTGCAAGTGGAGTATCCATTACACGGTCTTCACCGAATTCAGCTTGTAAACCTTCAGTAGCACGGAATACTCCGCCGTTTACACCAACGTCTTCACCAAATACAAGTACGTTAGGATCATTTTTCATTTCAACACGTAAAGCATCAGTGATTGCTTGAATCATTGTCATTTGAGCCATGGCTTACTTCGACTCCTTTTCTTTGTAAATTTCATATTGTTCAGCTAAGTTGTAAGGCATTTTTTCGTACATGATTTCCATTAAATCAGTTACTTTTTGTTTTGGAGCTTGGTCAGCCTTAGCAATTGCTTGTTTGATATCTTCTTTTGCTTCTTCGATTACTTTCTCTTCTACTTCTTGAGACCATAGGCCTTTGTTTTCTAAGAATGCACGGAAGCGTACGATTGGATCTTTTTGTTCCCATTCGTTTTCGATATCTTTTGTACGGTAACGAGTTGGGTCATCACCAGCCATTGTATGTGGACCATAACGGAATGTTAAAGTCTCGATTAAAGTAGGACCTTCACCATTTACTGCACGCTCACGAGCAAAAGCAGTTGCTGCGTATACAGCTAATGGATCCATACCGTCTACTTGAATTCCGTAAATACCTGCTGCTACTGCTTTTTGTGCTACAGTTTTTGCTGCAGATTGTTTTTCTACTGGAGTAGAGATTGCATAACGGTTATTTTGAACAACGAAGATTGCTGGAGCTTTGAATGCACCCGCAAAGTTCATACCTTCGTAGAAGTCACCTTGTGAAGCACCACCGTCACCAGTGTAAGTAATTGCAACAGATTTTTTACCACGTAATTTCATACCTAACGCAACACCAGCAGTTTGGATGATTTGCGCACCGATGATGATTTGCGGAGCAAGTGCATTTACATTTTCAGGCATTTGGTTACCCATGAAGTGTCCACGTGAGAATAAGAATGCTTGGTATAATGGTAAACCATGCCATACTAATTGTGGAACGTCACGATATCCTGGTAAGATGAAATCTTCTGCTTCAAGTGCGAAATGACTTGCTAATTGAGAAGCTTCTTGTCCAGCTGTTGGTGCGTAGAAACCTAAACGTCCTTGACGGTTTAAAGAAATAGAACGTTGATCTAGTACGCGAGTATACACCATACGACGCATTAATTCTTTTAATTGATCATCAGTTAATTCAGGCATTGCTGCTTCATTCACAACTTCGCCTTTTTCATTTAAAATTTGTAATGTTTCAAATTGAGCTGCGATAGCTTTCATTTGCTCATCAACATTAAATAGGGTCTTTTTTGTTTTAGTACCCATTCCGTTCACCTCTTCCTCTCTTGAACCATATTCTGAAACGCTTTCACTAGCAATCCGCTAGAAAGAAAACGCAACCATGTAAACCGACAGGAAACCTTGTCGGTTGAGAATAATTTTGTGTACCTAACAATCTGTACTAATGTTTTTTCAGAAACATATTAATACAATCTTGATCACGTTTTTTAGTTTACAACTATTCTAATCACGATGTCAATTACTTTGGTTACGTTTTTTTATGAATAACATTGAGGTTTTCACTATACATAGGCGTTTTCATTTTCACACCTGTATTAGTAAGTGATAACCTACTGTTATATTATTCCCTTTTTAACCCTCTTTTCATCATAGAATAATCTGTAAACGATTAATTCTTCTTAGTTTTTCTCTCTTTATAATAAAAATATACAATTACATCTTCCTTTCCTAGGCGAATGTCTATACACTCCTAACCACGATTCCATACATTATAATAACCGCAGTATTAGCGGGAAATGATAAAGGAGGTCATCTCATGTACGGAAATGATAAAGGAGGTCATCTCATGTACGGATACACATATTGTTATCCAACTTGTTCATATCCTTCCTATGGCTATGGAGGTTCTTGTGGAGGATCCGGACGCGGCTTTGCCTTAATCGTTGTGTTGTTTATCCTTTTAATTATCGTTGGTGCTGCTTGCATTCGTTAATGTAAAACAAAACAACTATAGAAAGAAACAGGCGGCTCAGCCGTCTTTTCTTTTTTATTAAGCACATATTGATGAAGAAAATACCTACTTTACATACTCTTAATCCGCTCGAATTATGCAGGCACTATGCACTTTATCATGACTTTTTTCAGCTCCTTTGGTAGACTAAAGGAGAAAGGAGAGATTGTGAATGCTTACAATGAATGATGTAATTCGTGAAGGAAACCCCATTCTACGAGCAGTAGCAGAAGAAGTACCTCTGCCAGCAAGTGAAGAAGATGTACGTACTCTTAAAAAAATGATTGAACTTGTAATTAACAGTCAAAACCCTGAAATGGTTGAAAAATATAATTTACGTCCAGGAATCGGGATTGCTGCACCACAAATCGGCATTTCAAAAAGAATGATTGCTGTTCATGTTACTGATACAAATGAGACATTATACAGCTATGCTTTATTCAATCCAAAAATTATTAGCCACTCTGTTGAACGTACATATTTATCAGGCGGAGAAGGCTGCCTATCTGTAGATCGTGAAGTACCTGGCTATGTTCCACGTTATACACGAATTACAGTTAAAGCAACTACTATCGATGGTGAAGAGGTAAAATTACGTTTAAAAGGGTTACCAGCAATTGTATTTCAACATGAAATTGATCATTTAAACGGCGTAATGTTCTATGACCATATTAATCAAGAAAACCCTTTTGCATCTCCTGATGATGCAAAACCATTCGAAAGATAAAAAAAGCAGGAGCTAAAGCTCCTGCTTTTTTCTATACTGAAATGGTTCTCATACTCTTTTGTTACAATAAACGCGCCCATTGTAAACCGTGGAAAATCCCATCTTCACTAACATCTTTTGTTACATAATTAGCAAGTTTTTTCAAATCTTCATGGCCATTCCCCATTACAATGCCTGTTCCGACTGCTTCAATCATTTCTAAATCATTTAATCCATCTCCAAAAGCATAGACTTGTTCACGCTTAAATCCTAATTTTTTAATGAATTTTTCAATTCCCTTTGCTTTTGAACCGCCATTTGGAATAATGTCCATAGAATATGCATGCCAACGAATAAAATGAAAATCTGGATAATCATGAATAAACTTTTCTTCCTCACCCACTTGGCAGAAGAGCAAAGTTTGATAAATGTCACGATTTTCATAAAAACTTGGTTCATATAACGGATGCTCAAATTGTAGACTACCAAAGCCTTCTTTTACATAATCATGGTATTCTACTGTCGCCTTCATATCCTTATGATCTAAATAAACAAGTGGGTATCCCTCTTGCTTCGCAAATGTTGTAAATGTATGTAATGCATTAGGTTGTAGTGGATTTTTAAATATAACCTCACCTTCAAATACAACATATTGTCCATTAAAACTCACATAATTATGGATATTAAGCTCATTACGAATATCTTCAAACATGAAAGGTGCACGCCCTGTCGCAATTGCCACATGTACTCCTTTTTCTTGTAACATACGTACAGCTTCTCTTGTAGATTGCGGAATTTTCTTATCATGGTCTAGTAATGTTCCATCAATATCAAAAAAGACGATTTTATCATTCATTCTTAAAATCCTTTCTAACCTACCTCTATTCCTACCTTGACTATTTCTTTTCAAATCCTAAAAAAAAGTATAACATATTAAACACCTGTGAAGAAAGCGTTCACTTCCTAACCTTATTCGTACAATATGCATATACTATCAAAAGAATATTGATATTTGTTTGAATGAATTTTCTTCTCTAATCTATCTCATACTATATTCATAACTGGGGGCATACTGCCTGTGAGAGTAAAAACATAACACAAGATTACATCTGCATGAGCCAATCAAATCTCTAAACATTCGGACGGTAATTCCCTCATTTATCTTCTATGATTTTCTAGTATATAGAGATAAAGAGTTACTACAATTAAATAAAAAGTATGCATGTTTGAAAATAAGGAAAGGAAGGAGTAATCATGCTGAAGAAGCTGAAGAAAAAGCTAAAACGGTATTTAAACAATTTAGTCCAGAAAAAGACTATGGCTTAAATCGTGCCCATTTCGGGCTTTTTCTTCATTCTCATTCGAAAAAACATGAAAATCATCACTATTTGCTTTATAATAGGTAACAGATAATGCAAAACATAGACAAGGAGAGGTTTTTCCAATGATTTTTAAAGTATTCTATCAAGAAAAAATGACTGAGGTTCCAGTACGTGAAAATACAAAAGTTTTATATTTAGAGGCTGAATCACAAAAAGACGTTCGTACAAAATTACAAAAGTTCGCATATAATATTGAGTTTGTCCAATCTGTTACTGGCGCTCATCTTGAATACGAAAAGCAAAATGCTGATTTAACATTAACGGAGATCGTATAATTTATGAAATTCCTAAAAAATGATCAGGCAGCCGTTTTCGCTCTTGGTGGACTCGGTGAAATCGGCAAAAATACATACGCTGTCCAATTTCAAGATGAAATTATTATAATTGATGCTGGAATTAAGTTTCCAGAAGACGAACTTCTCGGAATCGACTATGTGATTCCTGACTACACATATTTTGTACGAAACGAAGATAAAATTAAGGGTCTATTCATTACTCATGGTCATGAAGATCATATTGGTGGCATCCCTTACCTATTACGTCAAGTGAACATCCCAATTTACGGCGGTAAATTAGCAATTGCTTTAATTAAAAACAAATTAGAAGAGCACGGATTACTTCGAAAAGCAAAATTATACGAAATCCAAGAGGATGATGTCATCAAATTTAAAAAGACATCTGTATCGTTCTTCCGCACAACACACAGTATTCCAGATTCATACGGTGTTGTGGTGAAAACACCGCAAGGACAAATTGTTCATACAGGAGACTTTAAATTTGATTTCACACCAGTGGGTGAACCAGCAGACTTAACAAAAATGGCTGAAATCGGTAAGGACGGCGTGCTTTGCCTCTTATCTGATAGTACCAATAGTGAAGTACCTAACTTTACTATGTCTGAACGCCGCGTCGGCGATAGTATTCAAGATATTTTCCGCAAAGTGGAAGGTCGTATTATATTTGCAACCTTCGCTTCAAATATTCATCGCCTGCAGCAAGTTGTTGAAGCTGCTGTTGAAAATAATCGTAAAGTGGCTGTATTTGGCCGAAGTATGGAAGCTGCTATTGAGATTGGTCACAATCTTGGTTATATTCGCTGTCCAAAAGATACATTTATTGAATCGTCTCAGATCAATCGACTACCAGCTAACAAAGTTGTTATTTTATGTACAGGTAGTCAAGGAGAACCAATGGCGGCACTTTCCCGTATCGCCAATGGAACACACCGTCAAATTCAAATTATTCCTGGCGATACAGTTGTTTTCTCTTCTTCACCAATTCCAGGGAATACAGTTAGCGTAAGCCGTACGATTAATATGTTATACCGTGCTGGTGCTGATGTGATTCATGGAAAACTTTCAAACATCCATACAAGTGGACATGGTGGACAAGAAGAACAAAAGCTAATGCTACGTCTTATTAAACCTAAATATTTCATGCCAATTCATGGTGAATTCCGCATGCAACGTATGCATATGAAATTGGCAAACGATTGTGGTATTCCAGAAGAAAATTGCTTCATTATGGACAATGGTGATGTTCTTGCTTTACGTTCAGATGAAGCGAACGTTGCTGGGAAAATCCCATCCGGTTCTGTTTATATTGATGGAAACGGTATTGGTGATATTGGTAACATTGTACTTCGCGACCGTCGTATTCTTTCCGAAGAAGGACTTGTTATCGTAGTCGTTAGCATTGATATGAAAGAATTTAAAGTAGCAGCAGGACCTGATATTATCTCTCGAGGATTCGTTTATATGCGTGAGAGTAGCGATTTAATCAATGATGCTCAAACTTTAATTACAACACATCTCGAAAAAGTAATGGAGCGAAAAACGACACAATGGTCTGAAATTAAAAATGAGATTACAGATACATTGGCACCATTCTTATACGAAAAAACAAAACGTCGTCCAATGATTTTACCAATCATTATGGAAATATAAAAAAGGACAATGCCTCCTGGGCATTGTCCTTTTTCATTTCATTCTATCGTAAATAATGTTTAAAACGATCCACTTCATCATCATGACCAATTACAATTAGAATATCCCCGGCCTGGATGGTTTCTGTAGCTCGAGGAGAAACAATAACTTCCTTCCCTCGCTTAATTGCAACAATGTTTAATCCAAATTCCGCACGAATATCTAGTTCAATTAAAGAGTGCCCATCAATCTTTTTATTAGCAATAATCTCTACAATACTATGCTCATCTGAAAGCTCTAAGTAATCTAATACGTTACTTGAAGCGATATTATTTGCAATTCGTTTTCCCATATCTCTCTCTGGGTGAACAATATGGTCAGCTCCAATTTTACTTAACACTTTTTCATGATAATCATTTTGCGCCTTAACTGTAATATTTTTCACGCCTAATTCCTTTAAAATAAGTGTCGTTAAAATACTTGCATTCAGATTATCACCAATTGCAACAACAACATGATCAAAATTACGAATACCGAGACTTTTTAACACCATTTCATCTGTTGAATCAGCAATCACTGCATGTGAAGCAATATTTGCAAATTCATTTATTTTATCTTCATCAAGATCAATAGCCATTACTTCCATACCTAATTGAGCCAATTCACGACAAATACTGCCTCCAAAACGTCCAAGTCCAATGACAGCAAATTCTTTTTCTTTCTCACTCACATGAATTCCTCCAATAACATCAAGTCCTGTCCATATTTATTGTAGCATACTTTATATTCACTACAAAGAATAGCAATTAACCTATAATTATTTTTGTTTTTGTATATAGAAATACTGCTGCAAATAAAATGCGATGATACAAATGAGCATACCAAATACAAAAATATTTCCAAATGAACTAAACGTTTGAAACACAAATAATAATGTTTCTTGACCAAAAAAAGCGAATAAGAGTTGTGTAAAAGCAAATAAGAGCGCCCATTTATAATGATGTTGATGAAACAAATAATGTGTTGCTCCTAAAAATGCACAAAATGAAATGATAAAAATCCACCAAGTTTCTAAAAAAACTTTCCATCCTGTGAAGTTATATCCATTTACAACAAGTGCAATGATTCCAATGACCAACATCGTGGGAACACTCCAAAATAACGCTCGACTTCGAAAAAATCGGCGACCATGAGAATCACCTTTTTCATTTGCACAATATGTTAAAAATACTGTACTTATATACAAGACCGAAAGAATTGTTAATACGATGATTAACCAAAAATGTAATTGATTATATTCATGTTCTATATTCGTAACGATAGCTGCTAACATACTTGGAATCAGCATACCTGTCCACCCGTCAATTTTCCTTTCATTCCAAAACACAGCATTGCCTATTCGAATACCTAAAAGCATAAAAATAATGACGCCAATTACAAATAACGTTGTCTTATTTCCAACTAAGCTTGTTGAAAAAGCAATTAAACCAATAAATAAAAAAAGAACAAATCCATTCATGATTTCTAATACTGGTGATAAGTAACCTTTCACCCATTTATATGTTTCTTCATAATCGCGTTTATTTGTTAGACGGTATGCATAAAAACTTATTCCGAAATAAACCGCTGCAATTATAACATATGCATATAAAAAGAAACATAAGATTGCACTGCCAATCTGCACTTGATTCCCCACCCTTTTTTCTATGTATCACATTGATTTTACACATTTTCCGTATAAAAAGTAAACTAAAACATACAGTTCTATTTCCTATAGTACAATTTTCATTTCTCAACTAACAACCAATAGGCGTATCTCCCATATCTTCTACTATTTTTAAAGTAAAGCTTCCATTAGCAGGGGCATTCTTTATCCTTCACTGATGGAAAGCCCTCACGAGTCAAACTTTTGCAGGTAGTTGTCTGCCCCCTATCTATCAAAACCTTAAGGCAAGAGCTTACTGCACGTTAATATGAGATAAAAACCAAAAACCTCCTAATGAAAAAGGAGGTTTTTGCGCATATCAAAAGAAACTTCCACTTCCAAACTGCCCCTAATGCGTAAGTAGAAAATTTCAGATTTTATTCCACTTCTTGTTTCGCTTCATCTAACACACGATTTACTCGTTTTGTTAGCATTTTCATCCCACTTCCACCTGCTTGGAAATGACGAAGTACACCATTTTTATCAAACACATAATATGCTGGTACATATTGATTCTCAAATGCATCTGTAACTTTATGTTGATTATCTACTAAAATAGTTTGCGTGATTCCATTCTCTTTTGCGACTGTTTCCACTTGTTCAAGCTCTAAATCTTCCTCTGAACGCGGCATATGAACCGCGACAACGTTTAATTGTTCTTTATATTCATCGCGGAAATTGTTAATATCCGGCATCGCTTCTTTACATAAATGGCAACTAACGGACCAAAAATGAACAAGTGTCGGCTTTTCACCGATTAGTGATTCGCGTACTACGTCTCCATTTAATACTGTTGTCGCACCCTCTAAAGAGGGCATAGGTTCACGTAATTTCATTTTATCTTCCTCCTTATATGTAGAGAAAGGCCTAACAAAATATTGTTAGACCTTTTTATTTTTATATCATTAAACGTTTAAAGTTTCTTGACCTGGTTTCCAATTTGCTGGGCAAAGTCCACCAGTTTGAAGAGCTTGCAGAACACGAATTACTTCATCAACTTCACGGCCGATGTTGTTATGATGTACAACTTGGTACATTAATTCACCTTCTGGACTAATGATAAATAAACCACGAAGTGCAATACCTTCCTCTTCAAGTAATACACCGTAATCACGAGATACTACATGGTTCGTATCAGCAGCTAGAGGGTATTTTAATTCACCTAAACCGTTTTTCGTGCGGTCAGTGTTAATCCAAGCCAAGTGAGTATGGATTGTATCAGTAGATACACCAATTACTTCCGCCTCTAAATCTTCGAACTCATCATAACGATCTGAAAGCGCGATAATTTCTGTTGGACATACGAAAGTGAAATCCATTGGATAAAAGAAAAGTACTGTCCATTTGTCCTGTTTCATAACTTCTTCAAGACTTACTTTACCAAATTCTTTGTTTGGCATAACAGCGTCCATTTCAAAGCGTGGAGCTTGTTTTGCTACCATACGTTCTGCCATATGTATCAACCTCCATAATTTTTTATCATATATGTCCACTCTTGTAGTATATAAGAGGGATGAGTTTTCAACCATTTTCATTTAAAAATCACTAACAACTTATCCCTCCATCTACCATTATAAAGTATTGTGTTAGAATTTCCAAAAAAAAAAACATTATATATTACAATCCTTTAAATCAAAAAAGAACAGGTTTAAACCCTGTTCCCTTTCCAACTTATATATTGATTTAAAAAAGCAATAGTCTGTTCAATCGCTTCTTCTTTCGGCTGTAATTTTGCGTGATGTAAACCATATTCAGAGTCTACACCGAGCCAGAACATAAACCCTGGAATTTCACGAAGCATATATCCAAAATCTTCTCCCGTCATTGCCTCTGTACATGTAATAACATTCATATCAGTGTGTTCTGATGCAAATTCCATAAACTCTCGTGTCAATGCCTCATGGTTATATACTTGATGATACATTGCTCCGTAATCAATAACAGCTTCACATTGAAACGCAGCTTCAATTCCTGCAACAATTGCTTCAATTCTACTTTTCACTCGTTTCATTGATTCGACAGATAAAGTTCGAATCGTCCCTTCTAAACGAGACTTTTCTGCAATGATATTTTGAACTGTACCTCCTGTGATTTTACCAATTGTAATAACTGCACTATCAAGTGGATTTACATTACGGCTAATTACCGATTGGAGCTGTGTAACAAGGTGACTTGCCGCAACAATCATATCATTTGCAGTATGTGGATATGCTGCATGCCCACCTTTTCCTTTTAAATCAATATATAACTCTGATGTATTGGCAAATAACAATCCTTCTTTTGTTGCGATTGTCCCTACTGGATACTCCGGCGCAATATGAAGCCCGAGAATCATATCCGGTTTCCATTCCTTCAATTCTTCACTTTCTAACATAGGAAGAGCGCCACCTGGACCTTCTTCAGCTGGTTGGAATAGAAAAACAAGATCATCATCTATCCTTTCATTTACAGCGGCTGTTAGAAGTCCTAAACCAATTGTAGTATGAAAATCATGACCACATGCATGCATCATGCCTTCATGAACAGAAGTAAATTCATATCCTGTTTCCTCTGGAATTAGTAGGCCATCAATATCTGCACGATAGCCAATTGTTTTTTCTGGTTTTTTCCCATTTACTTTAACGATAACACCTGTTTTCCATGTTTTCACTTCAAGATATTCACTAGGAAGGGTCCCGATATAATTTAAAATATATTGTTGTGTTTTCCACTCTTGAAATCCTAACTCTGGAATTTTATGTAAGTCTCTACGAATTTGTACAAATTTACCGACTGTCATGTCTCCACCACCATTTATAAAAAGCGTAAGAGCTTATTTGCCCTTACGCTTTCGTTCTTTATTTTTCTGGGTTTAATTGACGAAGTTCTTGTTTAATTTCTGTTTTCGCTTTTGTTTTCTCATCAATTTCTTTAATAACACGTGCTGGTGTTCCTGCAACTACTGTATATGGTGGTACATCTTCTGTCACAATCGCTCCTGCTGCAACAACTGCACCCTTACCAACTGTTACTCCTTCTAGAACAACTACGTTTGCACCAATTACAACATCGTCTTCAACGATAACTGGTTTTGCAGAAGGCGGCTCGATAACACCTGCAAGTACAGCACCAGCACCAACGTGACAGTTTTTACCTACTGTAGCACGTCCGCCAAGCACTGCATTCATATCGATCATTGAACCTTCCCCGATTACTGCACCGATGTTAATCGTTGCATTCATCATAATAACTGCATTATCACCAATTTCAACATGGTCACGGATGATTGCACCTGGCTCAATACGAGCTTTAATGCCTTTTAAATCAAGCATTGGAATTGCAGAATTACGACGGTCGTTTTCGACAACATAATCTACAACATACTTTTTATTTTCTTCAAGAACTGCCTTGATTTCAGACCATTCTCCAAATAAAACACCAGCTTTTTTATTCACAAATGCTTGTACTGTTTCAGGGAATGTTACTTCTTTTAAATCCCCTTTTATGTATACCTTTACAGGAGTTTTCTTCTCGCTTTTTTGAATAAACGAAATAATTTCGTTTGCATCCATCATTTTCATGCTTGTTGCCTCCTAAATCCATTTATAATGTTACTCTACCAAACGAAAGAGCTACTAGCAAGACAATAATCTTATTTTTCCATTTGAATTTCTTCTATAATATCTAAAAACGCTTGTACTTGTTTCAATTGCCTTGCAGAATCACTTGTCAACAACCACGTTTCTCGAGTCAATTGAACAGGTGTTTTATACGTCTTTTCTCTTACTTCTTTTAAAACAGTAGAAGGCAGCAGTGCATAACCAATCCCATTTAAAACGAGTTGCTTACATGTTTCAATTTGATCAACTACAATCGTTCGTTTAGGTGGATTAGAAAATAAACCATACCACCAATTCTGAATTTGTCCATAGTATGTCGAATCACTTTTAAATTGTATAAACGGTCTGTTTGTATCTTTCAGCATAGAAATATCTTTAATTTCTGTGTCAACTAAATACAACTCATCCTCAAACAATTGCTCTTTATGCCCTTTATATTCTTGTTTTCCTCTCAATATAGCGACATGCACATCCCCTTCATAAAAGTGCTTTTGCACCTCACTACTCCACCCTGTAAAAAGAGAAACTTTAACAAACGGATATTTTTGTACAAACCTCTTTAAAACAGGTGGTAACCAATATTGTCCAATCACAGATGCCACAGCTATCTTTAATGTCCCGTATGTTTCTGTACGATAGATTGCTAATTCACTTTTTATTGCCTCTTCTCTTCGCAACATATCTTTCGCATAATTGGCCACTTTTTCCCCTTCTGGTGTAATCGTTAATCCTTTTTGAGAACGAATAAAAAATTTCATTCCCCACTGTTTTTCCATTGATTGTAATCGTTGACTGAGTGCAGGCTGTGAAACGAATAAGCGCTCCGCAGCTTTTCTCATATTGGATTCCTGTGCTAAAACAACCATCATTTGAAAATCATCAATTTGCAACTTTCTCCCTCTTTCCTCATCTTACATATAAACTTCTAACCTTAATATATACGTTGCACTATTCTCTAACATGCATTATTTCATTTTTGTTTTCAAGAAAATCGGATGAATCGACATTTTACCTAACCTTTTATACTTGTTTACTCCAGTTACTATATAAAGCGAAAATTTAATCAGCGGAGGTGGTCTTCATCTCCCGCTAATTATTAGCGTCCACCTCTCTCGCTTCTCTCTTAAAGCTGGTGGTCTTACTAAACACGAATAACCGGATAAAATAAAAAGAGACGCATGGTAAAAAAGCGACTTCTTTTTTATTCGAAGTCGCTTACCCTTCTTTATCGATTATGTTGTCTTACTTTTTTATTCAGCAATTTCAAAATAGCACGCCTTGTCAAAATCCCCTCAAAGTACCCATCATTATTTACAGCACAAATAAATGGATGATCAATTGTCATTTCTAGCGCTTTAGCAAATGAATCCTCAAGTCCAAGATGCGGAATGTCTTTTTTCATTACATTCTCCACTTTCATATCTTCAAGCTTTTCAAATTCAATGCGTTCTAACCCTAAAATACCATCCAAAATCATCGCAGTACTTATTAATCCATGCAATTTATACATAGGATCTAAAACAGGAATCGCAGAATATCCAGACTTTACAAGAACAAGTAAAGCATGTTCTAGGCTATTTCCGATTTGAACATGCGCGACTTTTTCTGATGAAATCATTAAATCCTTTACAAGAACTTGTTGAAACTCATCTTTTGGAATACTAATCATATTATATCCCCCACTTTTTCTCCCTTTTTCCTGTTAGCATGATCTCCAATCGACAATCCATAATGCTTACTGTTTAGAGTTAATCATATCCACGCTTAAAAGTTTCACTTTATTTCCCATTTCTATTCATATCTTATGATAGCGTTTTCATATTATTATTTTGTCCTTATTTTATTCCAACAAAAATAATGATACACAGTTCATTCTACCATAGAACACAAAAAAAAGACTACCTTTCTGGTAGCACTTAGTATCCTTCATTTTTTAATCGATTAAATAACCTTGTAATTCTTCTATATTGGGAAATATCAGCTTTTTTCAAGCCACTTTCAATATCTGTAAGCTCAACAGCTAGAATTTCACTAGCATAATTTTGACGAAATAAAATATCTAACAGCAAGCTTTTTTCTTCTTTTGTTAAAGTAATTTCCTTATGCATATACCCCTCTCCTTATGTTTATGCTTTTCCTTATTATTTATTATATAAAATATTCGCTTAATTTAATAGATGAAAGATTCAGTTTTTTTATTTTGTATAGCGATTTGCATAACTAAAAGCTGCATAAGCATCAGGTTTAATTTTTGCAGTTAGTCCCATTGCTTTAACCTTTGCTGTCATATCTGAAATAAACTCTTTTGTTAATCCATCATTTCCAATATCTAAATGAATTTCCATTACAAATCCGGCTCCTTCATGAGCATATGGATGTAAAATCTCCCATATACGCCTTATATGTTCCGGTGTAAACAAACAGGCAACTTCTTGACTAAATTGTGTTTCTAAATATATTTTTTCACGTAAGGTCGGTGGTTTTTTATGTACTGCTTTATGTTTCAAACATCCCCATGCTCCTTTCCCAACGCGATGAATATGCACTGCTGTAATAAAACGGGTATATTTTTGATGCGCTTGTGAATCTGTTCCAATAGATAAGCGATATAAATTTCGGGGATCCCTTTCAATAAAAGTGCAAATGTGTGAGAAAACTGTTTCAAAATCCATATGCCTCTCTGATACATTATAAAATCGATACTCACCGTCCATATAGTCACGTCCCTTCAATTAGACAGACTTTTTGCATTCTCATTGTATGGGACAAAAGAACAAAATATGACTTTATTATCCTTTACTCGTTTCTATATTTCGGATGGAATACTTACATGCTGGACAAATATAAATTACATTTTGATTAGACTGAGCTGTTAATACTTGATCCATTTCAAATGACATATGACATTTTGGACAAACAACAATTGGTAATCGCTCCACATTCCACATTCCTTTCTAACTTTTAATACCAGTGTAGGAAGATCCCAAAAATCTTATACATATAAAGTGAAACTTTAATCACTCCTCACCAATCGGGCTTTTTATATCGTTATCTCCCCTATTTCTTCTTCAATTCCTTATCCCTCTTACTATTAGTTATTATAATAACCAAAAAAGGTACCGCTTCTCGCGGTACCTTTTTTGTATGTATCAAGAAATAATATCGTAAATCTCAATTGCAACCATGTCAATGTTATCGAATTGATATACTTGTGGCTTTTCGCCTTGTTGATACACTTCTAACTCATACATTTCACTTTTATCAAAAAATTTCACGCTACATTTACGTTCACCGTTCACTTCAAAATAGCGCTGTGCTACTTCACCGCTTTCAGCTTGTTCTTGTAGACTAACAAGTCGAGTTAAAATTCCTTGGAGTAGAGACATGAAATCTCCCCTTTCTCTAATCTTCCTACCAATAGGTTTTACAGCTATACTCATTCTATCCGTCATAACAGAAAAAATGTTCCACACTCTAGGATAAAGCTTCTTGGCAAGAAACTCAACTAAAATTTGTCGAAAAAAGAAGTAAAAAGCAGAAAGAAAATCTTTATCTTCCTTTATTGCGGTTTTTAAAGCTGCGGAATATAATAAAAAGCAGAAAAAGAGGAGGATTTAAAATGAAAAAAATAGAGGTTTATACACAACCAGATTGTCCACCCTGCACCATTGTAAAAGAATTTTTAAAGCATAATAACGTAACATATGAAGAATTTGATGTCAAAAAGGATGCTTCAGCTCGCAACCGTCTTTTATATGACTATAACTCATACTCAACTCCAACTGTTGTCATTGATGGAGAAGTTGTCTCTGGTTTTCAAATTGAAAAATTACAACAATTACTAAATCTAGAACAGGAATAGGTACTCTTTACCTATTCCTGTTCTTTCAACTCCTGTAATTTTTGCATTTCCGTCAAAAGTTGCTGACTCTCATGATAACCAGCTAATTTCCATTTCCCTTCTTCCTTTTGCAATGTAATAATTTGATATTGTTCATTTTTCATCCGCTCATATACATATAAAAGTCTATGTTCTTCATCATATGCTAAGTTCGTTTGAGAAGTAAAAGAAAAAGGAGGTTCGTTTGTAGGAAGTAAATATTCACCACTTCGTTTATCACCATTACTATTTTCATCCGTAAAAACTTGAAGGAAGTTATTTGTAAAATAAGGTGACAACGCATCATACATTTTATCCATCGATAAATGCTTTCCACGAATTGAAAATTGTGCCTCATATCCCTTTTGAATCGTTGTGAATACCTCTTTTCGATCCACTTTTATTTCTTCTTTACCAAGAACTGTTGTAACACTATACCCAACTAGAAAGGCAACACATAGAAATAGAACAAACCAAATTCCATACTTTCTCATTCTTTCACCTTCCTTTAACAGAGCTTGTCTTTGTAGTATTCATTGTAACAATGATTATGCACAGAAAGGGATGATTTCGTTCGTAAAATCTTTACAATGATAGACAGCATTTTCACCATCTTTTTCACTATTACCAATTTATGATAAAAACAAACAAAAAAATGCACGAATTGCTTCGTGCATTAAAATAAAACATCTTCTTCATATAAAAATTCATAGGACAAATCAATAAATAAAAAATGCTCATCATCAATTGGAAAGGAAAATGTTCGTACCATCTCTCCTGTTTCTATATCTGCATATAAGTCAGAGAGTCTTGCTTTATTTTCAAATCTCATTTTCATTATATTTTCTAAAAAATATGGGCGCCAGCTCCAATTTTTCATATAATACTCTGGCATAACAATCCATTTACCATCTTTTTTCATAATGTTTCCTGATTGCTGAAAACCGTCTTCATTACAAATAAAGATTCGAAAACTATACTGCGATACATGTTGACTGAAATGTAACAACCAATCATTAACGTCTTCATTCTTTTTCTGTTTAGATAAAACATTCCCAATTTGATCACGCAATGTTTCTGTCAATTGATAAATTTTTTGTAGTTTTTTCTTTTCATGCTGGATAAATTGATGACACTCATTACCAAGACGTTCCTTTAAAATATCCGCTTCAATAAAGTCTGGCAAACACTCTTTCAAATAATTCCCTTGATAATATCTGCCGCCATTTTTCCAAGCGTATTGCAACTGATAAAAAGCATCAATTTCTTCATATAATAATGTCGCACCAATTCTTCTTGCTAATAACGACAAAGAATATAAAATATCTTGATAAGATTGTAAAAGTGCTGTTTGTCTTAAATTCGTTAAATCCACCTTTAAAATGTCAGGCGCTAATACACTAATCCGTTCCAGATTACTCGTACCTGTTCCTACTTTGTTAATTGAAATTTGAATACCATATGTACGGTAATACATAAGTAAATGATTAAATTGTTCTATATCTTCCTTACACTCATGCTCCGTTATTTCTAGAACGATATGCTTTAAATTCAATCCTTTTTTTTCATACATTAACAATAAATGAAGTAAACTTTCATCTTCATCGTTCATTAATATGTTTGCATTACGATGTATAAACAATAAAAAATTTTGATTTGTTTCCAAGTAACGTTCTAATGCTTTTTCTACTATGACATTATCTGCCTCTAGTTGGAATTCACCTGGAATGGAATCATCATGAAAAAAAGAAGAAAGACTTTGTATCCCTTCTTCCGTTTGGATACGCCCTACTACTTCATATCCAATTACTGTATGCTGATCAGCACTAAAAATAGCTTGATAATAAGGAAGGACTTTATCCAAATTACTCATCACATCTAATGCATCTACCAAAATGTTTCCCTCCCTTTACTTTTCAAAAATTATAACATGATATGTATAGAAAAATAATAAAAAATCCCTTCAGTTTTCCTGAAGGGATTAGAGGGGTAAAATGCTAAGGGGAATTAGCAATTCTACTATGAAGAAAAAAGAGGTCTTAAATATACCTTATATTAAACCTATTGTAAACACTTTTCTTTCATATGTCACAAATTCGTCACATTTCACCTCACATGAATGGGCATTAATCCTCCATGTTTTACTTTATATAACCCCTCTTAAAACGGATATTGATGCAAATGCTGCCCACCATCCATTGTCATACACGTTCCATTTATGTATGCAGCTTCATCAGAACATAAATAAAAAGCTAAGCCGGCAATTTCTTCTGGCGTACCAAGTCGACCAAGTGGAACGCTTTGCAGTGTCCGTTTTGCTGCCTCTTCTGAAATCCATAATTTATCTGCACCGCCTGTTCGTTCGATTGGTCCAGGGGCAATTGCATTAACGCGAATGCCATATTTACGCCCCCACTCAACAGCAAGTGTTTTCGTCATTGCTAATACACCCGCTTTCGCAGCTGCAGAATGAATGACACCAGGTCCTGCATCCCATGCATACGTTGCTACCATATTAATGATATTTCCTTTTATCCCTTTCTCAATCCAATACTTTCCTACTGCTTGGCTGCAATAAAACGTTCCATTTAATACAATATTAATAACTGCATTCCAACCATTAACAGATAAATCTTCTGCAGGACAAACGAAATTCCCTGCTGCATTATTAACTAAAATATCAATACGTCCAAATTTTTCATCAATATATTCAATCATACGACTTATATCCTCAATATTTCGAACATCCATTTGTACTGTCAATATTTGCCCTGAAAATTGCTCAATCTCTTTTTTTGTTTCTTCAAGTTTTTCTTGCGTACGTCCCGTAATAACAACGCGTGCCCCTTCCTTCGCAAAACGAGTTGCCATGCCTTTTCCCATTCCACTTGAACCACCTGTTATAATCACTACTTTTTCTTTCAAATATATCCCCTCCCAAAAATGAATGCATATTCATTTTACCACTTTATTTAATAGAAATCTTTATATTTTTAAACTTTTCTGATATCTTTATATACAATCCCTCTTTTTCACAATAACCATACTCTTAACTCTAGACTATTCTACTAAATTGTATTTTCACTAGATGACAAGGTTAATCGACTCAATTATACTTCTTTAAGAAGAATTAAAAAGAAAGGAGAGCTGTTGTGGCCTACACCACATTCATATAATACTTTTCCTACTTTTTTCATTATATAGGCCCGTTCATATTCCTATGAAACAAATAACAAGAAGAAATTTTATAAAAAACGGAATACGATCTTGTTTCTATACCTGTATTACGGCTAGTATCGGTTATTACTATGCAAAGTATATTGAACCGTACTGTCTTTCTTTGAGTCATCATACACTGAGCTCTCCACTCATTCCACCAAACTTTCATGGTATGAAAATTGTTCAATTTAGTGATTTACATTTAGGATACTATTTTTCTCTCCAACACCTTTCTACAATCGTTTCAAAAATAAATAAGACTGCACCCGATATTGTTCTTTTTACTGGTGATTTAATCGATGACTACCAAACATATAGTGAAATCCCTTTTGTTTCTTCAATTTTACGAAACATCCGTGCACCCTTTGGTAAATTTGCAATCTACGGAAATCACGATCATGGTGGGTATGGAACCGAATACTATAGTCAAATTATGAGTAATGCAGGTTTTGAAGTATTACAAAATACCGAAAAACGTATTCGCTTATTAGATAATAGCGAGATTTCTATTTTTGGAATCGATGACATGCTTCTTGGTAAACCAGAAATCGACGAAACATTACAACATGTGCAGAAAGAACTATATACTATTGTACTCGTACATGAACCTGATATAGCACCTAAAATCGCTAACTTCCCAGTGAATCTCCAGCTTTCTGGACATAGCCATGGTGGACAAGTGCAACTTCCCTTTTTAGGTGCAATCGTTACCCCAGCACTAGCAAAACATTACATCGAAGGCTTTTATCATATCCAGGAATTACTTCTTTATGTAAATCGCGGACTTGGAAGGACACGTGTTCCATTTCGTTTTTTGTCCAGCCCTGAAATTACAGTATTTACTCTCCAGCACTTGTAACCTATGATTGCCTATTTTCTTATATATCCTTTCTTGTACTCGCTCATCCATGCTTTTTCACCATATGATAACAATGAGTCCAATAAAGGAGGTTTTTTTATGTACCCATACCCTCAGCCCTATCTAGTTCGTTCAGGACCTATTGGCCCAGTAAGTGACTCACGCTTCTTACCATTCTTCGGCGTTCCATTCTTAGCAGGACTTGCTGGTGGCTTAATCGGCGGAGCATTAGCATTTGGTCCTAGACCACCTTACTATCCTCCATACCCACCGCCATATCCGCCAACGCCGTTTCCTTGTTACGGAGGTCCGTGCCAGCCGTATTATTATTAATATAAACAAAAACTATGAGAAAAAAGCCTCTTCATTTGCAAGAGGCTTTTTTCGTCGTATTCTCATAACCTTGAATTCAGGAGTTTACTTGTTCACAAATTATTAAACTTACTATTTAATATATAAATCCATTTTAATTTGTTGGCACATCAGTCACTGCTAGGAAACTTCTACTCATTTTCTCTCTTTGTTTTCACTTGGCATGGGGCTGAAAAAAGATCTGACCGCTTCTATGTATGGACGGATCCTCTCTCCCACCTAAAAAAGATGACTTTATATCATTTTTGAATTTACACATTACTCCGCATCTGTATTTTGATAGGCCATCTTAAATAACTTCACTTGGCTATCAATTTCTTGTGAACCATTATTTATTACATAATAGTATTCACCATCTTTATTTTGTTCACGTGTTTTTACATTATCCGCTAAAATAAGCTGCAAAATTGCTTTGATTCGTGCTTTCATTTCAAATCCTAAAATTGGAAATGAAATTTCCACCCGTTTTTCCATGTTCCTTGTCATCCAATCAGCTGAAGATAAGTACACTTTTTCATCCCCATTGTGATGAAAATAATAAATACGGCTATGTTCTAAATAACGTCCAACAAGGCTAGTTACACGAATATTTTCACTGACATTTTGAATACCAGGTCGCAAGCAGCACGTTCCTCTAACAATAAGCTCTATTTTTACTCCAGCTTGTGATGCTTCATATAATTTTTGAATTAACGGTTTATCTGTCAATGAGTTCATCTTTGCCACAATATGCCCATTTCCATATTGTTTATGATAACGGACTTCTTCATCGATCAATTCCATAAATTGATGACGTATATCAAACGGTGCTACTGACAAGTGATGAAAATGTGGCTTTGTTGTATAACCACTCAAGTAATTAAAGAAATTTGTCGCATCTACCCCGAAATCTTTTCGAGATGTAATATAGCCAAAATCTGTATATAATTTTGCTGTCGCATCATTATAATTTCCTGTCCCTAAATGTACAAATCTTTCGATTTTTCCGTGTTTTCTTCTTACAACCAGGGTAATTTTACTATGTGTTTTCAAATGACTTACACCATAAATAACGTGGCAACCAGCTTGTTCGAGTTCCTTTGCCCAATGGACGTTATTTTCTTCATCGAAACGTGCTTTTAATTCAACAAGTACTGTTACTTGTTTCCCCTTCTCAGCTGCAGTCTTTAACGCCTGAATAATCGGCGAATCCCCACTTACACGGTATAACGTCTGTTTTATTGCTAGTACATTCGGATCATCTGCCGCATCACGCACAAAATCAATGACTGGTTGAAAAGATTCAAACGGATGATGTAGTAAAATATCATGCTCTATCGCTTTTTCAAATACGTCTTCTTCATCATCTAAATCTTGAGGTGGCTGCGGTATAAGAGCTGGATAAACAAGATGCTCATATAAAGGTGCTAATTTTTTATATAAGGAGAATAAGCATGTTAGGTCTAATGGTCCATCCATCATATATACATCTTCATCTTTCACTTCTAACACTTCATATAATAGAGCTAAAACTCTTTCATCAACATGCTCTTTGCCAATTTCTAAACGAACAGCCGCTCCCCATTTACGTTTCTTTAGCTCTTTTTCAATCACTTTTAATAAATCTCGCGCACCCTCTTCATGAATTGTTAAATCCGCATTACGTGTAATACGAAAACGCGTAACAGAGGATACTTTATATCCTGTAAATAATTTATGAGTAAAGCTACTAATTACATCTTCTAATAAAATAAATTTATGTTTTTGGTCTTCACTCGGTAAAAAAATAAAACGTTCGAGCAATGATGGCACTTGAACGATTCCAAGCTTTGTTCGATTCTCTTCCTCTGTTTGTTTTCCATCATACAAAATAGTAGCCAAGTTTAAACTTTTATTTAACAACATAGGAAACGGGCGATATGCATCTATTGCCACGGGGGTTAACACAGGGAAAATTTGTTCATCAAAATACTCTTCAATAAATTCACGTTGTTCTTTCGTTAAATCTTGAAACGTTAACGGCTCGATACCTTCCATTTCAAGTGCTGGCAACACAGTATTTTTAAATGTATTATACTGAATTGTCATCAATTCATGAGCTTTCGTAGCAATTTTATTTATTTGCTGTTTCGGTGTTAAGCCAGCTTTATTTTCTGGTTGATTAAAGCCCGCTTTTACTTGATCTTTTAATCCTGCAACGCGTACCATAAAAAATTCATCCAAATTCGAACTAAAAATACTGATAAATTTTAACCTTTCCAAAAGTGGATTACTTTCATCTTGCGCCTCTTGCAACACACGTTCATTAAAAGCAAGCCAACTTAATTCGCGGTTATTATAGTAAGCTGTATCATTGAAATTTACAGGATTCTCCTTCACCAATTCCATTTCTCTCACACTTCCCTTTGAAACTTTTTCAATATAATTTAGTTACATTTATTGTATCAAATTCCAAATTATTTAAGTGTAAATTTTTTGTAAAGACGTCCGTATAACCTAACATTCCCCTTCAAACATGAGTTGAATGTTCATCTTCAATACTTTTTCAAGTAGTTTTTTTTGTTTTTCAGCCTGCACTTTTTCTGCTAAAGCCGATTGTTCACACATAATATGAAAAACAAGCCCCTCTTTATTTTTTTTCACTTGAATCGTTTCAATCAGTTCCCTTTGCCTCACATTTAAAGCAGCAGAAAATTGTAAAATCGCTCCTAACAAGCGAATCTTTTTTTGTTCATTTTTATCAAACCATCCTTCAAATGGTTTCAAATGCTGTTTAAATAACATTTTCGATTTATAAGATGCGATAAGTGCAAGCCTAATGCGCTCTTTATGCATCATGCCGTCAATTGTTTTATTCGCCAATAAATAGAATGTATGTAGACGACTTGCTTCTGCATCTATGTATTTTCCAATATTAAACACCTTCGCGGCTTGATAAAATATACACCAATCTTTTTCTGAAAAACAAATAATTTCAGACTCTTCAAGTTGTTTACAAATTAACGTGCCTTGCTTGATAAGTTGAACAACAAATTTCATATCCATTTCATATTCATAGGACAATAAGTGTAAACTCTCCTCTACCACATTCGGATAATAAGAAACACCTAAATTTTTTGTAAGTTCCTCATAGAAAACACCTTCTCGCAATCCTTTCCTGCTTAATACAAAGGACGAGGTTTGTATTATGTTTGCTAGCATATAAAATACTTCTACCGCTGGAATAATTGTATCAGCACGATCTTTTGCTAGCCCATCTAACTTTTGTAATTCCACAAAAGAAAGACTTTCTAATTCCTCTTTTACATCCCTTATATCCGCTTCCTTCATTTTATATAAATGTAAACCTGCTATTGGATAAGAAATTATGTTTTGATGAATCTTCACCATATTCCGAGCACTTCCACCTATCGCAATAAGAGGTAACCCTTTTCCCTTTAACCAAGGTAACGTTTCAAATTGATACCATAAATATCTTCTTAATTCTTCTAATTCTTCTGCAGTTGGTGTCTCATGATGAATAAATTGGTGTTTTAAAGAAAGTGCTCCAAAAGGAAAGCTATAATATTCTATAATTTCTCGATCACGAAAATACGTAACCTCTGTACTTCCTCCACCGATGTCGACAGTAATTCCTTCCGTAAAAGAAGTTGAATTCATCACAGCTAAATAACCATAACGTGCTTCTTGATATTCAGATAAAACCCTAAGTACAAAATCAGTTTTTCCTTCTACAAGCTTTTTTATTTCTTCTTGGTTCTTTGCTTGTCTAATGGTTGCTGTCGCAACACATAGCACATTATGTAACCCGTGAAACCTTGTACTTTCCTGAAATTGAAGTAGTGTTTGCAGTAGTATATTCATTCCTTCTTCTATCAGCACCCCATTTATTAAATAATTTCTTAATCGTGCCACAACTTTTGTATTTTCAATTTCCTTATAAAAACCCCCACTTTGTTTTTCATAAATCACCAATCGCATCGTATTTGAACCAATATCAATAATAGCATATTGTTGTTTCAATATATCTTTCACACTTCTCACTCTTTCATTATCAAATTTCTAAAAACCATTCCTATCACTATTATACAAAATAGTTGTTTTTTGTAACAATATTGCTTTAATATTGAAAATATACACAATCATTTTTTGTATATAATAAAAACTACTTTTATTTATGCTATAATATTGAAAAACTAGAAAGGGGTCCCACTATGAAACCTTCACAACCACAGTCTCAGTCACGCAAACAACATTCTATTGATCGATTGGCTCAATCTATTTTCATTGTGAACCGGCATGCCAAAGCTGCTACAAATCCTAAATATTTATATTGGTTGAAAAAGATTGCTTTAGAGCGTTTGATTAACGAAAAGAAAGCGATAAAAGAAGGGTTACATTTCTCTAGAAATCCACGCTTTAGTCAGCAACAATCAGATGTTCTCGTTCGATTAGGTGACTACTTTTTTCATATTCCTCCTACAAAAGATGATTTCAGTAATCTCCCGCATCTCGGTAGCCTCGAATCTTCCTATAGAAACCCAAAAACAACTCTTTCTTTAGCAATAGCGAAAAAAACACTTCAAGACTACATTGGGCCGGAAGCACTAAAACAAGAAAAAAAATTAAGCGAACCGATTCCTTGGTATCGCCGTACGTATACAAAAAAATAAAGCAGGTTTGGCCATAACGGCCAGCCTGCTTTATTTTTTCTCTTCTTTTATTTTAATATTCGATTGTTTATAAAATGCTACTTTTTCTGTATTATATGATTTTGTATATTCATTAAACTTATCTTTTTCAGCATCAATACCTTTATAAGATTCGTTCACCATTTTTACTTTATCACTAATATCCTTTAATTTTACTTCTTTATCTTGAAGCATTGTAAATAACTCTTTTTCTAATTTTAATGATTTACTATAGTTATCATACATCTTCTTAAAAGACTCATGTCGTTTTTCATATGTATTTTTCACTTTATCTGCTTGTTCTTTTAATTTACCATTCTCGATTTTTTTCACATATTTTTCAACTGATTTTACTTCTTCTTGTGCTTTGTTCAATGCTTCTTTCTCTTTATCGATTACTTTTCCACGTTCCGCTGTATTTTTCATTGCTTGATCTAACTTCTCTTTCACAGCTTGATTATTATCTTTTCCTTCTTGCACAATTTGACCATATAATGTTTGACCTTCTTTTTCTAATGTCTCTAATTTTTTCGCTTCTTCAAACATCGGCTTTTCTTGCTTCGCAGCATTTTCAAATGCTACATATAATTCCTCTTCTGGTTTTGGTCCGAAACAACCAGCTAATAATGTCATAGATAAAACTGCTACAATTGCTATTTTATTATATTTCAACTTCTTTTCCCCCTACAATCTTTTCTTGTCCATTTTACACAGTGTAAAGGTTTACTTGCAACAATTTACAAATATTCTTTTTATCCCCTTAAAAGGAAAAGTGTAGAGAATGTTTCCCCCTACACTTTTTAAATGAAAAACCATTGTGCAAAAATGTATTGACACATCCATCACAATTATATGATGTTTAAATCTATTTTTAAAGACTTTTGTTACAAAATACTATTTTTTTGTAACAAAAGAGAAAAATTTGTTATAAAAATTCTCTTTTTCTTCCGTATTTTTCAAATTTCTTTCCTAATACAATTGAGTTTTCGCTTTACTCAACAATTCTTCTAATGTCCTTCCATCTATTGCATATGTGGCAGTATCAAATAAAAGCGTAATATTCACGACATCATCCTCTAATTCCTCTTCAACACTCTTTAATATTCGATCCCGTAATGTCGATTTCATATATCCATTGTCCACCGCAATAATTACATACTTATTTTCTTCCCACTTCGTAACAACATCACTTTTTCGAACCAATTCATTTATTTTTTTATCTTGCATACTATCTATTAACTCTCTCCACTCTTTAATAGATATAATATATATAGTAATTTCATAGCTATTTCTCTCCGATAAAGCAGCTAACTTTCCAAAAAATGAAACCATAAACTCTCTACTTTTTATCTCCTGCAACTCACTATTTCCATGCTGCTTTTGATCGTAACGATGTCCAAAATAATAACTTAATATCATTTGTATAATATAAATACTAAGTACCGCTCCAAAAGACCTTTCATCTAACTTAGCAATTATATTACCAAACAACAAACCACTAATTTTCCCTTTATGCTTCATGCATTCTCCCCTTTTATACTACTATATGTTTCTATTACAATAATGTTTTTTTACAAAACAAAAAATGGACGTTCTTATTATCCATTTCTCCTTACAACTTGTATTCATCTTCTTTTTTATTTCATATATATAGTATATATCCATTATGGAAGGGAGAAGAAAATGTTACAAAAAGAAAATATTTCAGACATCCTTCGTTTTTTAGCCGGATTTCTCTTATCATTAAAACTATTATTTGAATCGTTCGGGCTTTCATTTATTACAAATGACCAAATTGATGCAATCA
This sequence comes from Bacillus sp. Xin1, assembly GCF_013314535.1. Lineage (GTDB taxonomy): Bacteria > Bacillota > Bacilli > Bacillales > Bacillaceae_G > Bacillus_A. The sequence continues at coordinate 499,270 of NZ_JABUAE010000001.1, read as the reverse complement.
TAAATGTTGCTTCTTTCTTATTTATTTTATACTTTGGATATAAAAATAACTATGTAGGAAAAAAAGGTTTGGAACAAAAAGAATTACTAAAAAAGCATAACCTTCATTAAAAAAGGAACCCAGTTCGGGTTCCTTTTTATTGTATCAACATCACTTCTTTTGTTTGTAGTGGTCCATATAATCGGCCTTTCTGCTGGAACGTGTATGTAGCACGTAATGAAATACTGGACGGGATTTGTATACGTGACGCTTTGACCTGACAGATTAATTGAGCCTTTTCACCTGATAGTAATTCATCAATACGCCACCTTACAAGTTGAAATAAAAACTCTCCCATTCCTTTATTCGTGTGTAATGTATTGGGGATATATGCAAAATGATCTCGAATCATATGACTAACGATTACATGAGAAACCCCTTCACTTCCTATGTTTTCAGCTTCTAATTGAATAAAGAGAATTTCATGTACATCATAAACAACTTTTTGTGAAAAATTCTTCTCTTTTTGACTGCGAATTTGTAATGTTACTTCTACATTGGGGTTAGATTGTTTGCTCGTAACTTCTTTCGAACCGCCTTCCATCCACATAACAGGCTGCAAAGACAAAGGAAACAATTCTTTATCTAAACCTATTTCCCACATTTTCACAATAACCATTCACCTCATTCCAGATGTTATTATCTGTACAAATTTATTCTGCTCTCTTCAATAATAAAACCCCCTTCTCCAATTCGTTCCCTTTAAAACACCTTCCTATTTTCTCTCAATAAAAATATACGTCTTCACCATTTTTATATTTCTTCTTTATTTATTCGACAATACAATTAAAAAACCATTTTAAATAGAGATACCATACTACCATCAGCTTCCTTTTGTTTTTTCCAATATAAAATTCCTTATCCATCAGGCTTTTACGAACCGTTTATCTCCCCACTTTCCCCTTCTCTTCCACCAAATTTCGAAGTAGGGTATCACTGGCCGCGAATAGAAGAATAAAGTAAAAAGATTTACCTTTTAGTCAAATTTGACTATAATAAAGTTTATGCTCTCTATTTTTTATCCTACTTTTGGTAAAAGGAGTAGTAAACTTATAGTCGTTACATAAAGACATACTAAAGCAAGAACTACTAATAAGATTTTCCTAAAGAGCAATGAATCTTATATAAAAGGAGGGGTATGTTTGCAAGAACAAACATCTCAAAACAAAGTAAATAAAACAAAATTTGTTGTTGCGGGATTGTTACTTGGTATTTTAATGGCAGCAATGGATAATACAATCGTCGCCACTGCCATGGCGACAATTGTTGGAGACCTAGGAGGATTTGACAAATTTGTTTGGGTCACATCAGCTTATATGGTAGCAACAATGGCGGGAATGCCAATTTTCGGAAAACTTTCAGATATGTATGGTCGTAAACGTTTTTATATCGGCGGGTTACTTCTCTTCTTAGTTGGCTCTATTCTTTGTGCTACAGCAACAAGCATTGAACAGCTGAGTATTTACAGAGCAATTCAAGGAATTGGTGGCGGTGCCCTCATGCCAATCGCCTTCACAATTATGTATGATATATTCCCACCAGAAAAACGCGGGAAAATGACGGGATTATTTGGAGCAGTTTTTGGAACGTCAAGCGTATTTGGTCCTTTATTAGGCGCTTATATTACTGATTATATAAGTTGGCACTGGGTCTTTTATATCAATATTCCATTAGGTCTTATTTCTTTCTTCTTCATTTCCAAGTACTACAAAGAATCTTTGCAATATAAAAAACAAAAAATTGATTGGGCTGGTGCTATTACACTTGTAATAAGCATTGTTTGCTTAATGTTTGCACTAGAACTTGGTGGTAAGGAATACGCATGGAATTCCAATATGATTCTTGGATTATTTACTACTTTTGCTATTATGCTTATTATCTTTATCTTTGTAGAAAAACGAGCAACAGAACCGATTATTTCTTTCCATTTATTTAAAAAGCAGTTATTTGCAGCAAGTCAAGGTGTTGCCTTTTTCTATGGAGCAGCTTTTATTATTTGCACAGTTTATATTCCAATCTTTGTCCAAGGCGTCCTCGGTGGTTCAGCATCAAATGCTGGATTAATTTTAACACCGATGATGGTTGGTTCTGTAATTGGAAGCCAAACAGGTGGACAATTTGCTTCACGAACAAGTTACCGTAACATCATGGTCGTATCAGGCATTTTCTTTGTACTTGGCATCTATTTACTGAGCACCTTAACAATGGAAACACCACGCGTACTCGTAACACTCTTTATGATTCTTGCTGGACTTGGAGTCGGCTTCTCTTTCTCAGTTTTAAGTATGTCTTCCATCCATAACTTAGAAATGAGAGACCGAGGTTCTGCCACATCCACAAACTCATTCTTCCGTTCTCTCGGTATGACTCTTGGTGTAACAATTTTTGGTACGATTCAAAACCATATTTTCACTGAAAAATTAAAAATCGTTTTTCCTCCAGAGTTAGCAAAGATGGCACCCAAAGGCGGGGATACAAGCTTTTTATTATCACCGCATGCCACTGAAAAGATTCCACCTCAAATATTGGGTGGAATTAAACAAGCGCTCGCGATATCTATTGCCGATACATTTTTCTGGGCGCTTATCCCAGCTATTCTAAGTATTATCTGCATTACAATGATGGGTAAAGAACGTCTCTTAACTGGAACAACGAAAAAACAAAAACAAGTAAGTTAATATATGACAAAATGAAACGGTATATCTCTTTATCGAAAGAGATATACCGTTTATACTATGTATAAAGTTTATATTACAGGAGTTGAGACAGCATGAGTATGAAACTAGTCATTCTCGGTTTACTACTCGAAGGAGATAAACATCCATATGAAGTGCAACACACAATGAAAGAACGGCAAATGGATTGTTATATTAAATATGCAAAAGGCTCCCTCTACTACGCTTTTGAACAATTAGAAAAGCAAGGAGCAATTGCAGTTACAAACGTAGTACGAGATACCAATCGACCAGATAAGACTATTTTTCATATAACTAAAACAGGAATAGACCTTTTCCATGCACTGCTTTTAAAACAATTTGCAGCAAAAAACCAAATATATAAACCAATCTATTCAGCACTATCTTTCACTCATTTTGGTGATGAAAAAACACTCATTCCTATTTTAGAAAAAAAAAGGGATGACACGATTCAATATTTACATACAATGCAATCCATATATGAACATAGCAAAGAAAGTGTTCCGCGTGCACAACTTTATATTTTAAAAAGTGTTATTGAGCATATTAGCGTTGAATTATGTTGGTTAAATGAGCTACATAAGGATGCAAGCGCTGGATGTCTTTCTGAAATTGGAATGGATATATAGTAAAACTTCTATACTTAGATGCTTTTCTCCCCAATGCTCGTAAGAATTCTCTTTAATCAAGTTCTTACGAGCAGTTTTTCTCTATTTTTGTTCTTATCTACTTTCTAATCAATAAACATTTGTTTTCTTTTGATACTCATCTCATATTTTCTCGTTATTCTTGCATGGGAGTTAATGATGAAAAACATCTTTTTTATTAGTTTAATTTTCTGAATAATAAGAATTAAAAACTTTAAAATATTCTTATTTCAAAACAGTAGACAAAATTTTAAAAATTATGTTAGAATTTGTTTCAATATCATATTCGCTTGTTAAATTCCTTTCATAAAGGAAAATAGGTACACGAAGTTTCTTATTTCTTGTTTAAAAGGGAAGTTTGGTGAAATTCCAACGCGGTTCCGCCACTGTAAGTGCAGAGACTTCTTTTCTATACCACTGTGAAAACGGGAAGGTGAAAGAAATCGTATAAAGCATAAGCCAGGAGACCTGCCTATTTTAACAACACTGATAGACTCACGGATGATGATTAGGTGTTATGAACGAGGAGAAAGGGCTATTTTCTGTACCTTTATACTTTTCGTTACATGCATTTCCGAGTAAACGGAAATGCTTACTTTCAATTAGGGAGGAAATTTAAATGGCAATTCAAACAAGTAGTTTAGGGTATCCACGTATTGGATTACACCGAGAATGGAAAAAAACGTTGGAAGCTTTTTGGTCAAATAAGATTGATGAGCAACAATTTTCAACAACAATGAAAGAGCTTCGTCTGCAACATGTTAAAGTTCAACAAGAAAAAGGAATCGATTTAATTCCAATTGGCGACTTTACATATTATGATCATGTGCTGGACACAGCCTACATGCTCGGCTTTATTCCATCACGTTTTTCTGAGTTTTCTTCTTATCTTGATGTATATTTTGCGATGGCACGAGGCTCTAAAGATCACGTTGCTTCCGAAATGACAAAATGGTTTAACACGAACTATCATTATATTGTTCCTGAATATGAAGAAGGATTAGATATTTCTTTAAAAGATAATCGACCTCTTCGCCTATATGAAGAAGCAAAACAAGAATTAGGCATCGATGGAAAGCCAGTTATATTAGGACCTTATACATTCCTAAAATTAGCAAAAGGTTATAAACCAGAGCAATTTACTACTATTTTAAACCAACTAGTTGCACCTTATGTACAACTATTAACTGAATTACACGAAGCTGGCGCACGCTTCGTACAAATTGATGAGCCGATTTTTGCATCTTTAACAAAAACAGAAATTGTAGAAGCTAAAGAACTTTATGAAACAATTCGTAAAGAAGTACCACATGTATCTCTTATTCTACAAACTTATTTTGATAGCGTAGAAGAAAACTATGAAGAGATTATTACATTCCCTGTATCCGGCATTGGATTGGACTTTGTTCACGGTAAAGAAGGCAATGTAAAAGCTATTTTAGAGCATGGTTTCCCAACAGACAAAATTTTAGCTGTTGGTTGTATAGATGGTCGTAACATTTGGAGAGCCGATCTCGATGAAGTTCTTTCTTTATTTAAAACATTAAAGGACCGTGTGACACCGAAAGATTGGATTGTTCAACCTTCTTGTAGTTTACTACACACTCCAATTGACAAAACAGAAGAAACACATTTATCAAAAGAACTTTTTGATGCTCTTGCATTTGCAAATCAAAAGTTAGAAGAACTTACATTAATTAAACGTGCGCTTTCTGAAGGTGCAGAAAGTGTTAGTACTGAATTAGCTACTTACCGCACCGCTCACGAGGCTATACGTTCTTCAGCTGCACGTAATCGTGAAGATGTGAAAGCAGCACGGGCAGCTCTTAAAGAAGAAGACTTTTCTCGTCCTCTTCCATTCGAACAACGCTATGCACTGCAACAAGAAGCATTACAATTACCGCTACTTCCAACAACAACAATCGGTAGCTTCCCACAAACTACTGAAGTTCGTCTAACGCGTAAACAATGGCGAAGTGGTGATATTACAAACGAACAATATGAACAATTTATCGAAAAAGAAACTGAAAAGTGGATTCGTCATCAAGAAAATATTGGTCTTGATGTACTTGTACATGGTGAATTTGAAAGAACTGATATGGTAGAATACTTTGGTGAACGCCTTGCTGGTTTCTCTTTCACGAAGAATGGCTGGGTGCAATCTTATGGTTCCCGTTGTGTGAAACCACCTGTAATTTACGGCGATGTGGCCTTTATTAATGGAATGACAATTAAGGAAACTGCATATGCACAAAGCCTTACAGATAAAGTTGTAAAAGGTATGTTAACCGGTCCGGTGACAATTCTAAACTGGTCATTCGTTCGAAATGATATTTCACGAAAAGAAGTTTCATATCAAATTGCATTGGCACTTCGCCATGAAATCGAATTACTTGAATCTTCTGGTATCCGTGTTATTCAAGTCGACGAACCAGCACTTCGCGAAGGGATGCCGCTAAAAGAGAAAGATTGGGACACATATATTACATGGGCTGTTCAATCATTCCTTCTAGCAACTTCTTCTGTAGCGAATGAAACACAAATTCATACACATATGTGTTACAGTAACTTTGAGGACATCGTAGATGCTATTCGCGCATTAGATGCCGATGTTATTTCTATCGAAACATCAAGAAGTCATGGTGAATTTATTCATACATTAGAGCATACAACATATGAAAAAGGAATCGGTTTAGGTGTTTATGATATTCATAGCCCTCGTGTTCCGAGTAAAGATGAGATGTATACAATTGTAGAACAATCCTTAAAAGTATGTGATCCAAAATACTTCTGGATTAATCCAGACTGCGGTTTAAAAACAAGAAGAACCGAAGAAGTTATACCTGCTTTAGAGCATATGGTTCAAGCTGCTAAAGAGGCTCGTTCTCTTCTAAAAACAAACGCTTAATAAAAATAGGTTGTCCATTTAAAGGACAACCTATTTTTTTATCTATATATATCTTCTAACTAGCTTCCTTCTCAATTAAAACAGGTGATGCCATATAGAAATGATAAAAGACTCAATCGACACTTACTGCCCATAATACACCGGTACAAATAAAATGAAAGCCAAAATAAAAAGCCACATTGCAGTGGCTTTTTCATTCTTTCTCTTCAAAAAACAGTTCATACCGGACTCTGTACAGCTCATCATCTGTCGGTTCTTCAAGCGGAATTGCTTGCATCACTAACATATATTCACCTTGCGGAATAGAAATATGTAATTTACTTGAAAGAATGCTACTTATAAAAACACCCTCATTACCTACAGTAAATGGTGCTGATATCGTTCTCATTATCTCTTCTTTCTCAACGTGTTTTCCTGCAGATACCTCGATTTCACACGTATAATCAGAAATTGCCTCAAAAATAATTACACCTTCTGCTTCAGCATAACCTCTCTCAAAATCTTCATTCGTCCAGTCTACATAAGGCTGTTCTCCATCATAATTCATCACAATCAATTGCGAATAGGAAATTGTTAACTCCATATATATCATTCCCTTCAATCACTGATTAGAATAGCGTTCTACTACTTCACTATAAACTTCACGCGCGTACCGTCCGGGTACTTATCTAGTTTATTCCCAACCCACGAACCTGCACCTCTATTATCGGCTGGACTAATATATTCAATATGTGCACCTTTTCCACCTTCTTTACACATCGCCATTGGCCATTCATCACGATCATACCCTTTTTTTGCTGGATATGGAGCTAGAGACAACTTTCTTCTATCAGCTGCACCACTTCGGTCAATCGTACACACTTTAGAATGCCCTTCTTTCATCGCACCTGCAATATGTTTTCCTGTTTCAGGATAGCGTTCTTTTGGAAATTCTAGAACTTGATCATATGTAACTTCTTTCTGGTTCTTTGGTTCCTCTGGTATAAACGCTTCATAAACAGCAACCAAAATAGAAAGAATCACAATAATCGAAATGATAATGCCTTTTAATTGTTTCATATATGTACCTCCATTTTTAACCCAATTTCTTTTCCCAGGCTATTATAACAAACTTTCTCGATACATGTTTTCAGACATTATTTTATCCCTTCCTCTTCCTTACGCCAAAAACATTCTTTTTTATGCAACTTTTCGCTAATCATGTAGAAAACTTCTGGACTTCCGACATTCTTTTTCAAAGGAAGTCCAAATAAAGAAATGGAATTTGTATATACGATACTTTTTGGGGAGGAAATGTTATGGAGGCGACATATAAAACGAAGGATGTTACAAATAAAACAGGAATCCCGAAACATATAGTTCGAAAATATAGTCAAATTTTAGAAGAAAATGGTTATATAATCGCAAAAACTGCTGATGCTCGTATATATAAAATGGATGATATGAAGCTTTTAAAATCAATTCACGAACGAGCAGCCACACTACAAGAAGATATTACAGAAACAATCTCTATTATTTTAAAAGAAAAAGAGAATCCACCTGTGCCGATGATAAAGAAAAATCAAGAAGTTCAATCAAAAGAAGAAGGTCGAAATTTTGAAGAATTTATGTTAAAACTTGAGATGCTCGCACAATTAAACGAAGCGATTATTCATCAAAACTCAACCTTAATTACACAAAATCGCTTAAAAGATGAAAAACTAGATGAATTAATGCAACAAGTCTATGTAAAAGAAGGAACACAAGAAGAAATGCTACAAAAACTTATTGATCATGCCGCTCAAACAGATGCCCTGCAAAAAGAAAAAATGGACTTATTAATGAATCATATGTATAAGCGTGAATCCAAGCAAGAAGAAAAAATGAATAAACTTGTCAATCAAGTTTATACGAAAGATAGCAATCGAGATGCACAACTTATGCAAGTCATTCGTGAAATTCAAGAGACAAAACGACTAGTCGCCGCCTCAAAAGAGCAAAGTTTATTTCAATCATTTAAAAATTTATTTGTTCGAGTCAAACCAGAAAAAACAAATGAATAAAGTAAAATCTTCATCGCTAGCTTCCATCACTCAAGGTAGTAGTTTTACAGGCTTTTCATTTTCACGTATATAAATCCAATTTAACTTTTAACATATAAGCCGCTCACCTGAAGAAGAAACAGTGATTGCTACTTGTTGTCTCTTTCTGTTTTACTTGGCATGGGGCAGGAAAAGGATCTGACCGCTTCTATGCATGGCTGGATCCTCTCTCTCAACTAAAAAGAAAGGGGTTATGTCGTTTTTTTAACTTTTATTCCTTATTTCTAACTGCTGGTAATGTAATAATTGCTTCTGTTCCTTTCCCACTCTCACTTTTATATTCCAGCGTACCATTATGTGCTTGTAAAATGCTAAAGGTAACCATAAGCCCTAAACCTGTTCCTTTTTCTTTTAATGAATAATACGGTTGTCCAAGCCTAGCTAACTGTTCTTTCGTCATTCCAACACCACTATCTTTTACTCGCACTATTATAAAATCATCTTTTTGAACAGCAGTTACTTTTAAATACCCTTTGTTTTCTTGAATCGCTTCAATTCCATTTTTAACGATATTCATAATTGCTTGTTTTAACTTTGTCTTATCACCGATTGTATAAAGATTCTCAGAAATTTCAACTTGTAAATAAACGCCTTGCATAGCTGCAAACGAAGACATTAAAGTAGTCATTTCTATGAGCTGTGCAGATAAACATATATGTTCCTTTTTTTCAATTTGTGGTCTAGCTAAATTTAAGTAATCTGAAATAATTTGTTCAGCTCGATCAAGCTCAGCTAGTACAAGACGCATATAATCTTTATTCTTCATATCTTCTGTACTTTCTAATAGCTGAATAAAACCACGAACAACTGTAAGCGGGTTTCGAACTTCATGTGCTACACTCGCCGCTAGCTCGCTTACAATGTTTAGCTTTTCAGATTTTTGCATTTCCGTACGTAACAATGCATTTTCATTTAAATACTCTGTTAAATACACTTGAAATACCATCGTCATAACCATAATAAGAGAAGCGAATATGTATCCACTATATACATGCGATATAGGCGGCGTAAAGCCTACTCTCAATAAAATTCCAAACATACTACACACTAAACCGACAAGAACATACAAAGATGAAATAATAAAAGCTAAAATAAGTTTTTTTTCTCTTGGAAATACAAACCACTTTTTTGATAACAATAAAGGAATAATTGCAAGACATAAAACTTCTACGATCCGAAACCACTGTAAACCATTCAAAAACCATTCGTATATAACAAAGATAAAAGCCGGGATAACCCCTGCAATCCCACCATACAAAAAAGCACTAATAATTGGAATCGGATGGAAATTATAACCACAAACATCACCAAAACAAATAGAATACGTCATAGAAAGAACAAGCGTAATACTAGATAAAAACATAATAAAATAGCGATTGGGCTTTGGAAGCATATCTTGATAGCGATTTAGACGAATCGCTTCATATAAAAACAGTGGCAAAATAATGATAGCAACTTGGATCATTAAGTCACGGATTAGCTCCATACCCTTTCATCCTCTACATGTATTTTGATATGATTATATCATTTTACAGTCACTTTTGTTTTAAAATTTAGATTTTTCTTAACATATTTGTAAATCATTTGTGAATAAACGTTTAGAAATGTTACAACTTTCCGAAATGATTGTAAACCCTGTACCAAATTATCACAATGCACGATACAATGAATACGGATTAAAAATAAAAGATAAAACGGTCCAGTAAACGGACAACTATAACAACATACAGCATATAATCCATACTATCTATGTTTACAAGTAAGTGACCATTATTTTAGTAGGAGGAAGATAAATATGGCAGGAACTACGCTTGTTTTAAAAGAGGAAAATTTGGTTGTTCTCGAAAATGTGGATAAATCAGTATACGAAGAATTACAAGACAAAACTGGTGAAGAACATTGCACATGCGCTGTGAATGAATCTGTTATGTATCTCGGAAAAGTATCTTCGGTTCTTTGGAATGAAGATGAAATAGATTGGGAATACGGTTATTAAAAAGTCGCTTTACGCGGCTTTTTTTTCGCTATAAAGCGAAAATATTGCAAATATGGTAAAATAAAATTAATTTTCAAACGGAAGAAAGGGAGACAAGATGGAACAATTCATTAATCCTAAAGTAAAAGATATTCAAATTTCTGGTATACGCCAGTTCTCAAATATGATTCAAAACTACGATAATCTTATTTCGTTAACAATTGGACAACCAGATTTTCCAACACCTTCTTTAGTAAAAGAAGCTGCAAAACAAGCAATTACAGAAAACTATACAAGCTATACACACAATGCTGGTCTATTAGAGTTACGCAAAGCAGCTTGTCATTTTCTAAAGGAAAATTACGATTTACACTATTCACCTGAAAACGAAACCATTGTTACAATCGGTGCTAGCGAGGCAATCGATGTTACGTTTCGTACCATTTTAGAACCTGGAACAGAGGTTATTTTACCAGCTCCTATTTACCCAGGCTATGAACCTATTATTAGATTATGTGGTGCAACACCTGTGTTTGTAGATGTTCGGGAAACAGGATTTCGCTTAACAGCGGATGCAATTCAAAATGCAATTACAGATCAAACAAGGTGCATTGTCTTACCTTATCCTTCTAATCCGACTGGTGTTACACTATCAAAAGAAGAGCTGCAAGATATTGTATCTGTTTTAAAAGATAAAAACATTTTCGTTCTTTCTGATGAAATTTATAGCGAACTTGTATATGAAGAAAGCCACACATCTATTGCACATTTTCCAGAAATGCGAGATAAAACAATTGTTATTAATGGTCTATCAAAATCACATTCAATGACAGGATGGCGCATTGGCTTTTTATTTACTCCAAGCTATTTAGCACAGCATATTTTAAAAGTGCATCAATATAACGTTACATGCGCAACTTCAATCGCCCAATACGCTGCAATCGAAGCGTTAACAGCAGCAAAAGATGCACCGCGAATGATGCGCGTTCAATATAAAAAGCGCCGCGATTACGTATATAACAGACTCATTCAAATGGGCTTAACTGTTGAGAAACCAACTGGTGCCTTTTACTTATTCCCATACATTGGGAATCTTGCCTCTTCATCATTTGATTTTGCCATTGAGCTTGTCAAAGAAGCTAGGCTCGCTGTTGTTCCAGGAACAGCATTTTCAGAGTATGGTGAAGGGTATATCCGTCTTTCATACGCTTATAGTATGGAGACACTAAAAGAAGGCTGCGATCGTTTAGAAGAATTTTTAAAACAAAAAGCTAAGAGGTAACCCTCTTAGCTTTTTACGCATAATGATCACAAGTTTGACGCTTCAATAATTTATGCGGAATAATAATGCATTTTGAAGTGGACTCGGAATGCTCCACCTTATCAACTAACGCTTTTGCAGCTTCATACCCTAATTGATAAATATTCACATCGACCGTAGTAAGCGGTGGGCTCGCAATTTCAGATAATAAAGCATTATTAAAGCTGACGATTGAAACATCTTTCGGTACAGCCACTCCTTTTTTTGCAAGCGCACTTAACACCCCAAGACCTATTAAATCATCTGTTGCCATAATTGCTGTTGGTGGTTTTTCAAGTCCCATTAACTCTTCTACAGCCTGCTGACCACTCTCTCTTGAGAAATCAAAATGTAAAATATATTCATCTGGCAACATAATGTCAGCTAGCTTTAAAGCATCGCTCATTCCAGCTAAACGATCTTTTGTAACAAGTAAATCAGAACCACCGCCAATAAAAGCTATCTGTTTATGTCCGAGTGAAATTAAGTATTCTGCTACTTCTCTTGCAGCTGTATAGTTATCATTATCTACATATGTAATTTCATCTTTTCTTTCATATGGTTTTCCAATTAAAACAAATGGAAAATTTTGCTCATGTAAATATTGAATAATACGATCGTTCTCCCGTGAATAAAGCAGGATAATTCCGCCAATTTGACGTCCCTGTACCATCTTCACAACGCCATTAAAAATCTCCTCTTCTGTTTCACCAGTTGACATATATAGCGCATAACCTTCGACATGTGCAAACGAGCTAATCCCTCGAATTACTTCTGGAAAAAATGGATTTTGAAATGCTTTACTTGCAGAACTTGGCATTACAAGACCAAGTGTTTTTGTCGTTTGATTCGCAAGATTTCTTGCATTTAGATTCGGATGATATCCTAACTCACTCATTACTTTACGAACACGGCGCTTTGTTTTTTCACTTATACTTGGGTTATCAGCAATTACACGAGACACAGTAGATGGTGCAACATTTGCCTTTTTCGCTACATCTTTAATGGTAACTGTCATAAAATCTCCTCCTCTCTTCTCATTCTTCATTCATATCTATTTTTATCCCGCAGTTCTACAGGTAGTAGGAGAAAACGAAAGCCGCCATTACTTTATTTCATTCCTCAAAAAAATTATATTAATGTAAACTAATATTCTCCCTCTTCATGTATTGTAAGGGATACAAGCTTATTTTCCTATACTATAATATACTATTTTTTTCACATCTTTCCCCTTACAATGTCATATGAATCGAAATTCTGCCTAAAAAAGAGAAATGGGACATAATGTCCCATTTTCACCCTTTCGTACCTCCAGCTGTTAAACCAGAAATAAAGTATTTTTGCAATGATAAGAACAAAATTGAAATTGGTATGGCAATTAATACCGAACCAGCTGCAAATGTTGTAAATTCATTACCAAATTTCTTTGCTACCATCTCATATAATCCAACAGCTAATGTATAGTTTTCTGGCGTGCGTAAAATGATACTCGCTAAAATAAAATCTGTAAACGGACCGATGAAGGTAAACAACGCTACAACTGCCACAATCGGTTTTGCAAGTGGCATAATGATTTGCCAAAAAATCCGGAAGTGTCCTGCCCCATCCATACGAGCTGACTCATCTAACTCTTTTGGAATCGTATCAAAGTAACCCTTCATAAGCCACGTATTCATCGGAATTGCTCCGCCGACATAAATTAATATTAATGCTAGATGTGTATCAATTAATCCTGTCAATTGAGCTAATACATAGAGTGCGATTAACGCTGAAAAGTTCGGTATCATTTGTAGAATTAAAAACGTTAATAACCCATTTTTTCTTCCAACAAAACGATATCTTGAAAAAGCGTATGCAGTGAAACTAATGGATAGTACCGAGAAAATCATCGTCAATACACTAACTTTCAGTGTATTTTTGTACCAAAGTAAATAATTACTTTTTTCAAGATCTAATAATTCTCGATAATGATCTAACGTTGCATTTTTCGGAATGATACTTGATCCTGATAAACTATCTCCTGGATTAAACGATGAGCCAACAATCCATAGTAATGGATAGAAAATAATAATACACATTATGAAAATTACAAAATAACTTAATGAAAGACGTAACATCTTCTGTCGTTTTATATTCATTTACATCATATCCTCTTCTTGGAATGATTTTGTTCTTTTAAATTGCCATAACGCCACTGAAATAACAATTAACGATAAAATCATCGTAAGTGCTGCCGCTTTTCCGTATTGTGCTGATGTCATCGTTAATTTATAAATCCAGGAAATTAAAATATCCGTTCCACCTGCATTTTGTCCTGACACAGCAGGTCCCCCGCTATTAAACAGATAAATAATACTGAAATTATTAAAGTTAAACGTATATTGCGTAATTAAAATTGGTGCTGTTGCATATAGAACGAGCGGTAATGTAATTTTACGAAATTGTTGCCATGCCGTCGCTCCATCTACTGTAGCAGCTTCATACAATTCCCCTGGAATCGATTGCAATATTCCTGTTGTCATTGCAAAGATAAACGGGAAACCAAGCCATGTTTGAATGAATATTAAAGCAATTTTTGCCCAAAACGGATCTGTCATCCATGCAATTTTTTCAATTCCAAATAGCACTAATACTTGATTGTTAATCGCTCCAAATGATTCATTGAACATACCAGCAAAGACAAGAATAGATACGAATGCTGGAACTGCCCACGGTAAAATAAAGATTGTACGAATAACTGCTTTCCCTTTAATACCAGGTTGATTCACTAATATTGCTAAGAAAATACCAAGAGCTACTTGCAATGTCGTTGCCACAAAAGTCCAAATTACGGTCCAAGAGAATACGCTTAAAAATGTATCTCTCCACATTGGTAAAGTGAAAATATCAATAAAGTTTTTGAAACTAACCCACTCTACTAATTTCGCTGGTGGAGAATGATACAAATCATAGTTTGTAAATCCAATTAAGAATACGAAAATAATCGGAAACACAACTACAAAAATCAATAGCAAAAATCCTGGAGAAACCATCAAATATGGAAAGCCTTGATCTAATAAATTACGGTATTGTTCTTTCACAGAATTTAATGGTATTCCTACATCACGTTTTTTCCCGTTTTGATAGGCATCATATAAATTAAAAGCATATATGCCTAATCCAAATGCAATAACGATTAGTGCTAAAATTCCTTCTACCAATAGAAAGATAGAGTGATCTCGAGGAACTTCTGTTCCGAGCGTGACAATTCCCCACAATCCCATATTTAACAAATCAGCAAATGCTACAATAAATGAACCTGTTAATACAAGAAAGATTAGTGCTTTTACATATTGTTTATTATATATTTGACCAATACCTGGAATGATTGACAACATCACAGCTGTTTTACGGTGTTTTGAACCCTTCGCTTCTTTCACTGGTTCAATGGATGTGTGCATATTTCTTCCCCCTTTTTTCTTCCCCTTGGAAGGAGGAGAATTCGTACCTCTTCTTTACAAGAGATACGAATTCCGTCTTATTTTTGCTTACTATGGTTTGCTTCAATGTTGCCTTTAATTTGTTTCACAGCTTCATCAAGTGCTGGTTTTGGTTCTTGTTTTCCAGCCGCAAGTAACTCTAATGCAAATCTTGCTGGCTCCCATACTTCTTGCATTTCTGGAATGTTCGGCATTGGAATACCTGTCTCAGCCTGTGTAGTTATCGCTTTTGCAGCTTCACTGTCTTTAATCATTGGATCTTCCATTACTGATTTTACAGGAGGAATTTCTTTTGATTTTTCATAGCGAATTTTTGCATTTTCTTCATTCGTTACCCAATCAACAAATTTCGTTGCTAAATCTTTATTTTTTGAGAAACTCGTTACATGCCACCCTTTTACACCAACAAAAGTTTTCATTGGTTGACCATTTGGTAATTTAGGCATCGGTGCTACACCATAATCAATTCCATTCTTTTCCATAGCCTGAAATGCCCACGGACCGTTCATAATGGATGCAGCTTTTCCTTCATTAAACAATCCATCTGCAGCTGCCCCACCAGATTCACCAATAATACCTTTTGGGAATAAATCCTCCTTATACCATTTTTGAATATATTCCATACCTTGTACGGCTCCATCATTATTTAACCCGATATCCGCTGTATTTGGTTTACCATCTTTCTCACCAAATACATATCCTCCCATACCAGCCATAAATGCATTCGCAAAATACAAATTATCTCCTAATGCTAAAAAGCCATATTTCCCATCTTTCGTGAAATCTTTCGAGAAGCTGTATAATTCATCCATTGTTTCTGGTGCCTTTGGCATAAGCTTTTTATTATAGATAAAAACAGGTGTCTCAATTGCTTTTGGTAAACCATATAATTTCCCTTTATATGTTTGAGCTTCTATAGATAAGTCCGTAAATTTGTTCTTCACAGCATCATCAACTTTTACTTCATCAATTAAACCTTCCGTAACCACATTTCCAATATGATCATGCGGTAATGTTACAACGTCAGGACCTGTACCTGCTGGACCATCAAGACGTAGTTTTTTTGTTTGATCCGTCATTTGAATTTCAGCCACTTTTACTTTCACGTTATATTTCTTTTCAAAGCTCTTTACCGCTGGTTCTAATGCAGGACCTTTTTTAAGATCTTCCCAAACAAGAAGATCATAATCTCTCTTTTCTTTACTTGCTTCCTTCTTCCCTGAATCTTTCGGACCACATGCCGCTAACATACCAATTGTCAAAGCTGAAACTGTTAATAATGATAATGCTTTCTTCACCCTCAAAACCTCCCCAAATTATATATGTACTGGTTTAATAAATGAAAACGCTTGCACTTACTTATTTAATAGAAGCGCAAACAATCTTCTAATCTATGAAAACGTTTGCGCTATTTGTCTATCATTATACATTCTTTTATATTTTTTGCAAATATTTTCTTTCTATATTTTTCAAAAAATTATGACATTATTCTTTCTATCCATTGACTTTATATGAAATGAATACTACTCTTATAAGCAATATTAAAGTTATATCAAAAGCAATCGTTTGCAATATATTATTATTTATAGAAATATCAAAGGGGGATTTTCTATATGTTTAAAGAAGCTATATACCATAGACCAAAAGATAATTATGCATACGCTTATGATCAAAAAACACTTCATATTCGATTACGTACAAAAAAGAATGATGTGGATATCGTCTCACTCATTCATGGCGATCCTTATGAATGGCAAGATGGAAAATGGATCACATCAAACATACCTATGAAAAAAAGCGGATCAACAAATTTATTTGATTATTGGTTCGTTTCAATGGAACCGAAATTCAAACGCTTACGATATGGGTTTGAATTAAAAAGTAATACAGAAACGACCATTTATACGGAACGCGGCTTTTTCCGCGAAACACCTCATGATGATGTAGGCAACTTTTTTTGCTTTCCATTTATTCATGAACAAGATGTTTTTAAAGCACCTTCATGGATAAAAGATACAGTCTGGTATCAAATTTTCCCAGAACGATTTGCGAATGGAGACCCAGCATGCAATCCAGTACATACACTTCCGTGGGAAAGTACTGATCCTACAGCTACTAATTTTTTCGGTGGAGATTTTGCAGGAGTTATCGAACACCTCGATTACCTTGTAGAACTCGGTATTACTGGCATTTACTTTACACCTATCTTTAAGGCACACTCTAATCATAAATACGACACGATTGACTATATGGAAATTGACCCACAGT
Organism: Bacillus sp. Xin1; assembly: GCF_013314535.1. Taxonomy (GTDB): domain Bacteria; phylum Bacillota; class Bacilli; order Bacillales; family Bacillaceae_G; genus Bacillus_A. The sequence continues at coordinate 481,877 of NZ_JABUAE010000001.1, read as the reverse complement.
TTGGGACAAAGGAAACGTTTCGAAAGCTTGTTAATATGTGCCACGAACGCGGTATAAAAGTAATGTTGGATGCTGTGTTTAATCATAGCGGATACTTTTTTGATAAATTTCAAGATGTGCTCGAAAAAGGCGATCAGTCATTATATAAAGATTGGTTTCATATTCATAGCTTTCCGATCATAACAGAACCACTCCCAAATTATGATACTTTTGCCTTTACACCATATATGCCAAAGTTAAATACAGCACACCCAGATGTAAAGGGATATTTACTTGAAGTAGGACGTTACTGGGTGCGAGAGTTTCACATTGATGGCTGGCGACTCGATGTAGCAAATGAAGTTGATCATAGCTTTTGGAGGGAATTCCGTAGCGAAATAAAAAATATTAACCCTGAAGTTTATATTTTAGGAGAGATTTGGCATGATGCTCTACCATGGTTACAAGGCGATCAATTCGATGCGGTTATGAGCTATCCTGTTACAAATGCCCTCCTTTCTTACTTTGCAAACGAAACAATGGGTGCGAGTGAATTTATGGAACAAATCGCAGCATCTCTTCACTCGTATTCCATGAACGTAAACGAAGCGGCTTTTCATCTATTAGACAGTCATGATACACCGAGAATTTTAACAACTTGTAACGGAAATAAAGATAAAGTGCACTTACTCTATGTATTTCATCTTTCTTTCATCGGTTCACCATGCATTTATTATGGTGATGAAATTGGGATGGATGGCGGAATGGACCCTGAGTGTCGAAAATGTATGATTTGGAATAAAGATAGGCAAGATAAAGCATTATTTAAGCATATACAAACATTAATTTCATTGCGAAAACAATACAAAGCATTTGGTGGCCACGGAACATTTCAATGTATTGAAGCAAATGATGAACAGGGCTACATTTCTTATACGAAAACATATAGAGAAGAAACAATTTTCTTTGTTTTAAATTCAACAAATCATGAAGTCTCAGCTCCTATACCTTTTGATATCTCTAGTAAAAAAATCATCAACCTATATACAAAAGAAGAATTTTCAGCGGAAACAAACTCATTACAAGTTACACTTCCGCCATATGGTTTCGCAATTTTGAAATGGTAAAGTGAAACTTTAATCAGTGGGGTTTTCTTCATCCCCCACTGATTATTAGCCTTCACCAATCGGGCTTTTTCGGGCAGTTTATCTCCTACCTAACTTCTTCACTTCCACTAAATTTTGAGGTGAGAGTATTACTGTCCGCGAATAGCGAAGTAAAATATAAAAGCCTTGTGTCAGAAATTACACAAGGCTTTTTATTATTTTAATTTGTATGCTCTCGCTTCATATGGCTGTAAATCGATACTCTTAACCCCTTCATCTCGTACATCATAATTGTGTATCAATAATTCTGAACTATTATAATGTAGTCCTTCTGGCATTTCAAATATACAGTTATCCTCAGTAAAGTTCGCAATAACAAGTAATTTTTCATCTTTCCATGTTCTCACATAAGCAAAAATGGAAGGATGTTCTTCTAAAATTAAATCATACGTTCCATACACAATCATTTCATGTTTTTTACGAAGTTCAATTAATTCTTTATAGTAATAAAAAATAGAGTTCGAATCTTGTAACGCTTGCTCTACATTGATTTCTTTGTAATTAGGATTTAATCCAATCCATGGTTTCCCCGCTGTAAACCCACCATGCACAGTGGCATCCCATTGCATTGGTGTTCTAGCATTGTCTCGCCCTTTTATATAAATCGATTGCATTACTGTTTCTTCATCTTCACCGCGTTCTATTACTTTTTCACGGTACATATTCAGCGTTTCAATATCTCGGTAGTCATCAATCGAATCAAAGTGAACATTTGTCATTCCAATTTCTTCTCCTTGATAAATATAAGGAGTCCCTTTCATCATATGAAGTACCGTCGCTAACATTTTCGCTGATTCTATACGATATGCTTTATCGTTACCAAAGCGAGAGACAACACGAGGCTGGTCATGATTATTCCAATATAAACTATTCCAACCTGTTTGTTCTAACGCTTTCTGCCATTTTGTTAAATTCTGTTTTAATGTAAGGAGTGAACATGGCTTTACATCCCACTTTCCTCCCTTTCCAGAATCTAAATCCATATGTTCGAACTGAAATACCATCTGTAGTTCGTGACGTTCTTCAGCTGTATAAAGTTTAGCTTCCTCTGTTGTTACACCAGGCGTTTCACCAACTGTCATAATATCGTATTTGGACAATACCTCTTGATTCATTTCATGCAAATATGTATGGATATTCGGCCCATTCATAAAGTGTTGATGCCCAGATACATAACCGTCTTCCTCTGTCTTCACAGCTGGCAATCCTTCTTCTTTGGAAATAAAATTAATTACATCCATACGGAAACCATCAATCCCTTTTTCAAGCCAAAACCCCATCATCTCATAAACCTCTTTTCGCACCCGTTCATTATCCCAATTTAAATCTGGTTGCTTTTTAGAGAATAAGTGTAAATAATATTCACCTGTCGTTTCATCATACTGCCAAACGGAGCCACTAAAAGCTGCCCCCCAGTTATTTGGCTCTTTTCCATCTTTCCCAGGACGCCAAATATAGTAATCTCGATATGGATTATCTTTTGACTTACGAGATTCGATAAACCAATTATGCTCGTCGGACGTATGGTTAACAACTAAATCCATCATTAATTTCATATTACGTTTATGCATTTCGCTTAATAATTCGTCCCAATCTTCCATTGTCCCAAAATCATCCATAATCTTTCGATAATCACTGATATCATAGCCATTATCATCATTTGGAGATTCATAGACTGGTGATAACCAAATAACATCTATACCTAAGTTTTGTAAATAATCAAGCTTTGCAATAATTCCGCGAAGATCACCAATCCCATCACGATTACTATCCATAAAGCTACGTGGATAAATTTGATATACAACACTTTCTTTCCACCATTGTTTTTTCATCATGCTACCCCATTTCATTTTTTAAATCAAAAAATCCCAGGCGCAAACGTTTTCATTAATGAATGATAACAGATTTTAAAATAAATGAAAACAGCGCTTACAATTTTTATAATCTATTTAAGTGATTTCACTTTTCATTCTACATAAATTATGAAAACGTTTTATTTTTTTATCCCTTTTTATTTATTTTTTGATTTCATTCGTATATAATGAACTCAAAGAAAACGTTTGCATAATTTTTTCTAGGGGGAAAAGTCATGGCAGAACTAAAGTTAGAAAACATTTATAAAATTTATGATAATAACGTCACAGCAGTAACAGACTTCAATTTACACATTCAAGATAAAGAGTTTATCGTTTTCGTTGGTCCATCTGGATGTGGAAAATCCACAACATTACGAATGGTAGCTGGACTTGAAGACATTTCAAAAGGGGCATTTTCTATTGATGGTAAGTTAATGAATGATATTCCTCCAAAAGATCGCGATATTGCAATGGTTTTTCAAAACTATGCACTCTATCCACATATGAGCGTTTACGATAACATGGCATTTGGATTAAAGCTTCGTAAAATCCCAAAAGACGAAATTGATCGCCGTGTAAAAGACGCAGCTCAAATTTTAGGACTTTCGGAATATTTAAATCGAAAACCAAAAGCATTATCTGGTGGACAACGCCAACGTGTTGCGCTAGGTCGTGCGATCGTCCGTGACGCAAAGGTTTTCTTAATGGACGAGCCGTTATCAAATCTAGATGCAAAATTACGTGTAGCGATGCGCTCCGAAATTTCTAAACTGCATCAAAGACTTGGAACAACAACAATTTATGTAACACATGATCAAACCGAAGCGATGACAATGGCTTCACGCCTTGTCGTTATGAAAGATGGAAAGATTCAACAAATCGGCTCTCCGAAAGAAGTATATGAAACGCCAGAAAATATTTTCGTTGGTGGATTTATCGGCTCTCCTGCAATGAATTTCTTCCGTGGTAAATTAACAGAACAAGACTTTGTTATAGATGCTAAGGTAAAAATTAAAGTATCTGAAGGCAAAATGAAATTATTACGCGAACAAGGTTATGTGAATCAAGAAGTTGTACTAGGGATTCGTCCAGAAGATATTCATGATGAACTTCTATTTTTAGAAGCTTCACAAGGAACAACATTTACAACTCAAATTGAAGTTGCAGAATTATTAGGTGCAGAATCTATTTTATATATGAAACTTGGAAATCAAGATTTTGCAGCACGCGTTGATGCAAGACATACTTTTGCACACGGTGATCAAATTAAACTTGCATTTGATATGAATAAAGCACATTTCTTTGATAGTAAAACTGAAAAACGCATTCGCTAAAATAGCACTTTTCTTTGCATCATACAAATACAAAAAAACCGTCCACATATGTATTTTGGACGGTTTTCTATTATTATACTAGGGTTCCTACTGTATGAAGTGACTGTTCTTTTGTACTAATAATACCGAAAATAGGTAAATCAGTTAACATTATTTCTTCTTGGTGTTTCATAAACGATGATGTCAATTGTTTTATTTCTATCCAAATATCATTAATACAAAGCACATTGGAATCGTTCTCTTGTTGCCGCGAGAAAATAGAATCTATTTTATACAAGCCAGCATTATTAAATAGCACATCAATACGATTATAAGCGTCAATCGCTACTTCAATGACATGTTGCCAATCTCCTTGTTTCGCCATATCATGAGTAACAAAAAGTGCATCTCCACCTAAATCTACAATTTCCTCTGCTGTTGCTTGTCCATTTTCCTTATCAATATCCGTCACAATTACTTTTGCACCTTGTTTTGCCAACAAAAGAGCTGTACTACGTCCAATACCGATGCCACCGCCAGTTACAACGGCAACTTTTCCTGCAAGCTTCATCGTCATTACCCCTTTTGTAAGTCTTACCGTCATTCAGTATACTCCTTTCGCCTGTAGCTCTGCAAGCAGGAAAAGTCAATATCATTATTTGTAACCATTTACTTGTTTGTTTTCTCTTTTTTCTTACTATTATATTGATCAAAAGCTAGACCGATAAAAATAAGTATCCCCCAAAAAATTAAGCTGCTTTCTGTCATTTCGATCTCCCCCTTGTTGTATAACACGTTTTCTTCATTATATCATTTTCTTAATTTTCAATCTAATAAAAATAGGCAGTGTTAAAAACTGACTTTCTAACACTTCCTACATCAATATGGAGGTACTCTATAAGAAATGTCCGCCTTATATGAACTTCATTATACCAATTAAATTTATCAAGTTTTATAAAACTTTAAGGCTACACATATTTTTTAATAAACCTAAATAAAACCCCTTTTTGAATAGCATATTGCCTTTCAAAAAGGGGTTTTACAAAATATAAATTTTTATCATTCTATTCTATTATTCTTTAAACGCGACTCATCACTTTCGTTTTCATAATTAGATCATGGAAGCCACAATTATCTTGACGGAACAACATCATATATATATTACAAATAGATGGAATTCCTAGTAGCAATATGTTTGGTAATAACAATACAAAGAACCGTAGTGTTAGCGTTTGAATTGTTAACTTTTCACTTGTTAATGATATAAGTCTTGTTCGTGTAATTTTTTTACCAATTGTACAGCCGTTCCATATAAATGGAACAATAATAAAATATATAGCCATTAATATAAAAACAAGCATAAGGTCATATCGGTAATCACCTAAGCTTATATTAAAACGATTGAAAATGGCTCCATAATTTCCCGTTGCAATTGCCACAACCGCACCGTACATAACCGAGATGATAAACATATCAATAATGGAGGCACCTATGCGATTCATTACCACCGCTGGACGATGCATCTTTAACTTCATTTTATGTCGACTCCTTTGCATCCTTCTTTACCTGCTTCATCGTACCATTTCTAAAAACCATTGTAAATAACTCATATATTGGCGTTTCTTTTCCGTTTCCTGTACAATGTGTTTACAAACAAGCATTTGATAAGGAGGGCCTCATATTGAAGCGATTGATGACCGCAATTGCTATTATGCTGCTGACTGGTTGCGCAGCAAACTCTAGCCACTCAGCTTACACCATCAATGATGAATATGAACTAATAAATACTTCCGGAAATGCATTTGAACTTTTCCCAAAACAAGACGCTGTATACGCTACACAATATGTACCAGCTAAAATTGTAGAAATTGCCTGGGACGATATATATATTATTGCAAAACAAATTGAAGAAAAATCTGATCCCAATAACCCGGAATCTAGTATTATAAACAAACAGAGTGAACATTATTGGATTATTGATATGAACAACAATCGACGTTTTGGTCCTTATAATGAAAAACAATTTCAAGAACAAAAGGAAGCATTTCGAATTTCTAAACAATTACAAACTGTAGAAGTTTATTTAAACGAGCAAAATAAACAATCAGCAAACCCCTAAACAACAGCTGTTTGTTTCAAAACCAAAACTATTTTAGTCCATCTGCTGATTTAGATAACTTAGATGCTTCTCTTTTATTGTGATAACAGTACCGCATTTTTTACAAATTTCTACCTCCGCGACTGTTTGTGCAAATAAAGTAAGATAGTTTTTTTGGTTTGGTGCTATCGTTGTTTTTTCTATCTCTTTACTACCACATTCGTAACATCTTTTTTCCATTTCCCTTCCCCCTTTGCACTTTATAATACATTCGCTTTGATTTGACAAATTTCCTGTTCATTTTCTATGTAAATCCATTTAGTCTTTCAACATATAAGTCGCTCATTCGAAGAAGAAAGGAGCCTGCTACTCATTTTCTTCTTGAGATAGAACTGGAACAGGATCTGACCGCTTCTATGCAGGACTGTATCCTCTCTCCTAACTAAAATAACTCGAATTTATATATAAAAAACATCTCACTTAGAAAGTGAGATGTTAAATGTTTGTGGTTCTACAACCGTTTCATGTGCATCACCTGTTGCAAGGACATCTGTTGTAAATGCAATTTGAGTAACCTCTTTTTTCTCATCCTCAAGTATTAATCCAACTATTCCTTCCCTGGTCTCGCCTGGTTTGTACTCTTCCCTTGTAACACTTTTTGTACCTACAAGCGTATCCTCTTCATATAAGAAATTTTGTTTGGGAACATTAAATTGTTGTGTTCCATTAATCGTAACATCATTCAGAGAGAAAAACTGCATATCTTTATCTCCACTATTTTCTACTTTATATGTAATTTCGACATAACGTACTTTATCTTTAATGTCTTTTCCACTTAACGAAGCGTACAATTCAGCATCTTCTCGATTGACTTTATCCCCAAGTCTACGTTGCACTTCTTCTGGACTTAATGCTGTATATACCTTCAATGTATCTTTTGCATCTTGACTCATTTGTGATAATGCGATGACCTTTACATCTTGCACGTGAATTTTCATTGGAGCTACTTCAAACGTTTGATTCACATGCTTTAGTTGTTCTAATTTATACGTTCCCCATCCTTTTTCTTTTACAACCTGTCCAACCTTCTTTAATTCCTTGCCACCATATTCAGTCGTCTCTGGAATCGATTCTTTCTTCTTAGCTTCTTTTTTTTCTTCCTTTGGAAAGCAACCACTTAGTACAATGAGAAAACTACATAAAATACAAATACTTTTCCATATTTTCATCTTCTTATTACCCCTAACACTCTCATTCATAATTAACTAGATTATTTACTTATTTTATATACTGCTGAAACAATGAATATACCACAAAAAACACTTGTAGGTCCGGATACTATTATACTCCCTATTTGTAAAATTTGAAAATACGGGTCTAACAATGCATGTACAGTAAACACGCCAAGTGCTGTGATGTTACTGAAACATATCGTTGTTTCTTGCAAAAAGGAATGACAACAGCAGGATGTGCAAATGTAAACGGCATATGTTACTCCCTTCTAAACATTAAAACTGCAGTTCTATTTAAATCCAAATTAAAACATCAAACTCTTTTTTTAGGTGAGCGAGATCATCCAGCCATGTATGGAAGCGGTCAGTGCCTTTTTTCGCCCCATGCCGTGTGAAAACCAAAAGAGGAAATACGTGGAGAACTGTTCTTGTTTTCATAACCGCAACTACTATGTCAAAAAGTCAAAATGGATTTATATAGAATATAATCTATCATAACGATATCAATTCTTTATATGCAATACTTATTTTGACATTGGAATATCTATACTTTAAATGCTATAATCAAAATGTAATTTTTAGGAAATGAATGTGATATAATTTTTCACTAATACTTGTATTTTTCCTTATTCTATTCGTTTTTTTCTATGAAACCACTTAAACATAATTAAATATATCCCAAGTATGATAGACTTTATTACCGCGGTATTAATTTTTTCTTTCAAGAAAAATACATATGGATGGGAAGGATTAGGTTTTAAAGTTCTACAATTTATTATTTTTCTCGCAATTTGCCTACCCCTTGTATTTGCAGCTATATTAAAAACGAAATCATCCATGAATTGAGGTCTATATATTGAATGAACATACGCCTTTTCTAAAAAGTGTCTCCTTGCAAAAAGAACAGATCCCTAGCTTTTCCGTGTATCCATATTGCTTACCTGCGATTCGAACATTGCAATCACTCACTTTCCATCCTAATGTAACATTTATTATCGGAGAGAATGGAACTGGAAAATCAACATTACTAGAAGCAATCGCTGTCGCTTTGGGATTTAATGCAGAAGGTGGTACAAAAAATTTCCGTTTCACTACTTATGATTCTCACTCTTCTCTGTACAAATATATCCGCGTTGCTAAAAGCTTTGCTACACCCAAAGATGGATTCTTTCTGCGGGCAGAGTCATTTTATAACGTTGCTTCCTACATTGATGAGGTGGATGCAAATGAGGATGCCATATTAGGCAATAAGATAATTGATTCCTACGGTGGTATATCCTTACATGATCAATCTCATGGGGAATCATTCTTTTCTTTATTTATGAATCGTTTTTCAGGACAAGGTTTATATATTTTAGACGAGCCTGAAGCCGCTTTGTCCCCCATGAGGCAACTTTCTATGCTTATTCGGATGAATGAATTGGCTGGGCAAGGGGCACAATTCATCATTGCAACACATTCTCCTATTCTAATGGCTTATCCAGAGTCCGCTATTTATTCTTTAACACAAGAAGGAATCCGTGAATCGACTTTAGAAGAAACTGAACACTATCAAACAACAAAACTCTTTTTTGAAAATCGTGATCGGTTATTCCATCATTTGTTTCAATCATGAATTTGAACTCTTATCAATAAAAAAAGAAGCAGCAAATTGCTGCTTCTTTTTTACAACGCTTCTATAAATAACGCTACTCCAATGCCACCACCGACACAAAGAGATGCGATACCTTTTTCTAGTCCACGTCTTCTTAATTCGTGAATTAAGCTTACTGTAATGCGTGCTCCTGTGCAACCAATTGGATGTCCAAGACCAACACCACTTCCGTTAACGTTTACTTTCTCACGGTTTAATCCAAGCTCTTTCTCAACCGCTAAATATTGTGCCGCAAACGCTTCATTAATTTCTAATAAATCAGCATCTTCTAATGACCAATTTACTTTCTCTAACCCTTTACGAATTGCTGGTGCTGGACCAATTCCCATAATCTTCGGATCTACCCCAGCTACAGAATAACCAACAATTCTAGCTAATGGTTGTAAACCTTTCTCCTTAGCCTTTTCTTCACTCATTAATACTAAAACTGCACTTCCATCATTAATACCGGACGCATTCCCTGCAGTTACGGATCCACCTTTACGAAATGCTGGCTTTAGCCCAGCCAATTTTTCAGCTGTAATATCCGCACGTGGATGTTCATCCTTTGAAAATACTACTTCTTTTCTACGTTCTTTTATTGTAATAGGAACAATTTGTTCATCAAAATAACCTGATTCAATTGCTTGAAGCGCTAATTGATGGCTACGTAGCGCAACTTCATCTTGTTCCTCTCTTGTAATTTCATATTGTTCAACTAAATTTTCAGCTGTTTCTCCCATCATAATATGATGGATTGGATCTTCTAAAACTTCCCACACCGTATCACGGATTTCTCCATGCTGAAGACGCTGTCCCCATCGGTGCTGTTTTAATGCATAAGGGCTTGAGCTCATCGCTTCTACTCCACCCGCAATAACAACATCACTTACACCTAACTGAATTTGCATTGCTGCTGACATAATCGCTTGCATACCTGAAGAACATTGACGCTGAATTGTATAACCTGTAACTGTTTCTGGAAATCCTGCTGCTAATGCAGCTGTTCGCGCTGTATTTGCTTCGTCTGTTCTTTGAATACAGTGTCCTAAAATGACTTCATCCACTTCATGAGGGTCTACTCCACCTCTTTTGACAGCTTCTTGAAGTACAGGAACAGCTAATTCTACTGGCGTTACATTTTTTAGTGCTCCTCCAAAAGTTCCAATTGGCGAACGAACTGCGGCTGTAATGACAACATTATGCATCTTGCACTTGCCCCTCTCTTATGTACCCTAGTAAGTTTTTGGATGGAATAGCAGAAGATGTATATCTGAACTTATCATACTACAAACATACCGAAAAATCAAAATATTTCATATAGTAAAAAAAGGGGGAATCCCCCCTCTATTCCGTTAATGCGTATAAGAATTTTTGTAAAATTTTCTCTGTTGTTTTATTTAAATTCGGTAACTTTTCAGCAGGAAAATACTTGAGATCCAACCCTTCTTCATCAAGCTCTACTTTACCACTCACGTGATGCGCTTGGTATAGATGAATTACATTATAAATTTCATCTCCATTTGGATAACGATAATATACATCTTTTCCAGAAAGGACACCAAGAAACTGCAACATCTTCGCTTCTAATCCTGTTTCTTCAAAAAGCTCTCGCCGAGCCGTTTCTTCCGTTGTTTCACCTAACTCCATTGCCCCACCTGGTATACCCCAATCATATGTATCCGAACGGTATTGAAGCAATACCTCTTGCTTTTCATTTAATATGATCACAGCTGATCCTACAAGAATTAACGGTCTTGTACCGACTGATTTTCGTAACTCCTCAATATACCCCATTATAACTCTCTCCTTTCCTCACCCTTCCTTATCATAGCAAAATTCTTTATTTTTTTGTGACATGCAAAAAAATATTCTTACTAACAAAAAAAGGAAGCATCTGCTCCCTTCTCATCATTTTTATTTTCGAAAACTTTCATATTTAACCGCTTCAAACGCATTTTCAATCTCTTCGTTTCGATAATGAACATATGTAAAACGTCCTAATTCTACTAATCGAGCAATTTCCTGTAATGCTTTTTGCTTTTCATATGTCTCTTCAATCGTTACATGTACATAAAATTTCATAAGTGGATGTTCATATAAAGCTTCTCCAACTTCTACATATACATTTTCTACCCCTTGAACCACTCTTACATAACTTGCAAACTGATAAACAGCTTCTCGATCTGAAACAATTTTTAATGTATACATACATTCTCCCCCCTTTTCTTTTACTATATCAAAATGAACCGCATATAATTTAATTAAACTATGAATATTTTCCGACTTCTTCCATTCATTCGTATATCCTATTCATTCATCTACATCTTCTCAGTTAAAAACATAGCTATGCATAAATGAAAACTTTATTTAACCCTTACCAATTCGACTTTTATAGGCGATTCTCCCATCTAACTTCTTTGCTTTCACTAAATTTTGAGGTAGGAGCCTTACTGCCTGTTACTGTGAGATAAAATATATTATATTTTATCACCAATTCCAACACATCAAAATACACCTAATTTTTAGGGATTCTATCCATACACACCCGTTTCATTTCACATAGTATATCAATAAACTATTTTCCATTTGAGGTGTTTCTAATGGATCCGTACGTAAATATATGTATTTGTATTGCCCCAGGCTCCGATATTACAGACAATCGCATTGCCAAAGACTTAGCAGTTGCTGAATCAATATGGCACCCCATTTCATTTCAAATTAAAGATGTCATTATCCTAAATGAATCATTTACATTCCATGATGGTGAAATTAGCTATATGGATTCTGTCCAGAACCAACCTAAAGTTTCTTCCTTTTTTAACACCTGTTCATCAGAAGTTCCAGATTGTGATATTTATATTTGTTATATCGGAAGTAATTATTTTAAAGAGCAATCCGTAATTGCATGTGCTTATTCGTTCATTATAAACCAAATCCTCACAGGTTATATCATTCTTACTAATGCTGCTTCTCCTATGAAAAATATATATACACTCGCTCATGAAATCGGTCATATTTTATTCACACGACGTATAGAAGGTAGGCTTACACATGCTGACCCTCACTCACAAACCGGTTCTGAACATCACCCTTCTTCCACAAACCTCATGTATCCAATCGTACCTCGTCCTGATCAAGTACACATTGAATCTTTATTAACAAAAGAACAGCGATCATTATCTTTACAGAGTTCTTTATTACACAGAAAAAAACAGTAACCATATTAGTTACTGTTTAAAATAAAATATTCCGATTCTTTGCAGGATTTTCATTGTATTCCCTCTAAATAGAGCAATAAGATAAACTTTATATAAAGGAGTGCTCTCAACATGGTTTCAAATCGTGTCGTCTTTTTAACAGGTGCTGCAAGTGGAATTGGTTATGAAATGGGAAATGCTTTTGCAAAAGAAGGAGCAAAAGTGGTGATTAGTGATCGTCTTGAAGATCGTGCGAAGGAAGCTGCTGAACAGTTATGCAGGGAAGGTTATGAAGCAATAGGTCTAAGATGTGACGTTACATCTGAGCAAGAAATATCCGAGGCTATTTCTGAAACTGTTACAACATTCGGCTCACTTGATGTGTTAATAAATAATGCTGGTATGCAACATGTTTCACCTATCGAAGAGTTTCCAACAAATAAGTTTGAACTTCTGATTCAAATTATGCAAATCGCACCGTTCATCGCAATAAAACATGCTTTTCCAATTATGAAAAAACAAAAGTATGGACGCATTATTAATGTTGCTTCTATTAATGGGCTTGTTGGATTTGCTGGAAAAGCTGCCTATAATAGTGCGAAACACGGTGTAATTGGTTTAACAAAAGTTGCTGCTTTAGAAGGAGCTACACATGGCATTACGGTAAACGCTCTCTGCCCCGGCTATGTAGACACACCACTTGTTCGAAACCAACTCCAAGATTTAGCGGCAACAAGAAATGTTCCACTAGAGCGTGTATTAGAAGATGTGATTTATCCACTCGTACCACAAAAACGATTGCTAGCTGTAGAGGAAATTGCCGATTATGCTTTATTTTTAGCAAGTGAGAAAACAAAAGGAGTAACTGGTCAAGCGGTCGTTATTGATGGGGGATATACAGCACAATAATCTTTGTAACAAAAGGCTTTGCTCATTGAGAGCAAAGCCTTTTGTTATTTTGTTTCATGCGGATCTTCATATCTTGTCATCTGTTGTGGTAATTTCTCAATCGCAACAATTACACCATCTAATTTACTTTCAATACGATGCAGTAAATATAATGTCACAACAATTGGAAATCCAACATTACCGATCATAGATATCCATTCCTCCATCTATTTCTCCTCCCTTCTTTTAAATAAATAAGCAAAAGAAAGGAAATTGGGTAATAAAGAACAAGATACTGTATATATTTAATTTTTCTACACATAAGTCACGGTTATGCCATCTCAAGAAGTTGACCACTTATTATCTCCTTCTGTATTCACATGGCATGGGGCTAAAAAAGGAACCGATCGCCCTTCCCCATGAGCGGATGTTCTCTTCCACCTAAAAGAAATGGTTTTATGTCAGACTTTCAATGCGTATTTATATCGCTTGTTTTTTCAAATAATGAAGTAATCTCTACCGCATAATCCCCTTGTAGAATTCCCTTTTCAGTAATAATTCCAGTAATAAGATCATGCGGAGTTACATCAAATGCAGGATTATACACATTGACTCCCTCTGGAGCAATTTGTTTTCCAAAAACCTTTGTAACCTCAGATTCATCACGTTCCTCAATCACAATTTCAGCTCCTGTTTTTTTCGTAATATCAAATGTAGAAATCGGTGCAGCAACGTAGAAAGGGATATGAAAATATTTTGCTAGTATAGCTAAATTCAATGTCCCTATTTTATTTGCTGTATCACCGTTTGCAACAATTCGGTCTGCTCCTACAATGATAGCAGAAATATTTTTTGTTCGAATCGCATGGGCCGCCATATTATCTGTAATAAGCGTTACATCAATACCAGCTTGTTTCAATTCCCAGGCAGTAAGGCGCGCCCCTTGCAAAACTGGCCTTGTTTCACATGCATAAACATGTAAATTCACCCCTTGTTCTTTTCCAATATAAAACGGAGCTAGCGCTGTTCCATAACGAGCTGTAGCAATACTTCCCGCATTACAAATCGTTAAAATATGATCACCATCTTTAAACCTAGTTAAAGCATGCTCTCCTATGCTACGGCATACATTTTCATCTTCTTGCTGAATTTTAAGTGCTTCATCTTCCAATATTTCTCTCACTTCTTTAATTGTTGTTATTTGCTTAATAGAAGCTGCCATACGATCAATTGCCCAAAATAAATTAACAGCAGTCGGACGTGAGGTTGCTAAATAATTACAATCTCTTTTAAATTGTTTTTCAAAGTCAGTGATATTCGTAGCATTATATTTTTTTGCGGCAAGCACTAAACCAAAAGCTGCCGTAATACCAATTGCAGGTGCTCCTCGCACTTCCAGCATAACAATACTTTTCCACACATCTTCAATATTGGTTAACGTTTTATATTCTACAACGTGCGGTAATCTCGTTTGATTTAATAATGCAATAGAATCTCCTTTCCAGCTTATAGAACGTGGAACGGCAACTGTTGCACTCATGCTTTCACCCCTCCTGAAACAATATATTGAAATACCGTTTGAAACAATCGAGTATCCGCACCGTTCGTTTCATGTATCACTAGTTCTCTGCCTAAATATAATGCATGTTTTTTAGCTTGTATTCTTCTATTCTTATCCTGAATTCCATCTAAATCTGCTACATGTGCTAACCCAATTGTTCGACGAATGATTTCACACCCCGCAAACCCAACTGCATCAGCAAAAATATTTTGCAGTACAATTGCCAGCCATTGTTTCTCCTTTGTATAGGATTCTACTCCTTCTAGTACCCAGAGTTTTGTAAATACTTCTACAAAATTACTCCATGTTTTTTCAATATGATAGAATAATACACTTCGCTTCTCTTCTTCCCTTGATAGCGCATTTAATAATAAATTTGCTATAAATTGACCTAGATCAAATCCAAGTGGTCCAAATGTTGCAAACTCTGGATCAATCACCTTTGTTTCCGAAGGTGATGAAAAAATACTACCTGTATGTAGATCGCCATGAATTAGTGCTTCTTTTCTCGTTAAAAATTTATATTTATACTGCGCTACCTGTAATTTCAATTTCTTATCACACCAAAGTTCATCTAATGTAGGCTGTAATTCTTTCTCATAATCGTTTGTATCATAGTTTCCAAACGGATCTGTAAACACAAGATCTTCTGTAATTTTGCAAAGATCAGGGTTTACAAACTTTCCATCTAGCACCCTTTTCTCTTCTGCTAATAGACCAAAATCTGACGTATAAAAAAGAACGTGTGCCAAAAAGCGTCCAATGTGCTGAGATAAAAGTGGATAATCTTCCCCTTCAATCAAGCCTTTACGAGTAATGGTAAGAGCTGATAAATCCTCCATTACTGTCACAGCTAACTCTTCATCATGACCATATACTTTCGGAACATATTCTGGTACATATTTTGCAAAAACTTGCAATGCTTGACTTTCAATTGTGGCCCTTCTTAACGAAAGTGGCCAGCTTTCCCCAACGACTTTTGCATAGGGGAGAGCTTGTTTTACAATGATACCTCGTTCTCCATCGTGGATTCGGAATACATAATTTAAATTTCCATCCCCTATTTCATGGCAAGTCACCTTTGCTTTTTGCTCAAAGTACCCATGCTCTTTTACATACTCAACTGCTGTTTCTTTTGTTAATGAACGATATCCCATTTTTTATCCCCCTTTATTAAATTCAGAGGCTTTTCATCATAAGAAAAACCTCTTTCCATGAAGAAAGAGGTTTGAAGTTGATCTTCTCCCCTCTTATCTGTCAGAAAGCTATCCTTTCTGCTGGAATTAGCACCGTGCCTTTTTGGCGCATCAGCGCCCCATCTCACAATGGTATTACGGTCGGTTGCTGGGTTTCATCGGGCCAAATCCCTCCACCTGCTCTTGATAAGAGTTGCATGATTTATTCGAATTTTTAAGTTTCTGCTACAGACTATAACAAGAATAAAAATCATTTGTCAATATTTTTATTTATATAATTCTGGACGTCGATCAACAAAAATAGGAATTCCCTTACGCACTTCCTTAATTTTTTCTAACTCTATATTCCCATGCAAAATAGATTCTTCTTCTTCTGCTTCTGCTACAGTTTCCCCCCACGGATCAATAATAAGAGAATGACCAGCAAACACATTATTTGGATCTTCACCAGCTCTATTGCACGCGATTACATAACATTGATTTTCAACTGCTCTTGCTTGAAGAAGTGAACGCCAATGAGACAAGCGAACAAGTGGCCATTCTGCCACGACAAATAACACCTTTGCTCCTCTTACAGTATGAACACGCATCCATTCTGGAAAACGAATATCATAACAAATGACACCACCGCACTGTACACCATCCAATGTAAATTCTCCTGTTTCATCACCTGCTATTAAATAGTTATGTTCATTCATCAACTGAAACAAATGAACCTTACTATACTCACTTTGTAGTTTCCCTTCACGATTCACTGTATACATCGTATTCGTAACACCGTGCTTTATTTGCTTCGCAATAGAGCCACCAACAATATTCACATCATATTGCTGTGCCCATTCTGAAAGAAGCTGTTTTGTTTGAATCCCGTCTCTATCTGCAATTTCCGGCAACCTCTTTAAATCATAACCAGTCGTCCAAAGTTCTGGTAATACGATAACGTCCGGTTTTACTTGCATCGCTTCTTCTATTTTTTTCTTTGCATTTTCAATATTTATTTTTACATTCCCAAAAGCAATATCCATTTGAATACATGCGATTTTCATTTTATCCACTCCATCTACAATTTTTTTCTTTACAAAAACTTGGGAAGGTTATATCATTTGTCACTAGAATTGTAACAACTTTCAAAAGAGGTGGAAAGTATGAAACATTTTCAACCTTCCGAGATTGTAACATCATTGCCAACACAGTTTTTTGCTTCACTTGTTGCAAAAGTTAACAAAGTCGTCGAAGCAGGTCACGATGTTATCAATCTAGGACAAGGCAATCCAGATCAACCAACACCGCCGCATATCGTAACAACTTTACAACGTGCAGCAGAAAAAACAGTTCACCATAAATACCCGCCATTCCGTGGACATGAAAGCTTAAAAGAAGCTGTCGCTACATTCTACGAACGTGAATATGGCGTCAAAGTAAACCCACAAACAGAAGTTGCTATTTTATTTGGTGGTAAAGCAGGATTGGTTGAGTTACCACTTTGTTTTACAAACCCTGGCGATACAGTACTTGTACCAGATCCAGGATACCCTGACTATTTATCAGGTGTCGCTTTAGCAAAAACAAAATTTGAAACGATGCCCTTACTAGCAGAAAACAATTTTTTACCAAACTATAAAAAAATTGATGCATCTATTGCCAAACAAGCAAAATTAATGTTTTTAAACTATCCAAATAACCCAACTGGCGCTACTGCTTCAAAAGAATTTTTTGAAGAAACAATTTCCTTTGCAAATGAACACGATATTTTAGTCGTGCATGATTTTGCTTATGGTGCAATTGGCTTTGACGGCAACAAACCAACTAGCTTCTTACAAGCAGACGGTGCAAAAGATGTTGGCATTGAAATTTATACACTATCAAAAACATTTAATATGGCTGGTTGGCGAATCGCCTTTGCAATTGGTAACGAAAGCGTCATTGAAACGATTAATTTATTGCAAGATCATATGTATGTTAGTATATTTGGCGCTGTACAAGAGGCTGCTAGCGTTGCATTATTAAGCTCGCAATCTTGTGTAACAGAGCTAGTTGATCGATATGAATCTAGAAGAAATGCACTTATTTCAGCATGTCATTCAATCGGTTGGAATGTACTCGCACCAAAAGGCTCTTTTTTTGCTTGGCTTCCTGTTCCAGCAGGTCTTTCATCCGAGGAGTTTGCTGATATATTACTAGAACAAGCTCATGTAGCTGTCGCACCTGGAGTCGGATTCGGCGAACACGGTGAAGGTTACGTTCGGATCGGATTATTACATACAGAAGAACGGTTACAAGAAGCAGTTCAGCGAATTGATAAATTAAAAATTTTCAAAAAATCATTGACAACCTAAAAAAACTCTGTCAAAATTCAGATATCGAAAAAATTTAAACATTTCTAAATACTTCTTATCAAGAGCAGGTGGAGGGACGAGCCCGACGAAGCCCGGCAACCGATCTACAATTGTAGACACGGTGCTAATTCTCGCAGCGTTATGCTGACAGATAAGGAGCTGGTTGTAAAAAAACCTCTCCTTAGCTGAGAGGTTTTTTTATTTAACTAGGAGGTTATGAAAATGAGCGGAATAACAGCAACCTATTTAATTCATGATGATTCTCATAATTTAAACCAAAAAGCGGAGCAAATTGCTCTCGGTTTGACAATTGGTTCATGGACTCATTTACCACACTTATTACAAGAACAATTAAAACAACATAAAGGCAACGTCATTCATGTTGAAAAATTAGAAGAACCAGAACATGTAAATGTGTACCTTGGAAAAAAAGTAACGCGTGGACTCATTAAAATTCATTATCCATCATTAAATTTCAGCCCTGATTTACCGGCCATTTTAACAACAACATTTGGAAAATTATCATTAGATGGCGAAGTTAAACTGATTGATTTAACATTTTCAGATGACTTAAAAAAGCGTTTCCCTGGTCCTAGATTCGGTATTGAAGGAATTCGAAATCTCTTACATATTCATGACCGTCCACTTCTAATGAGTATTTTCAAAGGAATGATTGGACGCAATATCGGATATTTAAAAACCCAGCTACGCGATCAAGCAATTGGCGGTGTAGATATTGTAAAAGATGATGAGATTTTATTTGAAAACTCATTAACGCCACTTACGAAACGAATTCATGTTGGAAAAGAAGTATTACAATCTGTATACGAAACATATGGTCATAAGACTTTATATGCAGTGAATTTAACGGGACGTACTTATGATTTAAAAGAAAATGCCAAACGAGCAATCGAATCCGGTGCAGATATCCTACTTTTTAATGTCTTCGCGTACGGATTAGATGTACTACAATCACTTGCAGAGGATAAAGATATTTCTATTCCTATTATGGCTCATCCTGCTGTAAGCGGTGCATACGCTTCATCGGAATTATATGGTCTTTCTTATCCATTGCTACTTGGAAAGCTACTTCGTTATGCTGGTGCAGATTTTTCTTTATTTCCATCACCATATGGCAGTGTTGCATTAGATAAAAACGAAACTCTTCTTATTACAAATGCATTAACTGAACAAGATCAATCTTTAAAACAAAGCTTCCCTGTTCCATCGGCTGGCATCCATCCTGGTTTTGTTCCATTTATCCTTCGTGATTTTGGTAAGGATGTTGTCATTAATGCAGGTGGTGGTATTCACGGTCATCCAAGCGGTGCACAAGGCGGAGGAAAAGCGTTCCGAGCAGCAATTGATGCTACTTTGCAAGGAACACCATTACATGAAGTCGGTAACACTGATTTACATGTTGCACTGCAATTATGGGGAAATCCATCTTGCGAGGTGAAACTATGAACCTTCAGGTTTTTTGTGACTTCGATGGTACGATTACGCACAATGATAATATCATTGCCATTATGGAGAAATTCGCTCCACCAGAATCTGAGGAGATAAAACGAAGGATATTATCACAAGATCTTTCTATTCAAGAAGGAGTCTCACAACTTTTTAAATTATTACCAACAGCTTTGCATGATAATATCATCAAGTTTCTAAAAGAAACGGCTAATATACGCACTGGTTTTGAAGAGTTTTTACAGTTTATAAATGAACATAACATTTCTTTTTATATTATTTCTGGAGGAATGGATTTCTTCGTTCATCCCCTCTTAGAAGGGCTCGTTCCGGAAAACCGAATTTATTGCAATAAAACCGATTTTTCTGAAGAATACATCAAAGTAAAATGGCCACACCCTTGCGATGAACATTGTAATTATAACTGCGGCCTTTGTAAATCAACATTAATTCGACAGCTTAGTTGTAAAGATGATTTTCATATTGTAATAGGTGACTCCATCACAGATTTACAAGCAGCTAAACAAGCTGATAAAGTATTCGCCCGGGATTTTCTTATTACAAAATGTGAAGAACACCATATTCCTTACACACCATTTGAAACGTTTTATGATATTCAAACTGAATTACGACACTTGTTGGAGGTAAAGCTATGAAACAACTTTTTCATCAATGGCATAACCTAAGTGAACTAAAAAAAGAATTAACCAGTCACAACTGGTTTCCAGCAACAAGTGGAAATATTTCTATAAAAGTAAATCACGAACCACTTACTTTTCTTATCTCAGCAAGCGGGAAGGATAAAACAAAAACAACACCTGATGATTTCCTATTAGTTGATTATCAAGGAAAACCTGTCTTAGATACCGATTTACGTCCTTCTGCCGAAACCATATTGCATACGCATATTTACAATCATACAAATGCTGGTTGCGTCCTGCATGTCCATACAACTGATAATAATGTCATCACAAATTTATATAAGGAAGAAGTTATTCTTCGTAACCAAGAAATTATTAAAGCTCTTGATATTTGGGAAGAAGGTGCAACCATTCACATTCCAATTATTGAAAATGATGCCCACATCCCTTCGCTTGGAGAAAAATTCAAGAAGCACATCCATGAAGATTCAGGAGCTATATTAATCCGAAACCACGGTATTACCGTTTGGGGAAAAGATAGCTTTGACACAAAGAAACGATTAGAAGCATATGAGTTTTTATTCCAATTTCATATAAAACTATTATCAATTCAAGGAGGCGTTTCACATGGCGCAAATTCGTATTCATGAAATAAACACCCGCATTGAAAATGAAGTAGAAGTGAAGCAATTTTTACAAGGAGAAGGCGTTTTATATGAGAAATGGGATATTTCAAAACTTCCTGTTCATTTAAAAGAAAACTACTCCTTAACTGATGAAGACAAAAAAGAAATTTTAACAATATTCTCTAAAGAAATTGCTGATGTTTCAGAGCGTCGAGGTTATAAAGCACATGATGTTATTTCCCTTTCAAATGCAACACCTAACCTCGATGAGTTATTAATTAACTTTAAACAAGAACATCATCATACAGACGATGAAGTTCGTTTTATTGTCAGTGGGCATGGCATCTTTGCCATCCAAGACAAAGATGGTCGCTTCTTCGATGTTGAACTTGAACCTGGTGATTTAATCTCTGTACCTGAAAATGCAAGACATTATTTCACATTACAAGATGATCGCCAAGTTGTAGCCATTCGTATCTTTGTTACAACGGAAGGTTGGGTTCCTATTTACCCCGCTATTCGCGGGCAGTAAGTTCTCCACTCAAGATTGAGAGAGAAACAAGGAAGATAGGCGGGAAATCAACTGCCCATAAAAGCCCGATTGATGAGGGCTCATAATCAGTGGGGGATAAAGCCCCCACTGATTAAAGTTTCACTTTACTAAGGTAGTTAGTTGAATAAAAGGAATTGGACCCCCTTTTCCTTCCTTTTATTCACTCTACATATATACATCCTCCTATGGAACAGGCTTATTTCAAAAATATGAAATAAGCCTGCTTTTTTATTTTCTCCTGCCTCGCAGATTCATCACCTAGAATAAATGATCCCCATATTTTTTATTTTTCCATTTTATCAAGTATATTTATCAATAATTTTTGAACATTTTTTGAACTTTTTCTGAAAATTCTGTTTAAATTGTGTTATAATACAAATAATAGAAAATGTATCGAAAAAACTGTAAAAGAGGGGGAAGAACATGAATTTAATTATAGCACTTATACTTGGGGTTACTTGTGGAGCTATTCCTGCTATTCTCGGTGCAATTATGGAGGAATTAGAAATTGGTATGTTAGGTTTTGTCGCATCTTCTGTAAGCGCTTTACTTTTTGGCTTGTACGGTGCTATTCCTGTCGCTATTCTCTTTTCATTATATATATTACGTCATGCTCGCGCAAAGCAATTCAGTCGAAACCATATGGCCCAAATCATTCCATTTCCAATTGAACGCTCTCGTCGTGCTTCAAGCTTATAATCTCATTTATTATATCCTCACAATATATCTACTTTAATATAGCCTACCCTTGTCAAATTTAGCTTCCAATTCCAAAAAATATTTTAAACATAATAAAAAAGTCCTCATTTGAGGACTTTTTTATTTATTAGCTTCCAAAAACTGAAATAGTTCTTGTAAATGGAGAGCATCTTCTCCGTAACTAACAGATACATAACATACTCCATCAATTTCAGCATGCATATAAAGATCGATACCTTCACGGTCATACTTTAAAGCTAAATAAAATTCCATTTCTTCTAGCATTTTCTTTGATGTTCGAATAACATAATGGCCATTCTCATCACGTCCATATTCAAATGTTGGCTCAAAATCATATTTTTGTTTAAATGCTGCTTGTTGTTTATCATTAATCGGCATACAAGTTGTACGCTGCACAGCATCAATCATTCCATCAAATGTTTCTAAATTCATCATATTACCCCCTTATGTATTTTTTATATAATACTTGTGTTCCACTATCTTCCGCTCCCGCTTCTATTAATTGTTCATATAAGTCTTTCGCGAGGGTTAAACCTGGTACAGGTAATTCTAACTTTTCAGCCTCATCTAATGCAATCTTCATGTCCTTCATGAAGTGTTTTACATAAAACCCTGGCGCAAAGTCCTCCTTTAGCATACGCGGAGCTAAATTACTTAATGACCAACTACCAGCTGCTCCAGTTGAAATACTTTTTAATACTTTATCTGGATCTAATCCCGCTTTCTTTGCATACGCTACCGCTTCACAAACTCCTATCATATTAGAAGCGATCGCAATTTGATTACACATTTTTGTATGCTGTCCACTTCCTGCTGACCCTTGTAATTGAATATTTTCTCCTAACTTCTCAAATAACGGCAAACAAGCTTCATATACTTCTTGATCTCCACCAATCATAATAGCCAGTCTACCTTCTTTTGCACCAATATCTCCTCCTGATACTGGCGCATCTAAAGTATGTACATTTTTTGTTTTTCCATTTTCATATATACGTTTTGCTAACGTTGGTGTCGATGTTGTAAAATCAATTGTAATTGTCCCTTCATTTGCATGTTCCAGAATTCCCTCTGTTCCAAAATAAATTTCTTCTACATCATGCGGATATCCTACCATCGTCATAACAACATCTACATTCTTTACTAATTCTTTTGGTGAATTACACCAATGCGCTCCTTCTTTTAATAAAGAAGTTGCCTTTTCTTTCGTACGGTTATATACATATACTGTATAACCACCTTGTAATAAATGATGTACCATACTTTTCCCCATAACACCTGTACCTATAAAACCAATTGACGAAATTACTTGTTTCATCCACTCATCCCCTTTGTTCTAATAAGTCACTTACCGTTTTTCGAAATTCCTTATTGAAATCATCATTTATACTATTTTGTACATTTGAGAATAAGATAACAAACGTTCCCTTATCTTTATTAAAATTATTAAATGTATTCCAACCAGCTACTACACCATGATTATGAAAATAATCATGATAAATATAAAAACTAAATGCATACTTTTTTTCTGCTGAAGGCATAAACATTGCTTGTATACTTTGCAGTGAAAGAAGTTTTCCATTTATAATTGCTTCATCTAATTTCTTCATATCCCCAACTGTAGTATACATCTCACCGCAGCCATATAGCCAGTTCATTGCTAATTTTGGAGCTGGTACAAGTATATTATTTTCCTTTTTGTACCCTTTCGTGAAATATCTCTCTCCTGGCGCCATATTTCCCATACCTGACTCATGCATGCCCGCTCGCGCAAATATATTTTCCTTTACGTATTCTTCTAAAGGCTTCTTAGATATATTTTCTATAATATAAGCAAGCACCATATAATTATAGTCAGTGTATTCCCAACCAGTACCGGGTGGAAAAGCTACTTGCTGGTTTCCAATCCAAGTAACTAACGCCAAACGGGATGCAGCATTCACTTTTCCCTTTCCCTTCCCTGGTAAGCCCGAAGTGTGTGTGAGAAGGTGGTATAATGTAATATTTTTTTCTGCGGGGAATGAAGGGATATATTTATTTACATTGTCCTGAATATTTACTTTCCCCTGCTCTTGCAACTGTAAAATGGATGTTGCCACAACAGTCTTAGTAATTGAACCGATGCGATACTTTGTTTGCGGTGTATTTTTAACTTTATTTTGCACATCCGCATATCCATAACCTTTATTGAGTAATACATGACCTTTATCCTCGACAAGAACTGTTCCATTAAAGTCTTTGTCTATTAAATATTGGTCTAACTTTTGTGCAATACTAGCATAATCAATTGGTGGTTGCTTTTTTTCTTCCAAATTATCCTGTAATTCAGATTTAGTAGAAGGGATTACCTTTGATATTGGCGCCTCTGACTTCTCCAGCGTATCCCAAAAATAGTACACAATTCCGCATACTAAAAAGCAACACAAGACCATCATAATCAATCTTTTTAGCATTTAAAAACCTCCGCAGTTACTTCATCATAAATGGTCCCCTATCTCTATTATCAAACAACAGAAAAAAATCGCAACACTTTGTTGCGAAAAATTCACATTTTTTCTTCTCTATATAGACGTACTTGGTTTTTCCCATTTTTTTTCGCTTCATATAAAGCAATATCTGCTCGCTGTATTAACTCCTCTTTTGTAATTCCTTGCTCATACAAAGCAATACCAAAACTTGCAGTTAATTTTGAAATACTAGAGAACTGTTTCGTTTCAATAAAAAAACGTAAAGATTCAGCAACTTGGAAGGCCTCTTTTTCCGTTGTATTTATTACTAATATACTAAATTTCTCTCCACCCCACCGTGCAAAAATATGCTGGGATGCTATTTTAGATTTCATAAGTTCAGCTAACTGAATTAATGCTAAATCACCAAAATCATGCCCATATGTGTCATTCACTTTTTTAAAATCGTCTATATCAAAAAGAATAACCGCCATTGTTTGATTCATTCGTTTTTCGTTTTTCCAGTTTTCTTCCAATACTTGTTGAAACTTCAAACGGTTGTATATTTCTGTTAAAGAATCAATTGCAGCAAGCTGTTCTTGCTCTTGATATAATTCATCTAATTCCGTAATATCGGTACACTTAACAATAAACCTAGACAAATCTTCTGGTACAGATACGGCACGTAATAAAAAAATGAACTCTTCACCTTCATAATTATACATTTTTATTTTTCTGGATTGTTCTAAAGAATCATCGAGCCAAGTTATATCGTGATTTGTTGTGTAATATCCATGCTCTTGAATAAAATGTTCCGCAAATACCATATGATTCTCATGATATGAAAATAAATTTTCATATCCAAAAAAACTCAAAAAGTTCGTATTACAGTCGACGATTTCATCATCTTCTACAATAAATAATAAATCATTTTGAAAATCAAACATCATTTGAAGAAGCTCTTGTTGAATAGTTAATTGCTGCAATAGTGATAATTGATAAAGACTTTTGTTTACCTCTTCTAACACAACCTGCGGTGTAACAGGAGCCATCACAATATTTCGTACCCCTATTGTAAGTAGATCTACAAATTTTGACGTCACCGGCTGATCCCAAATAACTATAAAAGAACTCATTGAATTATATATGTGTTTTATATGCTCTACTTGTGCACCATTCGACACATAAATGATTACAATTTGTGGTCGCACTTTTTCATATAATAGTTCTCCTTCTTCAAAACTATTTGCTATAAACATACATTTAGGATGTATATTGTCAATCGTATACTGGTGATTACACCCTTCTTCTATATAAAGTACATTTACATGGAGATCTTGTAATACATTTTGAAAAACCGTATTCTCTAATAAAAAATGTAGTATGTTCACCACTGGTCTTCACTCACTTCATATATCCTGTTCTACTGAATTCTTCACTATCCTTTTCTATAAGGGACCGCTATCAAAAGAACCCGATTGATGAGGGCTGAGTATCAGCAGGAACGAAGAACCCTCCCACTGACAGGAGCTTCACTTTACATATTTCTTTTTTAATCTGTGAATCATCTTTTTATTGTATGATTTCATGAATGATAGCGATTGTACGAATGTCCTCTTTTTATTTATTCTATTCTCAACAACTTGACAATTAAAATAAAGGTATTATACTCTTTTACAGTGATAACTTACAAAACGTAAGTAAAAATTACATATAGTATTTTTTGTAAATCGACATACAACTTGGAGGTATATTATGACACAGCAAGATTTTTTTACTGTTTTATATGAACGAACATCTAATCGTGCATTCAATCCTGAAAGGGAAATTTCAAAAGAAGAATTACAAGAAATTTTGAAAGCAGCGGGCCAAGCACCGTCAGCTTGGAACTTACAACATTGGAAGTTTCTTGTTTTCCAAGGTAAAGATGTACAAAGCCGTTTACATCCAATCGCTTATAATCAACAACAAATTCTTGACGCCTCTGCAGTAGTCGCTATTTTAGGTGACCTAGAAGCGGATAAAAACATTGATCCTGTATATGGACCAATTGTAGAGCAAGGATTTATGAAAGAAGAGGCCAAAGAACGTTTGGCACAAAATATTGAATCTGCATATAAGCGTGAACAATATCCACGAGATGCAGCCTTCTCCAATGCATCACTAGCAGCAATGCAGCTTATGCTTGCAGCAAAAGCAACTGGCTGGGATACTTGTGCGATCGGCGGCTTTAATCCACAAGCACTAATGGATGAATTTAATGTTTCTTCTCGCTATGTACCAATCATGCTAATTACAATTGGGGAATCGACTTTAAAAGGACATCCAGCACCACGTATGAATGTCGAACAAGTGACTGAGTGGGTAAAATAAACAGTCCCACAATGACATAAAAACCGAAGGAGATTCCTTCGGTTTTTATGTCATTTCTTTGTAATATTTCAACATATATAAATAACGATTCATTCCTCTCTCCCCCTTTGAACCGTAGTATTTTGTCGAACTTTATTACATACTGAAATATAAGGGGTGATTTTTTGTTACAATTGTGATACAATGGTAACAAATAGATAACAAGAGAGGGATTTTCATTGAATTCATATGGAAGCTTTATTGCATTTTTAAGCTATACCGTAACTGTACTGCTTCTATACTTTATTGGAGATGCCACAAATATTACAATATTACAATTTCCAAAAGAAAAAGCACTACAGCTAGAAGAAGGACTACATATCTCACAATCTATCGTACCATTACTGTTGGCTCTTCCCGTATATGCAATCGTTTTATATAAAAGTAAAAAAGTGTAAAGGATACCTCGTTATAAATGAAGGTGTCTTTTTTCTATATATCCGGTTATTCGTGAATAGTCGAACCTCTCCTAAAGATTCTTGTTGATTCAAAGATGAGAAACACAGGATAACTCCCCATAAAATTCCGATGCTTGAATAAAGAAAAAACACGAATAAAATTTGCAATCTATCTTCCCCTGTCATTTGTCCTTATCCAAATACCATTAAATAACAAACACCCATCTAGTCATTTAAAATAAGTAAATATCCCAACAAAAATTCCACGCTATGTCCAATCACCACATATGGAACTTACATACATTATAAGTGTGAAGGGGGTGAAGAATTATGTTTGGATCTTTTGGATGTCGTGATGACTTCAGAGGTTGTAACTTTGACGATGGGTGTAAAAGAGATGATCGCAGAGATGATGATTTTCACAAAAAATCACTATGCAATGTCCTTATTAACATTTCAATTGGAACAAAAATTTCTCTTCTAAAAGTTAAAGATTGTGGTACGTTCCGTGATGTAGTATTTGAAGGGTTTTCTTGTGGGGTGGCTCTCTTCTCCAAGAATAACTGCAGAAACGATAATCACCATGAGCCATGTGATAACAAACACAAAGACGATTTTAAAGGATTATTACGTGTTTGCCCAGAGGATATAATCGCAATTGCAATTTGTTAGAAGATTAGCCTTGTACAAAAAACCTGAGACCGATTTGAAATCGGTCTCAGGTTTTCTTTTTACTATTAAATACTTTTAACTAATTCAACAACTTCTTCAGCAGTTGACATTGTTAATGCTTTTTGTGCTAACTCTTCCATTTGTGCTTTTGACAACTTACTTAGTTGTGTTCTTGCAGGAAGGATAGATGTTGCACTCATGCTAAATTCATCTAAACCTAATCCAAGTAGTAATGGGATTGCAAGCGAATCTCCTGCCATCTCACCACACATACCAGCCCATTTTCCTTCTTTATGAGCAGCATCGATAACCATTTTTACAAGACGTAAAATAGATGGGTTATACGGTTGGTATAAGTAAGATACACGTTCATTCATACGGTCAGCAGCCATTGTATATTGGATTAAATCATTTGTTCCAATAGAGAAGAAGTCAACTTCTTTAGCAAATTGATCTGCTAATACCGCAGAAGCAGGGATTTCTACCATCATACCTACTTCAATATCGTCAGAAACAGTTGTACCAGCCCCAACAAGTCTCTCTTTCTCTTCCAATAAAATTGCTTTTGCTTGACGGAATTCATCAAGAGTTGCAATCATTGGGAACATGATTTTTAAATTACCATATACACTTGCACGAAGTAATGCACGAAGTTGCGTACGGAACACATCTTGTTCTTCAAGGCATAAGCGAATTGCACGGTAACCTAAGAATGGGTTCATTTCTTTTGGTAAATGTAAGTATGGAAGTTCTTTATCTCCACCAATGTCAAGTGTACGAACAACAACTGGTTGACCTTCTTTTACACCTTCAAGAACTGCTTTATACGCTTCGAACTGCTCTTCTTCTGTTGGAAGATTGTCACGGCCCATGTATAAGAATTCTGTACGGTATAATCCAACGCCTTCTCCACCATTGTCGATGATACCTTGTACATCATTTGGTGTTCCGATGTTAGCAACAAGCTCGACATGGTGTCCGTCGCTTGTTACAGTAGCTTGATCTTTTAATTTCGCCCATTCAACTTTCTGTTCTTCGAATTTCGCTTTCTTTTCTTGGAAAGCGCGAAGAGTTTCTTCTGATGGGTTTACAATTACTTCTCCATCTAAACCGTCGATGATTACCATATCGCCGTTTTGGATTTTCTCCATAACAACTTTCGTACCAACAACAGCTGGAATTTCCATAGAGCGAGCCATAATTGCAGAGTGAGATGTACGTCCACCAATATCAGTTGTAAAACCTTTTGCATATTTACGGTTTAATTGAGCTGTATCCGATGGTGTTAAATCTTCAGCAATGATGATTACTTCTTCAGAAATTGTGCTTGGGTTTGAGAAGTTAATTCCTAGTAAATGTGCAAGAACGCGTTTTGTTACGTCGCGAATATCCGCTGCACGCTCTTTCATATATTCGTTATCCATGTTTTCAAACATAGTAATGAACATTGTTGCAACTTCATCCATTGCAAATTCAGCATTTACTTTTTCACTATTTACTTTATCTTTTACTGGATTTACTAGTTCTGGATCATTTAGTACTAGTAAATGTGCTTCAAAGATAGCAGCTTTATCAGCACCAAGTTCAGCAAAAGCATGGTCTTTAATTGCTTCTAATTCAAATTTTGCTTTTTCAAGCGCAGCGTCTAAGCGTGCAATTTCTGCAGCTTCATCCGTAATCGTTTTCTTTTCAATGTTGAATTCAGGATTTTCAAGTCTGAAAGCCTTCGCAATAGCAATCCCACTTGATGCAGCGATCCCTTGAATATTAAGAGTCATTATTCTCCTAATCCTTCGTTTTTCATAGTTTCTTCGATAGCTGCTAGTGCTTGAGCTGCATCATCACCATTTGCAGTGATTTTAATTTCTGCGCCTTGTTGAATACCTAAAGACATAACACCCATGATTGATTTTAAGTTAACGTTTTTACCGTTATATTCTAAGTTGATATCAGCACCGAATTTGCTTGCAGTGTTAACAAGTAAAGTTGCTGGACGAGCATGAATTCCTGAATCGCTAGTTACTTTAAAGATTTTTTCCATAATAATCTATCTCCTTTAAATACAGTATTTTTTTAGTTGTATAGACGTTAGTACTACATCATCTATTGTATATAATAGGCGATGTTCGGTCAACCACATCGCCCATTATAATTATAAACATTTTTCGTCAATTTCTTACTGAATGTCAATAATAGATGCTTCGCCTTTCTTGACATTACCTTCTTTTTTCAATTCAACTTGTTGTCCTTGGCCTAAATTTGTAAAAATAATTGGTGTGATAATAGATGGTGCATTTTCTTTTACAAATGCTAGGTCTACTTTTAATAAAGGTTGTCCTTGTTTCACTTGATCACCTTGTGCTACAAGCGCTTCAAAACCTTCACCATTTAATTTTACAGTATCAATACCGAAGTGAATTAAAATTTCTTTCCCGCCTTCAGATTGAATACCAATTGCGTGTTTTGTAGGGAATACATTCACAATTTCACCGTTAACTGGAGAAACTACTGTTCCTTCTGTTGGTTCGATTGCAAATCCATCTCCCATCATTTTCCCTGAAAATACTTGATCAGGTACTTCTGTAATCGGTAAAATTTTCCCTTCAATTGGTGATACGATTGTCTCGTTTTCATCCACTTTTTGAGGAGTTTCTTCTACTTTTACAGGCTCTTCTTTTTCAACATGAGGCGTTCGACCTGACATAATATCATGAATTTGTGATTTCAATGTGTCTGATTTCGGTCCGAAAATAGCTTGAATGTTATTTCCAACTTCAAGTACACCAGCTGCTCCAAGTTCTTTTAAACGATCTTTGTTTACATTTTTTTGTTCATTAACTTGAACACGTAAACGTGTGATACAAGCGTCTAGAGAAGCAATATTCTCTTTACCACCAAGCGCCACTAATACTTCACGTGGAAGTTCGCCTGCTTCTGTTTTTCCTGCGCCATCAGCATCTGTTGTTACTTCACGACCAGGTGTTTTTAAATCCCATTTACGGATTGCAAAACGGAATCCGAAGTAGTAAATTACCGCAAGTACAAGACCTACAACGATTACCCACCACCATGGTGTACGGTTTTGAAGTACACCGAATAAGATAAAGTCAATTAAACCACCAGAGAATGTCATACCAATTTTAACACCTAAAATATGCATTGTCATAAACGATAAACCAGCAAATACAGCATGTATTCCGAATAATACTGGTGCTACGAATAAGAATGAAAATTCAAGTGGTTCTGTAATACCTGTTAAGAAAGATGTTAACGCAGCGGAGCCTAAAATACCTGCTGCTAATTTTTTGTTTTCCGGACGAGCTTCATGATACATTGCTAACGCTGCTGCTGGAAGACCGAACATCATGAACGGATACTTACCTGTTGTAAATGTACCAGCTGTTAATTCTACACCGTCTTTTAACTGTGCCATAAAGATTTTTTGGTCACCGCGAATTAATTCGCCTGCTGCATTTGTATATTGACCGAACTCGAACCAGAACGGTGAATAGAAAATATGATGTAGTCCAAATGGAATTAAGGAACGTTCAATTAAGCCGAAAATAAATGCTGCTAATGTCTTGTTTGCATCAATCATTTGGTGCGAGAATGTATTTAAGCCACCTTGAATTGTTGGCCAGATAAAGCACATTAAAATCCCTAATAGTAAAGAAAATGCTGCTGTTGCAATCGGTACGAAACGCTTACCTGCAAAGAACCCTAAATACGGTGGCAATTCAATATTGAAATATTTATTATAGCAATACGCCGCTAATATCCCGACGATAATACCACCAAACACTCCAGTTTGCAGTGTTGGAATTCCTAGTACGTTTGCATACGCTGGATCTGCAAAACCAATTTTAACTGGATCAGATCCAACACTCGTTACTTTTACTAGCTTGTCTACTTCTAGGAACACACTCATTGTTTTGTTCATAATTAAGTAGCCAACGAAAGCTGCTAACCCAGCTACTCCGTCTCCACCAGCAAGTCCAATCGCTACCCCAACTGCAAATAATAACGCCAGGTTTGCGAAAATAATATCACCAGATTGTTCCATGATTTTTGCAACCATTACAAACCAATCTGCTTTTAAAGCAGGAATGAAATTTGTTAACGTTTCATTTTGAAATGCGTTACCAAATCCAAGTAAAATACCTGCTGCCGGTAAAATCGCTACTGGAAGCATAAGCGCTTTTCCGACTTTTTGAAGAACACCAAAGATCTTCTTAAACATGGAAACCCTTCCTCTCTTATCTATA
Organism: Bacillus sp. Xin1; assembly: GCF_013314535.1. Classification (GTDB taxonomy): domain Bacteria; phylum Bacillota; class Bacilli; order Bacillales; family Bacillaceae_G; genus Bacillus_A. The sequence goes on along the minus strand of NZ_JABUAE010000001.1, from coordinate 449,221 downwards.
TTGTACTTTTCGACAAACGCCAAAAAGGCATGAGGAAAAAAAGATAGAACGATAGCTATACAAAGGGTAGTATATCCCTTTCTCTAGCTTACATTCCTGACTTTTCTCCACTCATGCCTGATCGAATCAGTAACACGTGTCAAAAATAGGTTTACGTATAAGTTCACTATTTTAAAGCAAACGTTTTCGTTATTTGCTTTCATTTGTTTGTCGAATTTTGTATAACTTTGCATGACTTATTATACAAAACAATTGTAAGCGATTCAATCATTTTTTTTAACGTTTTCATTTTAGACAAAAATATATGTCTTTTACACATGCTCTGCTTTTACTAATCTTTGCAAGTGCATCGTTAAATAAATGCTCTCCGCTTCATATACAGGAAGCTGTAATTCTTTTTGCATCACCTTCACAAGCTTCCAAGCTAAATTATAACAAACTGGATACTCTGCTTTTAACAAATCAGCAAATCCTTGTGATTCTTCAACCTTCTCTCCCTTTTTCACTCGTTCAATTGCATATTGCAAATGACGAATAAGACGTAAATAATGAATGCTTTCTGGATCTAATGTAAGGTGTAGATTTGTTTCAATTAAAGAAACAAGCTGCACAATAAGACGGGAGTTTTGATTAACAGAAGATAAATCAGAATTTGTGAGTGAACTATAGATATGAAGTGCAATAAAACCAATTTCCCCTTCTGGTAATGTAATTTGCAAACGAGAATTCAAGAGTTGTACAACGCCCTCAGCAATTTTATATTCTTCTGGGTACAGCATTTTTGTTTCAACTAAAAAAGGATTATCTATTATAAATCCTTGTTTCAGTCTTTTAATTGCAAAAGAAATATGATCTGTTAAGGCAATATGAATATGCTCATTTAATGGTGACTGCGCCTTCTCTTGAATGTACAACATAATATCGTTCATCAGTTCAATTAACTTTTCGCTCACATGTGGCACTAAAAGTTTATATTGTTCACGGTCCCGTTCATTCTTTAAAACAAACATTTTTTCAATTTGTTCCGCTTCTAATACATCTTTTGTTTTTTTTCCAAACCCTATTCCCTTGCCAATCACTACTACTTCCTTATGTTCCGGATGGCTCGCAATGATGACATTATTATTTAAAACTTTTTTAATTTCTAGATAATTATTCATATAACACCACCCTCGTACTTAAATAGCCTGCTTTTATGTTACAGAACTTTCTTCTTTTTCGTCAATGCAAAACATCTACCATTTTAGAAAAATTCATTTTTTAGACATGCTTGCACAAGATGCGTATAATGTAAGAGCACATGTACATAGAAAGGAGAGCACAGCATGATTAAAATGTTTGTTAGCGATATTGATGGTACAATGATGCAACATGGGGGAATTATTGATGAACAAGACATTATTGCCCTTCGTAACCTTGCAGAACAAAATGTGATACTTTGTTTTGCCTCTGGTAGGCTTGATAATGAAATCGCTGGTTTAATGAAAGAAATCGGCACTGATTTTCACCGCATTAGCGTAAATGGTGTATTTGTATATACTCATGAGAATAAACAGTTATTGTCTGCCACATTTGATTCAAGCATCTTACCAGATTTGTTAGCAATGACAAAAGAAGAACCTTATTTCCGTTATGTAAGTGATGAACATAATTATTACATCGAAGAAAAAACGCCCTTTATCCATGAACTTGAAAAACAAGTCACAATGACTTCTGTGGAAGAACCAAATTTATTACAAAAAATTGATGATACAATCTTTCCAAATAAAATTTCTGTTGGTGGCATGAAAGAGGACTTACAAGCTCTTCAGAAGAAAATTGATGAAAAATTTTATGGGAAGGTCAGCACTTTTATTTCTGCTGAACAGTGCCTAGATGTTATGCCACCCAATATTAGTAAAGGCTCTGCTATTTCTGTTCTATTACAAGAGTTCCAAATAAATCCTGAGGAAATTGCTTGTATTGGTGACTCTTATAACGATATTCCAATGTTCTCACTAACTCCTCATAGCTTTGCCATGGCGCAAGCAGATGACGCAGTAAAAGAGCATTCTCATTATGTCGTAGACTCTGTAAAAGATGCTGTGGAACGTGTTCTAGCCTACAATTCAAAGCAAAATAAAAATACGACTCACTCCTTATAAGGATGAGTCGTATTTTTATTTCTTTACATACCCAATCAATCGAAAGTTTACTATGTTTCAAAAAATGAAGTATATTACTTATTTCGTGAAATACTCGTAATAAACTTATAACGATCACCACGATAAATACATTTTACATATTCTAACGGTAATTCACCTTCTGCATATGACCATTGTCGCATTACAAGCACAGGTGCTTTTTTAGGTATATGCAAATGCTCTGCTTCATCATCTGTTGCAATTGAAGCTTCAATTGCTTGGGTAGCACGAACAAGTTTAAAGCCTAACTTTTTCTCTAAATGTTCGTATAAAGATTGTTGCAGAATTTCTTCGTTAATATCTTTTACAAGAGTTGGTGACAAATATGTTGTCTCAAAGGCAATCGGTTCATCATCAGCTAGGCGAATACGCCTTACTTCATATACCGATTCTCCCTCTTGAATTTTAAGCCGGTCTGCTATTTTAGCAGTAGCTGGAACTAGATGGAAGCTCAATAACTGACTACTTGGTTTCATACCACGGGAAAGCATATCCTCTGTAAATCCCGTCATCCCTTGCAGTTTCTGCTCCACTTTTGGAAGTTGAACAAACGTTCCAATTCCACGTTTTCGATATAAATATCCTTGTTCCACTAAGTTATTAATTGCCTGTCTGATTGTCATGCGACTTACTTCAAACTTATCACAAAGTTCATTCTCAGATGGAATTTTATCTCCCGGCGTCCATTCACCGTCCTCAATTAGCTGTTTCACCCACTCTTGAATCTGATAATAGATTGGAAATGGTGAATACTTGTCGATGTTCATCAGCAATCGCCTCACTGCATAAAGATAGAGCTTCTGGATCAGCAATTACGGTTACATTCGGATGACGTTGCAATACTGTAGCAGGACACGCTTCGCTATACTCACCTTGAAGCAGTTCTTTGATTGCTCCTGCTTTTTTCGGTCCCATAGCAACAAGTAAAATTTGCTTCGCTTTCATTATGCTACCAATTCCCATTGTAATTGCATGAGTTGGCACATCTTCTTCTTTTTCGAAGAAACGAAGGTTTGCTTGGCGTGTAGACTCTGTTAATTCTACAATGTTAGTTGGAGAATCAAAAGCTGTTCCTGGCTCGTTAAATCCGATGTGACCGTTTTCACCGATTCCAAGAATCTGTAGGTCAACTGGGTTAGCTGCTAGAATGCCTTCATAACGCTTGCACTCTTCTTCTAAATCATTTGCCATCCCATTCGGTACATAAGTTTCTTTAAATGGAAGATGATTAAACAACTGTTCCTGCATAAAATAATGGTAGCTGTTTTTATCTTCATGTGGTAAATTTACGTACTCATCTAAGTTTACAGTGGTTACACGGCTTGTATCAAGTTTATTTTTTCTCATTTCTGCATAAATACCAAGTGGAGAGCTTCCTGTAGCCATTCCTAATGTTGGATTTTTTTTTGATTTTACAACTTCTTCAATTAATTTATAACCTGCTTCCGCTAATTCTTCTGGAGTTTTTACAACAAGAATATTCATCTACTTACTTCCCTTCCTTCATATGAATTCCTAATCGAACTGTATCATATACATGTAAATCTTCAGTCATGACAACAAAGTCAGCATCTTTTCCTGCTGCTAATGCACCTTTATTCGTTAAGCCAAACTCTTCTGCTTGGTTAACTGATGTCATAAGTACAGCATCCTCAATGGAACATCCTGTAAATTCAATTACATTTCGGAATGCTTGGTCCATTTTTAAAATACTACCTGCCAATGTTCCATCTTCTAAACGAGCACTGCCATCTTTTACGTGTACAGGTTGTCCACCAAGTTCATATAATCCGTCTTCTAAACCTTTTGCACGCATCGCGTCTGTAATGACACTTACTTTTTTAGGTCCTTTTAATTTATATGCTAATTTCACCATGTCTGGATGAATGTGAATCCCATCTGTAATCACTTCAACCATTACATTTGAGTTTAATAACACATGACCGACAACGCCTGGTTCACGGTGATGTAAACCACGCATTTGATTGTATAAGTGTGTAGCATGTGTAATATTTCTATTTTTTAATTGTGCATCAATTGCATCTGTATGTCCCATTGTACCAACAACACCAGTTTCAGCAAGATACTGTTCAAACTCTACCGCACCCTCTCCTTCTGGTGCATACGTTACTAATTTAATTAAATTACCGCTTGCTTCTTGCCATTGTTTAAATTGTTCAATATCCGCAGGGACAATATGCTCAAGTGGCTGTGCTCCCGCACGTTTTTTTGAAACATATGGTCCTTCTAAATGAATATATTCAAAATGTGCTCCTTTTTCTTTTGCTTCTTTTGCAGCACTTAAAGCCGCTTCAATCGCTTCTGGAGCTTGTGTCATTGTTGTTGGGAAGTAAGTTGTAACTCCTTCTTTTAACATTTCTTTACCAAGAGTTACTAATCCATCGCTATTTGCATCCATCGCATCAATATCGTATCCACCATGAATATGAACATCGATCATACCTGGAATCACAATTTTTCCTTCTGCATCAAAAACAGTTTCATTTTCTTGTGATACATATTGAGCCATCAAACCAATTTCTTCAATTTTTTCTGCGTAACGAATAAATCCACTTTCCATTACTTCGTGACCTGTATAAATTTTGGCATTGATGACAACTTGCGTTTTCATTTTCATCGATCCTTTCCCATAAAATACCTACTTGTATTATTACCTATTTGCCTAATTCTATCTTAATATATACATGAGTAGTTGTCTATACATTAATAATAAATTTCCCCTTTTATGATCAAAAAGGAAATTCACTTTTCTTCCCTAATTATAATATATATTATGCATTTTTTCCAAAAGAAGACAGTAGACTTTTATAAAATTTGGTATCGATTCCTTATTTTACTTAGATTTTGATTATCAATAAATCATACTAGTTTACTTTAATAACGGAAGTAGCAAATTAGACCACATTACAATATGCTCTCCATCTGTTTCAACTTCTACCGTTCGCTTATCTGTTGTATATGTCATCACACCATGTCTCTTTAACCTTTTTACTACACTTTGATGTGGATGCCCATATGGATTTTTTTTATCATAAGAAAGAATAGCAAATTGAGGATTTGCCTTTTCTAAAAGCTCTTCACTAGTTGACGTATACGAACCATGATGACCTACCTTTAAAACATCTGCATGTACATCATACTGCTTTATTATTTCCCTTTCAGTTTGTACATCCGCATCTCCCATTAGCAAAAAATCAGCTTTACCATATCGAACTTTTAAAACAATTGATGATTCATTATTTTCATCCTTCGACTTTCCATTATTTAAAACTTGCATAGAAACTTGAGGATCTAATGGGATGTACTGCCCTTGTTTTACACGAACAAACGGAATCCCTCTCTTTTTAATATTGTTCCTATACGTATGATATGTAAAAGAACTATAGGTTTTGCCACTATCTAATACAAGTGACACTGGCATTTGTTCTATAATTGGTATAAGTCCACCTATATGATCCATATCTGGATGAGTTCCTACAACAACATCTAAATGGTTAATTCCCTTTTCAACCAATTTTTGAATGATTACCTCTCCAGCCTCATAAGGACCTCCATCAATTAACATTGTTTGACCATTAGGCAGAATAATAAGTGTGGCATCACCTTGTCCTACCTTAAAAAAACTTACTTTCATTCTCCCTAAATGCGGTCGTTGTATGGAAAAAGAGGACGCAGTATGAACAGACGTCATATATCTTTTGGCAGATGTGCTGTTTAATGAAAAACATAACAAAACAGAAACTAGCAATAGAATAATCCGTACACTTTTCATAATTCGTCTCCTTTTTTCATTTAGTATGGCACGAGGCGTATTTCATATACAAAAAAAGCTTAGCAATATGCTAAGCTACGCTTTTGATAGTTCTTGCAAAGAACCAAAGAATAAGTCTGCTTCATTCATTTGTTCACTTTCTTCAGAAAGGGTTGGTAAATCCTCTAATGTTTGAAGTCCAAACGTATCTAAGAACTCTTTAGTCGTACCATATAAAATAGGGCGCCCTGGACCTTCTGCTCGGCCCGTTTCTTTTATAAGCAAGTGCGATACCAATGTTTGCAATGCCCTGTCCGTTTTCACACCTCGAATCTCTTCCATTTCAGTTCTTGTAATTGGCTGACGATAGGCAACAATCGCCAATGTTTCAAGAGCAGCCTGGGAAAGAGATGCTGTTGTTGGCGTATCCATTAATTTTTGATAATAAGATGCATGTTCTTTTTTTGTAGCAAGGCGATACACTTTTGCAAATTGCACAATTTGCAATCCTCGCTGCATCCCTTGGCATTCCTTTTGCATTTCTTCGATAAGCTGAATTACATCTTTCACTTCAATTTCAAGTACTTTTGCAATTTGTTCCGGATAAATCCCTTCATCACCCGCAACGAATAAAAGCCCCTCAATTATTGCCATCTGTTCTTTTCTATCCAACATACAATCTCCTTTCTCATATCTTTCCGTGCAAAAATATCCATGACAAAGACCGAATCACAGTATATTGCGCTCGGTCCAACATTCCTTCTATTGTTCCAAACCAGATCATGTAAAACTATAATTAGCGAGAATTATCTCCACTAATTATGACTTACTGTTAACTTCCCTCACACTCTTGAAATTAGAGTTTTACTACGCTTTAGAACGAATCAAAAAGATTTCATCAAAATTGTGTTCTTGCTCAATAATAATTTGTTGATTTTTCATAAGTTCGAGCACGGCTAAAAACGTTACTACCATTACTTCACGCTCTTCATCAACAAATAAATCATAAAAACTTTGACGTCCTTCCGCTGTTTCTAATTGCTGTAAAATATTACTCATACGTTGTTCAATCGGTATTTCTTGACGAGTAATTCGCGTTGTTACTGGACGCTTTGATTTTTTTCGACGCATAAGTTTTTGAAATGCTGCTAACATATCATACAGTGTGACATCTAGAGGTAAGCTTGTCTCCTCTTCTTGCTGAAACGATGCAAAATCGATTGGTGGACGTGTATAAAGTTGCGCTCTTTCTTGTTCTCTCTCTTTTAATTCAGTAGCAACTTGTTTATATTTTTTATATTCAATTAACCGCTCCATCAACTCTTGACGGGGATCATCTATAAAGTCTTCACCATTATCAGGTACATCTTCCTCCTGTTTCGGTAACAGCATTTTACTTTTAATTTGCAATAGCGTTGCAGCCATTACCAAATACTCACTCGCAACATCCAGTTGCAAGTCTTTCATCGTATGAATATAAGATAAATATTGCTCTGTAATTTCCGCTACAGGAATATTATATATATCAATTTCATAACGATGGATTAAATGTAACAATAGATCTAAAGGCCCTTCAAAAGCCTCTACTTTAAAATTATATTGCACAAAGCATCCCACCACATTTTTTCTATAACAACATAAGTATAGAGCATACTTATGTTCTATCCAACCTTTTTAAGAAATTTACTTGAAAATAGACATTTGCCCATGCAACAATGCCCACCCCTTCATATGATAAAAGTGTAGTAAGTTCAATGTAGGAGGTTAAAAACTATGGGCCATGTTGATTGTGGTTTTAACGGCGGTTTCGCTTTACTTGTTGTGCTCTTTATCTTATTAATTATTGTGGGCGCGGCTTGCTTCTGCTAATGTAAAATATAATAAACGGCTAGAGATTCTCTAGTCGTTTATTATTTATTCCACTATTTGCGGGCAGTAAGCCCTCCCCCACTATAATTAAAGGTTCATTTTAACTCACAGCCCTAAAAAATAAAGGCTTTAGAACTCTCCCCCTACTCACATTATAGTTACGCTTCATGATACACTGTACGTAAGACCGTTTAGATAGGAGAGAAAAAATGTATCCTACTGCATACATACAGTTTTTAATTCATTTTCATGGAGATTATGATTACTTTGAATGTCACGAAGTACTAGAAGAATATTGGAAATTAAAACCACGAGGAGAACGTGACAACTACTGGGTTGGTTTTATTCAAATAGCAGTTTCTTTATATCATCACAGACGCTCGAATTGGAATGGTTCCATACGAATGATGACAAGCGCCATTGCTATTTTAAAAGAAGAAAGTAAACAAGTGCATGAATTAGGTCTTGATCACCCAACACTTTTAACTATTTTGCAAAAACAATTACAGTCTATTCAAAAGAAAGAACCTTTTACACCTATATTTTTACCCTTTTCAGACTCTTCCTTGGAAAATACATGCTTGCAATTGTGTACAGAAAAAATGCTTCCCTGGAAAAATGCTCATTCGCTACCTACTGAGTACATTGTCCATAAACATAAATTACGTAACAGAAATGATGTAATTGCCGAACGAAACGAACAACTAAAAAAGAGAAAGCAGAGATGACATTGTTCTTATCTCTGCTTTTATGAATGTATATTTTGTTCAACTTCCTTACACTTTTCGCAAAAACTAGTAGTTTGTTCATTGCCACAAACCGTAACACCTTGAAACTTATTTTTTAATTCTTGTACCATCTTCGTACCAATTCCCATGTGACGATGAGATGGATTCACACTAAGATGTTGAATCTCTATTACATTTTCTTCATTGATAATTCCAACTATCCCCACAAAATCATCATTTTGTTTCCACAAATACAGTTGCCAACTATCGTTTTTATCATACTCTTTCATTGTTAATTGTAAAGTTTTCACATTTTTTTCAGTCGGCATAAAAGAAAGAAGTCCCATTGCAATCTTTTCATAACTTTTTTTAAAACGAATTAACATAAACCTTATCCCTTCTTACAAAAGTTACAAACCATGTATCCCCTCTACCACTATTTCTACATCATATCCATTCTACAATATTTTCACTATAGTGAGAAGGGCTGTCAAAACAACTTGATAATCATACAAAGAGAGTTTAGGAAAGTCAACTACATGTAAAACGAAACTTTAATCAGTGTTTTTTCACTCCCACAAATAGCAGGATAAATTTAAAAATCGACATAAAACTTTTCCTATTATGCATGAGGAGAGCATTCATCCATGCATAGAAATGTTCAAACCCTTTTCCTGCCCCATGCCAAATTAAACAAAGCATAAAAATTGAATACAATTCAATGATAACACCTATAAAAAATTTCACTATATCCTATGTGTGTTTACAAAAACTAGTTCTTCGTATAATAACTTTATTCTCTACATTATCATTTACTGTACAACTATCATCAATTCCTCTTTATAGCATAAAAAACTGCTCTTCCCTTTTCATATTGATTGTAAAAGAATTATCTTAAACTGATCATAGCAAGAATAAGTACAAAAAAAGAGAGCTAATTTGCTCTCTCTTTCACTTACTCTTCCCAAACTTTAACTTCTTTCATTACATCGCCTTGACGCATATTTAATACTGTTTCAATACCGCTTGTCGCTTTACCAAATACAGTATGCACACCATCTAAATGTGGTTGTGGTTCATGAACGATAAAAAATTGGCTACCACCTGTATTACGGCCAGCATGTGCCATAGAAAGTGATCCAACTACATGTCTATGAGGATTCCCATCAGTTTCACATGGAATAGAGTAACCAGGACCGCCTGCACCTGTTCCTGTTGGATCTCCGCCTTGACTTACGAAACCAGGAATAACGCGGTGGAATGTAACACCATTATAAAATCCTTGGTCAGCTAATTTTTTAAAGTTTTCAACTGTTTTGGGTGCTTCTTCTGGGAAAAATTCTAATTCGATTTTTTCACCATTCTCCATTAATATGTATCCTAAAGTTTTCATACGTATATTTCTCCTTTCAACTATCTCAGCACTATATTACCATATTCGCGTCCAGAAACAAAAAGAATCCGACAATCTGTATACTTCTTTTTTGAAATTAAGAAGAAGACAGATGACAAATCAGAAAAATATACTATAATAACTGTGTTGCCCGAAAATTCCAGAAAGAGAAAGGGAGCGATTTTTCGTGAGAACGAAACTATTAGCTCTGCTACTAGCTGTTACAGTATTTATGATTCCAGCAGCTTCATTTGCAGACGTGATTGAGGGAGAATCAATCGTTACATTAGGAGAAAATTTATCTGAACAACAAAAACAAGATCTTTTAAAAGAAATGAAAGCGCCAAAAGATGCGCAAATTATTACTGTTTCTAATGCGGAAGAACATAAATTTTTAGAGGGGATTGTACCAAAAGCACAAATTGGTACGAGAGCGATTTCCTCTTCTATGATTACGTATACAAAACCAGGATCAGGTCTTATTGTGCGAGCGAAAAACATTAATTGGGTAACAGATGCAATGTATACAAACGCACTCATTACAGCGGGTGTAAAAGATGCAGAAATTCAAATCACAGCACCCTTTAAAGTATCAGGAACAGCTGCTTTAACAGGACTAATGAAAGCTTACGAAACGACATCGAAAAAAGAAATTCCTGAAGAAGTAAAGAAAGTAGCCAATGAAGAAATGGTACAAACAGCCAAGCTCGGTGACCAAATTGGTGAAGAAAAAGCTGTTCAACTTGTTGCAAAAGTAAAAGAAGAGATTGCTAAGGAACAACCAAAAACAACAGAGGATTTACGTGAGCTAATTAAAAAGATTGCTGAGCAACTTGGTATTACACTAACAGATGAGCAATTAGATAGTTTAGTTTCATTATTTGATAAAATGAAAAATTTAAATATTGACTGGAACCAAGTTGGTAGCCAATTAAATAAAGCAAAAGAACATGTTTCAGCCTTCTTAGGATCTGAAGAAGGACAAGGATTCCTAGATAAAGTAAAAGATTTCTTCTCTAGTATTATTGATTTTATTAAATCCTTATTTAAGTAAGAAAGAGCTCGTCATTGACGAGCTTTTTCTTTATACATCCGAATTAAAAAATGAGATAAACCCTCTGCTTTTTAGATGGGAGAGTGCACCCAGCCACGCATAGTAGCGATCAGGGCCTTTTTTAGCACCATTCCATGGAAAAACAAAAAGAGGTAATGAGTGGACATTTCTTTTTGTTTTCATAGCCGTGAATAATACGCTTGAAAATCAAAGTGAATTTTAAAAATCAGATACACCCTCTGCTTTTTAGGCGGGAGAGATTATCCGCCTCTGCATAGAGCGGTCAGGGCCTTTTTTAGCACCATGCCTTGTGAATACAGAGGGAAAAACACCTTTTGTTCTCCGTAACAGCAACTTATATGTTAAAAAATCAAAATAGATTTATATATTATATAAGCAAAGGCAATTTCATAACAGCTTCCTCTACTGAGCGAACAACGTGACATGCCTTTTCCTTTACATAAGGATGTGCATGATGAAGAGTAAACGAATGTGGTGTTACTGAAAACATCGAGATATCATTAAAAGAATCCCCGATACATGCTACTTCGTGCGCTTCAATTTTCAAATGCTCCATTAAACGTTTTAAAGCACTTCCTTTACTAACTCCTACTGGCATAATATCCACATAACCTTTTCCAGAAATAAAAATTTCAGCTTGCTCATGAAACGTTTCTCTTAATTCTCGATCTAATGTTACAATCTTTTCTGCATCTCCATATACAAACAACTTTGCTGGATGAACAGTCTTACCAAACTCTTCTTCTAATGTTTCGATTTCAGCAATATGCACACCCATATATTCTTCAAAAACGTAATGATGTTCATTTTTCTTTTTTGTATATCTCTGCTCTTTTGCACACACAATATCAGCTAGTCTTTTTTCATGTATATATCGATATATTTCCCGGGCAACTCCATCGTTAAATTTCGATTCATGAAATATTTGCCCATTTGGTAATAGCATCGTAGCTCCATTTAAACCAGTTGTATAATATGGAAATGTGAACCCTTTAACTGCATCGTGAATCCTATGTGTAAAACGGCCAGAAGCAAAGCAAATATTTGTCCCTTTTTCTGCTAACCAACAAAGTGCTTTTTCATCTTCCTTATGAATATGACTCACATTATAAACAAGTGTATCATCTAAATCACTTACAAATAATTTGATCATGCTCTCTTCCCCTTTCATACACAATGTCTACTCTAAGTGTACGAAAAAAATGTTGTGTTTTTGTTAAAAAACGATAAATTTATAATAAAAAAGTAAGCAGGAGTATACCCCTGCTTACTTTTGTCTACGTATATTTTGCGGATGGACAATGCTTGGACGTACTTTTAAGCTGGACATAGTTGGACGTACCAAAATTTTCGTTAATGCGCCCCAATCAAATGGTAAAAACGGCCATAAATATGGTGTTTGTAAACTTTTAATAGATGTTAAAAATAAAATTAGCATTGTCATTCCAATCACAAATCCTATTTCGTGGAACAAACCAGTTAAGATAATAACGAATAGCTTTGCTAATTTATTTCCTAAACCCAATTCATAACTTGGCGTTGCATATATCCCAATCATTGAAACTGCTGTATATAAAATGACTTCAGGTACAAATAATCCAACATCAATGGCAATTTGCCCAATTAAAATCGCTGAAATTAAGCCGGTAGCTGATGATAGCGGGGTTGGTGTATGAATGGATGCCATTCGCAAAAATTCAAGTCCGATATCTGCCAGAATTATTTGTAATAAAATAGGAAGATTAGTCATTTTATTTGGGCCAATGAAAGCAAGTTTCTCTGGTAGCAACGTTGGATCAAATACAAACACGAGCCAAAATGGTAATAAAAACAAAGAAAATATAATACCAATAAAACGAACCCATCGTAAAAATGTACCAACTGCTGGGTTTTGTCTAAACTCTTCCGCGTGCTGCACATGATGAAAATAAGTTGTTGGTGTAATCATGACGCTTGGTGATGTATCAACAATAACTAATACGTGCCCTTCTAATAAATGATTTGCCGCTACATCTGGTCTTTCTGTATAACGAATAAGCGGAAAAGGGTTACAACCCTGCTTTACTAAAAATTCTTCGATTGTTTTGTCAGCCATTGTAATTCCATCTACTTCAATACTCTCTAGTTCTTGCTTAATAATCTTTACTAAATCTGGATTGGCGACATCCTGAACATATGTAATGCAAATATCTGTTTGCGATCGATCCCCTACCCGGATAATTTCATTTCGTAAGCGTGGATCACGAATACGCCTTCTTATTAGTGCTGTATTTACAACAATATTTTCTACAAAGCCATCTCTCGCTCCGCGTACTACTTTTTCTGTATCTGGCTCTGTTGGTGTTCGGCCTGGATAACTACGGACATCAATTACAAAAGCTTCCGTTTCACCTTCTACAAAAATAATAATAAGGCCAGATAAAACTTGTGTCATTACATCATCCATCGTTTTCACTTTACTTACTTGTTGATGAATAAATCGATTTTCTAAAAGCTTTACTGTATCTCCTTCGTAATCCCTTATCTCATTCGTATCCACTGCTTCTTCCAAAATTGGAATGATATAGTTTGTATCACACAATCCATTTACAAATAATACACCGATTTCTTTATCTAGAATTTGAAATTTACGAATTCCAACATCAAATGTAACACCGAGTCCAACTGTTTGTTTTAAATAATTTTCATTGTCACTTAAAAAAGAAGAAATCGGGATATTAACGTTCTTCTGTTTCGTCATAAAATCCACTTCTTTCTAAAATTAATTGAATTGCTTTTTTTGTAATGGGCGATCCTCGTTCCCATTCATCATTTCCACACATTTTTCCAATATCACCAATTCCAACAATGACAGGGACATTTAATTCATCTAAACAGTAAATCGTATCTCCATTAATCCTGCCAATTTCACCATCGGGCAATCCAAATTTGTCAACGCCGTATTCTGTTAATCTGCCTTCTCGATCTACACTGACATCTACACGGGCCCACTCCCAATGATGTGTATTAGACGCAACGGCTAAAATACCGAGAACATCAATGTTTTTATGCATCGCCACATATTTTAATGCCTTTTCACCTGAACCTTCTCCAATAAATCCACTATCATCAAACATGACAAATACAGGGTCATATGGCGTTTGCATAATCAGCTCAACAATCTTCTTTCCTGTCAATTTAGTGGGATTGCTTTGGGAGGCTGAAATACACCTGCCACCCAATTCCTTTGTTAACAACTCAATTGTTCGCTTTGCATATTCATCTCCGTCTGTCACCAAAATAACCCTTCGTCTCATTTGTTTTATCCTTTCGGTTTACATATAAGTGCCACAAAGAACGCAAATAATATCGCTGCTGAAATACCTGAGGAAGTTAAACTAAACATACCAATTCCTATTCCTAAATAGCCATGTTTTTCAGCTGCCTCTAATGCCCCATGTAAAAGGGAATGCCCAAAACTCATTATAGGAACAGTTGCACCTGCCCCTGCAAATTTTATGAGTTTATCATATAATCCAAAACTATCTAAAATCGCTCCAATCACTACAAAAGTGGCCATTAAATGTGCAGGAGTTAATTTAGCAAAATCCAATAAAAGTTGTCCTATCACACAAATAACTCCCCCAACAATAAACGCGTATACAAAATCCACAATTCACACTCCTTTTACCCTTTCAAATACAACGCCATGTGCAATTGTTGGAATCGTTTCTTTTTGCTGTATCATAATCGGGCTTAACAATGCCCCTGTTGCAACTACAAAAATACGCTGTAAGTTTCCTTTTTTCATTTCTTCTAGTAAATGTCCGTATGTTACAACTGCCGAACAACCGCAACCACTTCCACCTGCAAAAACCTCTTCTTGATCCTTGTGATAAATCATTAATCCGCAATCATTATATACATGCCCTAAATCATATCCTTCCTCAAGTAAAAGCTGCTTCGTAATTGGCGCTCCAACACCTGATAAATCACCTGTAACAATAAGATCATAATCAGCTGCACTTCTCCCTAAATCTTCAAAATGTTGTTGAATCGTATGAGCAGCTGCAGGCGCCATTGCCGATCCCATATCAAAAGGATTTGTAATTCCTAAATCTTGCACTTTCCCAATGGTGGCAGCTGTTATTTTAATATCGCTCGGTTCTTTACTAATTAAAGCTGTTCCCGCCCCTGTAACAGTTGATGTAGCTGTACCAGGCCTTTGCCCCCCATATTCTGTTGGATAACGAAATTGCCGTTCTGCAGTTGCATTATGACTACTAACCGTAGCTATCACACGGTTAGCAAAACCGCCATCAATAAAAGCCGATCCAATTGCTAGTGTCTCCATCGAGGTTGCACAAGCACTAAACATACCTAAAAAAGGAATTCCGAGCTCTCGTGCCACATAATTCGCTGTAACGGTTTGGTTTAATAAGTCACCTGCTAAAAAAAAATCAATTTGGGAAGGTCTTATATCCCCCTTTCGCATAACCTGCTGAATTGAATCATTCATCAACCTTCTTTCAGCGAGCTCCCAATTTTCTTCCTCGCAGTGTAAGTCATCGTATGAAATATCAAAACACTTTCCAAGAGGACCTTCCGCTTCTTTTGGACCGACAGCAGTACCTGTTGCATTCACAAATATATGATTTTGAAATACCCATGTTTGCTTTCCTGTCAATCTCATATCTAGTCTCCTTTAAGACAGCCAAAGTTTAAACGTATATCGAATGAGTCCAACAATGTATGCTCCAACAACTCCAAATACAATTACACTTCCAGCAAGCTTAAACATATTTGTAGCAACTCCAAGTACAATTCCTTCACTACGATGTTCCATTGCTGCGCTTGCCATTGAATTTGCAAACCCAGTAACAGGAACTGCTGAACCAGCTCCTCCGAACTGACCAATTTTATCGTATACACCAAATCCAGTTAATATGGCCGATAATAGTATGAGCGTTGCTATAGTAGGATTCCCCGCAGTTTTCTCATTGAAATGAAAATAATGCATATAAAACTTCATCAAGCATTCTCCTACTGTACAAATCGCTCCTCCTACAACAAACGCTTTCACACAATTCATCACATAATTTGGCTTTGGATGATAATCTTTTACTTTATTTATGTAATCATATTTTAATTTATCTTGTGTCATCTTGTTGCCTCCTACCGTGCAAAATAAATCCAATGAAATAAAGAACCCATTACCTTTCCAAGTACAAGTGCAACGAGTAAAATAACAATTTTCCCATCTACTCCTACCCGTTTAGCTAATATAGGTAAAACATTTAATACTTCTGTCAAAGCCGCAGCAAGCATACCGATAAATGTTCCGCAAAATAACCCAAGTAAAATGAGCCAATACTGAGATACTTGAAAGGTTATATCTCTTAAGCTGCACCATGCTCCCATCAAAGAACCACCAATTACGGCCCATTCAAACCATTGGACACGATGACCACTCCTTGTTAACTGCGCTAAACGTGGGATGACACCAAGTACAGCTAAAAAAGCAACGTATCCCCCTCCAACTGCAATCCCACCAGCAAGACCAATTATGATTACTAAACTGTACTCAATCATCTGCAATTTGTTTTGCACTCTCTTTATTTTCATTAATCATGACATATTGATCGAGTGACTGTTGATATTGGAACATTTCCACTTCTAACGGACTCGGCTCTTCATTAATTCGTTTTTGAAACACATGATTAAAAAATAGGACCATCCCTAATCCAAGTCCTAAAGAATAAGGAACTTGAAATAGGAGCGGTTTATAATTGATTTCTCCTGTAATCATGTAATATAGACGTCCATGTACTTGTTGCATACTTACGTCCTCATGAAAATAAATAATTGCTAGAGCCGCCCCGACAAAAAGTAATATCCAAACCAATCCAAAGAAAACAGGGTTTACTTTCTTTTTTTCATAGACGATTTCAACAAGTGTTTGTCCAGGACCAAATAAATTAATTTGTGTCTGCTGTGTAGTTTGCCCAATGACTTGAATAATTTTCATCGCATCAATTACGACATGTGTTTTATCACGTTTTGTGATTTTATATACGAGCTGTTTTTTTATTTTTTCTACTACATCAGACTCTCCAACTACTTGTGCAACATCTTCAATCTTCACCTCATATGAAGGTGATACTTGCAAACGATTTCGCATTTTGAGATAGATTGTTTGTTCCACTTAAAGCTCACCTCTTCACTTTTCCTCGTAGTTGTAGTATGGTTTTTGGAAAATTTTCTAATACAACATTTTTATAAAATACACTCTGTACAGTGAATTTTTTATCAACAATCTTAACAAATAAAGAAAACAGGGATTTTAGCAATAGCCTTTTATGGTATAAAAGGGTAAATTAAATTTTATAGACACAAATTCAAATATATCGACCTTTTCTCAAAATATATCAGCGATTCGACAAAGGATATCAATTTTGCAACAAATAACGACAAAAACAGGAGCCTGCTGACTCCTGTTTCCCCACACCTTTAAAGAAAAAACATCCGCACCTTTTTGGCGCAGATGTTTTTTATGCCTTCTTTTTTCTAAATAAATTCATAATACTTAAAGCTAATCCTCCCCAAATGACTACAATTCCAATGATCATCATCATAATTGCTGATCCACTCATTATGAAACACCTCGATCTTTCCATTCTTTTTCAAGCTGGGCAGAATCTGAATGTATTTGCGAATTCCATTTTTTCACGCTAATAATTAATGCAATGATAAGAAATGCTGCTGCTAAAGCCCAACCATACGTTACGACAAATTGTGTTGGATAATCTCCGTAATTCTTTTGAATGTTTTGGATTGTACCATCAATCAACATGTACCCTAACATAAGTGGTGTAATAACAAGTAAACTAACTCTCCAGAACATCCCTAGCTTAATATCCGATGTGAAATTCGCATGATTTTGATATACTGGTAAACGGCGAAGGATAAGTCCAACCGTAACCACCTCTACTAATGCAATTACAATAAGTCCAAAGTTATTTGCAAAGTAATCTACAACATCTAGGAACATCAGCCCGCCACGTGTCGCAAATACAAGTGAAACTAGCACAAGAAGAGTACCCATAATTCCAATGGTCTTTTGACGACTTAGACTAAATTTTTCAGATACAGCTGCAAAACATACTTCTGCTAATGAAATAAGTGATGTAATTCCAGCTACCGTTAAAGACAGAAAGAATAATACTCCAAATAATGGTGACATCGGTAATTCGTTAATAATTTGTGGGAATACGACAAACGCGAGTCCAACGCCAGCGCTCGCTACTTTATCAACTGGTACTCCCATGTTATTTGCCATAAAACCGAGTGCTGCAAACACACCGATTCCAGCTAATAATTCAAATCCTGAGTTCGCAAAACCAGTAATAAAAGCGTTATTTGTTGTATCAGAGTTCTTTGGTAAATAACTAGAGTAAGTAATCATAATTCCGAATGCTAACGATAAACTAAAGAAAATTTGTCCGTATGCAGCAAGCCATACTTTTCCATCTAAAATACGACTCCAATCCGGTTTAAAAAAGGCATCAAGCCCTTGCATTGCTCCTTCCATCGTAACAGCGCGAACAACAATAATTAGAAACATCACAACAAGTAAAGGAATAAAAATACGGTTTACAACTTCAATTCCTTTCTTAACCCCTTTAAATGCCACACCAAGTACAATAATCCAAACAAGAGCAAGTGGAATTAACACTTCAGGTACAAGGCCTCCAAATTGTCCTGGCTTATCAGCAACTTGTAAATATTCTTTAAATAAAAAAGCTTCTGTATCTTTCCCCCACGCTCCAGTAATTGAAAAATACGTATAAGAAATCGACCATGCAATAATAACAGCATAATACGTGGAAACGATAAATGTAACAGCCATTTGCCACCAACCAATAAATTCAGCACGTGGATTTATGCGAAAGAATGTAAGTGGTGCTGAACCGCGGTGACGATGTCCAAGAGCAAATTCAAAAGCTAATAATGAAATACCAGTCGTTAATAATGCAAATAAGTACGGTAAAAAGAATGCTCCCCCTCCGTTTTCATACGCAGTATACGGAAAACGCCATATGTTCCCTAATCCAACAGCAGAACCGATTGCTGCAAAAATAAATCCAGCCCTCGTTCCCCATTGCTGCCTTGTTTCCATGCTTCCTTCCCCCTTTATGACAAGTCTATAATTGGATTATATTTAAAATTTACTAAATTATCAATAAATTCTGTAAATTTATCTGGATGAGTGAAATTTTGGGATTTTGGAAAAGATAACATCAATAACATAAGATGTAGCTTTTTTCAAAAGTTCATTTGAAATATTACTCCCTTCTAGTTCAAATAAAAAATCGAATAGATGGCTATTCATCTATTCGATCTTTCATCTGTTTTAAAATTTTCTTTTCAAGTCTCGAAACTTGAACTTGAGAGATACCAATTCGCTCCGCTACTTCTGATTGCGTTTGATCTTTATAATAGCGCAAATACACAATTAAACGTTCGCGCTCATCTAGTTCTCTAATCGCCTCTTTTAGGGCGATTTTATCAAACCATTTCGTTTCCGTTTGGTCTGCAATTTGATCTAATATCGTAATGGGATCCCCATCATTTTCATAAACCGTTTCATGTATGGATGACGGAGTACGGCTCGCTTCCTGCGCAAGAACAACTTCTTCTGGCGTCAGTTCGAGTGCTTCAGCAACCTCATTAATCGTTGGAGCCCTGCCGTATTCTTTAGAAAGCTCATCCTTCATTTTCCGAATTTTATTTCCAGTTTCCTTTAAAGAACGACTTACTTTCACAGATCCATCATCCCGCAAGAACCGCTGTATTTCTCCAATAATCATTGGAACTGCATAGGTTGAAAATTTCACCTCAAAAGACAAATCAAATTTGTCTACTGATTTCAACAGTCCAATACAGCCAATTTGAAATAAATCATCTGGTTCATATCCTCGATTGAGGAATCGTTGTACAACTGACCATACAAGACGCATATTGCTTTGGACTATCGTATCCCTTGCTTGTTGATCTCCATCTTGACTTTTTTGAATTAACGCTTTTAACTCGTGGTCCTTTAACTGAGGTTTCTTTTTCTCATTTCTGACCTCTATGTCCATAGGCAATTCTCCTTAATTGCATAGAGCGTTACTATTTGATAAGTATTTTGTCAAATGGATTGTTGTCCCGAAAGATTCATTTGAAATAACTTCTACTTCATCCATAAAATTTTCCATGATAGTAAATCCCATTCCGGAACGCTCTAATTCAGGTTTAGTTGTAAAAAGAGGTTGCCTTGCCTCGTCTAAGTTAAAAATGCCAACCCCTTCATCTCGAATCGTGAGTTTCACCATTGCTTCTTCCAAAATCACTGAAATGTAAACAAGACCTTCTGCATTCCCTTCATATCCGTGAATAATTGCATTTGTGACTGCTTCAGACACAACCGTTTTAATCTCTGTCAATTCCTCCATTGTTGGATCTAATTGTGCGATAAAAGCAGCAACTGTAACGCGAGCGAACGATTCATTTTGACTTAATGCTGAAAATTGAAGGTTCATTTCATTTCTCATTTATGCCACCCCCAACGTCGCGAGCGCATGCGCTTCACTTTCTTCTAAGCGAATGATTTTAAACAGACCTGACATTTCAAATAAACGTTTTACAGGAGGTGAGATTGCACAAACGACCATCTCCCCTCCTAAACCTTTAACATGCTTATATCTGCCTAATATAACACCAAGACCTGAACTGTCCATAAATGTTAACTTCTCTAAACTTAGTACAATATGATGAGCGCGATGCGTCTCAATCATATCCGTTACTTTTGCTCGCAACTCTTCAGCAGTATGGTGATCTAGTTCACCCGCTAACCGAACACATAAGACATCACGCTTTACTTCTAAATGCATGGAAAGACTCACACGATTTCCTCCTTATGCTTAAACTTGATTCATTTACATAAGATTTTCGTGAACATAAAATAAGAATCCTTCCTACTGACAAAAGAAGTACTATTTCGCCATAATGTGAACCTTTCAGCAATTATTCTACCTTTTTCATGTATGCGGATAGAAAAGCGGCAATACCTTTGCCGTTATTTCGATGTTGAAAACGTTCCTAAACTTCTTTTAAACAGTTCCCACCAGCTTGCTGCGGCAACATCTTCTTTCGCTACAATCGTTTGCTTTAATAAAACATCTTTATCTTTTTTAATAACAAGTGTACCGAGTGCATCACCTTTTTTAATTGGTGCTTTTACTTTCTTTTCAGCAATAACTTCCTGTTTTACCTTGTCCATATTCTCGCCTTTTTTCATAAGAAGAGATACATTATCCGATGCCACTAAATCTACATTTTCTTTCTTACCTTTTCCTACTTTTACAGTTTGAATTTTTTCACCGCGCTTATACAATTTTTTCGTTGTATACTGTCCAAATGCATAATCAAGAAGCTTTGTTACCTGGTTGTTGCGTTCTTTTGATGTTGGCGCTCCCATGACAACAGAAATAACACGCATGCCATTTTTCTCAGCTGATGCAGTTAAACAATATTTTGCTTCTGTCGTGAAACCTGTTTTCACCCCATCTACCCCTGGATAAAAACGAACTAATTTATTTGTATTCACAAGCCAAAATTTTTTCTCTGTATTTTCACGTAAATAATCTTCATACTTTCCTGTATATTTCCGAATAAGTGGATATTTCATCAATTCTTTCGCCATAATTGACATATCATATGATGTTGAATAATGATCTTTTGCTGGAAGACCCGTTGGATTTTGGAACTGTGTATTCTTTAGTCCTAAGTCCTTCGCTTTTTTATTCATCATGTTTACAAAGCCTTCTTCTGAACCAGCAATATGCTCAGCAACCGCAACCGACGCATCATTTCCCGATGCAATCGCAATCCCTTTTAGCATTTCATTCACTGTCATCTCTTCACCAGGCTCAAGAAAAATTTGCGAACCACCCATTGATGCTGCATGTTCACTTGTTCTTACTTTATCTTCTAGTTTTAGTTTTCCCTTTTCAACTTGTTCCATAATCAGTAGCATCGTCATAATTTTCGTCATACTAGCAGGTGGTAATTTTTCATTTGGATTTTTCTCAAATAAAACTTTACCTGTATCTTGCTCAATCACAATCGCTGACGATGCTTGCTCTGCTAAATTCGGCCCTGTTTCTACTTCTTTTTTCTCAGACTGCGCAAAGCCAACAGAAATACCAGAAAATAACAACATGAAACAAACAAGTATTCCAAAAACTCGCCTCATGACTAACCCTCCATTCTATATCAAACCTATTTTTTCCAATTCGTGCGTTTTTATACCATATTTTTCTATGAAATTGTATTGACAAACAAATCTACCACATATATTGTATTAAGTGTATTATATATAGCAGTACACTGAAAACATTAGGAAGGAGACATTGCTCTTGCACATTCAACTCGATCCGAGAAGCAACACTCCGATATGGGAACAAATCGTTCACAATATAAAAGAGCTCGTACTAAAAAAAATGTTAGCTCCAACAGATAAACTACCATCTGTACGTGAACTCGCTTCACTTCTTGTCATTAATCCAAATACAGTAAGCAAAGCGTATCAAGAATTAGAACGGCAAGGAATTATTGAAACACTGCGAGGAAAAGGGACATTTGTCTCCCAATCGATCACACCAATATTAGATGAAAGGAAAATGGCCATGGTTGAAAAACAATTCCATCAATTACTACTAGAAGCTTCTTACCTTGGAATTACGAAAGAGAAAATTCACGATTGGATTGATTCATACTATAAAGAACTAGGGGGAAATAAGAATGCTAAAAGTGACGAATCTAGGGAAAGCAATTGATAACCAAGTCATTTTAGACAATATTTCTTTCACATTACAAAAAGGAAGTATTGTTGGATTACTCGGAAGAAACGGTGCGGGGAAAACGACTTTACTTCGGACACTTGTTGGTATTTTAGATCCGGATGAAGGCACTGTTACATATGATGATGTGGATGTTCATGGGCATCCAGAGATGAAGCAGAAGATAGCTTATGTGCCGGATTCTACTAATATATTAAGCGGATATACAGTAAAGGAAATTGCGAAGTTTTATAAGGCTGTTTATCACAATTTTAATGAAGAACATTTCTATCAGCTGCTAGAACGCTTCAAATTACCTGAAAAACGCATTCGTAGTTACTCACGCGGTATGAAAGCACTTCTTGCTATGGTTTTAGCGTTTTGTACAGGTGTAGAATACATTATTTTAGATGAGCCAACTAATGGACTTGACCCGATTGTAAAAAGACAAATTTTACAATTTTTAATTGAAGAAGTAGCAGAACGTGAAATTACCATTCTCATTTCGACTCACCACTTAGATGAAGTAGAAAAAATTGCTGACACGGTTATTATTTTAAAAGATCATACAATCGCATCGATTACAGCATTAGAAGATACAAAATCTCGCTATGCAAAAATACAAGTTGCTTACGAGCGTTCACTACCACAAAAACTAGAAAACTTAGCAAATATAAAAATATTAAATCAAACTGGAAAAGTATATACGATTTTAATTGAAAATAATGTAGCAACTACGTTAGAAAAATTTCATAAAGAACAACCTCTTTTATTAGAAGAATTACCAATGTCACTCGAAGATATATTTGTCACAACGTTTGGGGAGGATTCATATGTTTCATAAAGCTTTATGGATGAAGCAATGGAAACAAGGAAAATATATAATTCTATTGTTTTGGTTAATTAGTTTGTATCAACTCCCTTATAAATATTATCAAGCAGCACAAATGGCGCTAAATCATTCGAAAATGAAGATTGATGAATATACGTACTACTACTCCTACTATTTTCAAACATATGATGGTGCCGTCCTCTTTCAAGGAGTTGCTCTTATTGCACTTGCTTGTCTTTTAATTGGATGGGAACGTAACAATCAATCAACTGATTTTCTATTCGCAATGCCGTTTAAGCGAAAAGATATTTTTTTAACAAAGTGGTTATTTGGCGTTTTCAACATTATTGCAGTACACATAATTTGTTGGATTAGCATGTACGGAATTAAAAACATATCATTTCACAATGAGTATCAAATCTTTACTCCGTTTCATAGTTACTTTTTATATGCTACGGTTGTACTCATTGCTATTTATACATTTGCTTTATTCATCGGTACGATTACCGGAAATGTTTTCTCGCAAAGTAGTTTAACTGCCATTTTATTATTTTTACCATACGGCCTGGCGTTATTAATATCTGGATTTATTTACTCTCATACACAAGGTTCAGTAGAAGCATTAGGTGAAATAGAACGTAAGACTCATATATATTTACAACATGCGAGCATCATTTCACCATTAGAATTTTTTTCAATTGCTTATGATTATCACCCGATAGAAACGTTTGATGACTATGGAAATAAACTTTCTAGTGTACCACAGGACGATCCAATGGAACATACTTCGATTCCTTCCCCTTGGACACTATTAACACCGTTTGCTTATATCATGATCTTTTTACCATTATCAATTTTTCTATACGCATGTACACCGAATGAACATAATGGAAAAATACTATTGTTTCCTAGCTTGCAAAAGTGGTTCATGCTTTGTACTGTTCTATGCTTCGGATTACTTGGCGGTAGCATATTAGGCAGACGAGATGCACTCCTGTCTTATTATATTGGATTTTTCCTATTCGCTATCATAAGTTACTTCATTTTTACACGTCTATTAAAATTGAAGTTTGCTTTTGGAGGGAAATAAATACAAATTGAGGTGGTGGATATATGTTTCATAAAGCTTTATGGATACGAAACTATAAGCAGGGAAAATATGTCATTTGGCTTTTTTGGCTAAGCACTTTATACGCCTTACCATATAAATATTATATGCATGCACAGCACACTACTGAGTATTTACGCAACACAACAGATACTTATTACAACTATTTTTTACAGGGAGCTAACATACTATTCCCAGCTCTTCTATTAATGGGATTAGCGATTCTTCTAATAGGATGGGAACGCAATAATCAAACAATCGATTTCCTTTGGTCTATGCCATTTAAACGGTCACACTTATTTTTATCAAAATGGTTACTAGGCATCGTTCATATCGTAGGTGCCCTTAGCCTTAGTTGGTTTCTTATGTATATTATTCACAAGAATACGATACATGCTCAGTATCAATCCTTTTCACTATTTCATATATACTTTGCTTATACAATCATTACACTAATTGCAGTTTATACATTTACGCTCTTTATTGGGGCGATTACAGGGAACCTTATCTCACAAAGCGCTTTAAGTTACGTTATTATCATTTTACCTTTATACATCTTTCAGCTCGCGTTCCCTTTTTTCGCACTACATATAGATTTATCACGAGAAGAGTACAATTATAATTATAATAAATATGCCCTTTATACAGAAAATGTAAGTATTGTATCTCCTCTTACTCATTTTCGAATTAACTATGACTACAATCTACAAAGGGAGCCTATAGAAGATGAATACGGAAACAGACATACAGGACCTACTTACCATCACATCCCGTCCGCTTGGATACTGTTAAGCCCTGTTATCTATATACTCATCTTCCTTCCACTAGGAGCTTATTTATATACGCGTGCTCCAAACGAGCATAACGGAAAAATATTGTTATATCCAAAACTTCATAAATATTTCTTAATCTGTACTTCTATTTGTTTTGGGCTTCTTGGTGGTACTGTTTTTATTGATGGTAGTAATTCTTTACCTCTTTACTATATTTATTTTATAGGGTCTGGCATACTGACATACATTATCTTACATCGGTTGTTAAAACATAGACTCTCTTTATATGCAAAATAAAAGTTTCTTCACAGCCTGAACAAATCGACAACAAACGAAAACGCAACAAAATGATTCGGGTAGTCATACAAACCAAGGAACTCAAAAAGGCTCGGAGGAAAAAGATGCTAGCGGATTAAGTAAAGCAGAGTTTCTTAATGAATTGTCCTCTTTAGAAAAACAAGAGAAACATTCAGAAAATATGGTTACTACAGTAGACATACGAGCGGAAATTAATAACAACTATCAGTTATGGGACAATAAACTGAATGAAATTTATCGTGTATTAAAAAATAACATGCCAGCTAATGCATTTGAAACTCTGAAAAGCAAACAAATTGCATGGATTAAAGCGAAGGAAAGTAGAGTTCAAGCAATTATAAATGATCCAAACAACGGAACAATGGCATTAATAGAGGCTGACGAAGCAAGCTATACAATGACAAAAGAAAGATGTTACGAATTAGTGAATTCTTATATGAACTAAATCAACAAGGCACTGCTTTCATGCAATGCCTTGTTATATACATCTCCCATCTAAATAAGGAGGCTATTTCACATTCTCTCTTCTTTTTCCATACTCCTTCTCTTCTTTCATCCCAAATCCATCACCATTCTCTATCATTTGATCTGTAGGAGCTACAATACTTTCAGCAATCCTCCAATCACCTTGTTCTTGTACAAATACTTGAAGAAAGTAATTCATTCCATTCAATTGATATGGAGTTTCTTTTTTCACCTCATAACGAACAGCAACGTAATAAACTTGAACATTTTTATTTTCAAATTTAGAGACATATTGAGATAATCTCGGGATGTAATGTGAAGCCTTTTCAAGGGAAAGCTGTTTTACTTTTACGAGAGAAGAATTCTTGACATTACGCATTGTATCCTGCTCACGAATGTTATTACTATGTTGAAAAAGAATAGCATTCTGCATAGAACGAATCCATAGTTTTGAATATAGAATAGGCTGATCACTCGTAATATAATGTAGTTCTTTTTGTACAACTTGGATTGGTGTTTTTGCATAACTTAACGTGCTTGAGCATATAAAACTTCCAATAATAATTGCAAGTGAAACGATATATTTCATTATTTTTCCTCCGAATACTTTTTACTTAAAGTATTGGAATTTCAAAATATTTTTATTCAAAAGAAAAAGATAGGAAAGCATGTTGCCTCCTATCCTCATTTATCGTAATTATAGTACACGACCAAATAGTTCTAATACCATCTCAACCTCTTGATCGCTCCACTCTTTAAATTTCTCTTTATAGTATTCTTTACGTACAGCTTCAAGTTTTTGTGTAACTTCTTTTCCATGCTCTGTAATTTCTAAATACACGATACGACGATCTGAATCAGAACGTTTTCTCGTTACAAAACCTTTTCGTACAAGCCGATCTGTTACTGCTGTAATATGGCTGGATGTTACATTTACTTCACTAGCTATTTGCGAAGCCATTTGCGGGCTTTTCAAGAATAATGCACGCAATACAGAAAATTCATTATATGGCATATGCTCTGAAAAACGTGTATTGATATCATTTTGTAATAAACGTATCATCTTTCGAAATGATGTAGATAAATCTAAAATCAGCGCTTCCCTTTTTTCGTTCACTAGCCTCGACCCTTTTTCATCATATTTATACATATTATAATCTATAAATACCTACGTTGTATATGTTTTCTTTCCTGTTGATTCTCAATTATGTAACTTTTTACATACAATTTTCTCACACTTTTACTCATATACATATAAAAAAGGACGGTGAGCAAAAATGCAGGTTGGCATGAATCCTTATTCACCCGATGTCCGTAATGGAAAGCAAGCAACGATTACTGTACAAGGAGAAGGCGTTATAAAAGCAAAACCAAATGTTGTTATATTAACAATCGGTATTCGAACAGATAATAAAGATGTCAAACAAGCACAAGAGGAAAATGCAATCCAATCTAATCAATTACTTGCTGCACTTAAACAAATTGGTATCGCCGATAAAGATATAGAAACCATCTCCTATACAATTACTCCTCAATATGAATACGTAAATGAAAAAGCATTATTACAAGGTTACCGAGTAGAGCATTTGTATGAAATTACCGTTTTAAATGTACAGAAAGCTGGGGAAGTATATGATATAGCCGTTACAAATGGAGCAAATGTCGCAAGAGGACTACGCTTCCGTATTTCCCATCCAAACGCGTATTATCAACAAGCACTCTTACAAGCAGTTCAGCATGCTCAAGAAAAGGCTCGCATCATTGCGAATTCATATAATTTAAATATTAATCCTGTTCCTCTATCACTCGTCGAAGAATCAGCACAATTGCCGCGCGAATTTACGACTCATGCTACTTTACAAGCACAAGCTGCTCCTCCAATTCAATCTGGGGAACTAGAAATTATCTCTACTGTTCGTGCGATTTTTACTTATTTGTAGCACCAGTTAGCTTTTAAGTAAACGTTCTCATTTTATTTATTGTAAAAAGATTATGTTCTGATATAATAAAAAACGGTGAGCTCTTTACAAAAGGGATATCACGGGTGGGAGAGGGATATAAAAAAGAAGGTTTAACATGAAAGGAATTCTTGAAAGAACATTTAAATTAGACCTACACCACACATCAACAAAACAAGAAATATTAGCTGGAGTAACGTCATTTTTTACAATCGTTTATATTATGATTGTCAACGCGTCTATTTTATCAGATGCCGGCATTCCACTTGAAGCTGGAATTTTGGCAACTGTTTTTAGTTCATTTGTCGGATGTCTAATGATGGCATTTTGGGCAAATGCACCTGCTATTCTTGTACCAGGTATGGGTGTAAATGCATTTTTCACTTACACAGCTGTGCATACGCTTGGATTAAGTTGGCAAGAGGCATTAGCAGCTGTCTTTATCGCCGGTATTATTTTTGCAATTGCCGCGTTTACACCGATTGCTCGCACGCTTTCACTATCGATTCCAAAATCGTTAAAAGAAGCAATAACTGTCGGCATCGGTTTATTCCTAGCTTTCATCGGATTGCAAAAAGGTGGTTTAGTCGTTTCGCATCCGAACACTGCTGTTGCATTAGGAAAATTAAGTAGCCCTGTTGTTCTTGCAACACTACTTACTCTTATTGTTGCACTTGTCTTATTTATTCGTAACGTACGTGGAAACTTTTTATGGACGATTGCAATTGGAACTGGTATTGCGTGGCTATTTGGTCTTGTTGATACAAGCCAAGTAGGGAATAGCTCATTTTCATTCGCTAACTACGGAGATGTATTCGGAGCTATGTCATTTGGAAAACTTTCTTCCTTACCGTTTTGGATTGCAACATTCTCCTTAAGCATGGTACTTATTTTTGAGAACATGGGGCTATTGCACGGATTATTAGAAGACGATCGTAAATTCCCACGTGCTTATCAAGCAAATGCAATTTCAGCAATGACATGTGGTCTATTTGGCACAAGCCCTACCGTTTCAACAGTAGAAAGTGCTGCAGGTATTGCCGCGGGAGGGAAAACAGGTCTGACGTCTATCGTTACAGGGATGTTATTCTTCGCATCACTGTTTGCTCTTCCGTTTGTCAAATTAATTCCTGATAGTTCCATTGCACCGATCTTAATTATTATTGGTGGTCTAATGATTACAAACATTCTACAAATCCCTCTTAATGACTTTTCAGAAGGATTTCCAGCGTTTTTAATCATCGTTATGATTCCACTCACATATAGCATCGCTGATGGTATTGCGTTCGGATTTATTGCTTATCCTATTTTAAAGGTTGCTCTTGGAAAGCATAAAGAAGTCGCACCGTCCATGTATATTATTACATGCCTATTCTTAGCAATGTTTGTCTTACATGCTATTGGCTAATAAAACAACCGCTAGGGAAACTAAACTTCCTAGCGGTTGTTTACTTAAACCATCCTTTTTTATAAAACCAAACCATCATGCCCCCACCTATAAAGGCCATAAGTGCTAAACAAATAAAATAACCATACTCCCATTTTAATTCTGGCATATTATCGAAATTCATCCCATATACACCAACAATAAATGTTAATGGCATAAAAATAGTCGAGAATACGGTTAATGTTTTCATTATGTTGTTCATATGATGCGAGTTTAACGAAAAGTAACTATCTCGAATATCCGCTGTTAACTCTCGACTTGCTTCAATCATTTCTGAAAGTTTTAATAAATGATCATGAATATCTTTAAAATAAATTTCATGATCACTCACACCATAAAAACGAGTTGAGTTTAAAATACGATACAACAAATCACGCATCGGAATAATCGTACGACGAAGCTTCGATAAATCTGCCCGAATATCGAATACTTCTTCTAGTACACTTCCTGCTGTATCTCCTGTTAAATTATCATCAATCGCATTTAAATGATCCTCAA
This sequence comes from Bacillus sp. Xin1, assembly GCF_013314535.1. Classification (GTDB taxonomy): domain Bacteria; phylum Bacillota; class Bacilli; order Bacillales; family Bacillaceae_G; genus Bacillus_A. The sequence continues at coordinate 418,938 of NZ_JABUAE010000001.1, read as the reverse complement.
TATAATAAACAGGTGCAAAATAATCATCAACAATTTGGTCAATGATCGTATGTGCTACATGCAAAGGACTCTTCTTAATCCGTTTCTTCTCACCGAGCGTTTTCCACACTCTTTCAATCGCATTATTATGTGAGAAATGGAAAGAGACGATATAACTTTCACTAACAAATAAGTCAATTTCATGTGGCTCTAATCCATCTTCTCCAAATGCATGGAGAACTAAAAAGTTATATCCATCATAGAAATCCACTTTTGGCCTCTGTACATACTCTACACAATCTTCAATCGCCAGGGGATGGAACTTAAAATGATCTCGTAAAATATATGTATACTCTTCTTTTGTTGGCTTATATAAATCAAGCCAATACCATACAATATCTTCTCTCTTTGTATCTTCTAATGAAACATCATATAATACTTCATCTTCTTTCGTTACTGCGCAAATTCTAATCATAATTTCACCCGTTATTATTATAAACAAAAAACAACAAAAAAAGCCAAGGAGAAGGCTCCTTAGCTTTTTAGATTATTTCGTTACAATGCCATGCACGAGTTTCGGTGCATCAACATGGTCTTTCGCAATTTTCATGTTCTCATAAATTTTTGCTTTTACATCTTCTACATTTTCACGGTTTGCGTAAATTGTAACAAGTGAGTCACCTTTTTTCACGCTATCGCCCACTTTTTTGCGAAGCATAAGCCCAACTGCTAAATCAATCTCAGATTCCTTTGTTGCACGTCCTGCACCTAAAAGCATCGCCGCTGTACCAATTTCATCTGCAACAATTTCAGATACGTATCCGTCTTCTTTTGCTTCTACTTCAATTTTGTATTGTGCTTGTGGAAGCTTAGAAGGGTCATCAACAACTGAAGCATCGCCACCTTGTGCTGCTAAGAACGTTTTAAATGCTTCTAACGCTTTTCCATTGTTCATTACTTCAATTAGCTTTTCACGAGCATCTTCTAAAGAAGATGCTTTTCCAGCAAGGTATACCATTTGACTTCCAAGCGTTAAACATAGCTCTTCTAAATCTTTTGGTCCCTTTCCTTGCAGTGTATCAATTGCTTCTTTCACTTCTAATGCGTTACCGATTGCTTCGCCAAGCGGTTGACTCATATCCGAAATTACTGCCATCGTTTTACGGCCAACGTTATTACCAATGCGTACCATTGCTTCTGCTAAACGTTTTGCATCTTCATCTGTTTTCATAAATGCACCTGCACCTGTTTTTACGTCAAGCACAATTGCATCTGCACCAGCAGCAATTTTTTTACTCATAATAGAGCTTGCAATAAGCGGAATAGAGTTTACTGTCGCTGTTACATCGCGAAGTGCATATAACTTTTTATCAGCAGGTGTTAAGTTTCCACTTTGCCCGATAACTGCAATTTTATTTTCATTTACAAGACGAATAAATTCGTCATTTTCAATTTCTACATGGAATCCTGGAACTGCTTCTAATTTATCAATCGTACCACCTGTATGTCCTAAACCACGGCCAGACATTTTTGCAACTGGTACATCTAAAGCAGCTACTAATGGACCTAACACAAGCGTAGTTGTATCACCAACACCACCTGTTGAATGCTTATCTACTTTTACCCCTTCAATTGCTGATAGGTCAATTGTATCACCGCTATTTACCATCGCCATCGTTAAATCAGCACGCTCTTGTTCATTCATATCTTGGAAGAAAATCGCCATTGCAAATGAGCTCATTTGATAATCTGGAATATCACCATTTGTATAGCCTTCTACAATAAAGTTCACTTCTTCTGTCGTTAATGCATGTCCATCACGTTTTTTTGCAATTAGGTCCACCATTCTCATTGTGAACTCACCCCTTCATTTGTTTTACAATTGCTTTTACTAATGCTAAGAAATTAGTTTTAACACGTTCTGTCGTTTCAATTACTTCATCATGATGAAGTGGTTGATCTAAAATACCAGCCGCCATATTTGAAATACAAGAAATACCAAGTACTTTCATACCAGCATGACGCGCTACAATTACTTCCGGTACAGTAGACATACCAACTGCATCTCCACCAACTGTACGAAGCATACGAATTTCAGCAGGTGTTTCATATACAGGACCTGTCATCCCAACGTATACACCTTCTTGTACTTTAATATTTAAGTCCGCTGCAACTTGTTTCGCCATTTCACGAAGTTCTGTCGTATATGATGTAGACATATCAGGGAAACGTACGCCCATTTCAGAATCATTTGGTCCAATTAATGGATTCGTACCCATGAAGTTAATATGGTCTGAAATTAACATAAGATCGCCTGGTTCAAATGATGTATTTACACCACCAGCTGCGTTTGTTACAACAACTGTTTCTACACCTAGTTCTTTCATCACGCGAACTGGGAATGTTACTTTTTGCATGTCGTATCCTTCGTAGAAATGGAAACGTCCTTGCATTGCTACTACTGTTACACCTTGAAGTGTACCAAATACAAGCTGTCCTGCATGACCTTCTACAGTTGATACAGGAAATTCAGGAATTTCACTATATGGTACTGTCACCGCATTTTCGATTTCATCTGCTAATACACCTAGTCCAGATCCAAGGATAAGTCCTACTTGTGGTGTTTCTTGGAATTTCTCTTTTAAGTATGAAGCTGATTTTGTAATAAGTTCACGATTCATGTGTTTATCCCCCTATTTCTTTAAGTCGTTTAAGAAACTTGTTCCGTATTTTGGCATTGTTACATCGAAGTTTTCTGCTACAGTTGCACCAATATCAGCAAATGTTTGGCGAAGTGCTAATTCTTGTCCGCCTTCTTTCATGCTTGGGCTATAAGCTAGTAATGGTACATATTCACGCGTATGGTCTGTACCATGATGAATTGGATCGTTACCATGATCCGCTGTAATGATTAATAAATCATCCTCTTTTAGTTTTTCAAATACTTCTGGAAGACGTGCATCATATTCTTGCAACGCCTCTCCGTATCCTTGAGGATCACGGCGATGACCAAATAGCGCATCAAAGTCAACAAGATTTAAGAAACTTAAGCCTGTAAAGTCCATATTTAATGTATCAACAAGCTTGTCCATTCCATCCATATTAGATTTTGTACGAAGCGATTCTGTTACTCCTTCTCCATCGTAAATATCAGAAATTTTGCCAATTGCAATTACATCATAGTTGCTATCTTTTAACTCGTTCATTACTGTACGACCAAATGGTTTTAATGCATAGTCATGACGGTTTGGTGTACGTGTGAAGTTTCCTGGTTCTCCAACGAATGGACGAGCAATAACACGGCCCACCATATATTTTTCATCCAGTGTTAACTCACGGGCGATTTTACAAATATTATATAACTCTTCAAGTGGTACAACTTCTTCATGGGCCGCGATTTGTAATACGCTATCCGCAGAAGTATAAACAATTAAAGAGCCTGTTTCCATTTGTTCTTGACCAAGTTCATCAAGAATCTCAGTTCCAGAAGCAGGTTTATTACCGATGATTTTGCGCCCTGTTTTTGCTTCTAACTCATCAAGTAATTCTTTTGGGAATCCTTCTGGGAACACTTGGAATGGTTTATCAATGTACAGACCCATAATTTCCCAGTGACCTGTCATTGTATCTTTACCCGTAGATTTTTCTTGCATTTTTGTATAATATCCAAGTGGTTTTTCTACTTTAGAAATCCCTTTCATCTCACGAATGTTACCAAGACCTAATTTCACCATATTTGGCATTTGTAATCCGTTCATATGTTCAGCGATATGACCGATTGTATCAGAACCTACATCACCAAATTTGTCCGCGTCTGGTGCTTCTCCGATTCCTACTGAGTCCATTACGACTAGGAATATACGTTTATATTTATTCATAACTGCAACCTCCTATATGTTCAGTTCTACTTCTTGTAGTATGTGCAAAACGTTGTAAAGTGAAACTGCTATCAGTGAGAATCCTCTCATTTTCCCACTAACTAAACCACTTGTTCAAGTCATTCTCCAACCCTCTTCGCTCTATTTTCAAACGAAGCAAAAAAATTCCCTGTTTTTTCTAAGTCAGATGTCAGACATCTCATGCTGATATCATAACATGTTTACGCTTTCTTTTTAATACATTTTCGTAGAAATTCTTATTTTCTTCACACTTTCTATTGTAATCCATTCTGCACAGAAGTGCTAATGAAATTATGATATATTTCATTACCCTAAAATAAAAAGCAGCTCTTTAGAGCTGCTTTTTATTTTACTTCTACTGTTTCTTCCTTATGTTCGTGAAGCTCACCTTTTCTCACATGCACTTTTACTTTATAAGCACCAGCTTCTTTAAACGTATGTTTACTAACATATTCGCCCTTGTCACCTTCTTTAGCTGGAATATACTCATGTTTTTCAGCGCCATCTTTCCAAATCTCAAGCTGTACTTCAGCACCAGTTAAAGCATCTTCTTTCTGTTTCAAATGAACTTTCATTGTTGATTCAGCATTTGCTTTCACGTCGCCAGCCATAAGATGAATCATTGTGTCACTTTTGTGCTCACCATGACCTGCTTCATGATTACCTTTTTCTTTCTTTACATCCTCAACTTTCGCATTTCCTACAGCTATTTTCACTTCTGGCATTACATGCATTTCACGTGCATTTGTATGTGCAATAACATGATATACACCATCTGACGGGAATGTTTTTTCTACTGCATAAACACCTTTTCCTTTATGCGTTCCATTTAACATTTCGTGTTTTTCTTCGCCATCTTTCCAAATTTCAAATTTCACATCATCAGCATCCGTTACTTTTTCCTTTCCTTGTGTAACAAGAGCCTGTACTTCTGTTTTTTCATTTGGTTTAATTTCTTTCGGATTTGTTTGGACAGCTACTTTTACTTCTTCAAGTTTCTCTTTTTTTGTTGTATCTTCTTCCTTTGTATTACATCCAGCTAATGCTAACATTGCAATAAATAAAGTGATTATAAGTTTTTTCATTATGATTTCCTCCTTTATACTTTATTTAGTATAGAGGATATACCAGTTCATATTCCAGCTTTCTGCTGAAAACAATGTACGAAATGTTTGTGAAGTTTTTGTGAAGCACTTACTTTTTCATACACGTTCTATTATTACTAGATTTGTGCGTTAGCTTTATAAATACAAAATAAAAAACCTTCCTTTTAGATGGGAGAGAGCATCTAGCCATGCATTGAAGCGGTCAGACCCTCTTCCTGCCCCATGCCAAGTTAAAACAAAAGAAGAAGATAAGTGGAGATCTCCTTTTATTTTCATAGCAGCGATTTATATGTTGGAAAATAAAAATGGCTCTGTATAGACTAAGTAACAGATAGAAAGCTCTCACCAATTAGGCTTTTACAGGCGTTCTTCCTCACCTCTCTTCTTACCTTCTCTCTGAACCTTAAGATAGAGGTCATACTCCCCACAAATAGCGAAACAAAATAAAAAAGAGCATAAATTACTATGCTCTCGGGTGGAACTGTTTATATACATCTTTTAATCTAGTTTTTGAAACGTGTGTATAAATTTGCGTTGTAGAAATATCGGCATGTCCAAGCATTTCTTGTACAGCACGCAAATCCGCTCCATTTTCTAATAAATGAGTCGCAAAAGAATGGCGCAGTGTATGCGGCGTAAGCTCTTTTTCTATATTCGCTTCTTTTGCTAGTCGTTTCAAAATCTTCCAAAACCCTTGACGGGACAATCGATTACCGTGATGGTTCAAAAAGAGGGCATCAACTGTTTTTTTTCCTATCAGTTCCCTTCTGCCCTTTTCAATATAGCGTTGAATCGCTTCTGTCGCCAAACTACCTAGTGGGATAATTCGCTCTTTATTCCCTTTTCCTATGCAACGAACAAAACCCATTGTTAAATGAACATCCTCTAAATTTAATGCAATCAATTCAGAAACACGGAGCCCTGTTGCATACAATAGCTCTAACATAGCCTTATCACGAATACCAAATGCACTTGTCGCTTTGGGCGTTTGAAGCAATGCTTCTACTTCATCCACTGACAATACTTTCGGTAATTTCCGCTCGCCCTGAGGCGTTTCAATATGCACAGATGGATCATGTTCTACTACTCTTTCACGAAGTAAAAATTGATGAAACGAACGAATAGAGGCAATGTGACGTGCCAAAGTTTTTGAAGATTTTCCGTTCTCTTTTAAATACTGCAAAAAATTCACAATGTGTATCCTTGTCACTTCATGAAATGTTTTTATTTGCTCAACATTTTGTAAATACTTCACATAACTTTTTAAATCTCGCTCATAGGATACAACTGTATTTCTTGCTAAACCTTTTTCCACAATCATATAATGAATAAAATCTTTTAATTGATCTTCCAATCTACACTACTCCCCATTTTCATAGAAAAAAATTATTCTATTTACAAAAGCATCTTTTTCTGGTTCCTCATTCCCTGATACTTTTTCTACTGTCTCTTCTTTTGGTTTTTCATACCGATGATAACTTTCATATTCTTCATTTATCCATAGTATAGCGAAATAAAACAAAATCGTACAACCTGTAAATAATAAAAATACTTTCATTCCATCAAAAGTTAACTTTAAAGCTCGGCGCATTGTAAACTCCTCCAAGATATATGTTATTACAACATATGCCAAGCTTTCTGCAATTTATACCTAAACTCAAATAAAAAAACCCTTCCTAGCTAAATAGGAAAAGGTTATTTTTCATCCGTTTCATTTTCGTGACAATTTTTACAAAGCCCATGGAAAGTTAAACGATGGTCTTTTACCTTAAAGCTCCAGTCTCGTTCTACTTTTTTCTCCACTTCACCAAGTAAATCCTCTTGAATTTCTTGTACAGCACCGCACTGTGTACAAATTAAATGATGATGGAAACGCTGTGCACCTTCTTGACGTAAGTCATAGCGTGAAACACCGTCTCCGAAGTTAATTTTATCAACAACTTTTAACTCAGATAATAACTCTAAAGTTCGATAGACGGTTGCTAGTCCGATCTCTGGCGACTTTTCTTTTACAAGGAGGTAAACATCTTCTGCGCTTAAATGATCTTCTTCATTTTCTAGCAGCACACGAACCGTTGCTTCACGTTGTGGTGTTAACTTATAGCTCGCTGCATGCAATTGCTTCTTAATTCGTTCAATTCTCTCTTCCATTCGGTACTACTCCCTCCTCGCCACTCTTACACCATTATATCAGAAGAAGAGCTTCTGTCAAAAGAAAAACAATCAAAATAAGTTGATAATTATTCTCATATAGTATTTATTTTTTATTGATAACTTCCACGACTTCTTTCATTAATACCGGTGATGCATAGGCTTCAATGCTAGAAGCAATTGCTAATACCACACCAATAGCAAGAAAGAAACAAGTGTAGCGAATTAATAACGGTAATAGTGGCTCGGTAATTTTCCGAATAAATTGATGCCTAATCATGCGTAAAGAAAAACTTGCAGCAATTGTTGTCATAACAAGAAACGCCGGAATAATAATTAAATTTTGTGGCAACACAGATACAAATGTCAACATCAATCCATTCCATCCGTGCTGACTAACTAAAAAACCTACTGTAAATCCAACAACCACTCCTTTTAAAAATAATAAAATAAAAATAAGTGGCAATCCAATAATTGAAATTCCTAACAGCCAAATAAATCCAATATATTTTAATTGTGAAAAGAAGCTTTCTCGAAACATGTCGCTCGCAATTGCAAATTCTCCTTTGGAAACTTGTCCAAAAAATCGATTCAAATAAAAAGATAAATCTTGTTTTTGACTCACCTCTAGACTATTTACAAGAATAGCTCCAAACACTACACCCATCAATAATAAAACAGAATTAAATATATATAGCGAAGAATTCTCTTGTATATGAGAAATTACACGATCTTGCCAAGTTTTTCGTAACATTTTTTCTTCCCTCCGTTCACACTCTTATTAAAATGTATGAAAGAAAGAAAAAAGTATGATTAATTAAGATTGAAATTCCGCTCCACTTTGCTAAACTTAAAAGTAGAGAATAGGAGGGATTTTGCTTGAAACCATTATTATTAGATTTTCCAACATTATTTCAAACTGAGCGCCTGCAAGTACGCAAACCATTTCCAGGTGATGGAACAGAGGTATATGAAGCAGTTCAAGCTTCTTTAGAAGACTTACAGCCATGGATGTCAATTACATCCGAGACAGAAGAAACTGCCGAAGAAACCGTTCGAGAAGCTCACGGGCAATTTTTACTTCGTGAAACATTGGCTTTTCATTTATATGATAAAATATCTGGTACATTTATTGGAGCTCTTACCCTTCATCCAGAAGACTGGGATATTCCAAAGTTTTCAATTCGTTTCTGGTTACATAGCGCTTATACAAAACAAGGTTATATGACAGAAGCAGTGAAAGGTGCTGTCCAGTTTGCTTTTGATAAGCTTGGTGCAAGACGACTTGAAATTCGCTGCGATGCTACAAATGTAAATGCATGTGCTTTAGCAGAACGACTAGAATTTATTTTAGAAGGTACATTAGAAAACGATTTTCTTGCTCCAGATGGCAGCTTACGTGACACACGCGTGTATGCAAAAATTAATTAAAACACTCGCCTTAGGCGAGTGTTTATTTTTGTAATTGCAAATATTGTACAGCGAACATCGTCTTTGCATCATGGATACGCTGATTTTTCATAAGTTCAACAGCTTCTTCTAATGAAACTTCCATCAATTCCACAAATTCATCTTCATCTAAAGCTGCTTTATTTTCTTTTTTCTTTAATCCTGTTGCTTTGTATACATATAAAATCTCATCAGCAAAACCTGGTGATGTATAAAAAGATGTGATGAATTCCATTTTGTCACATACATATCCTGTTTCTTCTTCTAGTTCACGAATCGCTGTTACCTCTGGCTTTTCTCCAGGCTCTAATTTCCCCGCAGGAATTTCAACAATCTCTTTTTCAAGTGCCTTACGGTACTGCTCAACAAGCACGATTTTCTCTTCATCTGTAACAGCGATGATAGCAACAGCCCCAGGATGATTTACAATTTCACGTTTACTCACTTCTCCATTTGGCAATACTACATCATCAACACGAACTTTAATAACTTTTCCATCAAAAATTGGTTCAGTTGCAACTGTTCTCTCTGCAAGATTACTCACAATATTTCATCTCCCTATTCTATTTCCTAATTGTTCTTCATACATTTTACCACACTGAAAGGAGCGTGATAAAAATGAAAGTGTATATTTTACCAAACAGCATCACATTGGTCGGAAAGGCTTGGCAAATTCGTAATAAACTAAAGCAATATGGAAAAGAGTACGCAACTGTGCAAGACTGGATTACTGCAAGCAAAAAGTAAACGTTTGTCAACCTTCTTCCGCTTTCGTACAATATAACTAAGGAGGTTGACCGATGAAAAAACGACAATTAGGAAACTCAGATTTGTATATTACTGAAATGGGACTTGGCTGTATGTCTCTTGGCACAGAAGAAAACCAAGCTATTCGCATCATCGATGAAGCGATTGATTTAGGAATTAACTTTTTTGATACAGCAGATTTATACAATTATGGATTAAATGAAGAATTTGTTGGAAAAGCGCTTAAGGGAAGAAGGGATCAAATTGTTCTGACAACGAAAGTCGGAAACCGCTGGACCGATGAAAAAAACGGCTGGTCTTGGGACCCTTCTAAAGCTTATATAAAGGCACAAGCAAAGGAAAGTTTACGCCGCCTCCAAACAGATTATATTGATTTATATCAACTTCACGGCGGGACAATAGAAGATCCTATCGATGAAACAATCGAAGCGTTTGAAGAATTAAAAGAAGAAGGTATCATTCGACAGTACGGAATTTCTTCTATTCGTCCAAATGTCATTCGTGAATATGCAAAACGCTCTAACATTGTTAGCATATTAATGGAGTACAGTCTATTAAATCGCCGGCCCGAAGAATGGTTTTCATTCTTACAAGACAATCAAATTAGCGTAATTGCTCGCGGGCCACTCGCGAAAGGGTTATTAACTGACAGTAATGAAAGAAAAGTAGAAAAAGTGAAAGAAAAAGATTATCTTTCTTATTCTTATAACGAATTAACAAAAACTTTAGCTTCTGTAACAGAAATTACAAACACTCATTCATTAACCGAAACAGCGATTCAATATTGTTTACATGACCCAGCTGTTGCCGCTGTTATTCCAGGCGCTAGTTCTATTCAGCAATTACGAGAGAATGTACAAGCTACAATTCAATCTTCACTAACACCTGAAGAATATAAACAAATTCAAGCAGTGGTTAAATCTGATACATACACATTACACCGCTAAAAAAACGCTACCTCTTCGGTAGCGTTTTTTTACATTGTATCGTATTTATCAGGATTCGTTCCAACATGTAAATTACGATCGAGCGTATCAATTTGCTTCATCTCTTCTTCTGTTAATGAAAAATCAAAAATCGTAAAGTTTTCTTGAATGCGAGATGGTGTAACAGATTTAGGAATTGTTACAATGCCACTTTGAATATCCCAGCGTAAAATAATTTGAGCAGGCGTTTTTTCATACTTTTTAGCAATCTCTTGAATAATTCGATGCTGAAATACTTCGCCACCTCTCATTAGCGGGCTCCATGCTTCCATTTGAATTTGTTCATTTTGACAAAAGTTACGTAATTCAAACTGTGCAAGCATCGGATGAAGTTCTACTTGGTTCACCATCGGCTTCACATTACAATTTGGCAGAAGTTGTTCTAAATGGTGCTGATGAAAATTTGAAACACCAATTGCACGCACCTTTCCTTCTTCATATAACTTTTCAAGAGCGCGGTATGTATCTATGTATTTCCCTCTTATTGGCCAGTGAATTAAATATAAATCCACATAATCCATTTGTAATTTCTTTAAACTTTTTTCAAATGCTTGAAGTGTTGTTTCATATCCTTGATCGTCATTCCATACTTTTGTCGTAATAAATAACTCTTCACGTGCGATTCCTGATTCACGAATCGCTTCTCCGACACCGCTTTCATTTTCATATACAGTCGCTGTATCAATAGAGCGATATCCAACTTCTAAAGCCGTTTTTACTGCTTGTTTTACTTCTTCTCCTTCTTTTGCTTTATATACACCTAAACCAAGCATCGGCATTTTCACGCCATTATGAAGTGTAGTTGTTGGAATATACATGATTGCTCCTCCTTCTTCTCTCTTTTGAATGATATAGAGAGATGGCATAAAATTTTTATAACCGTCACCTTATTTGAACAAGATTTATAGAAAAAGTCAAAATATATACAGTTAACATAATATTTTTATAAAAATAACTTATGCTTACTCGTTCGTGTTCTTTTCTAACCACTGTTTTGCTTTCTCATCAATATTCCGTACAAAATCAGTCTTTCCTTCTGTATATCTCTCTCCATTACATATAAATTTTTCTGCTAAGTCTTTCTTTAATGCTGCATAAGCTTCCGCCTCTTCACAATGCGCCATCATATAATCACGAAACGCTAAATGACGTGTAATTTCTGGATTACCTGCTTCGAAAACATGTAAATGGTACGACCTTTTTTCTTCAGTTCCATGAATAAAAAAATGCCGACCTGTAATCCCATTTTCGCCTTTTACAATATAACCAAGTTCTTCAAAACACTCGTTCCAATTATCTACCCTCTCAATATCTTCCACTTCCATAATCATATCAACAATCGGTTTTGCTGCGAGTCCTGGTACCGATGTACTTCCAATATGATGTACCTTAACTGATTCTGGCATCGCTATTGCCAACCGCTTTGCCTCTATTTGAAATTTCTCATTCCAATGATTTTCATATGGAACTACTACAATTTTCCTCATGCCAATCCCCTTTTCTATCACATTGTAAAAAAATCATCAGGGCAATCCCACTGATGATTTTTTTGTATTATTTAAAGTCTTTCCAAGTGAGGTTACTTTCACTTAATAGTTCTTCAAATGATTTATTCTTTTCGCGTTCTTTTTGCTCCTTACGCTTTCTCTCTTGCTCTTCTATTTCTTTTTGCTCCGCTCTTACTTGTAATTCTTTCTTCTTACTTTTTAATTGATCCATTAATGACGCATTTAATTGATCACCAATTGTAATGGATTCCTTATCTGTCTGATTCATTTGCGTTTGTCTTTGCATTTGTCTTTGTTTCTTTTTCTTCATGAATTGCTCACCTTTTACTTTTTTCTCCATTATAGGGGAAATGACTCCCTCTCGACAATAAAAACAGACCATTCTCTTTTTATTTTTCTAACATGTATATTTTGTAAAGGTGTAAATGAAAAAATGAAATTTTATTAATTTTTATAATTGGTAGAATTTTTATAGCAATAACTCTCTTAATCTATTAAAATTATGTCGTATGATGTCAGATTATAAAAAAGGGAGAGAAAACGCATGTGGAAAAAAGTCATTCCGGTTGCTTTAGTATTAAGTACAATTACTTTTTCAAGTGTATTTGCTGCACCTCCATCTCAAGCACCCACAGAAAAAAATCGCTACATAGACGTACAGATGCTTGGCATTAACGATCTTCATGGGCAATTAGACACTGTAAAGAAAATTAACAACAAAGAAGCAGGAGGAGCCGAGTATTTAGCTGCTTATTTACGAGATCGTGAGAATCAAAATCCGAATACGCTTATGGTTCATGCTGGTGATATCGTTGGAGCAAGTCCTCCAGTTTCAGCCCTACTACAAGACGAACCAACAATTGAAATTTTAAATGATTTAGGATTTGATGTTGGGACCATTGGAAATCATGAATTTGACGAAGGAATTGACGAAATGCACCGTCTCATTTATGGTGGATACCATGAAAAAACAGGGAATTTCAAGGGAGCAAAATTCCCTTACGTCGCTTCCAATTTCTACAATAAATCAACTGGACGCTTATTTCTACCACCATTTACTGTAAAAATGGTACAAGGGGTGCCTGTCGGCTTTATCGGGGTTGTAACAACAGATACACCTAATGTTGTTATGCCTACTATGCTTAAAAATGTACAAATTACAGATGAAGTAGAAGCAATTAATAAATCTGCACAACAACTGAAAAAACTAGGCGTTAAATCAATCGTTGTCCTTGCGCATGTCGGAGGTACAACCGATGATACTGGTGTAACAAATGGCGATCTCGTTCGCCTAGCAAATGAAACCGACCCAGAGGTCGATGTTATTTTCGGCGGTCATAGTCATACTTTTGTAAACGGAACAGTAAACAACAAACTCGTCGTACAAGCAAATTCCTATGGAATGGCTTTTGCTGATGTTGATGTCAAGATTGATCGTAAAACAAAAGATATTGTTGAGAAAAAAGCAGAAGTTGTTACAACCTACCATGAAGGTATAAAACCTGACCAACAAGTGAAAAAGAAAATGGATCAGTATCAAGAAAAAATCGCTCCTCTTGTAAATCAGGTTGTTGGAAAATCTACCGCTCCAATAGATCGTAAACAAAATGCCGCTGGTGAATCGACTCTTGGAAATTTAGTTGCAGACGCTCAGCGTGCGACCATGAATACTCAAATTGCCCTTATGAATCCTGGTGGTATTCGTAATGATTTAGATGCTGGTGATATTACGTGGGGAGAATTATATGGAATTCAACCATTTGGAAATCAGTTAATAAAAGTCAATTTAACTGGCCAGGACATTCGCGATATTTTAAATCAGCAATGGCAAAAAGATAAGACGAGAATGCTTCAAATTTCAGGTATTCAGTATACTTGGGATGCCAACAAACCAGATGGTGAAAAGGTTACAAATATTCATTTAACAAACGGTGAAGAACTCATTGCCACTAAAATGTATAGCGTCGTTGCAAATGCCTTTCTTGCTTCAGGAGGAGATGGATTTGTGTCCTTTAAAAATGGAAAAGACGCTGAAACAGGGCCAAATGATTTTGAAGCGTTAGTGGATTATGTAAAACAAGTAAAAGAACCGATTCAGCCTATTATTGATGGCCGAATTCAAAGAGTGAACTAAACTTTATCACTCACAAAAAGAGAGAGGGGTACACACCTTCTCTCTTTTACTTATCTTGATATATTTCGTCTACCTCTTCATATTTCCGTAAAAATTCCATCAATGCTACTTCTACAATTTTAGATTTATGCATCCCTTCGGAAACAGAAACAGCGTCTAATTTCTCTAAAATTTCCGTACGAATAGAGAAAGTGCGTTTTTTCTTTTCATTGCTTATAATCGGTTCCGTTATAATTGGTCTCTCTCGTTTTCGAAGCAATTCGTAAATTTTTTGCAATTGTTCATATATTAAAACTTGATAATCTGTTTTTACATATTGAAGTGCAGTAACTTCTTGAAGATACAAATGCCGCGGTTCTTCTCCCTCTCCAATGAATATTCGTTTCTTCAGTTCGCCGTCGTATTCATATCCAAGCACCCTTAACTTTTTTGACAATGCATATGGGCTCATGTCGAGGCGTTTCGCAATAATAGCAAGTGGTTCCCGTTTGTTTAAGCGATCTATAATTTCTCCAACTGTCACTTTCTTCCCCCTTCTCTCTGAGCGCTCATAGTTGAAACATAGCCTACATGTTATGATACAATAATTTCTTAACAGTATATGCAAAATTGTACATCCGTGCGATACATGCCATTAGATAAAAGGAGGTTTTTTTATATGCTTTTTCGTAGCTACACTCCACCGTTTTGCGACGAATTAAAAAATCCAATTTCAAATAGCGTTGCTACGATAGAAAGCGTTACGATTAACAACCGTGAACAATCTCTACTTATTCGTGGTCAAGACGTAAATCAACCTATTTTATTATGCTGTCACGGTGGCCCTGGTATGGCACAAATTGGGTTCATTCGTCATTTTCAAAAAGACTTAGAAAAACACTTTATTGTTGTCAATTGGGATCAAAGAGGAGCAGGAAAATCCTTTTCCTGGCGTGATATAAAAGCACCTTTTACAATTGAACAATTTGTTTCAGATGCATTCGAAGTAATAAAATATCTTCTTTCTCGTTTCAAAAAACAGAAGCTATTTCTCGCTGGACATTCTTGGGGAAGTATTATCGGCTTACAAATTGCAAATAAATATCCAGACTATATCGAAGCTTATATTGGTATAGGTCAGATTGTACATATGAAACAAAATGAAGAATTGCTCTATCAACATTTAATTCACTCCGCAAAAAAACATGGACACGAACGTGCATTAACATCTCTAACCAAACTTGGAAAGCCTCCTTTCCTAGATATGCGGCGCCTTATTATTCAAAGAAAATGGCTTGGTACGTTTGGAGGAGCAGTTCAAAATGGGACTTCCTTTTCTTTCATTCGAAAAGGGTTGTTTTCTTCAGAATATACATGGTTAGATTGGGTGAGATTTCTCGCAGGAAATATGAAATCTGGGGCATTATGGGAGGAAATGCTCACAGTAGATTTCTTTTCTACAATCTCAAAACTTTCCGTACCTGTCTATTTCTGTTCTGGTCGTTTCGACTACCAAACACCTTATGCACTCGTTCAACAATATTGTGATACAATTCAAGCACCCATCAAAAAAATGATCTGGTTCCCAAACTCTGCTCATTCACCAAGTTTAGAAGAACCTGAACTGTTTGCACAATCTATACGCTCTATCAAACAAGAGTTATCTTTTCAACATAGGTAACAATCGTTATGTCTTTTACATTTCATAGAAAACATTTTATAATTACATGTCGTAACTTTACTTGGTTCGTCTATATACTTACCTAGGATAAGTTGCAAAACAGAAAAAAATTAGGGAGATTACATTTATTATGAACGCTGTACTCGTCGCAGTAGCAGTGATGCTGCTGCTTAGTTTATTACGTGTCCAAGTCATTGTCGCTATTATCGTCGGCGCCTTAACAGGTGGACTAATTGGCGGACTTGGGATTTCAGAAACAATCCATACTTTTACCACAGGTCTTGGAAGCAGTGCTCCAATCGCTTTAAGTTATGCCATGCTCGGGGGATTCGCTATTTCGCTTTCCAAAACGGGGCTACCCGACGCGATGATTCATACTGCACTGAATGTAATTGGCAACGAAAAAGACACAAAAAAGCAAACATATTCCAAAGTACTTATTTTATTTATCATTTTAGCAATGGCTTGTTTTTCGCAAAATATTATACCGGTTCACATTGCTTTTATCCCTATTTTAATTCCAGCGCTTTTAAAAGTTTTAAATGAATTAGAAGTGGATCGTCGTCTTGTTACATGTCTCATTACATTCGGATTAATTACTCCTTATATGTGGATTCCAGCTGGATTTGGAAAAATTTATCACGACGTGTTACAAACAAATGCACAGCAAAGTGGGCTTACATTTGATGTAACCCTTATTCCAAAAGCGATGACAATTCCAGCAATAGGTATGATTATCGGGCTATGTGTCGCTGCTTTCATTACGTATCGTAAACCACGCACCTACTCTACCGAACCGATTCATTCTTCAACTGATGAAATAGCTCCTTACACCAAAAGAAGCATTACGTTCGGATTGTTATCTATTATCGCAACATTAAGCGTGCAATTAGCAACAGAATCAATGATTTTTGGTGCATTAGCAGGGATTATTGTATTATCAATTAGTGGGAGTCTCCCGCTAAAAGAAGCTGATGCTATTTTAACAAGCGGTATGCGTATGATGTCATTTATCGGTTTCGTTATGATTTCTGCCGCTGGATTCGGAGCAGTTCTTCGGAAAACAGGGCATGTTGAATCACTCGTTCAAACAAGTGCGGATTTAATTGGGAACAGTAAGCCACTTGCTGCATTTCTTATGCTTGTTATCGGTCTACTCGTTACAATGGGAATCGGTTCTTCCTTTTCCACCATTCCGATTTTAACAACAATCTTCGTTCCGCTATGTATGCAGCTTGGCTTTAGCCCAATGGCAACCATTGCTATTATCGGTACAGCTGGTGCATTAGGTGACGCTGGTTCTCCAGCATCTGATAGTACGCTAGGGCCTACTTCAGGTTTAAATGCAGATGGTAAGCATCATCATATATGGGATACATGTATTCCAACCTTTCTTCACTACAATATTCCGCTACTTATATTTGGGTTTATTGCTGCCATAACATTATAAAAAAGGTGCGTTTTACTTGGACGCACCTTTTACTTTGTCGATTCTCGTTCAATTAATAGAAACTCTTCTTGCTGTACTTCTTCAAAGTTTACTTGTTTCTTTTTTATTTTTCCTACCAACTTTTGTACAGCTACCACTCCTTGCTTTTCAAAGGGACTTCCAATCGTTGTTAAAGATGGCGTAACCCATTCACCTTGTAAACTTCCTTTAAAACCAACGACTTGCAAATGCTCCGGTATATGAATACCAAGATAACTTGCTGCATGAACGACTGCAATTGCAACAGCATCACTAGAAGTGACAACACCGTCAATATATGGATACTTTCGTAATAATTCAATAATTTGTTTTTCTTCAGGCCCTTCTATTTTTTCTTCTCGATAAGCAAGCCCTTCTTCCCAAACTCCATCTAAAAATCCAGATACATGTTCTTCCATTGTCTCATCTTCTGCCTCTTCCCCAATATAAGCAAGAAAATGACAACCTTTTTCTTTTAGCAAAACAACTGCCTTTTTAGCACTGTCATAATACATAGAAAGCGCTCCTGCTTCATCAAGTACAACAAATGGAATAGAAAGATTATCTAGACGCTTATATATGTCGTTTGTCATAATTACACCAGCAATATTATTTTGCATCAGTATCTCTATGTAACCACTCTTATTTTCTATATTACAAATAACAATTTGATATCCCTCTTTATATGCAGCCTCTTCTACTGAACGAAGCAATGTTATATAGGATGGATCTTCTAAATTTGATACTAATACGGCAATCATTGTCGAAGATTTTTTAAATAACGCCTTTGCTACGGCATTCGGTTTATATTGTAACTCTTCAATTGCCTGTTTTACTTGTTTTACTGTATCCTCATGGACATACCCTTTTTCATTAATAACTCGTGAAACGGTTGCGACTGAAACACCGGCCAATTTTGCAACATCACGTATGGTTGCCACATCGTCACCCCTTAATATGGTAATAGCTTACAATTTAAACCTAAAACAAAGTAGATCATTCGTCAAGGTTATTGTTTTATATTTCTGAAAATTGTTACATAAAATTCTCTTACTTCTAATTCTCCCCATATATACAAACTAATCTTATATATTCATTTTTTCTAATTGAATTTCATGTGAAATCGCGATGTTATCATAGCCAATGAACGGAATTTCTTTCTTTATCTTTCTCGCTTCCTTGACCGCATCTATATATAAGTTAGTCATTATAAAACCACGTTTCTGATAGAAGCGAAGTGCATTCGTATTATCGTTTGTCGTAATGAGCCACACCTTTTTACAACATTGTTTTTTCGCAATATCAATTACACACTCTATAAGTTTCGTTCCGATTCCCTTTTTCTCCTTAAAGCTATCTAATGAAACAATCTCACAATCATTTTTGCTTATTTCATATGTAATAATTCCTATTATTCTGTTATCTTCAATTGCAATAAAACCGGGTAATTGATCTAGCTGATGCACTCTTCCACGTGAAACCATCAGCGCGCTTCCCCAATTTTCACGCATAAATAACGCAATTGTTTTTCTCATTTCTTCTGTAATTTTTTGCATTTGAACCATGCTCCACTCTCTCCCTTTTTTACATCATTATGATACAATATAAGCGTATCACATGTAGAGGTATTTGGAGGATGAGGTATGAAACGTTTTTTTACAGCATTGCTAACCATAATAGGAGTATTAATTGGTATCGGTATTTTCTTTACGAATAAAGTAATGTACTTAAAGAAAAAAACAGAAGAAGAAATTTTAGAACGTGAAACGAAAAAACATTTTCGCTTAGAGGATTTTAATGCCATTCCAAAAGAAGAAGTTTGTATTCCATCTCAATTTAAATATGACATTCACGGCTATTACATTTCTGCAGGTAATTCTAATAAGTTTATGATTTTTTGTCACGGTGTAACCGTAAATAAAATAAACTCTGTCAAATATGCAAATTTATTTTTAAACAGAGGATATAACGTATTTATTTATGATCACCGTCGCCATGGTAAAACAGGTGGTAAAACGACAAGTTATGGCTATTACGAAAAATATGATTTAAAGACGGTAGTTGATTGGCTAAAGAACCGTTTTGGAACAAATATTACACTTGGCATTCATGGAGAATCGATGGGGGCTGCCACACTCCTTCAATATGCAGGAATGGTGGAAGACGGCGCTGATTTTTATATTGCGGACTGCCCATTCTCTGACTTTTATGGTCAGCTACAGCATCGCTTAAAAGTCGAATTTCATTTACCAAAATGGCCGCTGCTACCATTAGCAAATGCCTTTTTAAAGGTAAGGGACGGTTATACAATACGCGAAATTTCTCCAATCGATTGTGTAAAAAACATAAATAACCCAGTCCTTTTTATTCATAGCAAAGACGATGACTATATTTTATGTGATATGACAAAAGCTCTTTATGAAGCGAAAGAAAACCATAAACAGCTCTTTATTGCGGAACACGGTGCACACGCTTGCTCTTATAATGAAAACAAACAAGAGTATGAAGCTGCTGTGGATCGATTCTTAAACACATATGTGAAAGAAACAAAAAACAGGCTTGCATAAGCCTGTTTTTTTCACGTTATTGCGCTAACACGTCTGTAACTTGTTCCATATTTTCAGAAATCCATTTTACCGCTTCATCAAGCGTTTGAAATTCTGTCGTTTGAAATGTAACTTCGTCTTGAAGAAGCCACACATCTTTTGGTTCTTGTCCTACACCAGCAATTGACCAATGCAGTAAACTATATGGATGATTATCATTTAAAAAAGATGCCCACGTGCGCTCATTTGCAATATTTTGCAGTGTACGTAATTGTTTATTCATGTTTCGTCACCTTACTATATGTCAACTATAAACGTTATTATAACACTCTCTTCTTCTACATACAAAGTACTGTTTTTTATTGTCAAGCACTTCCTGTAATTATATGATGAACATAAGCGTTTTGGAAGGAGGGATACCGTTGGCTAAAGTACAAATTAAAGTGAATGATAATGGTTCGTTTCGCATTACAGGGGATGTGGAACTAATCGACTCACAAGGGAATGCTTTCCCGGCAAAACCTGCATTTTCTTTATGTCGCTGTGGGTTATCAAAAAACATGCCTTATTGCGATGCTTCGCATAAGGGAAAATTCGAATCTATCGTTCGAGCACCAAAGGAAGAATAATAATACGAGAAGCACGCACAATGATTTGTGCATGCTTCTTATAAATGTCCTATATAAAAACCTATCAGTGCAGAAAAAATACCTAGCATATAACTCATTACTAAATATAATAGCGCCTTTTGTCCCTCACGTTTATGTATCAATTGAACAATTTCAAGCTTACATGTTGAAAATGTCGTAAATGCCCCCATAAAACCTGTTCCACATAATAATAACCACGTACTATTCACATCAACTCCATACAATAGACCTAATAAGAATGAGCCTACTATATTTACAAATAATGTTTCATATGGAAATAAACTTCCGTACTTTTCTTTTATTGCACTACTAATAGAAAATCTAGCAATAGTTCCGAAAAAACCACCAATTCCTACAAGCAAAATATTCATCGTGCTCCTTCTTTCTTCACGCTTTTTTCATATAATGCATTTCCAAGGTAAAATCCAAATAAAGATAAGAGCAATCCTCCGACTATACTCGTACTTACATAATAAAACGCCATAAAGAATGCTTCGTGTTGCATTAGTTTCAATGTCTCTATGCTAAATGTTGAGAAAGTAGTAAAAGAGCCAATTATTCCTATTCCAACGCTATTCATTACCACTTGTGAAACTTGTTTCATACGAAAGAAATACATCGTTAAAAATGCCAATAAAAAACTACCAATCATATTCGCTAACCATGTTGCCAGCGGAAAAGCGTCGACTGAAGGAGTACCAATCCATTGCTCTAATCCATACCGCACTAAAGCTCCCACGATACCACCGATTCCCACTGCAATATATTTCATATCTCCACCTCATTTATGTCTATACTGAAATCTTTCCCATACTAGTATAACAAAATTTATTCTCCCCTTCATTTTCATACAATTCTTCACATTCGAATATTTTTTACTATCCTTTTTTCTTTTTTGTGCTATAATGTGAGCAAACAACATCCTTCGGGGTCGGGTGAAATTCCCAACCGGCGGTGATGAAGTGCACACTTCTAAGTCCGTGACCCGTTTCTAAGCTTAGAAACGGTGGATCTAGTGAAATTCTAGGGCCGACAGTATAGTCTGGATGGGAGAAGGATATGTTTTCTAGTACTTATATAACGAATACACTTTTATTTTGGCGTACACATTTTTACTGATTCGTTTTGAATCAGTGTATATGTTTTATTTCATATACCTATTTTCCTATGCTAAAATAAAAAGATACGACTAGCGTATAAAAAATTGATAGTTTGCTAGGCTTTTTTCTCGTGCAAAAATATCAATCATCGTTAGGTTTCTTTCCTATACTCTCGTATTCGAACTATATTTCTAGAAATCACGTCTCCCAAACCCCAAGGATACTATTATCCTTGGGGTTTTTTGATTTTTCTTAGGAGAGGTGAAAAGAATGACTGATCAAGAATATATGAAGATTGCCTTACAGTTAGCCAAAAGTGCTACAGGGCAAACAAGTCCAAATCCAATGGTCGGTGCTGTTGTTGTAAAGGATGGAAACATCGTAGGAATGGGAGCGCATCTACGCGCAGGTGAAGAACATGCTGAAGTCCATGCCCTTCGTATGGCTGGCGAAAAAGCAAAAGGATCCACTGTATACGTGACACTAGAACCATGTAGCCATTTCGGAAAAACGCCACCGTGCTGCGACTTACTCATTCAAAAAGAGGTGAAACATGTTGTAATCGCTACCCTTGATTGTAATCCGCTTGTTTCAGGTAACGGTGCAAAACGTTTGCAAAAAGCAGGTATTCATGTAACTACTGGCATTCTCGAAAAAGAAGCTATCCAATTAAACCGATATTTTTTCCATTACATGAAAACGAAACAGCCGTTTGTAACAATAAAAACTGCAATGAGTTTAGATGGAAAAATAGCAACTTCTACTGGAGAAAGCAAGTGGATTACAGGTGAAGATGCTCGCGGGGATGTTCACCAATATCGTCATACGCACGATGCCATCCTTGTCGGAGTGAATACTGTTATAGCTGATGACCCATCTTTAACAACACGTCTTCCAAACGGTGGCAAGCATCCGATTCGAATCATTTTAGATACACATTTACGAATGCCACTTTCCTCTCGTGTCATTACAGACGGGATCGCACCAACATGGATTATTGTTGGAAAAGATGTACAGAAAGAACAAATAGCAAGATATGAATCTCAAGGAACATCTGTACTTCAAATGCAGACGAGCCAAATTGAAATACGCGATCTTCTCCTCCTTCTCGGTGAGAAACAAATTCTTTCACTCTTTGTTGAAGGAGGACAATCGATACACGCGAGCTTTTTAAAAACAAAGTGTTTTAATGAAATTGTAACTTATATAAGCCCTAAATTAATTGGTGGAAAAGATGCCCCAACTATGTTTGGTGGCACCGGCTTTAACAAGCTGCAAGATGCACTTTCCTTGCAAATTCAAGAGATGAAACAAATTGGCGATGATATAAAAATCGTCGCTACAGTGCGAAATGAGGTGCCTGCATGTTTACAGGAATTGTAGAAGAGCTTGGAACTGTTTCGAATATAAGGCAAAGCGGAGAAGCAATGAAGCTGACAATTACAGCAAATACAATCTTATCAGACGTAAAGCTAGGAGACAGTATTGCTGTAAATGGAATTTGTTTAACTGTTACTTCTTTTACAGCGTCTTCCTTTACTGTTGATGCCATGCCTGAAACGATGCGAGCAACATCACTACGTATACTTGGCAACCGTTCTAAAGTAAATCTAGAACGGGCAATGGCTGCAAATGGGCGCTTTGGTGGACATTTCGTCACAGGACATATTGATGGAATTGGAACCATTGTAAGTAAAAAACAGCACTATAATGCGATATATTACAAAATTGAAATTCCAAATAATTTGCTCCGTTATTGTTTACACAAAGGATCAGTATCTATTGATGGAACAAGCTTAACGATATTTGATATAGATGAATCTTCCATTACCATTTCACTCATTCCGCACACTGTAAGCGAATCTATTATCGGTGAAAAAGTAGCTGGAGACATCGTGAACATTGAATGTGACATGATTGGAAAATATATTGAGCGTTTTATTTCAAAGCCCGCGAAACAGAGCAATTCAGTTACAGAAAGCTTTTTACAAGAAAATGGATTTCTATAAGGGGGAAGCACAATGTTTCATCGTATTGAAGAAGCACTAGAAGATTTAAAACAAGGAAAAGTCATTATTGTATGTGATGATGAAAGCCGTGAAAACGAAGGAGATTTCATCGCTTTAGCAGAGAACATTACACCTGAAACAATTAATTTTATGATTACACATGGCCGTGGTCTTGTTTGTGTACCGATTATAGAGCAATATGCAGACCGCTTACAGCTAGAACCTATGGTTTCTCATAATACAGATTCTCATCATACTGCGTTCACAGTAAGTATCGACCACATTTCTACAACAACAGGTATTAGCGCTTACGAACGTGCGACAACCGTACGCGAGTTATTAAATCCAGCATCAAAAAGTACAGATTTTAATCGCCCAGGCCATATCTTCCCTTTAATTGCGAAAGAAGGCGGCGTTCTGCGCCGCGCTGGCCATACAGAAGCAGCGGTTGATTTAGCAAAATTATGCGGTGCAGAACCAGCAGGAGTCATTTGTGAAATTATAAAAGAAGACGGCACGATGGCACGTGTTCCTGATTTAGTACAAGTGGCAGAACAATTTGATATAAAAATGATTACGATTGAAGATTTAATTGCTTATCGTCGCCATCATGAAACACTCGTAACAAGAGAAATTGAAATTACATTGCCGACAGACTTCGGTACATTTCATGCAATTGGTTATTCCAACTCGCTTGATCAAAAAGAACACATCGCTCTCGTAAAAGGAGACATCTCTACTGATGAACCGGTTCTCGTTCGTGTTCATTCAGAATGCTTAACTGGCGATGTTTTCGGTTCATGCCGCTGCGACTGCGGTCCACAGCTTCATACTGCTCTTGCGCAAATTGAACGCGAAGGAAAAGGTGTTCTTCTTTATATGAGACAGGAAGGTCGCGGCATTGGATTGCTTAATAAACTTCGTGCATACAAGTTACAAGAAGAAGGATTCGATACTGTGGAAGCAAATGAAAAATTAGGCTTTCCAGCAGATCTTCGCGATTACGGTATTGGCGCACAAATTTTAAAGGATTTAGGTTTACAACAACTACGATTATTAACAAATAATCCAAGAAAAATCACCGGCTTGCAAGGGTATGATTTAGAAGTTGTCGAACGCGTACCATTGCAAATGCCAACAAAAGAAGAAAATAAAGCATATTTACAAACAAAATTAGAAAAATTGGGTCACTTACTAAGTTTATAATATATAAAGGGAGAGATAAAATATGGTATTCGAAGGTCATTTAGTTGGTACAGGATTAAAAGTTGGCGTTGTTGTTGGACGTTTTAATGAATTTATTACAAGCAAACTATTAGGCGGTGCATTAGACGGGTTAAAGCGCCATGGGGTAGAAGAAAACGATATTGATGTCGCATGGGTTCCAGGTGCATTTGAAATCCCATTAATCGCAAAAAAAATGGCTAGTAGCGGTAAATACGATGCTGTCATTACACTAGGAACAGTCATTCGTGGTGCAACAACTCATTATGATTACGTTTGTAATGAAGTTGCAAAAGGCGTTGCCTCTTTATCACTACAAACAGACATCCCAGTTATTTTCGGCGTATTAACAACTGAAACAATTGAACAAGCCATTGAACGCGCGGGTACAAAGGCTGGTAACAAAGGATATGAATCGGCAGTTGCTGCAATTGAAATGGCTCATTTATCAAAACAATGGGCATAAAAAAGAGGCTTCGGCCTCTTTTTTATTTCCTCACTTTTTTTCGCACATCTTTTATCAATTCCTCCATCGTTTTTCCTTCTGTTTTAATACGAAGGTTTTGAGCGGTTTTCCATACATTTTCTCGCTTCTTTTCTTCCTCTACAATATGAAGTTCTTTCCGTACTTCCTTTAAGTCTTTTCCCTCTGTCTCAATTCCAAAATGTTCAGCTTTTGTTCGAAAATGTTGTTCAATTCTTTGCTGCATTTCTTTCTGTTCTGGATTCTCAGCTGCCTTAACTGGATCAGCACTAATCGCCTTTACTAAAATTAAAAAAGTCATAATAGCTAGTATATATTTGTGCATGTCAGATCCTCCACCCAAGATAAATTACACTTTTACTATGTACAATTACTGGGTGGAAAATTCGTCCACACAATTTATTTTTTTCTAAAAAGCTACTATTTTAAAGGTTTGAAGGTATTTCATTACATTTTGTTTACAAAAAAAGAAAGCACCAAAAGGAGCTTTCTTTTCGATCTTTACAGTGCACATTCTTCTATTTCAAATCCTAAATCTTCAATCATACCCCAGTCAGCTGTTGGCTCTTGTCCTTCTGTTGTTAAATAATCACCAACGAAGATCGAATTTGCTGCAAATAAGCCAATTGGCTGTACAGAGCGTAAATTAATTTCGCGACCACCGGAAATACGGATTTCTTTTGATGGATTCACAAAACGCATCATCGCTAGTACTTTTAAACATTCTACCGGTGTTAATTCCTTCTGTCCTTCAAGCGGTGTCCCTTTTACAGCTACAAGGAAGTTACATGGAATAGAGTCAGCATCTATACGTTTTAATTCAAGCGCAATTTCAACTCGCTGTTCTTTCGTTTCCCCCATACCGAAAATCGCACCAGAACAAGGAGAAATCCCTGCTTGCTTTGCTTTTTCCACTGTATCTACGCGATCATCATACGTATGTGTTGAACAAATGCTATCGTAATTATTTGCATGTGTATTTAAGTTATGGTTATAACGGTGAACACCCGCTTCTGCTAAGCGCCCTGCTTGATCTTCATTTAAAAATCCTAAGCAACAACAAATTTTCAAATCTGTTGTTTCCCGAATTTCTTTCACTGCACCAATAACATGATTTACTTCTTTATCCGTCGGACGACGGCCAGATGCAACAATGCAGTATGTACCTGCTTTACGGCGAATTGCTTCGTGAGCTCCCGCTACGATTTTTTCTTGTGTTAACCATGCATACTTATCGATTGGTGCTTCTGAAACGATAGACTGTGAGCAATATCCGCAATCTTCTGGACATAATCCAGATTTCGTATTAATAATCATATTTAATTTCACTTTTTTACCAAAGTAATGATGACGAATGATATAAGCTGCGTTCATAATTTCCAATACTTCTGTATCGTCAGCTTCTAAAATTGCTACAGCTTCTTCTTTCGTTATACTTCTGCCCTCTACTACTTCAGATGCAATTTTCTTCCAATCTGTTTTTGTTTGTACTTGTTTCATTTCTTCTCTTCCCCTCTTTTTCAATATACGCAAATAAAGCATGGTACGTTGTTACAATTTGCCCTTCTTCCGTGAAATCTCTTTCGTATATGCGAAGCATGGCTCGAAAGATAGAAGGGCTTTGACAATAAGACTCTGCATTACTATTCGTTGCTCCCACCTTCCGAATGGATTGTAGAAACTCCCGAACTGTAGCAAATTTCTCTATGTAACATGTTTCAGAAACATCAACATCCCCTGTTATACTTTCACATACATCTTGCAACTGTTCTCTCATTAAAAAACGTTGTCCAACAGATGAACTACTTTGTATATTTTTTTCTTCTTTAGCAATCTGAAATGCTGTATGAAGTTCTTGAAACGTTTGCTCCCCAAATGTTGAAAATAACAATAAACCACCTTCAAACAAATAACGATATAAGTTTTTCAGCGTTATTTGCAAATCATTTAGCCATTGAAATGTTGCGCTTGAGATGATGACATCAAATGACTCACTTAATGCAAGGTGTTCGATATCTTCACATCTAAATGTCACAGATTCTACGTGATTTCTCGTTTTAGCAACAGCAATCATACTTTCAGCAAAATCAATTGCTATAATTTCTGCATTTGGAAAAGAAACGGCTAATTGCTCAGTCAAATAACCTGTGCCACATCCGAGTTCCAAAATACGGATGGACGACATTTTGTGGTAGTGTTTTTTCATTATAGAAAGTAATTGTTGCGCCATCTTTTTTTGTACACTTGCGTATTGATCATAGGATACAGCTGCCCCATTAAATCGTTTTTGTAATAACGTTTTGTTGATCATTTTGTATCCCCTCTATAAACTGAATCATTTCATTTGCACAATATTCAAAATTAGTTACACAAAGCGCATGCCCAGCCCCACTTATTACTTTAAGCGCTCCATTCGTATTTTCTTGTATATAGCGAGCAGCAGATAGTGGACATATGGCATCCTGTTCTCCATGAATAAGTAACATCGGCATCTTCACCTGCTTTAACTGACTTCTCATATCCATATCTATTAAATAATCAAGCCCGAGCTGTAAAGATTCTATAGAATCACCTTGAAAATGCGCTACAATACTTTCAAATTGTTCACTATCTTTTATCTCCTGTTTTGCAAACATACTTTTATAGAAGCGCTTCAATGTATCTTCCTTTCGTTTCAACAAACTTCTTTTCATCCGCTCTACAAAAGGAAGTTTCCATCCACACTCATAAGTTTCATCCACTGTAAACTTTGCTGTACCACCTATTAAAATCAATCCTTTTGTTTGTATCCTGTCACACACTTGAAGAGCGGCTAATGTACCGAGTGACCATCCAATCAAAATTACATCTTTTCCTTGTGCGGCTTCTTCCACACGCCCTGCAAAATCAGTACGTTCTTTTACACCACGCCATTCAACATACTGGACAGAATATTCTTGAAAATATGGAAGTAATGAATCCCATACTTGTTTTTCCATCCCCCATCCGGGAATAAAAATAAGCTCGGGCTGTTTCATCTCAAGACCCCCTCCTCTTTTCCAATTCGAATGATCTGCCTAGTAGCCCATTGCAAGTCAGTTTTTGTATGTTCAGACGTAACTGCAAATCGAATTCGCGAACTATTATGTGGAACCGTTGGTGGTCTGATAGCAATTGCAGCAATTCCCGCTTCCTGCAACTTTTCGCTAAAACGCATCACCACTTCATTTGATTTTGTAATAACTGGAACAATATGCGTTGTACTATCACCAATATGAAAACCCGCTTCCTCTAAAGTATTACGGAAATACATTCCATTTTCTAAGAGCCGCTGTCGTCTTCCCGCATCTTCCTTCACAATTTCAATTGCACGTTTCATTGCACCGAGCGTCCCTGGTGGCAATGCTGTTGTGAAAATGAAACTTCTCATCGTATTTTTCATATAATCCATGCAAATCGCATCGCCTGCTAAATAAGCTCCATAACATCCTAACGCTTTACTAAACGTTCCCATATGAATGTCAATTTTCTGAGAAAGCCCTTGTTCGATGTGAGCTAAGCCTGCACCATGCCTGCCATATATTCCGCTTGCATGCGCTTCATCAATCATCAATAAAGCTTCATACTTTTCTTTCAGCATAATCAACTCTTTTAAATGAACAACATCTCCATCCATGCTGAAAACCGTATCTGTAACGATCAACTTCCGCTTTGCAGAAGGCGCTGCTCGCAGTAATGTTTCCAAATGTTCCAAATCATTATGTCGGTATCTTTTATGTTCTGCACCACTGAGCATAATTCCATCGACTATGCTAGCATGATTTAACTTATCGCTAAAAACAATGTCGTGACGACCTACTAAAGAAGAGATTGCACCTACATTTGCTGAATACCCACTGTTCACAATGATTGCTTTTTCAGTTTCTTTCCAGTCACAAACACTCTGTTCGACCTCTTCATATAATGAATAGTTTCCTACAACAAGCCGTGACGCCGTAGCTCCTGCTCCATATTGCATTGTCGCTTCGGTAGATGCTTCTTTTAATCGTTTATCTCCTGCCAAACCGAGATAGTTATTCGAGGCTAAATTCAACATACGCATTCCGTTCCTAATCAACCACGATTCTTCAGCTTGCTCAGTTACTACTACATGTCGATATTGTGATTTCTCCTTCAAACGATTTAAGCTAGAGTGAAAGTGTAGATCCCACGTTTGATCCATGTTTGATAAGCTCCTCTAAATTTGAAATCATAATATTCTCTTCTGCTGCTGTTAATAGTTCATCACGTGTAAATCCTTCTTGAAGTTCAGGTAGTAAACCTAAAACCGGCACGCCACTTAATTCCTCAATCATCTCTTTATTTTCTTGTACACGCTCTTTCTCACATTCTTTACAGCCCGATAAAATAACACCAGCAACTGTTAAGCCATGTTCTCTCGCATAAGAGATTGTTAAAACGGTATGATTAACAGTACCTAGCGCCGGACGCGCGACAATAATAAGTGGTAATTTCAATTTCTTTGCAAAATCAACCACTAATGCGTCTTCTGTATACGGAACAGCAAGACCACCGGCACCTTCTACAAATAAACTATCAAACTCTGCCATTAACTCATTATAATGAGCTGTAATTTGTGCTAGCTTCACAGTTCTTCCTGCTCGCTGCATTGCCAATCTTGGCGCAAGAGGTTCTTCAATAGAATACGGACAAATTTTATTCGTCTCTGTCGTTACTCCTGATGCAACTTTCAATCTAGCTGCGTCACCTTCTGGATTCGAATCGACATGACCACTTTGCAATGGTTTATATACACCTATATTATATCCACGATTTCTAAACACTCCTGCTAACGCACCTGTAACAACTGTTTTTCCAACTTCTGTATCGGTTGCAGTTATGAAAAAGCCGCTCATTATTCTACCTCCGTAACATCTGCAATTGCTTCATATAAAATGCGCAGCATTTCGTCAATCTCATCTATCCGAGATGCTAACGGTGGCATAAATACAATCGTGTTACCAAGTGGACGTATAATCATTCCTAATTCTCTAGATCGTTTACACACTTCCACGCCTACTCGCTCCGTCCAATCAAACGGCTCTTTCGTTTCTTTATTTTTCACAAGCTCAATTCCTACCATCAATCCGCACTGACGAATATCCCCAACATGCTTGTATTCGTAAAGTGCTTCCAATTGTTTTCCTACATATTCTGCTTTATGTGCAACATCTTTTACTAGATTTGTTTTTTCATACAGTTCTAAATTAGCGATCGCTACTGCGCAACCTAATGGATTTCCAGTATAACTATGACCATGGAAAAATGTTTTCTGTTCTTCATAGTCACCTAAAAAAGCATCATAAATTTCATCTGTTGTCACAGTAATAGCTACTGGTAAATACCCACCTGTTAAGCCTTTTCCAGCTGTTAAAATATCCGGTGTAACATTTTCATGCTCACAAGCAAACATTTTTCCAGTACGCCCAAATCCCGTTGCTACTTCATCTGTAATAAATAAAACATTATATGTTGTACAAAGATCTCGAAGACCTTTTAAATACCCTTTCGGCATTGTAATCATACCGCCTGCACCTTGCATTAACGGTTCTACAATAATCGCTGCAATTTCATTGTGCTTTTCTTTTAATAACTCTTCCATTTCGTCCAAATGTTTTTGAACAATTTTTTCTTTGTCATCCCCATAAGGAGAACGATATGTATATGGATATGGCATTTTTATCGCATCAAATAAGAGCGAACTATACACTTGGTGAAACAAGTCAATTGCTCCTACTGAAACAGCCCCAATTGTATCTCCATGATATGCTTCTTTTAATGTAACAAACTTTTGTTTTTTAGGTTTCCCTTTATGCTGCCAATATTGAAAAGCCATCTTGATTGCAATTTCAACAGCTGTAGAACCAGAATCTGAATAAAATACTTTTTTCAAGCCTTCTGGAACAACTTCAATGACCTTTTCTGCAAGTAAAATCGATGGTACATTGGCAAGCCCTAACATAGTAGAATGTGCAACCTTATTTAACTGTTCACGAATCGCATCATCCAATTCTGGCACTCGATGTCCATGAACATTAAGCCAAATTGATGAAACACCATCCCAATAACCATTTCCATTTACATCATATAATTTACGTCCTTCTCCTCGTTCAATGATAACGGGATCTTCAGCTAAATAATCTTTCATTTGTGTAAATGGATGCCATACATACGCTTTGTTTTTTCCGGCTAACTCTTCATATGTATAAGCTTTCTTTTCACTTGTATTACGACTAACAGTCACAATTGTCACCCCTAATGTTAACTTTTATATAAATATAGTTAACATTAAAAACGAAGTACTGTCAATTTTTTTAGATAATTATGTTCT
The DNA here is from genome assembly GCF_013314535.1 of Bacillus sp. Xin1. Classification (GTDB taxonomy): domain Bacteria; phylum Bacillota; class Bacilli; order Bacillales; family Bacillaceae_G; genus Bacillus_A. The sequence continues at coordinate 387,447 of NZ_JABUAE010000001.1, read as the reverse complement.
CAAAAAAGAACGACTTATCATAAGATAAGTCGTTTTATTTGCCATGTTGAATCTTTCCAATTTCCAAAATAATCTCTTCATCTGTTTTTCCTTCCGTATCAATTCCAAGTTGTTTTGCGTGTTCTATTAACAATTCATGCCGCTTCTCAAATCTAGCCTTATCTAAATCTTTTCGAATCTCTTTTTCCGTTTTCCCTTCAAGAGAAAATCCTAATTTAGCAGCTGTTTTCTCTCTACTCTTTTCCTCTTTGACTTTCTCTAATTCCTTTGTTTCTGCCTTTTGTACATTCTTTTGCTTCGGCTGATCTGGTGATGCTGCAAATGCTGTATAAATTCCAGCACCACCACCTAAAATAAGTAAGGTTGTAAAAAGAAATATTTTTTTCTTCATTCACTCCCCTCCTTTCTATTTTCATTATAACGCACAAATTAAGAATTAAAAAAACATTCTCCCATTATTTTCTTGAAAAAAATAATCAACATATATGTTGACATAAGAGCCCGATGTGTGATAAAAATTTAACTAACATCATATGAATCGGCAATGATAGGATTTAGTAGTATTTCGTTTTTTGCTTTCAGAGAGCTGGTGGTCGGTGCGAACCAGTACAGAACGATTTATGAATTACCCCCTGGAGCTTCTTTTACGAAACGTTTGGAGTAGTGAAAGACGGTTATGGACCGTTATTTCTACAGAGTGGTGAAATGAAACTGTTTCACAATTTAGGGTGGTACCGCGATTTTTTCGTCCCTGCATGTATTGCAGGGGCGTTTTTTATTTTTTGTTGGTGCATATTATACGACCCTTTATTTTGTGCTACGTTCACTTCACAAGCTAGGGTGGTACCGCGATTTTTTCGTCCCTGCATATTTATATGCAGGGACGTTTTTTTATTGATGTTAAACAATTACCGGTAATTTGTCACAAAATTCTAAATTTTAGAAGGAAATACACAATATTGGCGAATTTTATATAAAAAAGAACTATTTTAGATTATTAGGAGGGGCAAACAATGGTTTCAAAAATCGAATCTATTCTTTTAACATTTTTAATCTTTTTCTGCATTGGCTTCAGTGTTATTCAATTAGAAACATCACCACACATTCCAATTTTATTTGGTATTATTGTATTGTTAGCATTTGGATTTATAAAAAAAATCTCTTGGTCTACTATGGAAAAAGGAATGATAAGTAGCATTTCAGCTGGCATTCCATCCATCTTCATTTTCTTACTTGTTGGTGTATTAATTAGCGTTTGGATTGCAGCTGGAACGATTCCAACATTAATGGTATACGGCTTCAAACTTGTATCACCAAAAATTTTCATTCCGACAGTCTTTGTTGTTTGTGCAATTGTTGGAACAAGTATTGGTAGCGCCTTTACAACCGCAGCAACGGTAGGTCTTGCCTTTATGGGAATGGGCACTGCTCTTGGATACGATCCAGCGCTAATTGCCGGAGCAATTATTTCTGGAGCTTTCTTCGGTGATAAAATGTCGCCTTTATCTGATACAACAAACTTAGCGCCTGCTGTAACAGGAGTGGATTTATTTGAACATATTCGTAACATGCTTTGGACGACGATTCCCGCTTTCATTATTGCCTTTATTGCGTTTTTCATTTTAGGAAGCGGATCTACAGGAGATGTTGATTTCACTACTTTTACAAGTACATTAGAAAAGAATGCAACAATCTCGATTGTCACTCTGATTCCGATTTTATTACTGTTCTTATTTGCTTTTAAAAAGGTACCAGCTGTCCCAACTTTACTTGCTGGCACTGTAGCTGGCATTATCATCCTATTTATTTTCAAGCCAAGTACTTCACTTGCTGATTTAATGAAAATTATGCAAGATGGTTATGTATCTAAGACAGGGATAAAAGATATTGATAGCTTATTATCACGCGGTGGCCTACAAAGTATGATGATGTCCATTGCACTTATTTTCCTTGCACTTTGTATGGGTGGACTATTACAAGGAATGGGTATTATCGCGCAGCTTATGAACATCATTTCTAACTTCGTTAAAACAAGTACACGTTTAATTGTTTCTACTGCATCAACAGCAATTGGTGTTAATTTCTTGCTTGGTGAGCAATACTTATCCATCGTATTAACAGGACAAGCATTTGCCAACAAATACGATGAAGTTGGTTTAAAACGTCGTAATTTATCACGCGTACTAGAAGACGCTGGCACAGTTATTAATCCGCTTGTACCATGGGGCGTAAGTGGTGTCTTCTTAGCAAACGTACTAAGCGTTCCAACAATCGATTACGTTCCATACTCAATCTTCTGCCTAGCGTGTCCAATTGTTACAATTATCGTTGGATTTACAGGATTTGGACTTTCATGGCAGAAAGAAAAGCCTGTTACTGTTTCTTAAATTATATAAAAGAGGATTACCGATACTGGTAATCCTCTTTTACTTTATCGACTTGCTTTTTTTCTTCTAAAGAGCATGAAAATACCTGCTCCAATAAATGCAACTCCTGCTCCAATTGTAGAAAAGACGTTTGCTCCTGTTTTCGGAAGATCTCGTTCTACTTTGTTTGTTTCTTTATCTTCATTTACATTTGTAGGTACTGTTGTATCTTTATTTTCACCTTCACTAGGTGATGTTGGTTTATCCCCACCGTTTCCTTCGCCTGTTGTTGGCGGTGGTGTTGGGTTTTCTCCATCGTTTCCTTCACCTGTTGGCGGTGTTGGTTTGTCTCCATCGTTTCCTTCACCTGTCGTTGGTGGTGGTGTTGGGTTTTCCTCATCATTCTTTCTCGTTAAATCAATGGCATATTTCGCAAACTCATTTTCAGACGGGCCAACATATGAGATTTTTCCATCTTTCGTAATATATTTCTGTGCATTTGGTGAAGAGTCAAATGTAGTATTTAATTTTTCAGCAGCAATTGGTTTAAACGCCCAGTTTTGGTCTGCTTCCGGATTAATAACAGGTGTTTCTTGCATATATTTCACAATGATTTGACGCGTTTCATCTTGAGATTGATATACAACTTCACCTTTACTTACTCCAGGGAATGTTTGACTACTACCACGATAATTATTTGTAGCAACAATAAATTCTTGGTTATCAGCTATCGGCTTTCCATCATATGTTATATTCACGATACGATTTGCATTTTGGTTTACTACTTTTCCATCTTTATCATATTTTGCTGGTTGTGTAACATCAATTTCGTATTTCACGCCATCTAAAATATCAAAGTTATATGTAGGATAGTTTATATTTACTAATGACTGTTCTTGTACTTTAGTTGGATCAATTTGATTGAACTGACCTGCAGACATTTCAAGCCATTCTTTTATTTGTGCGCCGTTTACTTTTACAGCATAAAGTGTATTTGGGTACACATATAAGTCAGCAACGTTTTTAATCGCTAAAGTTCCAGCTGGAATATCTGTATAATAAGTTGCACCATTTCGGCCCCCTGCTTTAAAAGGTGCCCCTGCAGATAATACTGGGAGTCCCTTATATTTGCTGTACTGTCCATTTTCAGCAAATAACTTTTCTACATACCATTTCTGAGCATTCGTAACGAGTTGGACAGATGGATCATCTTGTACAAGTGAAAAATAACTATTGATTGGTGCTGTCGTTTTACCAACAGGTGTATTTACATATTTAATTGTCGCTTCATGATCATCTTTGATTTCATCAACTAATCTCTTATCAGATTCTACTAACGCATTTCCTTTGCTATCAGAAATTGGACGAACACTTGGAACCGATTTATCTTTTTGTACTTCCCACTTGTCGTTTACCTTTTTCAGTTCCATATCAATGATACCTAAATTACTTCCAAAAACACCTGGCATCACAACTGGAACACCGTTAAAATTGTCCGTTATTACTGTATGTGAGTGTCCCATTAACACTGCATCAACGCCAGGAACTTCCGTTGCTAAATAATATGATGCGTTTTCCATACCAGCATTATAACCACTTTTATCGACGCCAGAGTGCGCTAATGCAACAATGATATCCGCACCCTCGGCTTTCATTTTTGGAACCATTTTCTTCGCCGTTTGCACAATATCTTTCGCTTTTACTTTTCCTTCTAAATTCGCTTTATCCCACCCCATAATTTGCGGTGGTACAAAGCCCATTACACCGATTTTCACTTTTTGCTTTTGACCAGACTCATCTTCTACTTCTTTTTCAAAAATATGGTATGGTTTAAAGTAATTTTCATCGTTTTCTTCATTATTATCGCCATCTTCTTTGTATACATTTGAATTAATAACTGGGAACTGTGTTTTACTAATTGCCTTATTTAAGTAGTCCAAGCCATAGTTAAATTCGTGGTTCCCAAGAGAAATGACGTCATACTTCATTAAATTCATTAAACGATATAAAGGGTGAACATAGTCTCCATCCAAACCTTTTTGCGCCACATAATCCCCAAGTGGTGTCCCTTGTATCGCATCTCCATCATCGAATAACACAGAGTTCTTCGCTTCTTCACGTGCCTTGTTAACAAGAGTCGCAGTTTGAACAAGGCCTACTTTATTATCCGTTTTTGTTTGATAATAGTCGTAGTTCATTAAGTTAACATGAATGTCAGAAGTTTCTAAGATTCGTAATTTAACTGTACTCCCCTCTGCTTGTCCCTCTGCATGAGCAACTGTTGGCAACACTTGCGGAGCCATAATACCTAATGCAAGAGTTGTCCCCGCTAGCACTTTCTTTGACTTCTTCACAAAAAATCCCCCTTATAAAATTGTCCCTTAAATACAAATAAAATGATTTTCTCATCAAACTCTAATAAGGTAGTCTCTCTACATTACTTCTCTTCTTTCTTCATATTAGAGTGACGTATCTTCACTTATCTGACATTATCATATCTAACATACTTTCATATCGTCAATAATTTTTGACATATTTCTACAAATTTTCTGTAAAGTTATTGTAAACTTTCCATAAAGATATAATAAGCCCTTCCATTGCTTATACAGCTGAATATGATACAATTACCAATTATAAGGAGGATGGATTTATGAAAAAAGTCATCTTAATTATTGTTTGTCTCCTCCTTCTAATCATTTCTTATTCGCATTTTGAAAAGAACGATGAGACAAAAAAACAAAAAGACAAATCAGCATCATCTACTCCTCATTGGATTAACAAACAAACGAATGACTCGTTTTATCATCTTGTGTTAGGTGATTCGCTTGCAAAAGGTTATGGCTCGACACAAGGAGGGTTTGCCGAATTAGCTTCCAAACAAATAGAAGAACAAATTCATAAACCGATTAGAGTGGAAAATTTTGGAGTGAATGGACTTACAACAGATCGTCTCGTTCAAAAAATTCAGGCAGAAGAAGTACAACAAAAAATTAAAGAAGCGAATATAATTACCATTAATATTGGAGGAAATAATTTATTTCGTTTAAATCGCGATGTAGGTGTTATAGATGGTATTAAAATGTTAAATAAAGAAAAGGCTCATTTTGAAACAGACGTAAAAAACATTGTAAAGACTGTTCGGACCTTGAATCCGAATGCTTTACTCATTCTATCTGAACTCTATAATCCTTTACAACTCGATGATTCAATTGCTTCTTATGCAGATATGTTTTTAGATGGCTGGAATGATGCAGTTTACGCAATTTCGAAAGCGAATCAACCGTCCATTGTTTTACCAATTCGAAAGTTAATATCAAATGATAAGAAAGATTTACTATACGACCAAGTACATCCAAATGATAAAGGCTATGAGATTATCGCTAATGCATTTACAAAGCAAGTATTATCCTATAAATATTGAGGATAAGCCGAACAATTCTATTTTTATACGATACCTTTTTTGTTACAATGATAGTGGAAGGGGGCCTTTATATGAAATCACGTGAGTGGGAACGTATTGTTGATCATCTTCTTTCGTTAGTGCCTCTTTTTTATCGCAAATTTATGCTTCCTGGAGAGTTTTCTTCACAAAGGCACATGCCAAAGTCACATACACAGGTGTTACTGCTATTGCATGAACGTAGCACATTAGCAGTGTCAGAAATCGGAAAGCGATTGGCGATTTCAAGGCCAAACATGACACCTCTATTAAATAAATTGATTCAGGAAGAACTCATAGAGCGTCATTATAGCGAAAAAGATCGACGGGTCATTTTAATTTCTCTTACAGCTGAAGGGAAAACATTAGTAAGTCAGTATCAACAATTTATTTTAGACAAATTAAAAGAAAACTTTCAAACATTATCTGAAAGCGATCGTGAACAACTCATTCACTCGCTTCAAACCATTCAAAATCTAATTTTGAAAACAAACGTGTAAAGCTGCTTCCAAAAGAAGCAGCTTTACGATTCATAATAATTTCCATAATATGAATTTGAATATGGCCATGTCATTAAATATGGTCTTATTTCCTGAGAAGATTGCGCCTGCTGATATACTTGAACCTGTTGCCGTGTATAAGGAGCGGGATAATAATTCACATATCGATATACTTGAGGTACATAGTAATAATACATTTATCTTCTCCCCCTTTTTCTTAAACATATTCAAGGTAGAAAATGAATGTGACATTCTTTATATTTGTACAAGTAATTTACATACTATAACATGTGTTTTTTCATAAATTATATACGGAAGCCCCCTCTATTTAGAAAGCCCTTTCGCATTTTGAAATAAACTTACCAATAATGCTTTCTGAGCGTGCAATCTGTTCCCCGCTTGCTCAAAGACAACGGAAGAAGGCCCGTCTATAATTGCTCCTGTTACTTCCTCTTCACGATGAGCAGGTAAACAATGTAAGAAACGATACGTCGCTTTCGCATGCTGAACAAGTTTTTCGTTCACTTGAAACGGCTCGAATAAATTATATTTCCCTTCCGTATCTTCTTGCCCCATACTCATCCAAACATCAGTATAGATAAAATCTGCATCTTTCGCTGCCAACTCCGGTTTATTCAAAATTTCAATATTCGCTCCCGTTTCATTTGCAATTTCTAGTGCACGCTTTACAATTTGTTCATTTGGTTCATATCCTGGAGGAGTGGCTACTGTCATATGCATACCGACTTTTGCACTTGCCAAAAGTAAAGAGTGGCATACGTTATTTCCATCACCTACGTAAGCTAGTTTAATTCCTTTAAATGTATGGACTTCTTCATAAATTGTCATCAAATCTGCTAATGCCTGACACGGATGATGATCATCTGTCAATCCATTGATAACAGGAATACTTGCTTCTTTCGCAAGCTCCTCTACATCCGCGTGTGAAAATGTACGAATCATAATTCCATCAATGTACTGAGATAATACTTTCGCCGTGTCTGAAACACTTTCTCCTCTGCCAAGCTGCATTTCTTTTCCACTTAGAAACATTCCATGCCCACCGAGTTGTACCATCCCTGCTTCGAAAGAAACACGCGTACGAGTTGAATGTTTATCAAAAATGAGTCCTAATATTTTCCCGTCCAATAAAGGTTCATGTTTATTCTTTTTCAAATAAATAGCAAATTCAATTAGCGCAATTATTTCCTCTTGTGCTAGTTCTTCCAATGTTAAAAGATCTTTCGTTTGTAATTTCGGTACTTGAATAGTTGACATAGAAAATCCCCCTTATACTATTGATGATTTTTGCGAACATATGACTTTTTTCATTATATTTACTGCTTTATCTATTTCTTCATTCGTTACAATAAGTGGTGGTAAAAGTCGTAAAACATTGGTTCCAGCTTGTAATACAAGTAGCCCTTCTTGTTCTAACTGTTCTATCATTGATGCGACGTCACACTTACAAACGACTCCAATCATAAGGCCTTTTCCGCGAATAGCAGTAATCCATTCCATATCATGTAATTCTTTTTTTAGTTTTTGTAATAAATATTCTCCCTTTACATTAACTTCTTGTAAAAAAGATGGTTGCTTTATAATTTGTAGTACCTCTTTCGCTGCTGTCATTGCCATATAATTTCCACCAAAGGTAGAGCCATGCACCCCGGCTGTAAATGCAACCATAAGCTCTTTCCTTCCAAGCATTGCTCCAACCGGAATACCATTTCCAAGTGCTTTTGCCGCTGTAACAATATCTGGGGATGTTCCCGTCTGTTCATAAGCAAACAATGTCCCTGTTCTTCCTATTCCAGTTTGTACCTCGTCTATTATATAAAGAGCTCCATATTGTCTACATAACTGTTCTATCTCTTGTAAAAAAGAAATATCAGCAGGTAAAACGCCACCCTCTCCTTGAACAACTTCCACCATAACTGCAGCTACTTTTTCATTCATTGCCTCCTTAATCGCTTCTATATCATTAAAAGGAATATGTAAAAAAGACGGTAGAAGTGGTCCGAACCCCAATTTAACCTTCTCTTGTCCAGTTGCACTCATTGTTCCAAACGTTCTACCATGAAAAGACTGCTGAAATGTTAAAACAAGAGATTTCCCTGTATGCTTACGTGCTAATTTAAGTGCTGCTTCATTCGCTTCCGCTCCGCTATTACAAAAGAACACATAATCTAAATCACGTCCCTCTGTTAATAGTGCAGCTACCTTTTCTTGTACCTTGTGTGGAAAAAGGTTAGATATATGCCAAATTTCCTGTAATTGCTTTGTCATTGCTTCTACAAGCACAGGATGACAATGTCCTAAATTACATACAGCGATTCCAGAAGTAAAATCTAAATACTCTTTCTCATTTTCATCTATAACCGTTGCTCCAGTTCCTTGAACAATTTCAATACTGCGCCTCCCATATGTCGGAAATATATAGCTACTCATCCGATACTCACCCCTTTTGTTACTGTCGTTCCAATCCATTCACCCGATGTTCCGATAAAAATTTTTGTACCATTTACAATGCTGGCATGCTTGACCCCCATCTTTATCGAGGTAAGAGCAGCCTGTATTTTCGGAATCATTCCCCCTGTAATAACTCCTTTTTCTATGAGCTGTAAAAGCTCTGTTTCATCCGTATTCTTTAATAATTCTCCTTTACACAATACTCCGTCTACATCCGTAATAAAGAGCAGTTCTTTTGCTCCAAGCGCATATGCAATTCCCGCTGCAGCAGTATCTGCATTTATGTTATAAACTTGATCTCCTCTTATTCCAATCGGAGCAATGACCGGGATATAGTTTAAATCTAGTAATCCTTTTAATAGAGAAGTCTCTACACTGCTAACTTCACCAACATATCCAATCCCCTCATCAAGCGGCTGAACTTGAAGTAATTTCCCGTCACAACCAGATACTCCAATTGCATGCAAACCATGCTTTTGAAAATTCATCACTATTTTTTTATTCGTACTTCCACATAAAACCATTTGAACAATATCCATTACTTCTTTCGTTGTCACACGTAGCCCATTCTTTTTTTCAATTGGAATATTAACTTGTTTTAGCTTTGCATCAATGTCTGGTCCACCACCGTGAACAACAATAACTTGATATTTTTTCTTCAGTTGCTTTATACAATCAAAAAACATATGGTCTAAACGATCTAACATACTACCACCGCATTTTACTACGATATACTCGCTCATCTTTTCTCTCCTTACGTACGATAACAAGCATTTATTTTCACATATTCATAACTTAAGTCGCAGCCCCAGGCTCTCCCTTTTTCCTCTCCAAGATGCAAATAAACATCAATAACAATTTCAGATTGCTTTAATTTTTGTTTCATTTCCTTTTGGGAGAATATTTGTGGCTCACTGCTTTGTAAAACAAAAATAGACTGAACAGCAATATCGACAGCATGAGGTTCAATAGCAACTCCACTTTGCCCAATCGCACTAATAATGCGACCCCAATTTGCATCTTCACCGTACATTGCTGTTTTCACAAGACTTGATCCAACAATTTGTTTGGCAACCTTATTCCCTTCTTCTACTGTTCGTGCCCCATATACATTCACTTCCACTAACTTAGTAGCACCTTCACCATCTTTAGCAATTTGCTTCGCTAAATCCTCACATACCTTTTGCAAAGCAAACATAAATTTTTCCCACTCTGCATGATCGGCATGAATAACAGTTGTTCCTGATAATCCACTTGCCATCACAACGACCATATCATTTGTGGATGTATCTCCATCCACAGTAATTTGATTAAATGTATGATTCGTAACTTGTGATAATGCTAGTTGGATTGCTTCTTGCTCTATATTTACATCTGTTGTAATAAAACTAAGCATCGTCGCCATATTCGGATGAATCATACCAGAGCCTTTTGCTGCCCCTGCAATTGTTACTTCTTTTCCTTCAATCATTAACTGATAACACGATTGCTTTGTAACAAGGTCCGTTGTTACAATCGATTCATAAAATGCAGTTGCTTTCTCTTTTTCTTTCGATGGTATGAGAGATAGAATACCAGGACGAATTGCTTCCATTGGTAAAGGAACTCCAATAACACCTGTTGAAGCGACTGCCACGTGATTTTCTTTTACATGGAATTGTTTCGCAGCCAACGTTCTCATTTCATACGCATCTTGTAATCCCTGCATTCCTGTACAAGCATTTGCATTTCCGCTATTTACAACAATTGCTTGCAATTTCCCCTCCACCCCTATACTTTCTTTTGTAACTTGCACTGGTGCAGCTTGAAATGGATTTGTTGTATATACAGCTCCGCAATTAGCAGGAACATCACAAACAATTGCTCCCATATCTTTTTTCCCTTTTTTCAATCCAGCCTGAATCCCAATCGCAGAAAAACCCTTTGGTGTTACAATTGATCCACTTACAACTTTTATAATGGAATCTGCTCCAATCATCATTCTTCTTCCCCCTTATAGATAGAGCGGTATATATTCTAATCCTTCTGTTTCCTCTAGTCCTGTTAATAAGTTTGCGTTTTGAACTGCTTGCCCAGCAGCTCCCTTCATCATATTATCGATAACAGAAACAATTGTAATACGTCCTGTTCGTTCATCATAAGCCGTTCCAATATCACAATAATTTGAACCTCTCACCTCTTTTGGACTTGGAAACCCCCCTTTAGGACGAATACGAACAAAAGGAGCATGACAATACGTTTCTTCATATAGCTTCTGTAATACCTGTGCACTGATATCTCGTTTTGCTTTTGCATAGAGAGTAACCATAATTCCTCTTGATATCGGAATTAAATGTGTGCTAAATGTAATTGGTTTTGCCTGTGCATTCCACTCGGTAAGCATTTGCTCAATCTCTGGAACATGCTGATGCTCATTTACCTTATAGATACGGAAATTATCATATAACTCTGGAAAATGAGTCACTGTTGTCGGTGTCTTTCCTGCTCCTGACACCCCTGATTTTGCATCGATGATAAGTGATTCTTCCTCTATCATCCCGCCTCGCATTAATGGTGCCGCTGCTAATAGTGCCGCTGTTGCAAAACATCCTGGATTTGCAACTAATTCTGCACCTTGAATAGCTGATTTTTTCCATTCACTCAATCCATACACTGCCTTTTGAAGAATCTCTTCCTTTGCAGCAGGCTTTTTATACCATGTTTCATATACATGAGGATCCAGCATACGAAAATCACCAGATAAATCAATAACTTTTAAACCAGCCGCTAGCAAGCGCGGCGTCATATGCGCCGAAACTCCTGCCGGCGTCGCTAAAAATACAATACTAGCCTCCTTCGCTATCACTTCTACGTCGATTTCTTGTAATGTATGGACAATAACATTTCGTAAATGCGGATATGTATTTGTTATTTGTTCTCCTACTTGTGAAAAAGAGTGAAGAGATGCCATCGAAAAATATGGATGGTGATGCAACAACCTGATTAACTCAATTCCTCCATATCCAGTTGCTCCAATAATCGCGACTTTCATACGCTCCTCCTTATATCGATTCTTTAAATTAAGTATGATTATAATATTGTATATTTATAAAGTCAATTAAATATTTATTAATTTTAAAGGCTTTAAATTCTTAATTTTTCTAGAAAAACAATAAACATATATGAATTTTTTATACAAAATAGATGTATACTAGTATTTTTTATGTACTTCAAGTACAATAAAAACAATACATTTATACATGCGAGCGGGGAAAAAGATGAACGAAAAATTAATCGAAAAGATGTTAATAAAAAGTTTTCGGCAATATCAATGTAAACCTGTTTCAAAAGAAGATGAGGAAATTTTAATTCAAAATATCCAAACAATGATTCATTCGGAACCTACTATCGATGTATATGAAGCAATTGAGGACATTGTTTATGAATATATTACAGGAAAATAAAAAATAGGAGATTTCCATTTGGAAATCTCCTATTTTTTACTTAATGATTTACCTGCTACACGTTCAAACAACCCCGGAAATAGTGCAAAAAGTTTGGGTCCAACACTCATCCATTTCGGTAAATTCACTTCACGTTTTTTCGTTTGCATTGCTTTTACAATTTGATCTGCTACGTATGTTGGCTTTAACATGTAACGCCCCATGTTTTTTACATATGTACCGGATTGATCCGCAATATTAAAAAAGTTTGTGTCAATTGGCCCTGGATTAATTGCTGTCACATGAATATTTGTACTTGCGAGCTCCATGCGTAAACTATTCGTAAACCCTAATACCGCATGTTTCGTTGCGGCATATGCACTAGATTTTGGCGTTGCAATTTTCCCTGCTAACGAAGCAACATTAATAATTTGTCCATTATTTCTCTCTAGCATATGAGGTAATACCGCTTTCGTACAAGCGACTAATCCAAATACATTAACCTGAAACATATCTTTCACTTCAGCCATAGATGCTTCTTCAAACGTTTTGAAAATACCAAAACCCGCATTATTTACCAATATATCAATTTGCCCTGCATCTTTTAATACTCTTGCAAAAACAGTATCAACCTCTGCTTCGTCACTTACATCTAATACATAATAATAGCAAGGCGTATTGTAAGTCGTTTTAATCTTTTCTGCTAATACTCGTAGTTTTTCCTCTGTTCGCGCTATTAAGACAGGAATCGCGCCCTCTGCTGCAACTTGCATCGCAATTTGTTCACCAATTCCACTAGAAGCACCTGTAATGACGATTACTTTTTCTTGTAAACGTCTTGTCATTGCTGTCACCTACTTTGCATAATAAATCAATTGTGGCGACGATTCATCAATCATCACTTGTTGATTATATGCTAAAAAGTCTAATTGTCCAACTGTTTCTGAAATCGTAAGTGGCAATTGTTCTTTATATAATACTGGAAATAATTTCACACATACTTCAAAGGCTGTCATCGGTTTTTCTTTTAATAATTCTAATACTTTAAACGCACGCGTTTCTTGCTTTTGCAATCTTCCCTCTATCAGCCCTTTCACATTCACAATGTCTTCTCCATGACCTGATAAAATCCGTGAAATATTCATGTTACTTAAGCGTTTTAATGTTTGATTATATTGTAATAAAGGCTGCGCTCGTTCCGTCTGTCCTTCATACGGTGGTTCTAATATTGGATTCGAAGAAATATGGCTAATTAAAGCATCTCCACCAATTAACAACCCATCTCGCTCTCTATATAACGAAATGTGAGTTGAAGCATGCCCAGGTGTTTCAATGACTATAAACTCAGGTAATGATTCAATTCTATCTCCTTCTCTTACAGTATGCGTTAATGATCTATTACAAGAATATTTAAGTGTCTTTAAGACAAGTGACGCATCATCTTTCAAAAATACTTCTGGAACTCCAAACTGTAATGAGGCCTCTTTAAAAAAACGTTGATAACGCTTTAGAAACTCAGAATCTTGCGTAATCCATGGTTCATTCCAAGGATGCCCCACAATGTTCGTCTTCTCAGAAAATGCATTTAACAGTCCACAATGGTCAGCATGATGATGTGTAATCACGACTGTCTCAATATCTTCAACCTTATACCCTAAATTCCCCAATTGTATTTCTAACGCCGCCTTAGCCCCTTCTGTATTTGTCCCTGTATCAATTAGTGTTAATGACTCCCCTTCAACTAAAAATACATTAACTGTCTCAACTGCAAATGGAACAGGAATCTCCATTCGGTGAATTGCTAGCATATTTATGCCCCCCTGTCTCTCTCCGTTTCAAAAATGAATCTCTCTTCAGTTTACAACTTCCATAAAAATTTGTCATTATTTTCAGATAAAAAGAAGGTGTTTTCTATAATAAAACGAATGTATGTAAATTCATAAGTTTTTCTTACAAAAATGAAGGAGGCTTCATCATGTCTATTCAAAAAATTTCCTTTCTCGGTGCTGGATCTATAGCTGAAGCAATCATCGCTGGTTTGTTAGATGCGAATGTCGTAAAAGGTGAACAAATTACAGTAAGTAACCGCTCCAATGAAACAAGATTACAGGAATTACATGCAAAGTATGGTGTTAAAGGAACCCACAACAAACCAGAACTGCTAGCTCATGCAGATATTATCTTTCTAGCAATGAAGCCAAAAGATGTAGCAGAAGCCATTGTACCTCTCAAAGAATATATAAAGAGTAATCAACTCATCATTTCATTATTAGCAGGTGTTTCTACAAATTCTATTACAAGCCAGCTTCAAAAGAAGGTTCCGATTATCCGTGCGATGCCAAATACATCAGCAGCTATTTTAAAATCAGCTACGGCTATATCTCCATCCTTGCATGCAACAGAGCAGCATGTTCATCTGGCCAAATCTTTATTCGAAACAATTGGTCTTGTTTCAGTGGTAGAAGAAGAACATATGCATGCTGTTACTGCACTATCTGGAAGCGGTCCTGCATATGTATATTACGTAGTTGAAGCAATGGAAGAGGCTGCAAAACAAATCGGCTTAGAAGAGGATGTGGCTAAATCACTTATTTTGCAAACAATGATCGGTGCGGCTGAAATGCTTAAAGCGAATACAAAACATCCTTCTATCTTACGAAAAGAAATTACTTCTCCTGGTGGAACGACAGAAACCGGCATTGAAGTGTTACAAAGCTTTGATTTCCAACAAGCACTTATCTCATGTATTACACAAGCTACAAAACGATCTCATGAACTTGGAAAAACATTAGAAAAATAATAAAGGAGCTCAGAAAATACATCTGAGCTCCTTGTATCACAACTACGTTCTCTTATTTACTACTCTTTCCAAAAATCTCTTCTTGGAGGCGACGACCTGTTGGTGTTGCTGCTAGTCCACCTTCTGCTGTCTCACGAAGAGCAACTGGCATCGTTTGCCCAATTCTAAACATCGCTTCAATCACTTCATCACACGGAATTGTACTTGTTACACCAGCTAGTGATAAATCTGCCGCAATCATCGCATTTGAAGCTCCTGCTGCATTACGTTTTACACAAGGGACTTCTACAAGTCCAGCGACCGGATCACATACTAACCCTAGCATATTTTTTAAAGCAATCGCCATCGCTGTAGCTGCTTGTTCTTGTGTTCCACCAGCCATTTCAACAGCTGCCGCAGCTGCCATTCCACTTGCTGAACCAACCTCAGCTTGACAGCCTCCAGCTGCACCTGAAATACAGGCATTGTTCGCAACAACCATACCAAATGCTCCAGCTGTGAATAAAAACTCAATCATTTCTCCACGTGTTGGCTGTAATTTTTCTTTGAGCGCAAACAGTACGCCTGGTACAGTTCCAGCTGATCCAGCTGTTGGTGTTGCACAAATAATTCCCATCGCTGCATTTACTTCATTTGTTGCAACCGCTTTGCTCACTGCATCCAAAATCGTATGTCCGGATAAGCCTTTTCCGCTCTTCATATACTCTTGTACTTTCACCGCATCTCCGCCCGTTAAACCAGTTGGCGATTTAACACCGCGAATACCACGCTCTACTGCTTGTTCCATCACGACTAAGTTCTTTTCCATTCCAGCAAGTACTTCTTCGCGAGATATACTTCTTGTTTCCATTTCACATTGAATCATAATTTCTGCAATTTTTACATTTTGTTCTTTAGCTTGTGCCACTAGTTCCGCTGCGTTCCGAAACATGGTGCGTCCCCCCCTGCAATTAGTCCATAATAGTTACTTGACAAATATTTGATTGTCCTTTTATTTCTTCAATCACTTCATCTGCCAATAATTCATCTGTTTCAATGACCATAAGCGCTCTTCTTCCTTTTTCCTTACGTGAAACGCTCATTGTACTAATGTTAATTTCATGTTTCGCAAGTATAGAAGCTACAGATGCGATTGCTCCAAAGCGATCATTATTCACGATAAGGAGTGCCGGGCTTGTTCCTGATAACTGTAAATCAAATCCATTTAACTCCACCACTTCAATCTTACCGCCACCAATTGAACAAGCAACCACTTCAATCTCCTCTTCTCCTTTATACAAACGAATTCTCGCTGTATTTGGATGTGGCGCATTCGCGTCTTCTTCAATAAAGTCCACTTCAATACCACGCTCTTTTGCAATTTCTAACGCACTTGGGATACGTGTATCATCTGTTTCAAATCCGAGTATTCCACCAATCAAAGCTACATCCGTACCGTGACCACGATATGTTTTTGCAAATGAGCCATATAACGAAATCGTAACTCTTTCTGGTTCATGACGGAAAAGTTGACGAGCAACTTGCCCCATTCTTGCTGCACCTGCTGTATGTGAACTGGACGGCCCAATCATAACTGGACCGATAATATCAAATACTGAGCGATATTTCATCATGATTCCCCCTAAATCTTTTATGAAAAATTGCTTACTACTATTCTATTAAGCTGCCGACTCTGCTGCCTTTCCTCCCGTACTACGAATTTGCTCCGCTGTACGAATTGGATAGTTTTTGAATAGAAGTGAGCCAATATATCTGAAATAATACCCGACACCATAATACATAAGAAACATAGCGTTACTTGCATCGAATCATTAAAGCCATACATAACCATAAGTCCGGCGATTGGTGTTGCTGCTCCTGTTGCATTATTTACAAGATCGAACATGGAAATAATAATACCTGCTGTCGCACCACCCATAAAGTTTGTCACATAGACTGAAATTGGATTTGCTGAAATTAAATCAGCTTGCGTAAGCGGCTCAATTGCAACTGCAATTGTCGTTCGTTTATCACCAAACTTCATTATAGCTTGTTTTTTATGAAACGCTTACTTTTGTTGAATTTTAAAATTTCTGAATTAAATACTGTTTATCTTTCTTGTACTAATGATATATAAACTTACTTATATAACAGTTTTTTCAAAACAACCGATACTTTGTACTTTTTCCTACACATTCAAAACCTTTAAAGTTTCTGTATCACCTCATATAGCTATTAAATAATAACAGAGTCATCTATTTAATAGAGAAAAATTTTTTATTACTAATAAAACAATGGCAAACCTACGTTGCCATTGTTTGTAAAACATTACCGTTCTACTGGAAAATGTTTTAAATCCATTGCAATTTCTGTGTTCGCAAACAATGCTTGTGCTTCTTTTAATAATTCCTTATACGTATCCCCTTGATAACGAGAACTAATATGAGTTAAAATTAACCGTTTCACATTTGCTCGCACTGCAATACGAGCTGCCTGTTCTGTTGTAGAATGAAAATAATCATGTGCTTGCCTTTCATCTTCTGCTGCAAACGTCGCTTCGTGTACAAGTACATCTGCCTCTTGTGCTAGCTGGTTACTAGCTTCACAATAACGCGTGTCTCCTAAAATCGTGATAATTCTTCCTTTTTGAGGTGGACCGATAAAATCCTTACCATGTAAAACTCTTCCATCATCTAATTCTACTGTCTCACCATCTTTTAAACGTTTAAAGATTGGACCTGGCTTCACGCCTTCTTCTAACAATTTCTCAACAAGGAGATGTCCTTGTATATTTTTCTCTACTATTCGATATCCAAAACATTCAATCCCATGTGATAATCGCTTCGTTTCCACAGAAAACTGCTTGTCTTCAAAAATAATGCCTTCCTCTGTAATTTCAACAATTTCAAGTGGGTACTTCACATGCGTTGTACTTACTGACAATGCCACTTCAATAAATTGCTTAATACCTTTTGGACCGTACACTGTTAAAGGCGTTGTTCCACCCTGAAAAGAGCGGCTTCCTAACAAGCCAGGTAATCCAAAAATATGATCTCCATGTAAGTGCGTAATAAATATTTTTTCAATGCGACGCGGTCGCACAGATGTATGTAAAATTTGATGTTGCGTTGCTTCACCACAGTCAAATAGCCATGTTTCTCCTCGTTCTTCTAACAACTGTAAAGCAATTGCCGAGACATTCCTTCCTTTTGAAGGGACGCCTGCACCAGTTCCTAAAAATACAAATTCCACTTTCTTTCCTCCAGCTCTTTATAGAATCTACCTTTCATCTTACGGAATGTTATTTCAAATGGCAAATGAATTTCCATGAACTACTCATCTAGACGACTATATTATACGAACAATGCGAACAAAAAAATGGAAATCGTTCGTGTTTTGTAGTAAAATAATGATACCATAAATAAAGGGAGCGTTTAACTATGAAAGAAATATTTCGTTTACAAACTGATTTTTCATCTTCATTTGATCGCTGGGTAAGTTCTTTCGTTTCTGATCATCCAGCACAACTAGAATGGACGACTTTAAAAGAGTTAATCCATGAGTACACAACATTGCATACGAATCAAATGTTACCGGAATATATTTCTTCCTCTATCACATATTATGCACAGCGTATTTCAACAGCAAGCAATTCAGAGATTGTGATTTATGAAAATCCTTCAATCTCATAATCAATAAAAATGTAAAAGCATCGAAAATCGGTGCTTTTTTTATTTTTATAAATAAAACCATATCCTCTCCTTTCATTATGCATAATAAATAGCCAACTGGTCATTTTAAAAACATAGTATTATAAAGGAGGGATATCATTGAAAAAATTAAAGATTTTCCCAATTGTTTTTTTAGCGATGATTTCATTATTTGGATGCGCAGGAAAGCAAAAGGAAGAAGCGTTAGATAATCGTGAAAACAATGGCGTACGAAATATTAGATACGAAGAGAACAACACTGATCTTCAAAAGGTAAGAAATAATACAAACAATGTCACGAACAACGAAACACAACTACACATAGCAAATAAAGCAGCAGATCGAATCGTTGAACTAGAAGAAATAGACAAAGCAAATGTAATCGTCACAAATAGAAATGCCTATGTGGCAGTTGTGTTACGCGAAAACATAAAGGGCCAAATCACAAAGCAATTAGAAAAGAAAGTTGCGGATCAAGTTAGAGCTACAAATCCAGATATCCGCAATGTATTTGTATCATCAAATCCTGATTTTGTAGACCGTATGAGAGACTATGCGAACAAAATTAACGCAGGCAAACCAGTAACAGGGTTGTTTGAAGAATTTACCGAAACTGTTCGAAGGGTATTCCCTAACCCTCGATAACAAATCAAGCAACCTTAATTGAAAAAGTAGTAAGTCTAATGCTTTTTGAATCTAGTCTAACAGCTATCGGATGGAAAACTTCATTCGATTTACAAGCTAACTAAACATACAAGGTGCCATGATAATTCAGTATCATGACACCTTTTACATAAATTTATTTTCTAATTTCTGCTGAAATGATTTCTCCTGTTTTCGAAATAGCTGACTTCCTCTTTGTAACATAGGAGCCCCATATTTATCATTGATCTGATCAATTACAGTTAACAGTGGCTCTTCTTTCGCATCTTCTTCAAATGAAAATAAATCCAGTTGCTTCATTGATTCTGTCTTCCACTCTAATTCAGTAGCTGTAACACCAAGCAACCTAATCGGATCTCCATCCCAATGTTGTTTCCACAAACGTGAAGCTGCTTGAAAAATATCATGTTCCTGCCAAATTGCATTTTTTAATTGTTTACTTCGTGTTATTGTACGCCGATCATAGTATTTGATCATAATTTGAATGTTATAGCTGACAAGGGTACGTTTTTGTAATCTTTTACTAACCGATTTCGATAATCGCTCTAACATATCGAGCAATTCTTTCTCTTCATCCATATCTTTTGAGAATGTTGTGGAATTCCCAATGCTTTTATGTTGTCCCATTTGATTTGGATCAACTTCTCTATCATCCATGCCTTTTGCTCGTTTTTGTAAATCAACGCCATGCTTTCCTATTTTCGTACGTATCACATGTTCTTCTCCCTTTGCCAACTGTTCAATGGTATGTATGTGGATTTCTTTTAATTTTTCCGCGGTTTTCTCACCAATTCCATGCATCACTTCAACAGGACGTGGCCAAAGTAACTCCTGAATATCTCGTTTTCGAAATACTGTAATGCCGAGCGGTTTTTTCATATCCGACGCAGTCTTCGCTAGAAAGAGGTTTGGCGCTATTCCAATGCTGCATGGCAACTGTAATTCTGTTAATAACGCTTGTTGGATCATCTTAGCAACCTCGAGAGGCGAACCTAATCCGTAACAATCTGTTATATCTAAATAACCTTCGTCTATAGAAACTGGCTGTATCTTTTCAGTAAAGCGTGAAAGAATTTGAAACATTTGAAATGAAGCTTCGCGATATAATTTAAAATTCGGATGCTTTACAACTAACTCTGGGCATAACCGCTTCGCTTCCCAAAGTGGCATTGTTGTCCGCACTCCGTATTCCCTTGCTTCATAACTGCACGTTACAATGATTCCCTTTCGCTCTTTTTCATTTCCTGCAATTGCTAAAGGCTCCCCTTCTAACGATGGGTCATGTGCAATTTCAACTGATGCAAAGAAACAATTCATATCCACATGCAAGATGACACGACCGTTTTTCGGATACATTTCTCTCATATTTCTCCCCCTAACCAAGAACATTTGTTCTTTCTATTATATCAAATTAAAGAAAACAGCGAAACTTTCCTATCATATTTTTGATATACTGAAATTAATAATGGATAATTATGTAAAGGAGAGGGTGATATGAAAAATCATAGTAAACTTAATCAAACATTTCTAGTCATTATATTAATTATTTGTTACTTCCAATTTTCAATATTAATTCCGCCAAACTTCTCCCTCACGTAGTACACGTCGCAACAACATATATACTCTCATGGATTTTTCTCTATTGGCTCATTCGCCTTGTGAAAGCAAGTGAATCAAAATGAAAAAGAGCATGTAACCTTCTACAGGCTACACGCTCTTTTAGTTTCCTTACAATTATTTCGCTACTTCCTCAATAATTGCCACAACTAGTTCAGCTGTTTTCGCTAATTCCTCAACAGGAATCTTCTCATTTGTTGTATGAATTTCCTCATATCCAACTGCTAAGTTTACTGTTGGAATACCGTGTCCTGCAATTACGTTTGCATCACTTCCGCCACCACTTTGGTGAAGAGAAGGCGTACGACCAATTTTTTCAGCAGCACGTTTTGCAACCTCTACAACATGATCGCCATCTGCAAATTTAAACCCTGGGTACATAACTTTTACTTCAACATCTGCTTGACCACCCATTTCTTTTGCAGTTGTTTCAAATGCTTCTTTCATTTTTGCAACTTGTTCTTGCATTTTTTCATCTACTAAAGAGCGGGCTTCTGCGAAAATTTGCACATGGTCACAAACGATATTTGTTTGTGTACCACCTTCGAAACGACCGATATTTGCAGTTGTTTCAGAATCAATACGACCAAGTGGCATTTTTGCAATTGCTTTTGCTGCGATTGTAATTGCAGATATACCTTTTTCTGGTGCTACACCAGCGTGAGCTGTTTTCCCACGAATAATCGCATTTACTTTCGCTTGCGTTGGTGCTGCAACTACGATCTCACCAACTTTGCCATCACTATCTAATGCATAGCCATATTTCGCTGTAATACGTTCACGATCTAATGCTTTCGCACCAACAAGACCTGACTCTTCACCTACTGTAATAATGAATTCAATTTTTCCATGAGGAATATTCTTTTCTTTTAAAACGCGAATTGCTTCAAACATAGATGCTAATCCAGCTTTATCATCTGACCCTAAAATTGTAGTACCATCAGATACAATATACCCATCTTTAATAGAAGGCTTAATTCCTTTACCAGGAACTACAGTGTCCATATGAGAAGTGAAGTAGATTGTGTCTACACCTTCTTTTGTCGCTGGTAACGTACAAATTAAGTTACCTGCACCGTGTCCAGTTACACCCATTGTGTCATCTTCGAATACTTCAACACCTAAAGCAGTAAACTTTTCTGTTAACACTTTGCAGATTTCAGCTTCAAATTTTGTTTCAGAATCTACTTGTACAAGTTCCATAAATTCATTTACTAATCGTTCTTGATTAATCATAAGACTGCGCCTCCTGCACTACCATTATGTATGTAACAACATTCATTATAACAGAATTCCGCAAAAGTTTCGAAATACGAGACAAAAAAACAGATGGTTCACACATCTAGATAACCATCCGCTTACTTCTACTCATTTAAAAGCACCCAACGCATATGATCTTCCCAAACTCCATTTACCATTAACATTTTCCGAGATACCCCTTCATATTGAAAGCCAATTTTCGTTACAACTTGTATAGATGCTAAATTACGTGGCATAATTGGAGCTTCAATGCGGTGTAAACGAAATTCTTGAAAAGCCACTCCAATTGCTTTTCTAAGCGCTTCTGTCGTATACCCTTTATTTAATTCATCTTTATCTAATTTATATCCAAGAACACAGGACTGATAAATTCCACGAACAATTAAATTGAAAGAAATACAACCGATAATATTTGTATTATCGCCTTTTTTAAAAATCCATAATCGGATAATTTTCCCTTCCTTAAACTCCTTTCTATCTTTTAGTAATCTTCTCTTTTGATAGTCTAGTGTAAAAAAATCATCTGGTCGATATTCTTCCCACGCCTTTAAAAATTCACGATTTTTGTCGTAATATTGAAGAACTTGCTCTGCATACGACTCATCGATTTCCCTTAACTGCAACCGCTCTGTTTCATATATTTTCATCATCGTATCTCCATTCTTCATCTTGTAACCCTTTTTTAAAGGCACCGAAAAAACTTGTGTCCCATCCCTTTATATTCTCTATGCACTTTGAATTTTCCTGTTCTATTTTATATACACTTCTCGAATTTTGTCCTCACTCTCCCCTTGTCCATACTTTCTTTTCTCGTTACAATAAAGTTGTAATGATTGCAAGGAGGCCCATTATGAATAAAAAAGCACAAAAAGTTATGATTTACGCTATGCTAATTTCCATGCTTGTAACAACATTGCTTGCTGGGGCAAGTATGTTTTGGTAAAAAAGACGACGTGTTCGTCTTTTTTTGTTACCTATGCACATATAAAAAGGCTATTTATTCTCATAAACAGCCTGCTTAATCACAATTATTTTAATGAATCATATGTATTTTATTATGAGTACAATCGCTACGATACTAAATGAAAAAGCCATCAAAAGGGCCATAACAAAGCTTGTATAATGTTTCTGCTGAAACGCTCCTATAACAAAGGTTACATTCAGAAGTGCCATGAATACAATGGATAAGAGAAAAGAACATATATTAAAGGTTGCCAATATGAAGGTAACAGCAAATAGAAAACCAATACAAAATTGCATATAAGAAAGCCTTGGATTCAAGTACATATAAGCAACTCCTTTTCCTATTATCTTTGTATATTCTCATTAACGCATGGTTATGTACACATGTCAAGACACCTTAGAAGAAAAGAAAAAGCCAACTTGTAGGTTGACCTTTTCATAAGCGATAGCTCCTTTTTCTTTCGCAAGTTGTTGGAACGTTTTTTTTGATTTCACAATCGACACCTTTGTTCCAATCGGAATACGATCAAATAAATACTCCACATCTTGTTTCTTCATTCGAATACACCCTTGCGAAATATATTTTCCAATTGAACTTGGCTGATTTGTGCCATGGATACCATATTTACTCCCATCAGTCCCTCGCGCGTTAAACCCTATCCATCTAGATCCAAGGGGATTTTTAGGCGATCCACCAGGGATATTCTTTGCAATATAATAAGGATTTTTTGCTTTCATTACAACATCAAATGTCCCTTCTGGCGTTAATTCATTTGTTTTCCCTGTCGCTACAGGAAAGATTTTTTGGATTTTCCCATCATTAATGTAAGCAAGCTTATTCGTCTGCTTATTTACAATAATAAATGGATCTCCGACCCGCGGGTTATCTCCAAGAGGCCAAATCGGTGAAAGAGAAAAACATAATAACAAGGACAGAAAATACGACATAACCTATTCCTTCCCTCTCTATATAAATCCATTTTGATTTTTCGAGATAGTAGCTGTGGCTATGAAAACAAAAACAGTTCTCCACTTATTTACTCTTTTTGTTTTCACACAGCATGGGGCTAAAAAGCACTGACCGCTTCTATGCATGGCCGGATCCTCTCGCCCACCTAAAAAGAATGGTTTGATGTTGTTTTTTATTTGGATTTATATAAGTTCTTTCACATTATCCTTCCCCTTAAACCGACTTTTAATGAGTAAATATTGCTCCATTTCATAAACAAGTTGAACGAGCTTCGCACGCATTTCAAATTCTTCACGAGTCTCAGGAAGTGGCATTTCTCTAAAAATCTCTCGCATTTCTTGTAATTGCCTAAGTGAAATAAGCCCCGTACTTTCAGGACGAATCGAAGTCCCCACATTTTCAATTACTTCCGCAATCATACCTGCCTGCTCATATGACCACGATAACGAAGCGGCGAGAGGCATAATCCGCTCTAAAATTTCAAATTGTTGCATACGCATATCAAAATATCGATAATAATAATCATCTTCTCGCATAAATTGATTTTCAAGTTTTTTAAAAGATAACTCTTTTGCTTCCTTCAAAATATCCTCTGTTTCAATTAGTTCTTTCCCAGACCATGTACTATCCCTGTTTCGTAAATATACAGCCATCTCGAATAAAATGGTTTTAAAATTCCATTCTACTTTTTCCTGATAGCCTTTTAATTTCTTTTCCGCACTTGGCATATACATATTTACTAATAAAGCCACGCTAATGCCAATTGTTAAAATTGCAATTTCATTTTCAATCGCTGACCACGTAATCTGTTTTAATGAATACAAATGCATGACAATAACAGAACTTGTAACAATTCCTTCTTGAATTTTAAGCATAACGGCGGTCGGGATAAAAGTAAGTAATAACAAACTAATTGCAAGCGGTGTATAACTAATTGTTTCAAAAATACAAAACGAGAACACCATCGATAATAAGCAAGCTAAAAACCGATGCAAAGATGCTTGAAGCGATTTTCGTTTTGTATTTTGCACACACAAAATAACAAGAATCCCCGCAGAGCTATAAAATTCTAAACCAAATAGCTGTGCAATAAAAACTGCCGCACCTGTTCCCACTGCTGTTTTCACTGTACGATATCCAATTTTAAACATATCATTACTCCTATATATTCATTTTGATTTTCCGATATACAAGTCCCGGCTATGAAAACAAAAAAGAATCCTGCACTCATTTTCTCCCTTTGTTTTCACTTGGCATGGGGCTAAAACAGGTACTGACCGCTTCTATGCATGGTCGGATCCTCTCTTCCACCTAAAAGGAAAGGTTTCATGCTAGGTTTTCAATCTGTATTTATATATGTATAAACGTAGTTACGATAAGTATAAAAAAAGGATGACAAACTGTCATCCTTTTCTCCTTATTATTCACGTAACTTTTACATGTTACAATATTTTTTGTAAAAATTCTTGTGCACGTTTACTTTTTGGTTCTGAAAAAAACTGTTCTGGGCTTGCATCTTCAACAAGCTTTCCACCATCTAAAAAGAGCAAACGATCAGCTACTTCTTTTGCAAATCCCATTTCATGCGTTACAATAGCCATCGTCATTCCTGTAGTTACTAAAGATTTCATTACTTCCAATACTTCTTTTACCATTTCAGGATCAAGTGCCGATGTCGGTTCATCAAAAAGCATAACTTCCGGTTCCATCGCCAAAGCTCTGGCAATTGCTACACGCTGCTTTTGCCCTCCTGAAAGACGGTTTGGATACGCGTCCTTTTTCTCGAGTAATCCTACTTTTTCAAGGAGTTCCTTCGCTTTTTTCTCCGCTTCTTGTTTTGCCACTCCTTTTACATTTACCGGTGCATACGTAATATTTTCTAAAACTGTCATGTGAGGGAATAGGTGAAAATGTTGAAACACCATTCCAACATTTTCACGAACGCTCATAATGTTTGTTTTTGGATTCGTTACTTCTTCATTTCCAATCCAAATGTTACCACTTGAGGGCGTTTCTAATACATTCATACAACGTAAAAATGTTGATTTCCCCGATCCAGATGGTCCAACAATCGCAACAACTTCTCCCTTTTCAATTGTTGTTGTAATGCCTTTTAATACTTCATTTTGTCCAAATGATTTATGAAGGTTTTCAATTTTAATCACTTTTCTTCATTCTCCCTTCAATCGCCTTCCCAACAAATGTAAGAATAATTACTAATATATAATAAACAAGTCCGACAAATAATAGCGGTTCAAGATATTTAAACGTTTCACCGCCTACAATATAAGCACGACGCATTAAGTCTGTAGCACCAATTACTGTCACTACAGCCGATTCTTTCGTAAGTGTTGCAAATTCATTCACAAGCGCTGGTAATATATTTTTTAGTGCTTGTGGCAAAATAATATTTCTCATCATTTTTCCATATGGAACACCTAATGCCATCGCAGCTTCTGTCTGTCCTTTATCAACAGCTTGAATACCTGCACGAATGATCTCTGACATATATGCACCCGAATTTAAACTAAATGCAAGTACTGCTGCTAAAAATGCAGGTATATCATATCCAATCATTTGCGGAACACCGAAATAAATAATCATTAATTGCAAGACGAGCGGTGTCCCACGAAATATCGATGTATATAAATCAGCGGCGATATTTAATACTTTTATTCTAGCAATTTTGCAAAGTGCTAATAACGTTCCTAATATAAAACCAGCTAAAGCAGATACTGCTACAATTTTCAGGGTAACTTCTAGGCCCTTTAATATATATGGTATCGACGGAGTAATTGCCGAAAAATCTAAGTTCATTTGTTGTCCTTCCTCTCACAGAAAACAGAAAGGCAGCTTACTTTCCGCTGCCAAACCATTTCTTCACTAATTTATCCATTTCACCATTCTCTTGCATTTTCTTGATTACTTTATTAAACTCCGCTGTTTTATCACTATTTTTCGGAAGAGCGATTGCTGCCCCTACCTCTTCTGGTGCTTCCGGAATTTCAATTCCTTGTAAATCTTTCATTTTTTCTAAATAATTTTTAGCAACTGTATCTTCTAAAATAGCAGCATCAAAACGTCCAGCTTGAATTTCTTGCACGATTTCTGGGATACGGTCACGACCTTGCGCCTCGAATTTCACTTGTTTTTGGAAGTCCTCTGCTTTTTCCTCTTGAATAGAACCTGTCTGTACTCCTACTTTTTTATCTTTTAAATCTTGTAATGATTGGATACCAGAATCCTTTTTCGAAACGATCAGATTTTTAGCAACAAAATATATATCTGTAAAATCCGCATTCTTCTTACGATCTGGAGTTGGTGTCATACCTGCCATTACAAAATCAACTTTTCCTGAGTTAAGAGATGCTAATAATCCTCCAAAATCCATATCTTTTATTTTCACTTCATAACCAAGTTCTTTTCCAATATACTTTGCAATATCTACATCAAAACCGATAATTTCATCACTCTTTGAAGCTTCTACATATTCATAAGGCTTATAGTCTGCTGAAGTTCCCATAATAAGTACTTTCTTATTTGTGTTCGCTTCTTTTGTTTCTCCCTTACTACAAGCACTAAACATACTTACGATTAAAATAAGTGCAAATGAAAGTGATAATAACTTTTTCATATTCCTTCCCCCTAATAATGTATATTTAAAAGTTTTATAGAATTTCTATTCGATGTTTGTATTGTATCAGCGTTTTTATTTTTATGCAATAATTAAAATAAAAATAAATATTTTTTTATTTATAATCTACATTCGACATGTTTTTTATGTATAAAATATTGCATAATACATGTTTTTCATGTATATCCTCTTTCATGATATGCAAGTAAGAATAAAGAAATTCAAATTCTATTAACCATTAAAGTAAAATTTTCTATATAAATCTAAATACAAAAACCCTTTCTTTTTGTGGGAAAGAGGATCCAGTCATGCATAGAAGCGTTCAGATACTCTTCTACCCCATGCCAAGTAAAAATAGAGAGAGGAAATCCTCTTTTATTTTTCATAGCATCAACTTATATGTCAAAAAATTAAAATGGATATATGTCCTTTCAATACTATGAAGTGTCCAAATTTATCCACTACCTATCTTTCTCGTTTCCCTCTACATCAGCAAGATACAAAAAAAACGGTACAGACACATCAGTGTCTGTACCGTTTTTTTGTTCTATTAAACCTCTTCACAATTCTCTTCAAAATACGATTGTAATTTTGCAATAACTTGCATTGGGTCATGTCCTTCAATTTCATGACGTTCAACCATCGTTACAATCTTTCCATCTTTTAATAATGCGAACGATGGAGAAGATGGTGGATATCCTTCAAAATATTCACGTGCGCGAGCTGTCGCCTCTTTATCTTGTCCTGCAAATACTGTAACAAGGTAATCTGGGCGTTTATCATAATGTACAGAGTGCGCAGCAGCAGGACGAGCAATACCACCTGCACAACCACATACTGAGTTTACCATTACAAGTGTTGTGCCATCTTTCTTGAATGCTTCCTCCACTGCTTCTGGTGTTGTTAATTCTGTATAACCGGCAGCTACGATTTCCTCACGTGCCTGACGAACCACGTCATTCATAAAAAAGTTAAAGTTAATCAAGGGTTTCCCTCCTCTAGATCTATCTATTTGTATCTTACCAGTATCCGTTTCAGAAATACAAGTAAACTTACTTGCATAAGAGAAAACACGTCTTAGAGCAAATTCTAAGACGTGTTTTCTTAATGACCACGATGTTTTTTCTTTGCTTTTTGCACTTTTATAAAACGTTTTCTCCTCTTTTCTGCTTCACGTTGTTCCTTAAAATGCACTCGTTTTTCTTGTTTATGCAATTCATAAGATAAACTAATTGCTTCTTGAGCTTTCGTAAAACACCTTGTATGCATTTCTTTTGCTGCTTCTCTTATAATACGTTTTATACTTTTCGGACGTTTTTTCTCTTTCACTTGAATACCGCATCTGGCAAAATAATTAAAATATGTTAGCATCGTATTATTTACAAATAAAAGTATCTCTTCGTCCGATGGCTCAGCACCAAAAATATACTTTGCTGCGTATAAAGTTCCTTTATGTGTATTCTCAATCATTCCCACAAAAAATTGACCATCGTGATATACTGTCAATTCCATCGACAGCCCCTCCTTAGAAAAAATTAGAAATACTGGACATCCCGGAGGGGAAGGTTACTGGCATACTAGTATGCGTCTGGACTACCAACCAGAACTGTGTTTTTGTATCTCTATATCCATTATATCGTATTTCTACTTCCTTTTTCTATCTTCTCATATGCTTCAATCATTTTTTTATGTGATCCTACAATATAATCCGGTAGTTCTGTTATTGAAAAGAATTTGAGCTGGACTGCTTCTTCTTTATTCACAGATAGTGCTCCTTCATACTCATTTGTATAATAAGCAGTCGTCACAGATTGAAACTCATCGCCGTTCGCTAATTTTGTAAAGTAATTTGCACCAGAAAATACATTAATGAGCTTTAAATTCTTCACATGAATCCCTGCTTCTTCATACACTTCGCGGTAAGCTGTTTCTTCTGGTGATTCGCCAAGTTCCATTAAGCCGCCAAGCAAACCCCATTTCCCATACGGTTCTGTTCGTTGTTGCAGCAAAACATGTCCATCTTCATTCAATACGAGAACAACAGCACCAACCAAAATTAAAGGGCGATGACCAACTACTTTTCGTAATTCTTCTACATATCCCATCGAAACAAACCCTTCTTTTTTTATTTCGTTGTCCACACTATTGTATCATATGCAAGAAATGGTAAAATGCGTTTATTATTTACTTTTTTAATAGATTCATTTGGTATAATGCTGGAGCTAAACCTTTCTACGCATGGTCGGATGCCCTCTCCTACCTAACAATCGATTTTTCAGCTTTTTTGTCTATGAATCGGATTTAACCAACTGAGAACATATACTTTTTATACGTTTTTCGTACCGACAATACAAGCCCCATCATCATCATATTGGAAAACAAAGAACTTCCTCCATATGATAAAAACGGAAGCGCAATCCCTTTTACTGGCATTAATCCAACAATCATACCAACGTTTTGGAAGATTTGGAGTGTCAAAACACCAATTACACCCGCACATAACAATGTACCAAACAAGTTATCTGCTGAATACCCAATTATAATTGTACGATATAAAAGAAGAAGAAACATAAATACGATAAAAGCAGCTATTAAAAATCCACCTTCTTCAGCAATCGTAGCGAAAATAAAATCCGTATGTTTTTCCGGGATATAGACGTTTCCATATCCAAACCCTTTTCCATCCATTCCCCCACTACCTACTGCTAAAATAGATTGCTGGGTTTGGTACCCTTGATCTGCATGTTCAAATGGATCTAACCAACCTAAAATACGTGATTGTTGATGTGGCTTTAACAGAGTAACTAACTTGTTAAAAAATATGTCTGGATATTTTACATATATAAAGATTAGCGTAGATAATACCGTCACGGGAATGACTGTACATAATGCGATTAATTTCTTTTGAATACCTGACATAAACAAAATACATGCAATTCCTGCAGCGTATAAGAAAACCATCCCTGTATCAGGCTGGCTATATACAAGTAACGCTGGTGGAATCGACACTAAAATAATTTTACCTATTAAGATTAAATCGGTTTGAAATGTTCGTATCATATATTTTTCATTATGTTTCACTGCTAAACTTGCAATTAAAATAAGCAATGCAATTTTAAAAAACTCCGATGGCTGGATTGCCCCAAGAACTGGGACCCTAAACCATCTTTTTGCCCCTAATATTTCAGGCGTTAGCGCTTTAAACGGCGAGATTTTAAGTATTATAATTGAAGCAAATCCAACAATATAAAATGGCCACGCTAATTTTTGCAATTGATCTAAATCAATACTTGCAACAAGTAGTAATAACACAATACCAATTACATAATTAATCCCCTGTTTCATTGCAAAGTTTGAATCTCCGTATTGCCCAGTTTGTTGACTACTGTATATGGCAACTATACTCGTGACGCATAATATACATAGAATCAAAATTAACTTAACATCTAAACTCTTTAGAAACTCTGTACTTCTCTTCATGACATCCTCCTGAAACATTATTACGACAAAATAAAAAACCAGGAGTCAATATTCTTTATGTTTTGACGACTGATTGCACATTAATCGATAAAATACTTATATAGAATAACTTTCTTTTTCAAACAATACAATACATTATACTGCAGTTTCATCAGTAAGATTTGCCAAAAAAGCATTCTTTTCTTATTGTATATCCATATACAATATAGCAGCAATGTATTTTTATAAGTTCATAATACATTGTAGTCCATTGTCAGATTACTGAAAAATATTTTATTGAGGGAAATAGCGGAGAGAACTGGTCTTTTAGAGAATATAAAAAAGCTCGCAAACGCGAGCTTTTTTATTAATATACAGATGTATTATCCGCTGATACATTTTCAAGAATTTCTTTTACACGTCCTAAGAACTTACCACAAATTAAGCCATCCAATACACGATGATCTAATGATAAACATAAGTTAACCATATCGCGTGCACCAAACATACCGTTATCCATAATCACCGGACGCTTTACAATAGATTCTACTTGTAAAATAGCTGCTTGTGGATGGTTAATAATACCCATCGATTGAACTGAACCAAATGATCCTGTGTTATTAATTGTGAATGTACCGCCCTGCATTTCGTCCGCTTTTAATGATTTCGTGCGTACTTTCCCTGCAAGTTCTGTAATTTCACGAGCGATACCTTTAATTGTTTTCTCGTCCGCTTGTTTAATAACTGGTACAAATAATTCACTTTCTGTTGCAACAGCGATAGAAAGGTTAATATCTTTTTTCTGAACGATTTTATCGCCAGCCCACATTGAGTTAATTTGTGGATATTCTTTTAAGGCTTGTGCAACTGCTTTTACGAAGAATGCAAAGAACGTTAAGTTGAAGCCTTCACGTTTTTTGAACTCACCCTTAATTGAATTACGGTATGATACAAGGTTTGTTACATCTACTTCAATCATCATCCATGCATGTGGTGCTTCATGTTTACTACGCAGCATATTTGCAGCGATTGCTTTACGCACACCAGTCACTGGAATTTCGATATCTCCAGGTACAGTCGGTACAGACACTGGTTTTGCCGCTTCTGCTTTTTGTGCTACCGGTGCTGTCGTAACTGATTTTGGTGCTTCCTGCATTGTTGGTACAGAAACAGGTGCTTCTTCTTTCTTTGCACCAACTACGGGGATATTGCCAGAATCAACTAGCTTTAAAATATCTTTACGCGTAATACGGCCATTTGTCCCCGTACCTTCTACTGCATCTAAATCAATATTATGTTCACCAGCAAGCTTTAATACAGCTGGTGAGAAACGTGGTTTACCATCAGTTGGTTGCTTCACTTTTGGTGCTTTTTCAGCTGGAGCAGTTTCTGCTTTTGGCTCCTCTTTTATTTTCTCTTCTACAGCTGTCGCAGCTACTTCATCTGCGCCCTCTACTTGGATTACACAAACAACTTCACCTACTGCAAGTGTATCACCTTCACCAGCGATTAACTCTTTCACAATTCCTGTGAAAGAAGATGGTACTTCTGCATTTACCTTATCTGTCATTACTTCTGCAAGCGGATCATATTTATTTACGTGATCGCCAACATTTACGAGCCATTTACTAATTGTACCTTCTGTAACGCTCTCCCCGAGCTGAGGCATTGTAATATTTTCTACAGCCATGTATAGTCCCCCCGATTAAAATTCCGCAAGTTCACGCATTGCTTTTTCAACTTTATCTGGATTTACCATAAAGAATTTTTCCATTGTTGGTGCATATGGCATTGCTGGAACGTCTGGACCTGCAAGACGTGCAATTGGTGCATCAAGGTCAAATAAGCAGTTTTCTGCAATAATTGCTGCTACTTCACTCATAATGCTTCCTTCTTTATTATCTTCTGTTACAAGAAGAACTTTACCTGTTTTAGAAGCTGCTTCAATAATTGCTTCTTTATCTAATGGATATACAGTACGTAAATCAAGAATGTGAGCAGATATGCCATCCTTCGCTAATTTTTCAGCAGCTTGAAGAGCAAAGTGAACACATAATCCGTATGTGATAACAGTAATATCATCACCTTCACGTTTTACATCTGCTTTTCCAATTGGTAATACGTAATCATCTTCTGGCACTTCGCCTTTAATTAAACGATATGCACGTTTATGTTCAAAGAATAATACTGGATCTTCATCACGGATTGCCGCTTTTAATAATCCTTTTGCATCATATGGTGTAGAAGGAATAACAATTTTTAAACCTGGTTGATTTGCGAACATTGCTTCCACAGACTGCGAATGATACAACGCACCGTGAACACCGCCACCAAATGGTGCACGCACAGTGATTGGACAAGTCCAGTCATTGTTAGAACGATAACGAATTTTTGCTGCCTCAGAAACAATTTGGTTTACTGCCGGCATAATAAAATCAGCAAATTGCATTTCAGCAATTGGACGCATTCCATACATCGCAGCCCCGATTGCTACCCCTGCAATTGCAGATTCTGCAAGCGGTGTATCAAGCGCACGATCCTCACCAAATTGATCATACAATCCATTTGTCGCTTTAAATACGCCACCTTTTTTACCAACATCTTCTCCTAATACAAATACTTTCTCATCGCGTTCCATTTCCTCGCGCATCGCTAATGTAATTGCGTCAATATAAGACATTACAGCCATGAAACGTTCCCCCCTATTCTGCGTATACGTGCTTCAATGCATCTTCAGGTGCTGCATACGGAGCATTTTCTGCATATTCTGTTGCTTCGTTTACGATATGCATAATTTCGTCTAACATTTGTTTTTCAGATTCCTCTGTTAACACGCCAACCTCTTTTAAGTAAGCAGCAAATGTAAAGATCGAATCTTTTTTCTTCGCTTCTTCTACTTCTTCTTTATCACGATAGACACGATCATCATCGTCACTAGAGTGTGCTGTTAAACGGTACGACACTGTTTCAATTAAAGTTGGACCTTCTCCGCGGCGTCCACGGTCTGCTGCTTCTTTTACAGCTTTATATACTGCAAGTGGATCATTTCCATCTACTGTATACCCTGGCATACCATAACCAATCGCACGATCTGATACATTTTTACATGCTAATTGTTTTTCAACAGGGATAGAAATTGCATATTTGTTATTCTCACACATAAAAATAACAGGCAATTTGTGTACACCAGCAAAGTTTGCACCTTCGTGGAAGTCACCTTGGTTAGAAGAGCCTTCACCAAATGTTACAAACGTTACTAAATCTTTCTTTTCCATCTTTCCTGCTAATGCAATACCTACTGCATGAGGCACTTGCGTTGTAACTGGTGATGAACCTGTCACAATACGGTTTTTCTTCTGACCGAAGTGACCTGGCATTTGACGTCCACCAGAGTTCGGATCGCCTGCTTTTGCAAAACCAGATAGCATAAGCTCTTTTGCTGTCATACCAAATGCTAGTACAACACCCATATCACGGTAGTATGGTAATGCATAGTCTTTTTCACGATCAAGTGCAAACGCTGCGCCTACTTGTGCAGCCTCTTGTCCTTGACAAGAAATTACGAATGGAATTTTTCCTGCACGGTTTAATAACCACATACGTTCGTCGATTTTACGCGCAAGCAACATTGTTCGATACATTTCTAATACTTGCTCATCACTTAAGCCAAGTTCTTCATGGCGCTTTTCTTTTACTTCTGCCATTTTCATAACCTCCTAAATCCACATTTTTATGCGTGTAACGCTTTTCCATCTACTGCTAATGCAGCTTCACCGATTGCTTCAGATAAGGATGGATGCGGATGAATTGTATGTGCAACTTCCCAAGGTGTTGCATCAAGGACTCTTGCAAGACCCGCTTCAGAAATCATATCCGTTACATGTGGGCCGATCATATGAACACCAAGAATATCATTTGTTTCTTCATCAACTACAAGTTTCACAAAGCCATCTGATTCTCCGTATACAAGCGCTTTTCCGATTGCACGGAATGAGAACTTACCTACTTTTAATTTATAGCCTTTTTCTTTTGCTTCTTGCTCAGTTAAACCAACAGAAGCAACTTCTGGACTACTGTATACGCATTTCGATACCATTGAGTAATCAATTGGCATAACTTCTTTGCCCGCAATATGTTCTACAGCTACAATACCTTCATGAGAAGCAACGTGAGCAAGTTGTAAGCCACCAATTACATCACCAATTGCGTAAATATGTGATTCTTTCGTTTGATAAAATTCATTTGTTTGAATGTATCCTTTTTCCACAATGATATCTGTATTCTCTAAACCGATATTTTGCGTATTCGCCTGTCTTCCTACAGATACAAGCATTTTTTCTGCTTTGAATTCTTTATTTTCACCATTGTGTTCGGCTTGAATTAATACACCATTATCTTTTACTAATGTTTCTGGTAATACTTTTGCACCTGTCACCACTTTAATACCTTTTTTCTTTAATAGACGCTGCATTTCTTTCGAAACATCTTGATCTTCAAGCGGCAGGACATGTTTTGCGTACTCTAATACAGTAACTTCTACACCGAAGTCAGCAAGCATAGATGCCCATTCAATTCCAATTACCCCGCCACCGACGATAATAATTGATTCCGGAAGCGTTTCCATTTTTAGGGCATGATCCGATGACATCACGTACTCACCATCTAATTCTAATCCTGGTAATGAATTTGGACGAGACCCAGTTGCAATCAGAACATTTTTTGGAATCAACATTTCATTCTCTTCACCATTTGCAAATTCAACTGAAATTGTTCCTGGCATTGGAGAGAAGATTGAAGGTCCAAGAAT
Source organism: Bacillus sp. Xin1 (assembly GCF_013314535.1). Lineage (GTDB taxonomy): Bacteria > Bacillota > Bacilli > Bacillales > Bacillaceae_G > Bacillus_A. The sequence continues at coordinate 351,386 of NZ_JABUAE010000001.1, read as the reverse complement.
TCGGCCGATACCTTCAAACACATCAATTTTACCTTGCTTCATTAAATGTTGAACGCCTTTGTGAAGCTGCGTTACAATCTTTTCTTTACGCTCTTGCACTTTTGCAAAGTTTAATTCCACATTGCTCGTTACCACACCGAATTCTTCACTCTTTTTCGCAGTTGCATATACTTCAGCACTACGTAGCAATGCTTTACTAGGAATACAACCTTTATGCAGGCAAGTACCACCAAGATTATCTTTTTCAACAAGTGCTGTTTTTAGCCCTAATTGTGATGCACGAATAGCGGCAACATATCCACCAGTACCGCCGCCAACGATGACTAAATCATATTCTTTTGCCATTATCTCAACCCCTAGCTACCGTTTCTTTTTCTCGTACAACATACTCTTTTGGATCTTCTTCTTCACGTAATACGCGAAGTGCTCCCTCTGCTAATGCTTGTAATTCATCTTCTCCAGGATGTACAATCACATCTGCAATCCAATGAACACGATCTTTAATCTCATCAACAAGAATTTTGCTGTATGCAAGTCCTCCAGTTAAAACGATTGCATCGATTTTCCCATGAAGCACCGCGCTAGCTCCACCAATTTCTTTCGCCACTTGATACGCCATTGCTTTATAAATGAGAGTTGCCTCAGGGTCACCTTTTTCGACCATGTTTTCAACTTTAATTGCATCGTTTGTACCAATCAAGCTCACTAATCCGCCTTGCCCAACAATCTTTTTCATCATTTCATCGCGGTAATAGTCACCAGAGAAACACATTTCTATTAACTGACCAACCGGCACTGTTCCAGCACGCTCTGGACTAAATGGCCCTTCTCCATTTAAGCCATTATTTACATCAATAACTTTCCCTTGCTTATGAGCGCCAACTGTAATTCCACCGCCCATGTGTGCAATTAATAGGTTTAAATCTTCGTATTTACGGCCAAGTTCTTCTGCAACTTTACGCGCCACTGCTTTTTGGTTTAACGCATGAAAAATACTTTTTCTCTCCATGCCAGAAATTCCACTAATGCGAGCGATTGGCTCCATTTCATCAACAACAACTGGATCAACAATGAAAGCTGGAATATTTAACCCAGAAGCAATTTCATACGCCAAAATACCGCCAAGATTTGAAGCGTGATGGCCACTATATCCATTTTTCAAATCTTCCAACATATCTTCATTTACTGTATACGTACCGCCTTCAATCGGACGAAGTAATCCTCCGCGTCCACAAACAGCGTTTAATTTTGAAATATTAATACCATGAGAATGTAGAACCTCTAAAATTGTTTCTTTTCGAAATTCATATTGATCAATAATTCGTTTATATTCCCCGATTTTATCTACATCGTGACGAATTGTTTCTTCTAAAACAGGTCTTTCATTATCAAAAACACCTATTTTTGTAGATGTACTACCAGGATTAATAACAAGGATTCGATTTAAAGACACTGTTGCTACCTCCACCTTTAAAAATTCAAAAGGCAGTGGAGACCTCATAAGAGGTATCCACAGCTTTTGTAGAAGTTGTATATGATAGATTAGCGACGGCTAATAATATCATGTCCGTTGCGTAAGTACGTGCTGCGAGTATTTTTCAAGCTTGCAATACGCTCTTCAGCTAGACGATCTGCTGCAACATAAGTTGGTACACCATCACGTTTTGAAATCTCAATTACTTTTGCAATTGTGTCATAAATTGACTCTACTCGTTTTAATGCACGTTCCCTATTGTATCCATATAATTCATCTGCTACGTTAATTACGCCGCCTGCATTAATTACATAGTCTGGTGCGTATACAATTCCCATTTCATGAACGATGTCACCATGACGATCTTCTTTTAATTGGTTATTTGCAGAACCTGCGATTACTTTCGCTTTAAATTGTGGAATTGTTTCGTCATTTACTGTTGCACCTAATGCACATGGCGCATAAATATCGCATTCTACACCATAAATTTCATTTGGTTCAACTGCTGTTGCACCAAATTCTTCTACCGCGCGTTGTACCGCTTCTTTATTGATATCTGTAACGATTAGTTGTGCTCCTTCAGCGTGTAAATGTTTGCATAAATGATATGCTACGTTACCAACACCTTGAACAGCAATTACTTTACCTTCTAGGCTATCTGTGCCAAATGCTTCTTTTGCTGCTGCTTTCATACCACGATAAACGCCATAAGCAGTTACTGGAGATGGGTTACCAGAAGAACCGAATGAAGGTGAAATACCTGTTACAAAGTCAGTTTCTTCGTGGATAATATCCATATCATCAACAGTTGTACCAACATCTTCTGCAGTAATGTAACGTCCGTTTAATCCTTGAATGTAACGTCCTAGTGCACGGAACATCGCTTCACTTTTATCTTTACGTGGATCACCGATGATAACTGTTTTTGCACCACCTAGATTTAAACCAGCTGCTGCATTTTTATATGTCATCCCTTTTGCAAGGCGCAATGCATCTTCAATCGCCGCTTCTTCAGAATCATATGTCCACATTCTTGTTCCACCAAGAGCTGGTCCAAGTGTTGTATCATGAATTGCAATGATTGCTTTTAATCCAGACTCTTTATCTTGACAAAATACCACTTGCTCATAATCATATTTTTCTAAGTATTCGAAGATTTCTAATGTCATTGTCATTTCCCCCTAATTGTTTTACCCTTTTGGTTTATTTAGAAGCAGTCGCAACTGCTAAAGCTAATGAATATACTTTTGTTTCTGCTGAATCAGCACGAGATGTCAAAACAATCGGTGCTTTTGCGCCAGCAATCATCGCTCCTACATTTGCATTTGCAAAATAGACAAGCGATTTATATAGCACGTTTCCAGCTTCAATCGTTGGGACGAGTAAAATGTCTGCCTTACCTGCTACATCACCTACTATGCCTTTATGCTCTGCTGCAATTTGTGATACAGCATTATCTAAAGCAAGCGGTCCATCAACGATACAATCTTTAATTTGTCCACGACGATTCATTTGTGTTAACATCGCCGCATCGATTGTCGCCTGCATCGCTGGGTTAATAACTTCCACCGCCGCGACTGGAGCCACTTTCGGCAATTCGATTCCTACTGCCCGGGCAACTTCAACAGTATTTTGTATAATAGCAGCTTTTTGCTGTACATCAGGTGCAATGTTCATCGCTGCATCTGTGACAAAAATAAAGCGATCATAATTTGGAACTTCAAACGCTGCAACATGTGATAATACACTACCTTTACGAAGTCCCCACTCTTTATTTAATACTGCTTTTAAAATGTTTGCTGTTGGGATGTTCCCCTTCATAAGTACATCTGCTTCACCATTTCTTACAGCTTTAACAGAAAGTTCCGCGGCCTCAGCATTTGATGATGCCGCAATCACTTGAACATGTTCTGAAACTTGTAAGCCATGCTCTTGTAGCATACCCATAATTTTTTCTTGATTTCCATATAGACGAAATTGAGCTAACTGTAATTGAATAGCTTTCGCTACCGCTTCAATTACTTCATGATCTTCAGCTACTGCTACAGCCACAGTTTTTTTAGGTTGTCCTGCCGCTTGATCAATTAGATGTTTTAACTTCATATTTTGTAACCAACCCTTTCCGTCGTCCCTCGTCTATTTAATAAGCAAATACCGTGCCAACTTTTCAAATTGGTCATACCAATTATGAAAACGCATACAAAATACAGTGAAATCAATACTTTATAAATTTACATAATATTCTGTCTTGATTTGTCGTTTTTTGTATACCATGCAATAAATTGCATGGTGCGCAATTTATTGCATGCTATTTTTTGCATGGTCATACTTTTCTAACTTATAATATAAATTTCGAACTGAAATTCCTAACGCTTTCGCTGTCTTTGTTTTATTCCCATCAAATTTCTCTAAATATTCATGTATGATGTTCCCTTCAAACTCCGTGACTAAATGTTCAAGAGACTTCTCTTCTAACTCTGGCAATAAATTACTTCCTTTTAACTCCACTTGGTCTTCCTTATGCAAAGAAGGCAAATGCTGGACATCCATATACATCTCATTGTAGTTCATAAAAATAATTGCCCGACCCAAAATATTTTCAAGTTCTCTGACATTCCCCGGCCAATCATACGATTGCAAATATTCAATAGCCGATTCCGTTAACCCTTCTACATTCCGGCCATAATCTTGATTGATTTTTTGAATCAATCGTTCTGATATCACTGGAATATCTTCCTTTCGCTGACGAAGAGAAGGAATTTGAATTGGAATTTTATTTAAGCGATAATACAAATCTTCCCGAAATTCACCTTCCAAAATCGCTTTTTCTAAATTCACATGTGTCGCTGCAATAACCCTAACATTGATAGGAATTGGTTTTGTTCCTCCCACTTTCACAATTTCTTTTTCCTGCAAAACACGTAATAGTTTTGCTTGCGTATTAGCAGACAACTCACCAATCTCATCTAAAAAAATACTTCCATTATTCGCTTCTTCAAAGAAACCTCGTTTACCGCCCCTTCTCGCTCCAGAAAAAGCACCTTCTTCGTAACCGAACAATTCGCTTTCTAATAAAGTTTCCGAGATAGCGGCACAATTCACACGCACAAACTTATTATATTTTCGGTTACTTCCATTATGGATAGCATGTGCAAATAACTCTTTTCCAGTCCCTGATTCTCCGCGAAGCAATACTGTTGCTGGTGTATTTGCTCCAAGCTTTGCTTGTTCTATTGCCGCCATCGTTTCATCAGACGTTCCTACGATATCCTCAAAAGAATATTTTGCTTCAAGCGTCCGAATAATTTGTCTTGCCCGATTTAATTCATGTGTTAGCTTCTGAATTTCTGAGACATCACGAATAACACCAACGCTACCTTTCAATATGCCATCCACAATAACCGGTGCAACATTTACAATTACATCACGTTTCTTCTGACCGATTTTCATATGAATTCCTCGTACCGCTCTACGCGTCCGAAGTACTTTCATATGCATACTTTCACCCTCTACAATATCAGTCGTTGCAGGTTTTCCAATTATGTCATCCTCTGTAAGGCCTGTTAACTTCGTATAGGCGGGATTTATAACAAGCCCTCTCCCCTTCTCATCTACAACAGATATCGCTTCCTCAGATGAATGAATAATTGCTTCCAGTAAGGTTTGAATTTCTTTTAGATCCGTAACCTCTTCTGCCAAATCTACAACTTCTGTAATATCTTTAAAAATAGCAAAAGCTCCTTGAACCTCTCCATCTTCTTTTAAAATAGGAATACGAGTTGTAATAATCTTCTTTTCATTCCCTAACGTCAACTCATGATTCACTTCTATTTGTTTCGTTCGTATAATACGAAGTAATTTACTAGTCGGAATTACTTCTAAAATATATTTCCCTACCGCATCTCTAGTTTTATAACCGATTATACGTTCTGCGCTTTTATTAAACAGCTTTACATAACCCTCTGCATCAATAACGATCATTCCGTCATGAGTAGAATTTAAAATCAAATTTCCTTGCTGTGTTTGTTCTTTCAGTTTTTCAATTAAATCCTCTTTCTCATGCGCCAACTTCGTAACGATTTTTGCAATATCTCCTGGTATAAGAAGTGTATTTTCACGCTTTTTTGCTAAAAGAACTTTATGTAAATGATAATCCCCCGTCATATCAAACATTACGTCAATATCAACTTCCAAAAAGGGCTCTATATCTGCTCCAATCGCAATATGTTGTTCCTTTGCAAATTGTAACCCTTTCGCCTTTGGATTTATATCGATCATCCCTATAATTTCAAATATATTTGAAGTCTGTAGCAAGCTCAGAATCGTACTTCCACCTTCGCCTGCTCCAATAATTAACACTTTTTGTTTCACACATTCCACTTCCCCTCGAAGTATCTCTGCAAAATTTTTCACACCTTTATCTTACTCGTTCAGCAACTACTTGACAAATCCCCTTTCGATATAACATCATTTAATATATACGAAATTATCTGAAAAGGAGCGTTACCTATGCAGCGTTACCTTGCTCTTCTATTAGCACTCATTCCTATTTCCTTGGCAGTGCTAGGTATAAAATTAATGCGAGATACTGTATTCGGTATTCTTTTATCTCCAATTCCTGCACTATGGTTACAATTTTTAATGGGTATATTCTGCTTTGCAATTGGTTTTTATATCTTCGGTGGATTCGTTTTATACCGCGATCGTAAACGGAACAAAGTACAAGCTCGTTTTCGAAGATAGGTGAACATAAAAAAATGAGACCTTTTCTAATAAAAGGTCTCATTTTTTTACTGGCAATAACGCTCTAGCCGTTTCTGGATAATCTGTAATAATCGCAGAAATGTTCATATCAAAATATTTCCGCATAACTGTTTCATCATTTATTGTATAAGGACGAACCTCTATCCCACTATCCATTGTTAATTCAGCAATCGCATCTTGGAGATAGCGATGATTCGGATGAATAGCAGTAGCTCCCATTTTTTTTGCATACGCCCATGGACTATGTAAACCTTCTCGGTATAAAATAGCCGTTTGAATATCCTGAGCCATCATATGACATTTTTTCATACTGTAATGATTAAAAGACGAAAAAACGGTCCTCTCTTCTAAATTAAATTTTCGTATAAGTGTTATAACCTCTTCTTCTAAACCACGATACGGAATTTTATTATTTTTAAATTCAATATTCAGAAGTAATCGATTAGATTGCAACCACCCTAATACTTCTTCTAATAAAGGAATCGGACAAAAACCTACCTTTTCCGAAAACTTGTGACTCGCATCCAATTTTCGCAAATCTTCATATAAGTAATTACGAACAGCTCCCTTTCCATTCGTTGTTCGATCGACCGTTTCATCATGAATTACAACAACTTTTCCATCCTTCGTAAATTGCACATCTAATTCTATTCCATCTGCCCGAAACGATTCCGCAGCTTCAAATGAAATCATTGTATTTTCTGGATACGTCCCCGCCGCACCGCGGTGCGCAAATATATGAGTCATCCTCACTCCTCCAATCTATGCTATACTATACGAAAAAGGAGGTACTTCTATGAAACCATTACAAATTTCTCCAGAAACGGCAATCCGTCTATCAAAAGCTCTCGGTGTTCCACTTGAGCAAATCATGCATATGCCGCAGCACATTTTAGTTCAAAAGTTAGTTGAATTAGAAAAACAAAATAAAGATGAAGAGTAATAGTCCTGTTTTTTTACAGGGCTTTTATTAGCTCTCTTTACTATATTTTCATCTCATACATCATAATATCACAAGCGGTTTCGTACATAAACCTAAGAAACATATGTGTAACAGAAGTAAATTTCAATAAATTAAATTTCTTCACCCTTTATTCGTCTTCATTATTCAAGCTTCTACTGACACCTACTTACTTTTGTTAAACTTTACGGCAAGGAATCTACTAACTAAAACAAGAAGAAGAGATATCAGACAACATCTCTCCTCCTTGTCTATTTCTTTATTCATAATAAGTTATGCGATTATTATTTGCCTTCTTTATGGTTTATAGATGTTTTGTTATGTTCCGTTTTCACCCATGTATGTTGTTGTTTCCACTTAATTAACCCCATAATTTGGGCATATATAAACGTGTATGCATAATAGAAAGTTGAGAAACTCATCTGAAGCAATTTATATTTCCGATTTGTATCTACCTTAACTGCATAATACATACAAACAACAAATTGATAAGTAAATAGTACCAAAGAAATAATACTGGCTCCCAAAATCAGCGCTACAAGTCGTTTCCCTATACCCGGAATATCCTGATATGATTTCGTCACAATCACATAGCCAATAGCAATTAAAATTCCCATTAAAGTTATCATCATTTGAACTGCACGTGTCATACCAAATAAGTAAAATAACTGGTCAATAATTTTCATCTTACCTTTTTCAGTAAATAATTTTTTCATCATCGGTTTAAAGTTCGTAAACGCTACATACCAATGCCCCTGTGACCAACGTGTGCGTTGCTTGATACTTACTTTAAAATTATCCGGTTTTTCATCATATACACGAACAAAATGATTCCATAGTACCCTTCCGTCATCTTTAACAATTTCCATTTCTAACTCTAAATCCTCTGTTAAAGAATCAAAACAAAAACCTCCATGTTTCATAAGGTACTCCATTTTAACAATAAATCCAGTTCCACCAATAGCATTCGGTAACCCAACACGATATTTCGCCAACTGAAAGAAACGATTTGTTAAATAATAACTCATAGCATATCCAAGGGACAAATTAGTCGCCGAATTTTTGGAATCTAAATAAATTTGAATCGCTTCTGGTTTTTCCTTTGCAATGTACTGAGAATTTAATTCTTGTAAAACATTAGAATCAATGTGATTATCGGCATCGAGAATCATTAAACAATCATATTTTCGTGTTAACTCTTCAAACCCTAAATAACGTAATGCATATTGTAATCCTGCTGGCTTACCGACTCCCTCGCGTGTAAATAACTGTTCACTTGTATTTATATATTGCATTCCTTTTTCTTCACAAATGGCACCTGTTCTATCAGAACTATTATCATTTACAACATAAATGTCATATAAATCGTCACGATATTTAATTTTTTTCAAATTGTCAATAGTCGAGCCAATTACCTTCTCCTCATTATGCGCTGCTACTAAGATTAAAAACTTTGTCTTATCTTCGACTAATTCATAATCCCGTTTTGCTCTAGTAAAACCAAAAAAAGATAAAATTACATAATATAGAGTATTAACGTTAACATATAAAGTAATTAAAAAAAATATACCCAATAACACCGTTACTACTTTGCTGCCCACGAATTCCATTTTGATCCTCCTACAGTTCTCATTTTAATTGAATATTCAGTCATTTGAGAGCAAAATAACAAATTATATACAATATTCAACCCAATTTTTAATATGCAAGAATAACTGTAACTATATAAAGGAAGAAAACTACTCAAATTCAAACAAAAAATACCACCATTCGTTTAATTAAAAAATTAATACAGGACAGTGTTTACCGCATTACATTCAATGTTATTTGTTGGCATAAAAAGAAGTTTAGTGGTAACTTTACATTACCACTAAACACGAAAAAATCCTATAATATTAACCTTTATGATGCCTTATGTTCAAGCCTCAACTTATCCGCAACCATTGCGATAAATTCGGAATTCGTAGGCTTTGCTTTTGACATTGATACAGTATAACCAAATAAGGACGAGATTGAATCAATATTCCCACGACTCCATGCTACTTCAATCGCATGACGGATTGCTCGTTCCACACGGCTCGCTGTCGTGTTATATTTTTTCGCAATATCCGGGTATAAAACTTTTGTAATAGAGCCAAGGAGCTCGATATCGTTATATACCATAGAAATTGCCTCTCGCAAATACATATATCCTTTAATATGAGCTGGTACACCAATTTCGTGAATAATGCTTGTAATACTCGCATCTAGATTCTTCGGTTTTCCATCTACTGTTGTTGCAGATCGGAAAGATGGTAGTGGACGTTTAATCGCAGTATTCACTTTACCGCTCACTTGACGAATATGACTAGTTAAATTTTCCATATCAAATGGCTTTAAGATGAAATAAGAAGCACCTAAATCAACTGCTTTTTTCGTTACATCTTCTTGTCCAAAGGCTGTTAACATGATGACATTTGGCTGCTTTAGTCGTTCAATATGTCGCATTTTCTCTAGTACCGCTAAACCATCTAAATGAGGCATAATAATATCTAAAACGAGTACATCTGGTTGTTTCTCTTTCAGTAAATTTAAACACTCTTGACCATTATAAGCGATTCCAATTACTTCCATATCATCTTGAGCAGCAACATAACTTTCTAACATTGATACGAGTTCCTTATTATCATCCACAAGACACACTTTAATTTTCTCCACAGCTTTTCCTCCCTTACCGAATCGATTCTCCCGACATGTGTAAGCTTCTAGGCTACATGAATTGTTCGACAATTGTGTGAAATTTCCCTTTTAAAGTTTCTTAATTTCCGATAAAATCACAAAAAAATATGTTTATCGTTCATTTATTCTCTTTCTTTACACATTCCATCATAGGATTACAACGAAACGTTCACTCTTTTCTTTTATTTTACAACAAAAAGCAGCTCTTGCGGAGCTTTTACAAAATTTCAACGAATTTCTCAAGAAAAAAGCAAGCTGATGTAAATCAGCTTGCTTTTTTCTCTTGCTCATAAATATTAATTCCTGCTTCATGTAACATCCATTCAATATGGACACCATATCCTGAAGTTGGATCATTAACAAATACATGTGTAACAGCACCAATCATTTTTCCATTTTGAACAATCGGACTACCACTCATCCCTTGAACAATACCACCCGTTTTGGACAAGAGACGTTTATCTGTAACTTTTACAACCATTCCTTTTGTGGCTGGAAACTTTTGTGGTACCGTGCTTACGATCTCAATATCAAATGCCTCTACTTTATCTTGATCGATAACTGTTAATATTTTCGCTGGTCCTTCTTTCACTTGATGCGATAATGCAATCGGCATCGCCTCATCCATTATGCCATTTTTTATACCTGTATTTAACTTACCAAAAATACCAAACGGACTATTTGTTGTAATATTACCAATCACTTCACGATCCGGTGAAAATCTTGCTAATTTCTCTCCTGGATTTCCATGACTACCACGCTCGATGGAAGTAACTGTCGAACGTACAATTTGTCCATCCTCCACTTGAATTGGTTTTTTCGTATCGTTATCAGAAATAACATGACCAAGCGCTCCATATTTCATGGAATCCGTATGAACAAAAGTCATCGTTCCAATACCAGCAGCTGAATCACGAATATATAAACCAATTCGATAAGACGACTCACCATTATCTTTTTCTGGGGTTAATTTTGTGCGAATATACTTACCATCTCGCAATAAGACAAGGTTAAGTGGTTCACCTGTTTTTCCACTATCATGAATGAAAGGTGCCACATCACTCATTCTCTCAATGGTTTTTCCATTAATTTCAGTAATCATATCCCCCACTTGTACACCAGCTACTTCTCCAGGCGATACTTTTCCTTTTTCTGTTTGAATTAAATGATGCCCAACAACGAGTACACCTTTTGTATTCAATTTCACTCCAATTGATTGTCCACCTGGAATTACTTTAAAATCTTTTAATACTTTAACATTTACTTTTTTTACCGGAAAGCCAGCAAGTTGAAATACCATATCCGCTTCACCATTTTGGTGCGAATTTACTACAAGTCCAGAATTCTGTTCTTTATTTGAACTTACCGTAAAAACATTATGATTTGTGGATGAAGCCTGAAAAACCGGAAATGATGCTATTTCTGATTGTTGTCCTTCAAAAATAACGAGTTGCTTTGGGGATGAAATAAACGTACGAAGCGGTTTAAAACATCCGATAAAAATTAATGAAACAAGGAGACAAAGACCTATTATTTTTCGGAATTGCTCTAATTTCAATTCGTTCACTCTCCTCGCTCCTACCCCACATTCAGCCTAACGACTTCATCTTTTAATCTCTCCTTGCAACGCTCTGTTTATAACCGGAAGAATTAAGAAATCATCATTTGAACAAAAAAGCTATCCATTATTGGATAGCCTCTGCTGTCTGTTTAAAATGATGTGCTTGCGTAAGTAACTCTTTTGCATGTTCCGTCGTTAAATCGGTAATTTCCACGCCAGAAATCATTCGAGCAATCTCCGTTACCTTATCCTCTGTACTTAATACAGTAACTGATGTAATCGTCCGATCATTTGCAACTTGTTTGCGGATAAATAAATGCGAATCCGCCATTGACGCTACTTGAGGTAAGTGCGTAATACAAAGTACTTGCGAGTTTACAGATACACGATAAATTTTTTCCGCAATCGCTTGTGCCACTCGACCACTTACGCCTGTATCTACTTCATCAAAAATAACAGATGCAACACCTTGATGCTTAGAAAAAATGCTTTTCAAAGCTAAAATAATGCGGGATAATTCTCCGCCAGAAGCTACTTTTGAAAGTGGTTTTAAAGGTTCACCTGGATTTGTTGAAATATAAAATTCCACATAATCATAGCCATCTACCGTAAGTTTCACTGGCGTTCCATCTACAAGCGGATCATCCATAATTCCAGCTCTTTTCGCAATCCTCACTTCAAATTTTGTTTTTTCCATATACAGTTCTTTTAATTCTTGGTGGATTGCGTTCGTAAGATGATCTGCAAGCTGATGGCGCATATTACTCAACATCGTTGCTTCTTTCAAAATCACGCTTTCTAATTCTTTTAATTTCTTTTTCGTCGTTTCAATATGTACATCTTTATTTTCAATTGTAAAAATTTCCTGCTCTATTTTATCAGCATACACTAAAATCTCTTCTACAGTATTTCCATATTTTCTCTTAAGCATACGAATTTCATTTAAACGCGTTTCAATTTCATCTAAACGATTCGGGTCATACTCCATCATATCTAACTTTTCCCGAAGCTGATAGGCAACCTCTTCTAATAAGTAATAGCTATTCGCAATCGAATCATGATTCTCTTGATACGCCTCATCTAGGTGCGTAATACTCTCCATTTGTCCCATTGCATTTCGTACATGGTCAAGTCCGCTACCATCTTCACTTAATGCACGATATGCATCACCCAGCGCTTTATAAATTTTTTCGAAATTTGAGATTTTTAATCTCTCTTCCGTCAATTCATTTTCTTCATCAGCTTTCAAATCTGCTTTACGAATTTCTTCGTGCTGGAATTGAATTAAATCTAACCGATGGGCCATCTGTTGCTCATTCTCTGTTAAAGATTTCAGTTGTTTTTTTAACTGCTCATACTCACCGTATACATCTTGATATATTTCTAATTGATTCGTAATCCGATCTCCATCGAAATGATCAAGCATAAACAAATGGCGTTCCTCATTCATCAAATCTTGGGTTTCATGCTGTCCATGAATATCGACAAGCGTTTTTCCAATTTCTTTTAATATACTCAATGTAACAAGCTTACCATTTACACGGCATACACTTTTTCCATTCGCAGCAATGTCACGCTTTAAAATGATCATCCCATCTTCAATTTCAATATCCAGCTCTTCAGCCTTCGCAATACACGGATGTCTATCATCCTCTATATAAAATAATCCTTCAATTTCAGCTTTCTCTGTTCCGTATCTAACAAACTCTGCTGAACCACGGCCACCAACAAGTAAGCTAATTGCATCAATAATAATTGATTTCCCAGCACCTGTTTCACCACTCAAAACCGTTAAACCTTTTTGAAAAGAAATATTTAATGACTCAATAATAGCAAAGTTTCTAATCGATAATTCCGATAACAATGCCCCATTCACCTCGTTATAAACTAATCCCCTACTAAGTGCTTTCATTACACACTTTTCACTCAAGTAGTTATTGTATGTATCGTTTACTCTTCTAGACCGCTCCATTGTACCAAACATTTGTTTTACGGGTCAATCCATCGATTTCCTCATTTCACTCTAAAAAATACTATATCTCACTTCACACTTATCCATTTCTCCTAACAAAAAAATATCTTGTTTACTTTTTGCTTTTAGCAAAAAAGTAAACAAGATCCTTTTTACAACATATTCAAGAACCGATCTGATACAAAACCTGTATCTTCAGGCGTACGGCAAATGATTAAGCAAGTATCATCACCACAAATAGTTCCAATAATCTCATCCCATTCTAAATGATCAATAAGTGCTCCAAGCGCGTGCGCGTTACCAGGTAGTGTTTTTAACACCAGCATATGTCCTGCTGTGTCTAACTTTACAAACGAATCAACTAGATTACGTTTTAATTTTTGCAGTGGATTAAATCGTTGATCTGCTGGTAAGCTATATTTATAGCGACCATCATGCAATGGCACTTTTACTAAGTGCAACTCTTTAATGTCACGCGATACAGTTGCTTGTGTTACATTAAAGCCTTCATTACGTAAAATATCAACTAGTTCATCTTGCGTTTCAATTTCTTTATTCGCGATAATTTCTCTGATTTTAATATGGCGCTGACCTTTATTCATACATTTGCACCTCACACTATCTCTTACCATAGTTTAAACATTGGTATACTTCACTTATTTATGTTAACTTATAATCGTTTACTTGTACATAATTGTTTTTACAATCATTATACAATTCCAGCAAAAAGAGGAACAACAACAGTTATTCCCCTTTCCCTTTTTGTTTTAAAATTTCATGAGCTTCTGCTACCACTTGTCTTGCAGAAACTAGAGAATGATTCGCACCACTCTCGCGCTCTCCATGCCATTTTAAATGAATTAAAAACTCAATATTTCCGTCCCCACCTGTAATTGGAGAGAATGTTAAGTTTTCAACATCATATCCTTCTTTTATTGCGAAATCAACGATCATTTCTACGACAGCTTCATGAACTTTACGATCACGAACAATGCCTTTATTCCCAACTTGCTCTCTTCCAGCTTCAAATTGCGGTTTAATTAAAGCCGCAACATCACCATTTGGAGTCAATATCGTTTTTAAGACTGGAAGAATTAATTTTAATGATATAAATGAAACATCAATGCTAGCAAACTGCGGCAAACCACGCTCTAAATCAGCCGGTGTTACATAACGAAAATTTGTTCGCTCCATAACAACAACGCGCTCATCTTGACGCAATTTCCAAGCAAGTTGATTGTAACCTACATCTAAAGCATAAGATAGCTTTGCACCATTTTGCAACGCACAATCTGTAAAGCCACCAGTTGATGAACCAATATCTAACATAATTTTATCTTGTAAATCAAGATGAAAAGTCTCTAATGCCTTCTCTAACTTATAACCACCGCGGCTCACATATGGCATAACTTGTCCTTTTACCGTAATCGGTATATCTTGTGGAATTTTTTCCCCTGGCTTATCGAGCCTCATTTCATTTGCATATACAAGTCCCGCCATAACAGCGCGTTTTGCCTTTTCACGCGTTTCTATAAGCCCTCGTTCTACTAATAGTACATCTACTCTTTCTTTTTTTACACTCATTTGTTACGCCCTTTTTTGTTTTGATGGAATCATTGTATGAATACGGTCCACAACAGCATCTGTCGTTAAACCAATTTCTTCTAATAGCTTTGTAACACTACCATGCTCAATGAAATGATCCGGAATACCCATTCGTTCAATTAAATTGCTATGATACCCATGGTCAGTAGCAAATTCAACTACACCTGTTCCAAATCCACCAATTAAGCAAGCTTCTTCAATGGTTAAAATTGGAATATTCTTACCTAAAAGTTCATGTAAATACGTTTCATCCATCGGCTTAATAAAGCGAGCGTTTACTACTTTCACTGAAATACCAGCCTTTTCAAGACGCTCCGCTGCTTCCATCGCCATCGGAATCGTTGTACCAAACGTTAAAATTGCCGCTTGCGTGCCTTCTTTTAACGTTTCCCATGTCCCAATTGGAATAGCCTGCAATTCGTCATCCATTGGAACACCAAGCCCATTTCCACGTGGATAACGCAGAGCAATTGGACCATCTTCATATTGCATTGCCGTGTACACTAAATGCTGACCTTCATTTTCATCTTTCGGCATCATGAGCACCATATTCGGCAAGTGACGTAAAAACGCAATATCAAATACACCTTGATGCGTTTCACCATCCGCTCCAACTAGTCCTGCACGGTCAATTCCAATGAAGACATTTAAATTTTGACGACATATATCATGAACAACTTGATCATATGCCCGTTGCAGGAATGTTGAATAAATTGCTAAAAACGGCTTCATTCCTTGCGTTGCCATTCCAGCCGCCATTGTTGTCGCATGCTGCTCAGCAATCCCAACATCAATCATACGATCTGGAAACTCTTGATGAAATTTCTCAAGTTTAGATCCAACTGGCATCGCTGGTGTAATAGCTACAATCCGCTCGTCCGTTCTTGCAAGCTTACGAACTGTCTCACTCACAACGGCACTCCATGCTGGTGCAACTTCTTTCGGCTTCACAAAATCACCAGATTCGATTTTATATGGACCTGTTCCATGCCAAGTTCCAATTACATCGCTCTCTGCTGGTTTATAGCCTTTTCCCTTTTTCGTAATCACATGAACAAGTACCGGGCCTTTTGTTTTCTTTGCATATTGAAGCGTTTCAAATAGATTTTCATAACTATGTCCATCCACAGGACCTAAATATGTAAACCCTAACTCTTCAAAAAAGACACCTGATACAAGCAAATATTTTAAGCTATCTTTTACTTTTTCTGCTGTTGCTGCCACTTTCCCGCCAACTGCTGGGATTTTCTTGAGTAAATATTCTAACTCGTCTTTCACCCATTGATATTTTCCAGCGGTACGCAGACGGCCTAGAACATTATGAAGAGCGCCAACATTCGGAGCAATCGACATTTCATTATCATTTAAGATAACAATCATATCTGTTTTTTCATGCCCAATATGGTTTAATGCTTCTAAAGCCATTCCACCAGTCAAAGCACCATCCCCAATAATTGGTATAACACACTCTTTCGTTTTCTTTAAATCACGCGCTAGAGCCATTCCCATTGCAGCGGATAATGAAGTCGAACTATGACCTGTTTCCCATACATCATGCTCACTTTCACAGCGCTTTGGGAAACCACATAGGCCTTTATATTGTCTTAATGTGCCAAACTCTTTTGCACGCCCTGTTAAAATTTTATGTACATAGGATTGATGTCCTACATCCCATAAAAATTTATCTTTTGGACTATCGAATAATTTATGCAGAGCAATTGTGAGTTCTACTACACCTAAGTTAGGAGCAATATGTCCACCCGTTTGAGAGAGCTCTTCAATTAAAAACTTCCGAATATCCTCACTCAATGCCTCTAGTTCACTGATAGACATATCTTTCAAAAAACTAGGGTTTTGAATTTGCGTTAGATCCACATGGATCACTCACTTTCGTTTCATAATCTGTCAACATGTCAAATACTGCAAAAAATATTTGCACAATACAAGTAATTCTTCAATATCTTTCCTATTACGCTCTATTCTATCGTGCTTGAACAGACAATCTGTCATCTTTCTCTACGTTCTTAGAAAGCGAAATATGCCTTTCAGCTAAGAAGCCGCCAGTTATCGTCTCTTCTCTATCCGATGAAAAAAGAGCCGCTAACACAAAGTGATAACGGCAACGTAATCTAGATATATTTTTGCCAATAACAAGTAAAGAAAAACCTTTTTCTACATTTATACCACAAAATGATAAATGACTCAACAAATGAAAACGCTCTTACATTAGTTATTACGCTTTGCGATTAAATCACAAATAGATAATAAATGCTCATCTTGTAATTGTAAAGATGCAATCGCATCTTTCGCTTTGACAATTGTTTCTTCTAAGATACATTTTGCCTCATCTATAGTAAATAACGTCGTATATGTACTTTTTTCATTGGAAGCGTCACTACCAATAGGTTTTCCGATTTCTTCTTCTATACCTTCTACATCTAAAATATCATCTCGAATTTGGAAAGCCAGACCAATATATTTTGCAAATGCAAGTAGTTTTTTCTCTTGTTCTGGTGTTGCTCCTGCAAGTATAGCTCCTGCAAGCACAGCATATTCTAATAATTGTCCTGTTTTGTGCTTATGAATATATTCTAATTCTCTAAGCGTAAGCTGCTTTCCTTCCGCTTCCATATCTGCTACTTGTCCAGCAACCATCCCTTCTGGCCCAGCTGCTTTTGCAAGTTCAAGAGCAAGCCTTAGCTTTGTTTCTGTAGAAACATCTTGATGATCGTACGCTGTCACTGCCTGAAAAGCATATGTCAACAAGCCATCTCCTGCTAAAACGGCCATCGCTTCACCAAACACTTTATGGTTTGTTGGTTTTCCTCGTCTTAAATCATCATCATCCATACATGGTAAATCATCGTGAATTAACGAATACGTATGAATCATTTCAAGAGCACAAGCTGCTCCTATACCTAATTCTCTTTCTTTTTCAAACGCTTGCAACGTTGCAAATAAAAGTAACGGACGGAGACGTTTTCCGCCCGCTTCCAATGAATATATCATCGCTTCGCGAAGTACATTTGGACATTGTAATTGATTTGCATAGCGCACAAGCTGCTCCTCAACGAAAGCTTTACTCTCTTTCACAAAAGCATCAAAAGCTACATATGCCACTATGCTTCATCTCCTACAGCAGTAAATGGTTTAAGTTCTCCATCCTCTCCAAGGATAACCGCCATTTGTTCTTGAACATCTTTTAATTTCTCATCACATAGCTTAGATAACTCCATACCTTCTTTAAAATATGAAATTGCCTCTTCTAATGGAACATCACCTTGTTCAAGCTTAGAAACAAGGTGTTCAAGCTGAGAAATCGCTTCTTCAAAACTTAATTTATTTTCCATTGTTCAATTCACGCTCCTCTATGCCCGATACGTTACAATCTAACACTCCATCTTGTAATTGTACGGAAACACCCTCACCAAGGCTAACATCTTTCACGCTTTTTAACACTTGCTTTTTCTCGCTATATACGAGCCCATATCCCCTCATCATTACTTTAAGTGGACTAAGTACTTCTAGTTGCTGAGCCGCCCTCATAAAAGTAAACTCTTTCGTTTGCAGCAATGTTTGCATTTCACGTTGTAATTGCTTTTGCAACGTTTCTACTCTTGTCTTCGTTTGAAAAATCTTTTGAGATGGATGATGCTTCTCAACATAAAATGAGAGCTGTTTCAATTGATTTACCTTTTTCTCTATATAACGTTCTTTCGCTAAAATAAGCTGTTCAAGAGTGCGATCTAACTGCTCTTCTTTTTGCTCGTACACTTGCTTTGGATAACGAAATGCATACGATTTTTGAAGGGTTTGCAGTTGTTCTTGCTTTTTATGTAACATCTCTCGCATTGCTCTTTGCATACGAAGAGTTCTTTGTAACACTTTCTCTTGTAATTCAAGTATATTCGGTGCTGCAAGTTCTGCTGCCGCCGTTGGAGTTGGCGCACGTAAATCGGCTACAAAATCAGCAATTGTAAAGTCTGTTTCATGTCCAACAGCTGAAATGATTGGAATTTCACTTGAAAAAATCGCCCGTGCAACACTTTCTTCATTAAAGGCCCATAGTTCTTCAATAGAACCACCCCCACGACCAACAATCAATACATCTATCTCTTTCATCTCATTCGCTGTTTGAATCGCTTGTACAATTGAGGGAGCCGCAGACTCCCCTTGTACAAGTACCGGAAATACAATCACATTCCCAATTGGATAACGGCGTTTAATTGTCGTTATAATATCTCGAATCGCAGCTCCTGTTGGTGATGTAATGACACCAATTGTTTTGGCATAGGCAGGAATTGGTTGTTTATAAACTTGAGAAAACAGCCCTTCCTCCTCTAATCGAACCTTTAATTGCTCGTAAGCTAAGTGAAGATTCCCAATCCCATCAGGCTGCATATCCTGAATATAAATCTGATAGGAACCACTCGCTTCATAGACAGAAATTTTCCCTTTTACAAGTACCTTCATTCCATCTTCTGGTCTAAACTTTATATTACGATTATGCCCCGCAAACATAACCGCTGCTATCCTTGCATTTTCATCCTTTAATGTGAAATACATATGGCCACGGCTATGATATTTAAAGTTTGAAATTTCTCCTTTTAACCAAACAGACTGCAGATGCGGGTCATACTCTATTTTTGTTTTTATATAGCGTGTTAATGCTGTAACGGTTAAATATTGCTTTTCCATCTCTCTCTCCTCATAGCCGATTCAAATTATTTACAAACAACCCCTGCACGTTTTGCAGATTCAACTGTATTATGAAGGAGCATTGTAATTGTCATTGGGCCGACTCCTTTTGGTACTGGTGTAATATAGCCTGCGATATCCAGTACATTATCAAAATCAACATCACCGCATAGTTTTCCTGTTTCTAAGCGATTGACACCAACATCAATTACAACTGCACCTTCTTTTATATAGTCAGCCGTTACCATTTTTGGTCTTCCAACAGCTACAATTAAAATGTCAGCTAACTTTGATAATTCTTTTATATTCTTCGTTTTGGAGTGACAGTATGTTACAGTCGCATTTTCATTTAAAAATAGCTGTCCCACTGGTTTCCCAACGATATTACTTCTTCCAATCACCACAACATGTTTTCCTGAAATATCAAGATTTGTTTCTTTTACTAATTCCACGATGCCATGCGGTGTACACGGAAGGAATGTATCTTGACCTGTCATCATACGGCCAACGCTGATTGGATGGAATCCATCTACATCCTTTTCAGGTGAAATTCTTTCAATGATAGCTTTCTCTTCAATATGTTTCGGTAAAGGTAATTGTACTAATATTCCATTAATACGGTCATCCTCATTTAAGCGATCGATTTCAGCTAACAAACGCTCTTCTGTAATTGTATCTGGAAACTCAATTAACTCTGAATAAATCCCAACTTGTTCACAGCCCTTTTCTTTTCCTTTTACATAAGAACGAGATGCTGGATCTTCTCCAACTAAAATAACTGCTAATCCTGGTACAATTCCTTGCTCTTTCAACTTCACAACTTCTTCTTTTAATTGTGCTCGTTTTTTCTCCGCAACTTCATTTCCTTTGATGATTACTGCTACCATTTTAAGATTCCCCCTTAAAGAAATTAAATTGTGTCTTTTATATTAGATAAAACGCCGTTTATAAAACGACGAGATTCCTCATCCCCAAATGTTTTTGCAATTTCAATTGCTTCATTAATTGTTACATTGTGTGGAATTTCTTCCATGTACTTCATTTCATACACAGCTAGACGTAAAATACTGCGGTCCACAATACTAATACGTTCTAATTTCCACTTTTTTAAATTTTGACGAATTGCTTCATCAATTGTTTCTTTATGTTCTACAAAACCAACAACAAGTGAATCTAAAAACTCATTTGTTTCTTCGCCTTCTTCTAGCGTATTTTCCACCGCTACTTTTGGCTCTAATTCTCCAGTAATGTCCATTTGATATAATGCTTGCATGGCTCTTTCTCTAGCCGTCCTACGTTTCATTGTAACTCTCCTTTATACTTCAAGTCTTTCCTTATGTTTTGTTATATTATTATAATTTATAAGCCGTCAATTTACTTACTCTTACAGTTTTCATTGATTTTTCAACCTTATAATACAATGATAATAACACAATTTATCGTTTCACACACGAGTTACAAGGCTGAAAAATAATAAAAAGATTAACTTCAAGTTCCATATCCTATCACAATGTACGTTTTTTGGAAAAACGCATCACTCTTTTTTTATATTCTTTATTTTTAAAATAGTATAATAATTAGAAGATTTTGTGCATGAAGAGATGAAACGAGAAAAAAGGTGCCCATTTGACAAGGCACCTTCCCATTTTTTACACTGGCTCGATTTCTGTTTTTTGCGTTTCGAATGTTACTCCAACGATGTGAACATTCACTTCTTTCGGCTCAAGACCCGTCATTGTAAAGAGTGCTTGGCGAATATTATCTTGAATTTTTTGTGCAACAACTGGGATCGCTACACCAAAATACATGACAACATAAACATCAACGATAATATCGTCGTTTACTAATTCAACCTTCACGCCTTTACCGTGATTTTTCTTCCCTAACTTCTCAACAACATCTGTAGCAAAGTTACCACGCATTGCTGCTACACCATCTACTTCAGCAGCAGCGATGCCTGCAATTACTTCAATTACTTCTGGTGCAATTTCTACTTTTCCAAGGGTTGTATCTTGACCCATATCTAACATATGTTCAGCCATGAAAAAAACCTCCTTTAAATGTATCACTGCGTCACAAGTTCATGCTCTTCCAAGAATTTCGTATTAAATTCCCCTTTTATAAAGTCAGGATGATCTAGCAATTGTAAATGGAACGGGATTGTCGTATGTACGCCTTCAATGACAAATTCACTAAGCGCTCGCTTCATTTTTGCAATTGCTTCTTCACGTGTTTTCCCATGAACAATTAATTTTGCAATCATTGAATCATAAAAAGGTGGTATTGAATATCCAGGATAAACAGCTGAATCGACGCGAATACCATATCCTCCTGGCGGTAAATACATTTCTACCTTACCTGGAGACGGCATAAAGTTTTTGGCAGGATTTTCCGCATTAATTCGACATTCCATTGCCCAACCGTTAAATTGTACTTCTTCTTGCTGTAACGATAGTGTTTCTCCAGAAGCAACACGAATCTGTTCTTTAATTAAATCCACCCCTGTTACTAGCTCTGTAACTGGATGTTCTACTTGAATTCGTGTGTTCATTTCCATAAAGTAAAAACTTTTCGTTTTATATTCATAAATAAACTCAACCGTACCAGCACCTGTATAATCAACTGCTACCGCTGCTTTTACTGCCGCTTCACCCATTTCCTTGCGAACGTTGGCATCAAGTGCAGGCGAAGGACTTTCTTCTATCAATTTTTGCAAACGGCGCTGAATTGTACAATCACGCTCTCCTAAATGAATCGCATTGCCATGTGTATCTGCCATTATTTGAATCTCAACATGACGGAAATCTTCAACGTACTTTTCTAAGTATACACCAGGGTTTCCAAAAGCGGTACTAGCTTCTTGCTGTGTAATTTGAATTCCTTTTACAAGCGCCTCTTCATCGCGAGCAACACGAATTCCTTTTCCGCCGCCACCCGCAGTTGCTTTAATAATGACCGGATATCCAATTTGATTTGCAAGTTCTATCGCTTCTTCTGTATTTTTTATAATTCCTTGTGAACCTGGTACAATCGGAACCCCTGCTTCTTTCATTGTATCACGAGCAACGTCTTTTGTACCCATTTTTGAAATTGCCTCAGGACTAGGACCAATAAAAATTAAATTACACTCACGGCATAGTTCTGCAAAATCTGCATTCTCCGCTAAAAATCCATAACCAGGATGAATTGCATCACAGCCTGTTAATTTTGCAACGCTTATAATATTTGTCAAATTTAAATAGCTTTCTTTCGACAGTGTCGGTCCAACGCAATACGCCTCATCTGCGATTTGCACATGAAGTGATTCTTTATCCGCTTCTGAATAAATAGCTACTGTTTCAATATTCATTTCTTTACAAGCACGAATAATTCGTACAGCAATTTCCCCACGATTGGCTATTAATACTTTTTTTATCATCACAAAGACTCCCTTATTACGCTTTTACAAGAAATAGCGGTTGTCCATACTCAACAAGTTGTCCGTTGTTAACAAGAATTTCAACAATTTCTCCAGTTACTTCTGCTTCAATTTCATTAAAGAGCTTCATCGCTTCAACAATACAAACAACTTTCCCTTCTGAAACACGATCACCAACGCTTACATATGCAGGCGTATCAGGCGAAGAAGAAGCGTAGAATGTTCCAACCATCGGTGATGTGATTTTATGTAAATTCTCATCTTGAACAATTTTCTTTTCTTCTTGCTTCGGTACTTCTACTTGCGCCGCTGCTACCGTCGTTTCAAGTTCTACTGCTGGCATTTGTAATGCTGTTTTTGCCGCTGGAGCTGCTTGCACAGAAACAACTTCATTACCACGTTTTTTCATTTTTATTGTGGTACCATCTTTTTTGTATTCAAATTCATCAATGTTAGAGCTATCAATTAACTTAATTAATTCACGAACTTCTTGAATTTTAAACATGTAAAATCCACTCCCATACACTTGTTTGTCTCGCTCTTACAGATACGAACATATAAAAAAGCTACGTTGTCTGTAAAGATACGATTCATCCTACTAGAAAAATTATTCCTATCACATTTTCTAATAGAAACTTTTACTACTCTCATCTTACGATAAATATTTTCAGCATTCCAATTTATATTTCTTTACGATAAATCGAAATTCCTGTAAAAATATTATTTCGATAAAAAATTGTCACCTAGTAATAATACCAAGTTTCACTCGAAATTGGCAAGACCACTGCATAGAAAAACATATTTTTACCAAATATTTTTTTATTTACAAGCCGTTCATCCTTCCTTCACATACGAATAGTATGTTCAAAGTATAGTAAATTATCTTGTGGTGAGGTGCAGAAATATGATATGGCTCATCTTGTTCGTACCAGCTGTATTGATCTGGCTCATCATTGTCTTCACTCATATAAAATATGGAAAAGGCAATCACCATTACCACGAACCTTTAATTTTTCACTCTCAGCGTATTTCTCCTTTCCCTATAGAAAACATTACAGCCACTCAAAAAGCTGAAACAGAAAAAAGCTATCGAAAACGATAGCCTTTTTTCTGTTTCCCCATTGTCCACGAATAGGAATCCGCCTAACTTATCACCATTCGCAATGCGTATTTAAAACTAGCGGATATATATTTTATTTTGCTGGATCGAACTTGACACCTACATCTTTGGAGCCTGCTTCAGCGCGAACAAGTTGGATAATTTTATTTGCTTCTTTTTGGGAATGTTTCGTAGCTTTTACTGTCACTTTAATATCCTCTCCATCCGCCCTTACAAGCGCATCTTTGTAGCCACCTTGTGATTTAATTACTGTTTCAAGTAATCCTTCTTTTGTTTCCATTTTATCGATTGCGTTCAATTGATCTTTCGCTTTACTTATTTCTTCAGCAGAAGATTTTGTTGATTTCATAACTTCTTGTAATTTTTCTTTCTCTGCACTGCGTTGGTCTTCCATTTTTAAACGCAGTGCTGTAAAGTTCTCATCACTTGATTGAACCGTTACATTACTTTCCTTTTTACCTGTTTCCTTTTTACTATCATCTTTTTTCTCTGTTTCTTTACCCGTTGTTTCTTTTGGAGTAGCTTCCTTATTTGATGTTTCCTTTGTCGTTTCTTTCGTCACTTCTTTTTCAACACCTTGCTTTTCTTGTCCAACCTTTTCACCTACTGTTGGTGTTGCAGTATTCATTTTCTCAGGTGTTGTAACATAGTATACGGATAGCACAACTACTAAACTTAGCATTGTTAATAACCAAACTGTTTGTTTTTTTAACACTTTAGTTCCTCCCTAACCCTTTTTTGGTAGTACTGCTACGCGGTGAGATGGTACATCAAGCATACGCGTTACCGCTTCTTTCACCATTGCTTTTATTTGTATATTATCCACTCCTTTTGCTACGACAAGGACACCTCGTACTTTCGGTTTCTCTGTTCGCAGTACAATCGGAGTTTCTTTGTCACCTTCACGTATAATCACTGTTTTTTCGTCAGTTGATTCATCTTCAACTTCCCTTTTACCTCCAGTTTTATCTGTTTCCCCTGTTGTTTGTGATCGTTTTACAATATTTTTTTCAAGTATTTTTTGTTCAGATGAATCTAAATTCACTTCAATAGATACATCTTTTACCCCTGTTATATCTTCTAATGAAGATTTCAATTCTTGTTCATATGCTTTTTCATATTTTTCTATAATTGACATATTATCGTTATTCTTTTGTCCAAAGGTTGGCACATCTTTTCCTGCATCTTGACTTGTCTTTTCTTTAAATACAGGCAATTCTTCTTTTTTCGGCCCAAAGAAATTACTAGAAAACATAAGTAACATTCCAAGTATGAGTAGGACAAGCAAAAACTTCGGTGTTACCTTTTTTCCCTTCTCCTTATCGTCTTTTTCGTCCCCTTTTAATAAGTTGCGAAAAAATGAGAATTTTGAATTTTTATCTTTATTGTCCATTTACTCTACCTGTCCCCCCTTCCATTTGAACTTGGATTTGTTTATTCTCTAGTTGCCACCTGCTTGAAAAGAACTCTTTCATTTCTACGTTTGTTTCTTCCGAAGTTTTTCGTGGTTCTTCCGTATCAATTTCAATTGGTTTTACTGTTTCAATTGCATCATTTTTCTTCGGTTCAGTTTCTTTTAATGTCACAATAACAGATTGAATATCCTTCGCTGTTTTTACTTCTTCCTTCGTTTCTGCTGCAATTACTTTTATTTCAGACACTGTCACGCCATACTTTTTCTCAAATTCTTTTCCAACTTCTTTTTTCATTTTGACAGCCATCTCTTCTAAACTATATGCACGTGTTAGGGCTTGTATTTCTTTTTTCTTTTCATCAATTGAATTTTTTATTGATCCGTTCGCTACGTATTTTTCTTGATTAAAATTCGCAATCACTTCATTTACATCTGTTTGTAACAACTTAAATAGCGGCGTTAAGATTAAAACAACTAACAGTAAGCTCACGACAAACTTGACATACTTTTGTAAATTTGAGTTAGGAAGGATAAGATGCAGCATCGTCGCTAAGAGTAAAAATACGATAATATTTCGAATCCACTCTGTAATAAATTGCATACCCGTCACCTCCTATCGCATCATAAGGGTAATGTTTCCCGCGGCAATAATAATGGTAATGCTTAAAAAGAACATAAAAGATACGATAGCTAAGCAGGCAAATACATAAATGATACTTCGTCCTATAATATCTAAACATTTAATAATAGCTCCGCCGCCAACCGGCTGTAGTACTGCCGCTGCGAATTTATAAATAAACGCGATACAAAAAATTTGAATCGCCGGAAAAGCAACGATTAAACATAAGATAACAAGTCCGATAATCCCGACCGTATTCTTTAACAATCCAGAGGCGCTAATAACAGTATCCGCCGCTTCTGTAAACATCCGGCCTACCACAGGAATAAAATTCCCCGTTACAAACTTCGCTGTTTTAACAGCTATCCCATCAGCAACTGCTGTTGCTGTCCCTTGTACAGATAATACGCCTAGAAAAATTGTTAGAAAGATACCAATGATCCCAACGCTTACATTTTGCAGGAGCTTGGACAATTTCGTAACTTTATATTGATCACTCATTGTACTTACAATGCTTAAGATGGTCGCCAGCAATAAAAGTGGAAGTACAATATAATTCATGAGCAGCCCACTTGTATTCATTAAAAAAATGATAATCGGATGGAAGAATGATACGGATACAACCCCGCCCCCTGTCGCTATGAGTGCTAGAAGAATAGGAAGTAGAGCTAATATAAAATCTACCATTGTTTGAATCGTTTCTCGTGCATACGTCATTACGACATAAAAACTATTTAAAGCAAAAATAATGAGCACCATGTATACAACTGCATCTGCAATTTTACTAACGCTACTCTTTGAAAAAGCTGATTGTAGGGACTGTAATAACGCACTAAAAATTGTCAGCATAATGAGCGTTCCGAGTAACTTTCCATTTGCAACAAGTTCATGAAATAAATATTTTAATAATCCTACCATCCATTCTTTTATAGAAAATTCCTTTTCACCCTTTACAAATTCCATAAAACTTCCCTTTTGACTCTCTGGTAAATAGCCTCCATACTTTGTGACAAGCCCGTCCCAAAACTGCTTCACATCTTCAATCCCTAATTTATCCAATTGCTGATCCACGACGTTTTGTTCTACAGGAGAAGCTTGTACAACAATTGGTAAAGAAAAGAAAAGGAAGCAAGCAAACAGCAGCTTAGCTCCAAACCTTCGCAACATTCACTCCTCCTTATCCCGTAGGTAAAAAGCCGAGAATTGTTTCAATAACAACCGTTAAAATAGGAATAGCCATAACAAGAATTAAAATCTTTCCCGCTAGTTCAATTTTTGAAGCGATTGCGCCTTGACCAGCATCTTTTGTAATTTGTGCCCCAAACTCAGCAATGTAGGCAATTCCAATGATTTTCAGCAGCGTCTCCACATAGACATTGCTCACTTTCGCCTCACTTGCAACTCTCTCAATCATTCTCAAAATAGAATGAATTTGATCGATTAGTAGCAGAAACATTACACTCGCAACAAATACAATAAACAAAGAAGTAATACTAGATTTATGTTGATTTAGCACAGCTGCTAAAAATGTCGCAACGAGGCCCAATCCGACAATTTGCAAGATTTCGATTCGAACCGCCCCCTTTACTGGAAGAGAAAGACACTTTTAATCTTGTCAAACAAAGTATTAATCAAAAAAGCTACATGAAATAAAATAACGACAAAACCAACAAGGATCACCCAGTTTGCAATATCCTCCCGCTTTAACTCTTTTAAAACTGTATGAATAAAAGCTAAAACAATGCCGATTCCGGCGATTTGAAATATTAATCCAACATCGATGGACATCGCCTTTCTCCCCCCTATAGCAGTAAAATTACGATAAGTAGCCCCGCTAATACCCCTAAACTCTTTATCATCTTTTCATATTGGAATTGCAGCGCTTTCGCTTCACCCTCTTCTCTTTCTAAATGCGTAATACATAAGCGAATATGCTTTTGCTGCGATTCACGGTCATGCTGCCCTAATGTTTCACCAAATTGTTGTAAAATCTCATATTCAGTTTGTTTAAATGCAGTGAGTTTCCAATTTTCTTGTAAACTGTCGAGCCAAGCTTCTCTAACTGTTTGTTCACCATTTTCTAACCGCTTTGAAAAACTTTGAAATATCCAGTTTAAAGGCTTCGGCATTTGTTTTACTAAGCGTTCGGCTGCTTCCGATAAAGGGGTATGCCCATACATAATTTCAGCCTCTAGGGATTGCAGTGCTGCTTTTAAAAGCCTAAGTTGACGTGGGCGTTCACTATACCTTTTCGCGTAAGAAAACCCAAAGAAAGTAGTCACTGCTACAATTAACACTGCACCAAATATTTTCACCATACACTTTGAGCCTTCCCTTGCCTTTGAACAGGCTTGCCATCCCCATCTTTCACTTGGACAACGGTTCCAGGTCCCTTTGCTTTTGATAGTTCAATAAAGCGATCAAACACCCCAAGTTCCATCACAGCCTTTAAAGATGGTCTTTTCATTACATCATCAAAAGAAAATCCGTGAGCACTTATAAAAAGCTGAACACCTGCATGAACTGCCTCCATAATAGCTTCACTATCTTCCATACGCCCAATTTCATCCACTATTAATATATCGGGACTCATAGAACGAATCATCATCATCATTCCTTCTGCTTTTGGACACGCATCTAGCACGTCAACACGGGGGCCAAACTCATATTGCGGAACCCCTTTTACACATCCAGCAATTTCTGAGCGTTCATCAACAATCCCCACTTTACAAGAAGGAATTTTATAGGAACGAACTCCTTGACTCATACAACGTGCCACATCCCTGAGAAGTGTTGTTTTCCCTGTTTGCGGTGGACCAATTACCATCGTATTTAACCAACGTGAGTCGTACAAATAAGATAGGAGCGGCTCAGCTATTCCAATTTTTTGACGCGCGATCCGAATATTAAATGACGACACATCCCGGATCATTTTCACTGCACTTTTCTCGGTAATTACTTTTCCAGCTAAGCCAATTCTATGACCACCGCGCAAAGTAACATACCCGCGCTTTAACTCTTCTTCCATCGTATAAATTGAATATTGACTCAGCTTATTTAATAAATAGATTGCATCCTCTGCTGTAACGACATAGTCATAAAAGAACACTTCTCCGTGTGCAATACATTCAAGCGGCCTTCCAATCCGGACCCGAATTTCTTCTAACACGCTATATTGTTCACAGCCTTCAATGAACTGTTTCATATGCTTTGGTAAAACTTCTAATACTTCCTTCATAAGCTTCTCCCCACTATAATTGACTTACTATTTCAGCACCGCAATAAAAATACAGCCAATTCCAAGAGTTAGAAAAAAAAGTTTCAGAAAGGAAATTTCATTTGCAACGCTTGCAATACCAATTGTCATCGTTAGAATCAATACAGTCGGTCCAACAAATGCCAGCATACCGTTTATAAACAATGCTTTTTTTGCATCATTCACATAAAGCATTAGCAAAGCGGCGAATATTTCCGCGCTACCTGAAAACAATCGAAGCAACCCCATAACAAGCACAGATGTCTCCATTGCCGCTAGCCACTGTTTCATTTTCCCACCTTCTCTCCTTACCAATTACTTTTCAAGTAACTTCTTAGACTTACTGAGTAAGTCGTACTCCAAAAAACATATATTTGTACAACCATATGCAGAGGTTGTCTATTTCAGAAGTAAAAACATATTTTTTCATATTACTCTCAACAAAAATAATCATAATATTCAAAACTTTATATGTTACACTTAGTATATGAAAGGAGAATTTTCTATGAAGCACGTCACATTATTACCACTCGATTTACAATATACGGACATCATTTTTACATTATCTCGTGAGAATTTTTTAAGTTGGAATGGTATTAAATAGCAAGGAGGTTTTGGAGTGAAAGCAATTAAATTTATTATTACAATCACATTAGAAGTAATTGGCATTTACCTTTTTTCCAAACTGGTTAGTTGGTCATTTATGGAGACGTTTTTTCTAGGGAGTTTAGCTATATTCGGTGTTATTTGGTTGCTTGCGCTAAATATCAATCTTAACGTTAATATGGATCACACTATATACAAAACAGGGAAAGTAAAACCATTCCAATTCATTTGGAGTCCTTACATAATAGGAACAATCAGTCTTATAGCTATCAGTCTTATTACAAGCATCATTTATTATTTACCGTACTTCACATAAAAAAGCACTCGTGATGATCACGAGTGCTTTTTCTAACTATGCACGAGAAACGTATTTACCTTCACCTGTGTTGATGATAAGCATTTCACCTTCATTAATGAAGATTGGTACTTGTACAACAAGACCTGTTTCTAATGTAGCTGGTTTCGTTACGTTAGAAGCTGTATCACCTTTAATACCTGGTTCTGTTTCAACAACTTTTAACTCAACAGTATTTGGAAGTTCAACTCCAAGTACTTCACCTTGGTATGTCATAATAGCTACTTCCATGTTTTCTTTTAAGAATTTTAGTTCATACTCGATTTGAGCTTCGCTAAGTTCGATTTGCTCATAAGTTCCATTATCCATAAATACGTGAGCCTCACCGCTCGCGTATAAATATTGCATACGACGGTTTTCGATATGTGCTTTCTCTACTTTTTCACCAGCACGGAATGTTTTTTCTTGAATCGCACCTGTGCGAAGATTACGTAGTTTAGAACGAACGAACGCAGCACCTTTACCCGGCTTTACGTGTTGGAAATCAATAACTTGCCAAAGGCTGTTGTCCACCGCAATTGTTAAACCTGTACGAAAATCGTTTACTGAAATCATGCAAAAAATCCTCCTGTGTATTACAAAATAATAAGTTCTTTTGGAGACTTCGTGATTACTTCATTACCGTCACTTGTTACAATAATATCGTCCTCAATACGTACACCGCCAACACCTGGAATATAAATACCTGGCTCTACTGTCACAGCCATACCAGGCTCAAGTACCGTTTCAGAGCGGAATGCTAAACCTGGTGCTTCATGAATCTCAAGACCCACTCCATGACCTGTAGAATGTCCAAAGTATTCACCGTATCCTTTTTCAGTTATGTAGTCACGTGTTAATGCATCAGCTTCACGACCAGTTAAACCAGCTTTAATGCCGTTTACACCACGAAGCTGTGCTTCTAAAACGACATTGTAAATTTCTTTTAATTTATCAGATGGCTCACCGACTGCAATCGTACGTGTAATATCAGAGCAATATCCTTTATAATAAGCACCGAAGTCTAGTGTTACGAAATCTCCCTTTTCTATCACTTTTTCAGATGCCACACCATGCGGCAATGCTGAACGAAGTCCTGAAGCAACGATAATATCAAACGAAGAAGATGTTGCTCCTTGTTTTCTCATGAAAAATTCAAGTTCATTTGACACTTCAATTTCAGATACGCCTGGGCGAATGAATGATAGAATATGTTCAAAGGCAGCATCTGCAATCTGTGCAGCTTCCTTTAATATCTTAATCTCTGAATCAGTCTTAATCAAGCGTAACTTTTCTACAAGCCCAGAAGTTGGAACAAATTCTGCTTCAACTGCTTCTTTATGTGCTGTATAAGAGCTATATGTAAGCGTATCTTGCTCAAAGCCAAGCTTTTGAATTCCCAAGTTTTTCACTTGTTTCGCAACTTCATCAAGAATTGCCCCTGTATGTTGTACAATATCATACCCAACAGCTTGCTTACCAGCTTGCTCTACATAGCGGAAATCTGTAATAAATAGGGCGCGGTCATTCGAAATAAGTACAACACCAGCTGTTCCTGTAAAGTTCGTCATATATCTACGGCTATATTCATTCGTTAATAAAATACCATCAATACCAGCTTCACCAAATGCACTTCTTAACTTCGTGATCTTTTCCATCAGTCTATGCCCCCCTCAGTTTCTCCAATAATGCAAATAACGCTAACTTATAACCATAAAAACCAAATCCAACAATTTGTCCCGCTGCGACCGCTGCCGTTACAGATTCATGACGAAACGATTCACGCTGATGAATGTTAGAAATATGTACTTCAATAACTGGAATCGAGATACTGGCAATTGCATCTCGAATCGCATAGCTATAATGCGTAAATGCCCCAGGATTTAGAATGATCCCTTCATATATGTCATCTGCCTCATGAATGATGTCAATAAGAGCACCTTCATGATTCGATTGAAAACATTCTAACTCCACTCCCAATTTCTCTGCTTCTTGCTTCATCTCTGTTTCAAGTGTCGCTAACGTTCCTTTCCCATATACATTCACCTCTCGAACACCGAGGCGATTTAGATTAGGACCGTTAACGAGGAGTAATTTCTTCATCTTGCAAAACTCCTTAATATAAAAATGTCTATAAAACATTTTAACACAGGAGTCACTTATTTGAATAGTTTGTCTACTCTATCCCTTCTCCCCGATTCACATTATTCGCTTCAAACGAAACAGAGTATGTGATAAATACACCATATAAAATAAAAATACATATCGTTGTGACAATTGTTTCTTTCGGTAAATGAAGTGCATTTTTAATAACAGGGGCAATAGAACCAAGCCCAAAAAATAAAAGACTCCACCAAAAAAGACCATACAATATTCCAGGCAGTATCCCTTCAAATCTTTTGAAAAGAGCCTTATAGAGAAATGCCACTAAAATAGAAAGAAGCCCCATACAAATAATACCTAATACATTTCCCCAAACTCCTTCTTTCCACGCTCCAAACGCAAATGGTAAAAGTAGATAGTTTGGTCCCGCTTCTGTAAATGAAAAAACATGAAGAAAATACCATATACTCCCCCAAAAAACACCACCAAATAAACCAATCTGTACAAATTTCTTTGTTATTGATTGTTCTTGCTTCACATCAACACCTCCGCTTATTAGTATGTCCGAAACTATTTTGAAGCATGTTTAAATTATGCGAAATTTGTCTATAAAAAGAATAAGAAATGTCTAGCTTCCGTAACAATTTTCCTTGTCAGCAGCTTGTGTTTGTCGATAAAATAAAGGAAACTCGGTGATTGTCAAATCTCACAGTGACAGAACCAAGTGTGACAATTGCCTCTTTTCTACATAAGAGAGAAACAAATACAGGTTGGTGTTAACATGGCAGAGGAGACAAAACAAATATACGGAGGGCAAGCGGTCATAGAAGGAGTTATGTTTGGCGGTAGAGAATATACTGTTACAGCGGTTCGTCGTAAGGATAAATCGATCGAATTTTACCGATTACCACGCGTACGCAATAAGGTATCATCTTTGCTGAAGAAGATTCCATTTATACGTGGCATCGCAGCTATCATTGATGCAAGCGCTAATGGAGCAAAGCACTTAAACTTTGCTTCGGAACGATTTGACGTTCATCCTGCGGACGATGAACAGCTTGCAAACAAAAAAGAAGAACAATCAAAATTGACGATGATATTAGGAGTAGCCACAGTCGGAGTCTTATCGTTCGTATTCGGCAAAGTTATTTTCACAGCAGTTCCCGCACTTTTAGCAGAATTGACAAGGCCGATTTTCCCATCTCACACTGGGCAAATCGTTGTTGAAAGCATCATCAAGCTCATCCTTTTACTGAGCTATATATATATTGTGTCATTAACTCCGCTCATTAAGCGTGTATTTCAATATCACGGTGCGGAACATAAAGTCATCAATGCTTACGAAAACAACCTTCCACTGACAGTAGAGAATGTACAAAAACAAACTCGTCTCCATTATCGCTGCGGTAGTAGTTTTATTATATTTACAGTCATTATCGGAATGTTTGTTTATTTTCTTGTTCCAACTGATCCCCTTTGGGTCAGAGTGGTAAATCGAATTTTATTAATTCCAGTTGTTCTAGGTATTTCTTTTGAAGTCTTGCAATTTACAAATCGATTACGAGATATTCCGGTCTTGCGCGTATTAGGATATCCAGGATTATGGCTTCAACTATTAACAACGAAAGAACCAGAAAATGATCAAGTTGAAGTTGCAATTGCATCTTTTGAAGAATTATTACGTTTAGAAGGAAAACAACAATAATTTTTCAAAATGGTACTCAACTCCTTCCCTGTCGCTAATATACTAATTTAAATATATGTTATTTAGGAGGTGTTCCCTATGAACGGTCGTTCGTTTACGTTCGCTTTAGTCATGCTTATTATTGGGTTAGCAATATTTGGTCTCGTATCATCTGCAATTACAAATCCATACGGAATGATCAAAAACATTGCCATCATGTTACTTGTTGTTGGTGTCTTTTATTTATTATATAAAATGTTTACAAGCTCCAGCGGTTCCGCCAATTCGCAAAACTCGTATAAGCGTGCTGCGAAACACTCGAACCGAAAATACGGAAAACAAAACGTAGCACCCCTAAGCAATTCTTTATTAAAGCGAAATGCTTCTGATGACAAAGTTAAGAAAGGCAATTCATCCGTATTAAAAAGGAAGCGAAAACAATCTCATTTAACCGTGATTGAAGGTAAAAAAAATAAAAAGAAAGACCGCGCTTCCTTTTAGGAAATGCGGTCTTTTTTCATTTATGCTCTCTCACATATTTAAGCACTTCTGCTAAACTTTTGTCTTGCATGCTTTCTAAGCGAAGATCGTGATTTTCAAACTGCAAAGTCTTTGTAACTTCATTTGGAACAACGACACATTTTAATCCCGCTGCAATCGCTGCTTTCAATCCATTTACTGAATCCTCAAATACAACAGCTTCTGAAGAATCAATTTCCAATTCCTCAATAGCTGCCAGATACAGCGCTGGATCTGGTTTTACTTTCTCAACATCTTCTTTTGTTTTAATCACTTCAAAATACTCTCGTATTCCTAAATCTTCCAAAAAACCAACAACCCATTTTCTTGAAGAACTAGAAGCTAAACCAATTCTTACTCCAAGACTTTTTGCTTCTTCTAAGTATTCTTGCACACCTTCACGAGCTACTGGTATTTTCATTTTCTCTTGATGTACAGCCGAAACTTTTTCTTCTAGCAATGTTTTATTAAATTTCTCTTTCAATTGTTGTTCAATATATGTATAAAGCACTTCATCTGTTGTTCCAATACATTTAGCAAACTCTTCTAGAGGTAACTCACCACCATATTCGCGCATTACTTCCTGAAAAGATTGAAACCAAATTGTCTCTGTATCTACAATTAATCCATCAAAGTCAAAAATAATTGCTTTCATTCCTATCCCACCTTTTACAAAACGATTTTTCACATTTCTATACATTCAATTTAAAGAAAGTAATTTCCTTTTCTAAACAAAAAAGGAAACGCCTCTCGTTCCCTTTACTTTCCCCGCTCTTCATTTGCTTTTTGAACACCACGAAGTGTTTCAATTCGAAGTTCATCTTGCTCAAAATACTGTACTAAATCACCAACACGGTCAATAGCTTCCCAACTTAAATGATGTTCAATTCCTTCTACATCATTATAAATCTTACTCTCATCCACACCGATGATACGCAAAAATTGTTCTAGTAACTCATGACGATATACAAGACGCTCCCCGATTTTTTTCCCTTTTGATGTTAATACAAGCCCTCTATATTTTTCATAAATGAGATACTCATCTTTATCTAACTTTTGTACCATTTTCGTTACAGAGGATGGATGTACACTAAGCGCTTCAGCAATATCAGATACGCGGGCATATCCCTTTTCATCAATCAACAAATAAATTTGTTCAATATAATCTTCCATACTAGGGGTAGGCATCGGTTTCCTCCATCCAATTTCATTTTGTGTTTTCCGCACTAAGCAATCAATAAAATGATACACCAGAAAGGATATCGTGACAAGGGTGGAAACAAGCCTAAAAATACGAAATAAAAAAGAATCTGCAAAGTACTACAGATTCTTCTATGTGAAATATTGAATTTCAGCATCTGGAAAATACTCGTGAATATATCCTCGTATTGTTTTCTCTAACCTTACTGCATCATCTTTCTGATATACATACTTTCCGATACCATATCGTCCCCAATTATATTTTCGTTTCTCCTCGTCCATTTCGAGTTTTGTATTGGGATAACGTTGTTGTATTACCTTTTTCGCTGGCTTAGTAAAGCGATGTTGAATTAATTCGAATGATAAATTCGGCAAAGTTAAATCTTTTAACACATCAAAAAGTCGTTCAAATAATTCACGATACCCGTCTTCCCAACCTTCATGCATATAAATTGGAGCAACAATAAAACCAAGTGGATAATTTGCCCCCGCTACTTTACGAGCCGCTTCAATTCGATCCTCAAATGGTGAGGTACCCGGTTCAAAATTTTTTATGACATATCGAGAATTGATGCTGAAACGAAAACGCGTTTTCCCATTATGCTTTGCATCTAACAAATGATCAACATGAGAATATTTTGTCACGAAACGCAAACGACCATATTCACTCTTCCCAATAAATTCAATCGTTTTCTTTAAAGCATGTGTTAAATAATCGATTCCTACAATATCCGACGTACACGCTGCTTCAAAACGCGTTATATCTGGCGCTCTTTCATCCATATATTGCTGCGCTCTCTCAAAAATTTCATCTAAATTCACATATACACGAACATATGGCTTGCTGCCTAATGTTGTTTGCAGATAACAATAATGACAATGTCCCATACAACCTGTGGCAAGTGGTATTGCATATTCAGCCGATGGTTTAGATGTATCAAACTTCAACGTCCGTCTTACACCAACAACAAGTGTTGTTTTCGCATTGCGATATTTTTGCAAATCATTCTCTCCAGGTAAATCACGAATTTGATTATGTGATGTTGTTTCTCGAATTTCCAGACCCATCTTTGTAAACTTCTCATACAACTCTTTTCCAAGTGGATACTCAAGTGCCCCTGGTTCAAAATAAACAAGCTTTGGCATAAATGGCTTCATACAACTTCCCTCCCTATTCCTAGTATGAGCAGACAATCGATAACAACGCTGTTTAAAGTTTTCCACTTCAGTAACTTGCATGGCAAGTTACTGAAGTGTTATAATTTTGATAACATCTACCTTGCACAACAAGTTACCTGAATTAAAGGTGGTGAAATCATGCATAGTCAAATGTTAAAAGGTGTGCTCGAAGGATGTATTTTATACATCATTTCTCAAGAAGAAGTGTATGGGTATGAACTAAGTACGAAATTAAATCAACACGGTTTTACATTCGTAAGTGAAGGTAGCATCTATCCCCTTTTGCTACGAATGCAAAAAGAAAAGCTCATAGCCGGTACCTTAAAAGCCTCAAACCTTGGTCCAAAACATAAGTATTATCATGTGACAGATAAAGGATTTGAGCAGTTAGAAGCGTTTAAAAAGAGCTGGGGGATGGTCTCGACGACGGTAAATAATTTGTTACAAGGAGAGTGAAGGATTTGAAAGCAAAAGACATGATTGAACTTAATAATAAAAAGCGTAAATTGTTGACAGAAGAAAACGAGGCTGCTTATGGAGATATGCTAGTATACATTCGATTTGCTAATATTCCAGAGCAACAAGTAGAGGAACTGTTACTAGAAATTTTAGATCACCTACTTGATGCGCAAGAAGAAGATAAAAATGCCTATGATGTTTTTGGACATAACTTACAAGATTACTGTGATGAAGTAATCGCTGCACTTCCAAAACAAAATATATGGCAGAAAATAGCCACACCAGCCTTTATGAGTAGTTATTTACTTGCTATATTTTTCGCTATTAATTCTCTTGCAGCTTTTATTTTGCCCTTTTTCTTTGACAACAAACGCTTCCAATCTGTACAGGTAAATTTTATATATGTATTTATAATCATTATCGCTATACACCTTGCTATCCGTTTTGTATTTGACTTTATTAAAGGGGATTTATTCAACAACCACATGAGTAATTGGAAGCGTGTAAAAGGATTCATTTCCCAACAAAGCCCATGGTTTATACTCATTGTCATTTCTTTATTTTTTATCGATCACCCAATTATAAAGTATCAACTGTCTCCTTGGATTGGATCATTTCTTGCTATCACTTTTTATTTTTTTTATAAATTTTTTTATAGACGCTTAAACTTTTAATTATACAGGGAGTGAGAAAATTGAACGCAAAAGACATGGTTGAGCTAAACAATGACAAACGCAAGCTTCTAACCCCCGAAAACGAAAATATTTATAGCGATATGCTCATTTATTTACGTTTTACTACCGTTCCCCAAAAACAAATGGAAGAACTACTTTTAGAAATATTAGATCACCTTTTAGACGCTCAAAAAGATGAAAAAAATGCTTACGATATTTTCGGGGAAGATCTAAAAGCATATTGCGATGAATTAATAAAATCATCTGAACATCAAACTACTTTTGAAAAAGGAGCAGTAATTGGTTTCGCAGTTAGTTTATTACTAGCTATTCAATTTGGATTTGATACACTTTTATCAGTTATGCATGTCCTCTTCACAGATGAAAATACATCAAACATTGCCTTTAGCATCCCTGGAACAATATTATCAGCCTTTATTTTTACTGCAGGCACTATTTTAACTTTTTCCCTATTAAGACGCTATTCTTTCACAATATTAGCATCTTGGAAGCAAAAGACTATGCTTATGTTATCCTTTTGTATACCTTTTGGATTATCAATATTTACAAACATTTATTTTAAAACACAATCTTATTTATCATTCAACTTAACAATTTTACAAGGCACTCTCGTTGCAAGTTCCTTTTACATTTTATACAAACTTTTATATAAAACCTCTAGATTTTAACAGCCTCAAAAGGCTGGTTTTCTTTTGTCTAATTTTACAAATTGAAAAATTTCATAAAGAAAAAAAGAAAAATGCAAAATAATTAACGTAAATTGTTGACGTGATGCTTTTATTATCGGTATCATATTTCTTCGTGAGCAATTATTTTTCGTTATACGATTTTTTTATTATTACTGAATTTTTGAGAGGGGAAATTTGATGTCACTTAAGAAGAAAACGCAAGTACGCACCGGCAAAATGGTACGTGAACTAATGTTAGCAGACGAAGATGTAAATGCTTCGCTAATTATGGTATACAGTGAAAACGGTGTAAATGCAGAAATTAAAATCGAGGGCTTAACGCCGAAATGTAACGAAGAATTATTTTTGAGCGGAAACGTAGATTGGAACAAAAGTGTGATTTATAAAATTGTCGATTTCACAGGTAACGCTGAAGTTGGTAAAGTTACATTAACAGCAATGAACAAAAACAATGTTTCCCTAGAAATCGAACGCGTTATGTGGAGTAAAGAAAACAAAGAGGCAGCTGAACAAGAAGTAACACCTGTAGAAACTGCGCCAAAGAAAGAAGTAGTTGTAGAAGCACCAAAAGTAGTTACAACTGCGCCTAAACCTGTTACACGTGTTGAAGAATCTGTCGCAATACCTAAACCTACTCCAACACCTGCACCGAAGCCAGTGCGTTCAGAAACAGTTGTAGTGGCACCTACTCCAGCACCTGTAAAAGAGGCAGTACCTACTCCAGTTGCAAAGAAAGAAACGACTGTAGCTATGCCTACAAAACCGAAACAAACAGCTGTGGCGGAAACAAATTCAAAACTACAAGAGAATTATGTGAAGCTTGTGAAAAAGACAATCGAAGTGTGTCAAGATTACGAGCTTGGCATCGACATAGATGATTCTATTGAAAATTTAAAAGAAGAATTACAAAGCCAAGGAATTAGTGTTACTTTTGATAAAGAGATTATGGATGTTGTAAATCGTCTTCGTTCTTTACAAGAAAAAGGGATTAAAGTAGAAAAGGTACTAAATTTATTATAAAAAACAAGGAGATGGCAAATGCCGTCTCCTTATTTTTTATAATTCCATTCATTACTTTCGTACTTTTCTTTTGCTAATGTTTGTACTTCCTGAAGCTGTTCTTCCGTTAGTTCATACGGAACTAGCTCTACATCTAAACCTTTTTCAAATCCAATTTGGAACGCTTCAATCAACTGTTCAATTGTAAACGTACGATCTGTTAATTCATTGATTGCGACGGCTTTTGAAGAAAACATACTCTTCATACGCTCTTTCACTCGATCATTTGGGAATAGGAATAAATCATATAGCTCATCTAAGTCAATTTCTAACGGAATTGACCCGTGTTGCAGAATAACACCTTTTTGACGCGTTTGAGCGCTCCCAGCAATTTTTCTACCTTCTACAACAATTTCATACCAAGATGGTGCATCAAAACATACACCTGAACGTGGATTTTTTAAATTCTCACGATCCGCTTCTGTTTTTGGAACTGCATAGTACGCTTCTAATCCTAGCGCCTTAAAACCTTCAAGTAACCCCTGCGAAATTACACGATACGCTTCTGTAACTGTTTTTGGCATCTTAGGATGACCTTCAGAGACAATGACACTGTAGGTTAATTCCTTATCGTGCAATACGCCTCTACCACCTGTCTGACGGCGAACAAATCCATATTCCTTCTCTTTTACTACATCCATATTGATATCTTTTTCTACACTCTGAAAATACCCCACCGTTAACGTTGGCACTTCCCATTCATAGAAGCGAATTATCGGCGGCATTTTCTTTTCACTTTGCCAATTTAATAAACATTCATCTAACGCCATATTAAATGCCGGTGAACATTGACCAGAGTTAATATAACACCATTTTTCTTTTCCCATCCTGCACCTCATATAACCAATTATTTTTCACAATCTCTAGTCTAACAAATTCGACAAAATTTGTGAAAGAATACGAAATTTCTTCTTCTCACCGAACGAACCTGTTGCATAAATACATATGGGCATTATAATATTTAAAGTAGGATAAGAAAAAAGGGAGCGATAGAATCGTGTCAACAAACTTAATTATTATACTAGCCGTAGTTCTGGCATTCATCGGCTACTCTGTATGGATGTTTTTCTATCAGAAAAGATTAATTAAAACACTTTCAGAAGAAGAATTTCGCGCTGGCTACCGTAAAGCACAGCTTATCGATATTCGTGAAGCAGATGAATTTAACGCTGGTCATATTTTAGGTGCTCGTAACATTCCGTTATCACAAATTCGTATGCGTTACAAAGAGCTACGTAAAGACCAACCTGTCTATTTATACTGCCAAAGCGGATTCCGTACAGGACGTGCCGCTCAATATCTAAAAAAACAAGGTTACAAAGATTTCTACCAATTACAAGGTGGATTTAAATCTTGGACAGGCAAAATTAAAAAGAAATAATATTTTAAAGAACTAGCATAACTCATCAGCTAGTTCTTTTCTTCCATGTTGTTCGCAATATACAATAAGTTTTGTTTCACTTCTTCCTCATTTCCTAATTCTACATTACGGTATAGCAATTGATACTCTAATCCTTTCTCTCTCCAAATGAGTGTCGCAAATTCTTCCCCCTGTTCACCCTCATCCCTATTTTTAAAATAGGTAGCTGAACCATTATCTAATCTCATTTTTTCATGAAATCGATTTTGTTCTACAATATAAGGAAAACTGTAAGAAAAATTAGCAACTGTTAATTCTATATAATCTTTTCTTCCTTTTTCTTGTGGTTTATATTTTATCGTCAAGACAGCGTTCTTCTTCCCAATTGTTCTTACTTCTCCTTTTACATCATTCATAACATCGTACGGCAAATACGTCGGAACTTTATATGCTGCCGAAAAATATTTTTTTGTATCTTTTAACGAAATGGGACCAGATACAAGATCTACAGCTCCATCCGCATTTCCCACAAATTGTTTTTCTTCTTTCGCCGTTTGTTGGAATGAACATGAGCTCAGCAACATACTCGAAAACACGAAACAAATGATTCTTTTTTTCAATTTGTTTCCGCCCTTTCATACCGCTCCTTTTGCGAACAAAGCGTTAATATGTTGTTCATATTCGCTTCACTTGTTTACTCTCCCTTTGAAAACTTTCCTCGTTTATCTCACACATTTTGACATACTGTATCTTTTTAGACAAAAAAAGACTCTTCGTTACTCTTACGCCCAAAAAGGTTACGCGAATAACGGAAAGTCTTATTTATAAAATAGATTGTGAAAAGCTTTTCAGGTCAAGCCTTTTTCAGTATTTTTCCATTCTTATCTATTTGCCTTTATAATGAATGAAGAGGTGATACATATGGCGAATATAAAACAAATCGCGAAAATCGCTGGAGTATCTATCACGACGGTTTCGCGCGTGCTAAATGACCATCCCCACGTCAGCGATGAAAAGCGAAAACGCGTTTTAGATGCAGTTGAAGAGCTAAATTATGCAAAGAATATAAATGCAGTTCATTTAATAAAAGGAAAAACATTTACGGTTGGGGTGATGCTTCCTTTCATCAATTTACCCTACTTTAGTACCCTTATTGAAGGGATTGGAAATGAAGCATTAGCTGCTGGTTATCATATTAATTTGTGTCAAACGAATTACGATAGTAAAGAAGAGATTCGCGTTTTAGAAATGATGAAAATGAAACAATTTGATGGTATGATTATTT
The DNA here is from genome assembly GCF_013314535.1 of Bacillus sp. Xin1. Classification (GTDB taxonomy): domain Bacteria; phylum Bacillota; class Bacilli; order Bacillales; family Bacillaceae_G; genus Bacillus_A. The sequence goes on along the minus strand of NZ_JABUAE010000001.1, from coordinate 308,634 downwards.
GCTCACGAGCAAGCTCGTGGGAGCAAATTGAACCTTTCGCAACGTTTGCTCCCATCATCTCATGTGAAAAAATGAAACATCCCCTTATTTCATCTGTCTACGTTGATCACTATGAGGGCTTTCGCATCGGCACAGAGTATTTATTACAAAAGGGACATGATTACATCGGGGTTTGCCTAGCTCGCGAACACAGTGCCAATACAAAACAACGAAAACAAGCATTTTTTAATACGCTCCATTCATCTGGAAAAACGGTTCATCAAGACTGGATGTTTTATCAATGTTATACGATGAAAGACGGTTCCAAAGTCATGCAAAACATATTAAAAATGAAAAAACGTCCCACTGCTATCTTTGCTGCAAACGATCAAGTTGCAGCTGGTTTATTAACAGAAGCAAAAAAACAAGGTCTGCACGTTCCAGGTGATATAGCAATTCTAGGGTTCGATAACCATGAAATTTCCGAAGCTTTAGAGATTACAACAATTGAACATCCTGGAAAAATCATGGGGTCTCATGCTTTTTCCATGTTTTATAAACAAATACAAAACGAGCAAATCCAAAATAATTCAAAAGAACTCTCTTTCCGATTAATTGAGCGTCAAACCGTATAAAGAGTATCTAATTAGGTACTCTTTTTTAGATGTTCTTCCTATTGACTTTATTTTTTCTTTCTTTTATACTTAAACTAACGAACGATAGGTAGGGGATGGAAATGACAGCAAACCGCATTAAAGCTGTAGCACTCTCTCATTTCGCACGCTACGGCTATGAAGGGACTTCATTAGCAAATATTGCTCAAGAAGTCGGGATTAAAAAGCCATCGATTTACGCACACTTTAAGGGAAAAGAAGAATTATATTTCATCTGCTTAGAAGCAGCCCTGCAAAAAGATTTACAATGCTTTACTGATGATATAGAAGCACTTTCGGAATCATCTACTGAAGTATTACTCGTAAATCTGTTAAACGGTTATGCAAAACGATTTGGTGAGAGTGAAGAATCAATGTTTTGGTTACGCACTTCTTATTTTCCACCCGATGCATTTCGCGAGCAAATTATTGAAAAAGCAAATGCTCACATTGAGAATATTAGGGAACTTTTATTTCCTGTATTCAAACGAGCAAATGAACAAGGTGAACTGCATAACATTGAAATTAAAGACGCTCTAGAGGCTTACTTATGCTTACTTGATGGTCTTATGGTTGAACTATTATACGCAGGTTTAAATCGCTTTGAGACCCGCTTAAACGCCTCTTGGAAAGTGTTTTGGCGCGGCCTTTCAAAATGACGGATTGCTTTCTTTGCAATGCGTCGTTTTTCAGCCCTTTACCTAACGACTGGTAGGAAGGAGAAATAATATATGGCATGGATCTATGTAATTTTAGCTGGTATTATTGAAATTTTTTGGGTGATTGGACTAAAGCACGCGGAGACACCACTTGAATGGATTGGTGTCGCTCTATTAATTACAATTAGTTTTGTCCTATTATTTAAAGCCTATAAAGATTTACCTGTAGGAACTGTATATGCTGTGTTTACAGGTATCGGAGCTGGTGGAATCGTTCTTACAGAGATTTTTATTTTTGGAGAACCTTTTTCAATTGTAAAAGTTTTATTAATCGGTTTAATCTTCTTCGGAGTAATTGGTTTAAAACGAGTAACAGGTGAACAAGAAGAGAAGGAGGCCGCATAAAATGGCATGGGTATTTTTAATTATTGCTGGTATTTGTGAAATCGTTGGTGTACTGTTTATGAAAGTAGCCACTGAAAAAAAAGGCTGGGCACCAAAGCTTATTTTAATCGCCAACTTTGGAGTAAGCTTCTTCTTCTTATCACTTGCAATGGACTCATTACCAATGGGAACAGCTTACGCCATTTGGACAGGAATTGGAACGGCTGGAAGTGCACTCTTAGGCATTTTGATCTTCCGCGAATCAGCTGATTGGCGTCGTCTTGCCTTCTTAAGCTGCATTTTATGCGGTGCAGTTGGCTTAAAATTAATGAGCTAACGTGAGGTGAATGTCATGTGGAAAGAAAAAGGGAAACAGCTTCTGACAGGAATTCTGATTGGAATGGTTATTCTACTGCAAATGAGCTTTCATGTGATAGAAGGGCTATTCCATAAAGTTATTTCTGTTCTTACGTTCCTTCCCAACATGGCACTTGAAGTCGTATCTATCGTTTGGTCGATTATTGCCTCCATTACCATTATTATCGTTTGGAGTATCGCTAAACTTTGGAATAAAATAACCAAAAAAGACAGTTCTTCTGAAAAGAAGTAACTGTCTTTTTTATGTTTAATGATTCTCATTTTTTGATTCTCTAAAGAAATTAGATGTAATAAGACATATGATTCCAAGGATAAGCACTCCCCCACCTACGCTCTTATTCACATTCTCAAATACAGCTATATCTGAAATAATATTAAGCATAATAAGTCCCCAGACAAATAAGACCACTCCAAAACCATATAGTATTCTTCCTTTTAACGTTTGCTTCCTCACCATGCAACCCTCCTGTAAAATTTTCAAACTCCAACTATATCCTCTTACCTTTTGGACATACTACAAAAAAGGAGCTGATTATATGCAAAATTCCATACATAAACATATCCTATTGTTGTTCTTCCTATTTCTTTTCTTTGTTATATGTTTCAGCCTAATCTTACATACACCAAAAGATATGCCGAGCACCGTTTTAGTTTATAAGTTACTCCTTTGTTATTTTGCCTATTGAAAAAGGTGTCTTATGATGAGACACCTTTTTCAATGTACGTTTTTCCTTTTTCTAATGATACTCCCTGTTGTTACAAAAACTGTTCCGAACAATAGACACGTAGATACTGAAATAGATGAAGGAATGACATGTATTGTTGTTCCTATTCCAGTTCCGATGATCAGGAGAAATCCAGCAATGCTAAATAGAATACCTATGATTTTCATTATCTTCTCTCTCCCTTTTTATAGGTCTCTTTGTTCATATAATTTTGTACAAACTATCATCGATAACAGCATCATACAAGTTGCACCTATGAATAAAAACCCACTATGTAAATTCAATCGCTCTATATTTACTTTAAAGAAAACTTCTAAAATAAATATAGGTGCAATTAATATAAAACAAGCAATCATAAACGTTTTCTGATAACCGAACAGAAAGTATATTGGTAAAATTAAACTAAAAACAATAAAACTGAGGCTCATACTAGCCACAACTGTCGTTTCTATAAAATCCACTGTCCCATTTCGTAGCTGAATACCTACTGCAAAGTAAACAATGATAACACTGATCATTAAAATAATCGATGCAAACATATACTTTGCCAATATTATTTGTTTTCTAGATATCGGTAAACTATTAAACATTTTTTCGATTTGATTTTTTTCATCACTATAAAAAGTTCTCATCATCAATATAACAGGAATAATAACTGTCGTAAGTGTGAATGTACTATGGTTATCGTGCGTTGCCATATAGAATAAAAAAGGATACATGATATACCAAATGAGCATGTTCCTTTGCACAATAAAATCTTTCATAATAAGTTGCTTCATATGTATCCCCCTTCCTGTTTTTATAAATCACGTGCTTCATAAATTTTAATCGTAATAAACATAGAAGTGATATATATACTAGCTACTATAATCCCACCAATTATAAATATCACAACATGTGATGGATTCATGATCCAATCCATGAATGACAATGCTATTTGGTTTGTTGGTCCTTCCTCAATAAATATCCCAATAAGAACAGCTATTCCAACTGTTAGGCCTGTAAATATTCCTCGCACTACTTTTGACTTTGTTCCGTAATAACTAGGAAACAAAGCTGCTATAAAAACAATCGAAACAAAAGCCCCTCTTACTACTACATACCATGGAATCTCAATGTATAAATTAGGATGATGTGCACCTATATTACCAATTGAAGCTACACCTTTGATAAGCCCCAATACCGCTATTGTCACAACCATCCCTACTGCAATGAATATTGCACTAGAAATATATTTAGCAATTATAATATCCCTTCGCCTTACAGGTAAGCTATTAAAAACAATTTCACTTTTATTTCTTTCATCCATTGCTATTAATACCATCGCTGAGGAAATCGTTATAAGTAAGCAACTTAGAGGAAATGCTGTTTCTCCATTTGGTTCTAAAATAAAAAACAGAAAAGGCATAATAATATTAACCAACCAAGTTACCCGAAAAAAGAATAAATCCTTATATACGAGCTGACGCATAAGCACCTCTCCCTTTCGCTGTATACACAACAATATCATCTAAAGACGGTTTTTCGATCACAACTTCTTGTCCAAACCAATCTTTAATCGCTTGTTTATCCTTCGCCAAGCCTTCAAAACCAAATTTATTTTTACGTAACCCGATAAAGAGCTCTTTTCCCTCCACATCTAATAAATCATTGCTTCCTTTTACAATCACATGTTTTTCTAATATTTCGTCTTTTTCTCCCGTAAAGATAATTTCACCTTCGTGAATAAATGTAATATAATCAGCAATTCGCTCTAAATCAGTTGTAATATGCGTGGAGAATAGTACGGATGCTTCTTCTTCCATTACAATCTCTTGCAAAATATCAAGCAGTTCACTACGGACAACTGGATCTAAACCTGATGTTGGTTCATCCATAATGATAAGCTTTGCATGATGCGATAACGCCATCGCAATTGCAAATTTCATTTTCATCCCCTTTGATAACTGCTTAATCTTCTTGTCGTTTGGAACTTGTAATTGCTCTATATATGATTGATATTTTTCTTCATCCCATTTTTTATATAGTGGTGCGATAATTCGCTTCATTTGTTCACACGTTAACTCTTCATAGTAGTGATTTTCATCATACACAAATCCGATATTTTGCTTAATTTCCTTCTCTGCTTTTTGATTGTCTTTCCCAAAAATCATAATATCCCCACTATTTTGTTTTACTAAGTTCATTATCATTTTAATGGTCGTACTTTTCCCGGCACCGTTTGGCCCGACAAATCCCATAATATATCCACGTGGCAATGCAAAACTTACATTTTTCACTGAAAAATCTTTATAGTTTTTACAAACATTTTTTAACTCTAACATGTCGCTTATTCCCCCTTATATAAAAACGCAATCATTTGCTCTAACTCTTCAAGTGAAAGCTGTAAAAATTTACTTTCCTGAACAACTTCTTCCACTTTACTTTCTAGTAAACGCAATCGTTGTTCCCTTATAAGCTCATTATTTTGCCCAGAGACATACGACCCTTTTCCCGCAACCGTTTCAATGTAACCCTCCTTTTCAAGTTCCTCATACGCACGTTTCGTCGTAATCACACTAATTTGTAATTCTTTTGCTAATATGCGAATAGATGGCAATTGATCTCCACCCTTTAGACGACCATTTAAAATAAGCTGCCTTAACTGCTTACTAATTTGTTCATAAATAGGGTCTGGAGAAGAATTTGAAATGATAATATCCATGTTTCCCTCCAATGTGTATATACTGTATATACTTTATATGTACAGTATATACACATCATCCTATTTTTGGCAAGAAAAAAAGACCAACTATTTCCTGTTGGTCTTTTGTATATGTATCACTTCTCAAAGCGATCTAACATTTCATCTCTCATCCCAAAACTAACAACCGCAATTCCTACATACATAAAAATAAGAAATGCTGGATGCACTGCATTGTACCAGCTGCTATCAACAATTAAATATACCGTTAATGCCACAACAAGTACAAACGCTAAAACAAACATATAAAAGTGTCTTGTACTACCCATGATAAACTCCTCTCTTCTCACTTCACCATTCAACAGTATATTTTATCGAATAATTCGATATGACTCAAGGTTAACTTTCTTTTATATAATCGAGCTCTACTTTTACAATGTCATCGCAAGCTATTGAAATAATTGTTCCTTGCTTATCAATTGCTGTCACTTCTGCGTTATCCATTACACGATGTGCTACACGCTCTAACATTTTCCCATGATCCCGATAACAAAATTCCTTTATATCTTTAATCGTTTTACCATTTTCTAAATGATACACCATCCTGTAACACTTATAGCCCATTCTCTCACCCCAAATTGTTCGTTTTTTCACATATACATAAAAATGAGTTACGTCTCTCTCATTACACCCTCTTAATTTCAATAAAATTCTAACAAAAATACACAATTTTATCAAACTGACTTTTTCAACAATAAAACCTAAAAAACAACTTTCTTCCGCACTATTACATAAAACCTAAAAATTCTTTACATGATTTTCATAATTTCTGCACAAATTCTCCACAAAAAAAGAACTCGCATATAGTGAGTTCTTTTCATTTTACATATGATCAAACTTGTACAGGAGCTGGCTTTTGATAACGTAAAACTGGTTTACGAGCAGCCATCGTTTCATCAAGACGCTTAATTACCGTCGTATGTGGTGCTTCTTGTACAACCTCTGGATTTTCTTCTGCTTCTTTTGCGATTTGAATCATCTTATCGATGAATCCATCTAACGTTTCTTTTGATTCTGTTTCTGTTGGCTCAATCATAATACATTCTTCCACGTTTAGTGGGAAGTAAATTGTTGGTGGATGGTAGCCAAAATCAAGCAGACGTTTTGCGATATCTAATGTACGTACACCAAGTTTCTTTTGACGACGACCTGATAATACAAACTCATGCTTACAATGTCTATCAAATGGAAGATCATAGAACGGAGCTAATCTTCTCATCATATAGTTTGCATTTAATACAGCATATTCTGTTACTGCGCGCAGTCCATCTGGACCCATAGAACGAATATACGTATAAGCACGAACGTTAATACCGAAGTTTCCATAGAACGGTTTTACGCGTCCAATTGCTTGTGGACGATCGTAGTTAAAGTGGTAACCATTTTCTGTTTTCTCTAAAATTGGTTTTGGTAAAAACGGAATTAAATCTGCTTTTACACCTACTGGACCAGAGCCTGGGCCACCGCCGCCATGCGGACCTGTAAATGTTTTATGAAGGTTTAAATGCACAACGTCAAATCCCATATCACCAGGACGTGCTTGACTTAATACCGCATTTAAGTTCGCACCATCATAATACAATTTACCACCTGCATTATGAACGATTTCTGCCATCTCTAAAATATTTTCTTCAAATAAACCAAGTGTATTTGGATTTGTTAGCATAAGTGCTGCTGTTTCTTCGTTCACAACACGTTTTAAGTCTTCTAAATCAACAAGACCATTCTCATTTGATTTTACTGTAATTGTTTCAAATCCTGCTACCGTTGCAGACGCTGGGTTTGTTCCGTGCGCAGAATCCGGCACAATTACTTTCGTACGGTTAAAGTCACCGTTTGATTCATGGTATGCACGGATTAACATTAATCCTGTCCATTCTCCATGTGCACCAGCTGCTGGTTGAAGTGTAACAGTATCCATACCTGTAATTTCAATTAAATGTTCTTGCAAGTCGTACATTAATTCCATTGCACCTTGCACCGTTTTTTCGTCTTGAAGCGGATGAATATTCGCAAAGCCTGGGAAACGTGCCACATTCTCATTGATTTTTGGGTTGTACTTCATCGTACAAGACCCTAATGGATAAAATCCAGAATCAACGCCGTGGTTACGGTTTGAAAGTGCTGTGTAATGACGCATAATGTCAAGCTCCGATACTTCTGGAAGCTCTGCATCTTCAGTACGAATATAATCGCTCTCAAACACATCTTCTAATTTTACTTCTTCTACATCTAATTGGGGTAAGCTATATCCTACGCGTCCTTCTTTACTCATTTCAAAAATAAGTGCTTGGTCTTGGTTCTTCATTGGATAGCCCCCATTTCGTTTACAAGTGTGTCAATTTCTTCTTTTGTACGAAGCTCTGTTACTGCTAAAAGCATATGGTTCGCTAGCTCTTTATAATCACGGCCCAGGTCATAACCACCGATAATATTCTTTTGAACTAATGCATCATTTACTTCTTGTACTGAACGTTTGCAATCTACAACAAATTCATTGAAGAATGGACCAGCAAATGTTACTGTAAATCCTTTTGCTTCAAATTGACGTTTTGCATATTGTGCTTTAGAAATGTTTTGACGCGCCATTTCTTTCACACCTTGTTTTCCAAGTGCTGTCATCGCAACAGATGCTGCTAATGCGTTTAATGCTTGGTTAGAACAAATGTTAGATGTCGCTTTATCACGACGAATATGTTGTTCACGAGCTTGCAATGTTAATACAAAACCACGTTTACCATCTGAATCTACAGTTTGTCCTACAAGACGCCCTGGAATTTTACGCATAAATGCTTTCGTTGTTGCGAAATAACCACAGTGTGGTCCACCAAACTGTGTTGGGATGCCAAATGGTTGTGCATCACCGATTACAATATCAGCACCAAATTTTCCTGGTGGTGTTAATGCACCTAATGATAATGGATTTGAAGAAACGATAAATAATGACTTTTGTTCATGAACGATTTTTTCAATATCAGCTAACTTTTCAACTTGTCCAAAGAAGTTTGGATATTGAACAATTACACAAGCTACTGTATCATCTACTTCGCTTTGCAATACGTCTAAATCTGTTACACCGTCTTTATAATCAATTTCAACAACTTCAAGATGTTGACCTTTTGCATATGTTTCAAGTACTGCTCTTGATTCTGGATGAACTGCTTTAGAAACAAGGATTTTCTTTTTACGAGTATGACCAGCTGCTAGCATTGCCGCTTCTGCTAAAGCTGTACCTCCGTCATACATAGAGGAGTTTGCCACATCCATTCCTGTTAATTCACAAATCATTGTTTGGAATTCAAAAATCGCTTGTAATTCCCCTTGTGAAATTTCTGGTTGGTATGGTGTGTACGCTGTATAAAATTCTGAACGAGAAATAACATGATCAACAATTACTGGAGCATAATGATCGTATACGCCTGCTCCTAAGAAGGAAGCATAATCTTTTAAATTCGCATTTTTACGAGCCATACCAGTCAGTTCTTTTAAAAGTTCTGGTTCTGACTTCGCTTGTTTAATTTTTAAATCCCCTTTAAAACGAACACTCTCTGGAATATCAGAAAATAATTCATCGATCGTTTGAACGCCGATCGTTTGTAACATTTCTTTTTTGTCTTCTTCTGTCATTGGAAGATAACGATGCAACATGAAATCTACCCCTCTCCCCGTTACTTTGAACGTTTGTAAAATGGTGTTGGAACGACTACTGCTTTGACGCGTTTATTACGAATCTCAATTTCTACTTCTGTATCAACTGCTGCGTATTTTACATCAACTAATGCTAAGCCAATGCTTTTCTTTAACGTTGGAGATTGTGTACCACTTGTAACTTCACCGATTTTTTCTTCGCCTACATATACTGGATAATGTGTGCGAGGAATACCGCGCTCAATTACTTCAATACCGACTAATTTACGAGGTGCACCGTTTTCTTTGTATTCTTTTAATGTTTCTTTTCCAAAGAAATCTGCCTCTTTGTTTGTTTTTACTGCAAAACCAATTCCAGCTTCAATTGGTGTAATATCTTTCGATAATTCTTGACCATAAAGTGGAAGTGTTGCTTCAAAACGAAGTGTATCACGTGCTCCTAAACCACATGGTTTTAAGCCGTCTTCTGCTCCAACTTCAAGAAGTTTCTCCCAAAGTTTTGCAGCATCTTCACTCTTACAGTAAATTTCAAATCCGTCTTCGCCTGTGTAACCAGTGCGTGATACAAGTGCTTCTACACCATCTACAAGAACAGGATTTTTAAATTTAAAGAACTTAATTTCTTTTAAATCTTCTGACACAACTTTTTGTAAAATGCCTTCTGCTTTTGGTCCTTGAATTGCAAGCTGTGCAATTTCACTAGAAACATTGACTACTTTCGTATCGCCAATTACATGACTTGCTAACCATTCGTAATCTTTCTCGATGTTCGATGCATTGATTACTAATAAATAGTCTTCTTCGCCACGTTTGTAGATTAATAAATCATCTACAGTACCACCATTTTCGTAACACATTGCTGTATATTGTGCGCCTCCTACCTTTAAGGTAGAAACGTCATTTGTAACAACACGTTGTAAAAATGCTAAACTATCTGTGCCCGTTACTTCTACTTCTCCCATGTGAGACACATCAAATAGACCCGCTGCTGTACGAACAACTTCGTGCTCTTCTTTAATGCTTGAAAATTGAACTGGTAATTCCCAACCACCAAAGTCGATTGTTTTCCCACCATACTTCGCGTAAACATCAAATAGCGGTGTACGTTGTAATGTAATCATGTTCTTTCCCCCTTATGCTGTCTATGACAAATCAATAAAAGTTGGCTTCCCGTATCTAAACATTTTTCATTCAGAAAAGATGGGATATACGGAATCTCAATGCATTTTTTTATGAAAGCGTAAATAAAAAAGTACTTTCTTGGATAAAATACGAAAGATTCCATTCATTTCACACCATTATCCTAACATTTTTCGATCTATTTCATCAATATTCTAGCATAAAAAATAATTTGGAATTTTTTATTCTTATACTTGCAAAAACGACTTCCCCTAAAAATGCTAGAAATTATCGTTTTGGGTGAAGGATATAATAATAACCGTTTTAGTTTACAAAAGGTGGGAGAGTTTTCATGAATGTTGATATTTCCGTAGATCGGACATGGCAAGAAAATTTTTTAAAACGAATTGATGAGGACGGTCCTTGGACAAATTGGGAATTGTATAATTTAGCCTACGAAACAGAAAAGTCGTTACTTGTCCCTACATTCGATGGTTTGCAAGCACCAAAACATTTATCTCATTTCACACCGCTTCCTCACCAATTAGAAGTTGCGCAAACTGTGATTGAGCAAATGAATGGAAAAGCGATACTAGCAGATGAGGTTGGACTTGGAAAAACAATTGAAGCGGGTCTGATTTTAAAAGAATATATGGTGCGTGGTCTTGTTAAAAAAGTACTTATACTCGTTCCAGCCTCCCTTGTTTCCCAGTGGGCATATGAACTTAACACCAAGTTTTTTATCCCTGCAGTTGCCCAGAGAAAAAGCTACTCATGGGAACAAGCTGACGTCATCGTTTCATCAATTGATACAGCAAAGCGTTCACCGCATCGTGATATCGTTTTGAACCTAGAATATGATCTCATCATTATTGATGAGGCACATAAACTCAAAAATAATAAAACAAAAAACTATGAATTTGCGCAGCGTCTAAAAAAGAAGTTTTGTTTATTACTAACTGCAACACCTGTCCAAAACAAAATCGATGAAATCTTTAATCTTGTTTCTTTATTAAAACCCGGTCATTTAGGGAATCAATCTAACTTCGAAGAATACTATGCTTCTAAAAATCGCTCTACAGAGTCAGATGAAGATTTGAAAGCCCTTATTAACAAAGTCATGGTACGAAATCGTCGAAACGGTACAGGGATTGAGTGGCCTAAAAGGCACGTTCGAACCATATTTGTTGATTTTAATGGAGAAGAACGAGCTCTGTATAACGCGATTGAACATTGGAAAGGACAAGACGCGTTTACCTCTGCCTTTTCATCATTAACTTTGAAAAGAGAAGTATGCAGTAGCCGGGAAGCAGTTTATTATTCACTTAAAAAACATGTAGAAAAAAGACAAAAAGAAAATGAGAATTATATACCAGATCCATATATCGATGTTTTAATGGATAAAATCAACCATATTCCTTTTAATTCAAAAGCAAATCAAGCACTAGAGCTTATAAAAGAAATTGATAATAAAGTCGTTATCTTTACAGAATATAGAGCAACACAAATGTACTTACAATGGTTTTTAAAACAACATGGTATTTCATCGGTTCCCTTTCGAGGTGGATTCAAACGCGGAAAAAAAGATTGGATGAAAGAACTCTTCCAAAATCATGCGCAAGTGTTAATCGCAACAGAAGCAGGCGGTGAAGGGATTAACTTACAATTTTGTAGTCATATGATTAACTATGACTTGCCCTGGAACCCAATGCGGCTTGAACAACGGATTGGACGTATTCATAGGCTTGGACAAAAAAATGATGTCCATATTTATAACTTAGCGACAAAGCATACAGTTGAAGAACATATTTTGAAACTTCTATACGAAAAAATCAATTTATTTGAGCGAGTCATCGGTGAACTTGATGAGATTTTAACAAGAATCAATATGAAAAATATCGATGCGCATATTCAAGAGATTTTCGCAGGGTCAAAGAGCGAAGGAGAAATTCGAATTAAAATGGAAAATTTAACATCCATCATCGACTTTGCGAAGAGAAACGAAGCTGAGGTGCAAGGTTATGCAGCAACATGAAATTCATAATTATTTATGGAGTTTTTTTGAAGCAAACGACTGTGAAATTTCCCGACGTTCCCCGCATCTACTAGATGTACAATTAACAATTGAGATGGATAAACTATTGATGAATCGCCCTTTTTACTGGCATTACCTTGAGAAAACAGGCGGCGTTCCAAATCCGATGAAACTTACTCTCATTACAAATCCAGAGAACGCAGAGGAGGAAGGTGAGCTTATTCACTATGGCTCTCCTCGCCTGCATCAAATCTTTCAAACAACAAAAGAACTTGGATCCTACATACGTTTATTCGAGGAAGTGAATTCAGGTGGTACAACTCATACACCACTTCACCCATGGCTTGGCGTTAATGTAAAAGTATGTTATCAATGTGATCGAAAAAAAGACATGCTTCATTCCATTGGGATTCATCTTATTTCTGGGACAATGATTACAAACTTTCATGAAACATTAGCAAAAATTCGGCTCACGCCAAAAATACCAGATTTCAGTTTTACGCTTACTCCAATTATTAAGCCGCAAAGCGGACTCCAGCGAATAGAAGATGCACTAAAAAATCTCATCGCAGCAGATAATCATACATGGGCTGAAGAAGCACATGTGCGCTGGAACCATGACTTAGCGCTTCTAAATCGATTTTACGAAGAAAGCGAAGAGCTTCCCGAAAGCTACGAAATAGAAAAGCAAGCACTACAAGAGCAATACGAACCTCGTATTACAATGCAAATTATAAATGGTGGACTCTTTTATGTAACCGCTAATCATTTTTTTTCATGAGAAAAGCCCCTTCATATGAGAAGGAGCTTTTCTTATATTTTCCCATTATACTTCCGGCCATCGTTATGTTCTTGTTGCTGCTTTTCTGTCATTCGTTTTTGATATTCCCTGTCTTTCGCACTCACATGGTTTGCATCTGTTGGAAGATTCTTTTTCGAACGTCCTACGCCATTGCTCATCTCTTTCACCCCTTATGCTTTTCAAATTCACTCTTATTGTCAGCTAAGGGGGCAATCCTTATGCAAAAATAAGAGAAGCTTTTTCGCTCCTCTTATTCCTTCACATATTTCTGAAACATATCGTGCAAGCCTTGATTTACGAGATGAGAGATCTGTTCGTCAGATTTATGCGGATAACGATCACGCAACCTGATAGATGCTTTCACCATTAAATTTTCTAATACAGAACGGCCACCTTCACCATAAATAATTTCAGCGTATTCTACAAGCCTTCCATCTTCTATTGTTGCTGGGTTATGATTGAAGAAAAATTTACTCATTGTCTCCACCTCTCTTTTTTTGATAACGTTTACATTTGTATAGATTATTTATGTTATTTATTTCACAATATTGTATGCATGTATAGTTGATTAGTTTCATTATAAAACAACATGACGATAGGAATAACTTAAGTTTTCGTCAATTTTGTGAACAAAAATTTAAAAATGAAAGCGTTTTAATTATTATATACTAAAAAAGATTACCACGCTAGGGGCAATCTTTTTATTTCTACCAAACTATGATTTTCGCTTCATTTCGTATACGCTCAAAATGTTTACATAGCATTTACCGCTTATATACATGGCTAAATTCTCTCTCCTAACCAAAAAGAAGGGATTTATATCGATTTTTTAACTTTCATTATCAATTAATCTTGTACAATATTCAGAAATTCTATTGTAAAATATACCTATTACTTAAGGAGGCATAAAATGAATCAAAATAAAAAAGTTATATTCGATATTGTCTTTTACCTCGTCTTCCCTTTTGTTATTTGGAAATTTGCAAAAGCACATATTGATCCTTATTATGCAATGCTCATTTCCTCGGTACCGGGAATTCTTTATACACTGTACTGCTTTAAGAAAGAAAAGCAGTTCAACGTCACAGGGTTCTTTATTTTAATTACCCTCGTTGCTAACACGGCAGTAGATCTATTATCCGGATCTGCCGAGCGAATGCTTTGGAATGACGCATATTATCATATCGTACTCGGGTGCATTGTTATTTGCACAATCTTTATTAAAAAACCACTCATGTTATATTTCGCAGCTGATATTGCAGCACTGCAAGGACATGACCGAGATAAAAGTCGCGTCCTTTACCGCGACAAACGCATATATCCAGCACTGCAATATTTAACACTATTTTTCGGTCTCCAATTCATTTTAAAAAGCTTTTTAAAAATCTATTTCATCTCTGTGTTTGGTGTGGAAGGATATGGTGAAATGAGAGCAATCATGACTGCAGTTGGTTGGGGAATTTCTATATGTATTGGTATAGGATTTGTATGGGTGAATAATAAAATACACGCAGTAACTGAACAGAGCGAATCTACCCAATAGAGTATAGATCATCAAAAGAAATAATGAAAATCCCCCTGTACATGTACAGGGGGATTTTCATAGGTTTGTCTGTCGAATCAATGACAAGTATATACTCGTCGCAAAAATTTTACTGTACCGCCTAGCATAATCACTAGCGGTAAATCATTCCAATTTTCATTAACTTGTTTTTTTTCTTTTCTTCTTTACATTTTGATAAAACAAAGCAGCACTAAGAGGCATCATTCCAAACCATCTGTTTAAAAACGGTGCTTTTTCAGCACGGCGTTGTTCTTTCTTCTGCTTTCGATCCTCTTTTGGAGCATCCATATATGATACAAATTGTTGCGTCACAAAACGCACATAATCATTAGTAGACATATTATCATCACCTCTACTTGATTAGTATGCCCACTTTTTTACGCATTAATCTTTCGCAGTAGCTCTTTCACAATCTCTTCCACATTTTTATTTGTCGTATCTATATAGATATAAGCTTCTTCATAATATGCACGGCGGTTCTCAAACTTCTCTACAAACGCCTCTATGTTTTCTTTTTGAAATAATGGACGCGTCATATCTTCGCGAAGGCGTTCCGCAACAACATACGGATCACAATATAAATACACAACCGTCCCATTTTCTTTCATCCACTGGCGATTCTCAGCTCGCTCAACGATACCTCCACCAGTTGTAATAATTAAGTTACTCGTCGGCAAAGAGCACAACATTTCGCTTTCATATTGCCGAAATGTATTTTCTCCTTCTTCTGCAAAGATATCACGAATTAACTTCCCTTGCTTCTCCTCAATTTTTTGATCGGTATCTACAACTGGAATATGCAATCGTTCACTTAGCACTCTCCCAATTGTTGTTTTGCCTGCTCCCATGTAACCTGTTAGGTAGATGGATTTCATTTTGTTACCTCTTTTCTATCGAGTTGGTCATTGTTTAATTATTTGTATTATAACGAAAAATTGACTGATAGGGTTTATTTTATATGTGACTTGCGCACATTAATAAGAAACGTTTTGCCCTTAATTCTGTATCAAGAACAAAACGTAACAGTAATGAACCTTCTACCTCATCTCTCCTCTACCCAATTCATAACCCGTTTATTTATTTTATCGTATTGAAAGTTCACTTTATAAGAATGCTTTTGTTTCGTCATGCACTGTAATGTAACAAAAACGAGTTCGTTCTCAAATGCATAGTTCCCACTCGCCTCACCATTTTTATATCGAAATGAGAATGCATCATTTTGTTCTTTTTCCAGCAAATCTGCCTTTATCGAGGCAATCGCTTGATCGGTAATCTCTTCTAACAAAAATTTCTGCTGCGCTTCTTTATAAAATCTTTGATCAGATTGTAACATATTTATTTCATATATAAAAAATGAAAACAGTAAGAAAAGAAGAATTAATGTTCCTGGCATCGCAAAACCATCTTGCTTTCTCATGTTTTCAACTCAATAGGTGTGTAACGTGTTGCTATACCGTGATACGTTTTACCCCTTATATCTTGCACATGTATGGTTAATACATTCGGTGTTACGTCATAAGAAACCGAACTTACCTTTTGTAATATAATCTCCATCCCTAGCGTATTTACTTTTCTCACGATATTATTTCCTAACACTTCATATGTTACATTAACTCCGCTACTCAGTTGAAGAAGGAGTAAATCTTCTTGATTTTCTAACTGAACACCTTTTCCCATCTGACTCTCCCTAAATTCTAATTGCACTTGTTCCATGAACACATCCCATTCCCAACTATTTATTTGCTTCGAATACGGTTTCTCGATAAATAAACCATGGAGGCGCGGCACAAGAAGAAAGAAAGTAGATAAAAACAATACACATAATAACATTTCTAATAACGTAAATCCTGCTTCTCCCTTTTTACTTTTGGACATAGCGACATTGTTCCATTCTTTTTTGTTTAACGTCTTTCCAAATTGCACAAACCTCTTCTCCCTGCCAATGCGTCTTGTATACAACACCATCTATTGTCTCCTCTTTTTGCTGCTTCGGCCGATTTTGATACATATATAGCGCCGCTTCCCTCTTCAACAATACATGTGCTTTATACCGAAATTGAATATTTTTTCTTTCTTGCATAATAAGAAGTGTTTGCGGAAGCAACAGTGACACAGCCATCATTAATAAACTTAACGATACGAGCATCTCGAGCATAACCGATCCTTTTTGGCACTTCACGATACGCAAATCTCCCTCTCCCAAGTTGAAATACAACTTCATAAGTGTGCGAGCGATAAGAAAGTATGATTGTACCACCTTGGTTTATATTTCCATTTGCATTATAGGTCATTGGATTCGGAAAAGTATTTAAATCAATCTTTATATCACGTTCATATTCCCGGATAAACAAGGAACGTTTATCTCCAGATTCCCAAATACTGTACATATGTTTTTCAGGGACCCATCGTAACATATGAAGATTCCGGCGGTTTATAGCTAACTGCTGCATGTATAATATATCTTGCGAAAATTGTTTTAAAAACTGTTCGACTTTTTGCCTTTCATATAATGGTGCAACGTTAAAATAAGTAACAACGCTCAATATCGAGATGATGGATAGAACGAGGAGCATCTCTAAAAATGTAAATCCCTGTTGTTTCACGATTTTCCAACTACCGATACTGCACCATCATCACTTGAAATACTAATTTGTTCCCCTTTTGGACACGTTGTGGAAGTAATGTACTTATCTTTCACTAATTCGTCGATGGTAGGTATCTTATTATGTTGTAATTGATAAGCCTGCACTTGCGATTCGACCGATTTTACGTAAGCATCACAACCTTTTCCTTGTACGGAAGAACGCTGTTTAATGACATTTGGAATAATTAATAGAAGCAATACCGAAATAACAACCATCACTAATAGCATCTCTAAAAGAGTAAATCCTTTTTCATTTTTCATATAACTTACCTCCTAAATAGAATTCATCATTTGAAACATTGGCATGATCATCGCTAAATACATAAGAACAACAATTATGCCAATGCATGTAAACAGGAGTGGCTGAATAATGACTAAAATACGTTGAATCTTTCCTTCCATTTTTTCAATCGTTAATTCGCTATAATCACCTAATTCTGTCGCTAAGTTTCCGTTTGCTTGTCCATGCGCAATAACGTAAGACAGTTCACGCTCGTAATAACTGCTCTTCATAATAATAGAATCCAACTGTTCTCCCGCCGTTAATAACTCTTCAATTCGAGTGGCTTCACATTGAAAGAACGGGTGATGTTTTTGTTCAATCATTAACGTTAAAGCCTCGAGTACCGATAATCCGCCTTGTAATAGGCCGCTTAATTGAACAGAGAAATAATGGGAGTTTGTTAAAATAAGAAATGTTTTGATAAGGGGAATACGCACCATAATACTTACCCTTTGAATGGGAGGAAGCTTTCGTAGATAAAACACATATACGCATACTCCTAGTAAAATAACGAGAAAAAATCCGCCAATGATATATGGGAGCATTTGAATAAGGGACATAATTTGATCTGAAAAGGAAGCTGAAGTTGCACGTAAAGAACTGTACAATGTCTCAAATTGAGGAAGCAAAACAAGGTTGAATACAGCAAGAATTCCTAGTAAAAAAAGAGATAAAAAAATCGGATAACGGAGAACTTTCATCATATCTTTTTGATGCTTATCTTTCCTATAGAGGAGTACGCTTCCTTGCTTTAAAGCAAAAGAAACATCACCGTGTTGCTGGGCATAAAATAAATAACTTAATATGTCCGGATGAAACATCATTTGCTGAAAAGCATCATGTAAACTTTGTCCATTTTTCAATTCTTCGATAATATGCTGCAGTTGTAACTTTTTTGCAGAAGATAATTGAAACTGTAAAAATTCTAGCGCTTGTAAGAGCGGATAACCTTTTTCTAACAATTCACCAAGCCTTTTTAATAGCAAGACTTGCTCATGTAATCTCCACCCTTTTCGTTCAAACATAAACATCCTCTTCTAAAAATCCTAAGGCATACCCTTTTCTTACACACGATTGCAATGTTTCATAATAATAGGTTACCTGCTCTCCATTCGCTTCACGAATCGCTTGTTTCAATTCAAGGCCATATAACAACTCATAAATGCTTGCTTGTCGCACTTTCCTCATTGCTTTACAAAGCGGTGAACATTTCCCATTACAAAATGGACATTTCAATTCCACAAGGCGCTGCGCCGCTACAGCAAGCAATGATTGTTCAATTTCTTGCTGTGTAATTCCGAAATCCATCAACCGCAGTACAGCCCCTTTGGCATCGTTTGTATGTAGCGTTGTCATAACTAAATGTCCTGTTAAACTTGCACGCACAGCTACTTTCGCTGTTTCCTCATCACGAATTTCACCGACTAAAATAATATCAGGATCATGGCGCAAAATCGCTTTTAAACCTGTTGTATACGTGATACCTGCTTTTTCATTAATTTGAATTTGTAATAAACCATCCTTTCGCTTTTCAATTGGATCCTCCAGTGTAACAATGCGGCGCGTTTGTCCCTTTTTAGCTACCTCTAGCAAAGCATACATTGTTGTTGTTTTTCCAGATCCTGTTGGCCCAGTAAATACGAGTAATCCATGAGAATGATGTAAAAAAGAGAGAAGTGTTTTCGCCGAGCTTGGAAATAAAGAGAGATGGGAAAGTGGTTGAATCGATGCTTGCAAGTGTAAACGGATGACAAGGCTTTCGTGATATACAGTTGGCAGTGTAGAAAGACGTAAGTGAACTTCTTGCCCATCAATTTGTAAATACAATGATCCATTTTGTGGCTTACGCCTTTCCCCTATATCCATAGACGCTAAAAATTTAAAATGCGAAACAAGTCTTTCTCCAAATTCTTTTCTAATACAATGCTTCGTTACTAAATCTTTTCCAATACGTAATTGTATAACTGCATCCTCTTGCCGCGGCACGATATGTAAATCGGATGCCTGTAATGCGCATGCTTCTTTCATAATTGTATTAGCAAAATGTTCAACACCATTCATCATTATCGCCCCCTCACTATGTTTATATCATGAAGAGGTGCGCAAGAAAAATCGCAACTTTCACGTTTTCTCTATCCGAAAAAGGAAAAATATGTTTGTGAAAATATGAACAATTTCTGAATTATTGACTAAAATTACCTATATGCAACTTTATCTGTATTATAATGTTAATATCTTGGATAAAGTGATAAAGGTGGAGATCCTCATGGAGCAAGCTTTAAAAATTACAGGTGTACTATCTGATCCAACTCGTTATTATATTTATAAATATATTTCTCAAAAGCATAGTTACGTAACTGTACAAGAAATCGCAGATGAATTTAATATCCATCCAAACGTGGCACGTCTACATTTATCAAAATTAGAAGATGTTAATATGCTACGATCTGAAACGAAGAAAACAGGAAAAGGCGGAAGGCCAAGCAGGTTATATGTATTGTCTGAAGACTTAATTCAATTACAATTCCCATTTCGCGATTATCAGTTATTAGCGAAAATCGCTTTTAATTCATTACTGAGCCTTGGTGCAGCTGGTGAAAAGGCACTATATGAAACAGGCAAACAATTTGGTAAAGAATTAATGGAACAACATATGCAGCGTTTAAATGTTAATGAAAATTCATTAACATTAGAACACAAAGTTCAAATTGCAAAAGAAGCGTTATCAACTGCTGGCTTATCTCCTTCATTTGAATTAAGTACAGATGGCACACAAATTTACTATGATGTGCACAATTGTCCATTTAAAGAAGTTGCTGTTCATCATCCTGAAGAAATTTGTAATATGCACAGCGATATGATGAAGGGGATTTTTGAAATCCTATTCCCGAACATGGAATTAACACGACATGATAACTTATTAGATGGATGTAAATCTTGCAACTACAAAGTTCATCTATAATTTCTTCATATGAAAATGTGTCAAAAAGAAGTCAATTATATTTGGCTTCTTTTCTTTTTTCGCAAATATTTACAATAGTAAGAAAAATAAACTATAATGAAGAGAGGTTTACTTTTTTTAGAAAAGGAGGGAGATTGCATGGAGCGCATGTTTCGCGTTCTCGGCTTCTGGACTGGAATTTTCTCAGTTATGTTTTACTTAGGGGATATGCATGCAACTGCACTATTATTTTTAGGACAAACAGGATTTTTCGTACTTTTAAGTTATTTAAAATTAACAGAGCGTATGTATATATACGTATTTGGGGCATATTTAACTGTTTTCTTCATTGGATTTACATACTATACAACATTCCTACTTGTCCCTGGGGCTGGACATTAAAAAGATGGCAATTGCCATCTTTTTTTATTTTTTTCAATTACCAAGTTGACTTATATGTTTTGTTTGAATATAGTTTATATAACAGATCGGAATTAGGGGGGAATCGTCATGAATACACTGCTAGTTGGTATTAACGTTGCGGTCATGCTCATATTGGTTGGCATATTATATTATATGCAACGCAAGCATGTATCTTTTAATAAACGCGTATTTACTGCTTTAGGGGTCGGAATTACATTTGGTCTTATTTTACAATTTATCTATGAACCTACTTCGAAAGTTATTATCGATTCAAATAACTGGTTTAGCATAATCGGTAGTGGCTATGTAAAACTGCTACAAATGATTGTTATGCCACTGATTTTAGTTTCTATTATCTCAGCATTTACGAAGTTAAAATTAACAAAAAACCTTGGTAAAATTAGCGGACTTATTATCGGAGTTTTAATCCTTACAACTGGAATCGCTGCCGCTGTTGGTATTGCTGCAAGCGCAGGGTTTGATGTTCAAGCAACGGGTTTACAACAAGGTGATGCAGAAACAGCTCGCTTAAAATTAGTGGAAGAAAAATTTAGTTCCATTGAACAAACACCAGTTCCACAAAAATTATTGGAATTATTACCTACAAATCCATTTCTTGATTTAACGGGCGCACGTCCAACTTCAACAATTTCTGTTGTAATCTTTGCGGCGTTCATCGGAATAGCCTTTATCGGTGTGAAAAGAAAATATCCAGAACAAGCAGAATTATTTAAGAAAATGCTTGATGCTGCTTATGCAATTGTAATGCGCATGGTAACATTAATTTTGCGTTTGACTCCATACGGTGTATTAGCTCTTATGACAAAAACAGTCGCTGGTAGTGACGTAAATGCCATTTTAAAACTTGGTAACTTTGTTTTAGCATCTTATGTAGCACTTATCGTTATGTTTGTGATTCACTTATTATTAATTGCTCTATCTGGTTTAAATCCAGTTCAATATTTGAAAAAGGTATTCCCAGTCCTAACATTTGCCTTCACTTCTCGTTCTAGTGCAGGTACAATGCCATTAAATATTGAAGCACAAAAAGAAAAGCTCGGTGTTTCTGAAGGAATTGCGAACTTTGCTGCTTCCTTCGGGGTATCTATCGGTCAAAACGGTTGCGCAGGTATTTATCCAGCTATGCTGGCTATGATGGTCGCTCCAACAGTAGGTATTGATCCATTACAGCCACAATTTATTTTAACTTTAATCGCCGTTGTCGCGATTAGCTCATTCGGCGTTGCCGGTGTTGGTGGCGGAGCAACATTCGCAGCATTAATCGTACTTTCTACAATGAACTTACCAATCGGAATTGTCGCTCTTGTTATCTCTGTTGAACCATTAATCGATATGGGACGTACAGCACTTAACGTAAGTGGATCAATGACAGCAGGTCTTATTTCGAGTAAATGGCTTGGTGAGTTAGATCACGATACGTATAATCAAGATGATGTAAAAAATGAGGAAGCTGCTTCATAAGAAGTGACCTTCATAAAAAAGGAATGCTAATTGATATAGCATTCCTTTTTTATTCCTTATACTTGTTTTAAAAATTTTAATACTATTTTAGGTACATCCTCATTTATTTGAATTCCTTGAACAGAACTTTTATCTACATCTTTTGCGATTATAATGTTATTTTTATCATCTATCCAGACTAACAAACTTTCTTTAGTATCATCATTAAAAATGACTTCCATATTAGCATGTACAGCATCCCTTACTTTTTTATCTAAAGATATTTTTTTAGATGTACCAGCTTTGATTGCGGTAACAATTTGATTTATTAGATCTTCATTATCCGTTCCTGCTTTAGAAATATTATCTTGATCTATCCTCACTAAATTCATTTCTTTTATTTGTTTTTTCTCAAATACTATTGATGTTTCTTTTTCCTCTTTTTGTTCAGTTGATGAAGAAGTTTTTGAAGAACTTGCAATATTAGAACATCCAATTAAACTCAAAAACACTAGCATTATCATAAACAAGCACAGAGTTTTTCTCATTTCACTCACCCCTTCATACAATTTTCAATACTGAATATCAGTATAAATCGATTCCTCAACTCCTGGAAGAAATCTGTATACACTTATTCCGATTAACGCTTCTATTTCTTTTTTTATTTTATAAAATCCTTTCCAATGAGAAGAAGTATGAGCATTGGTGCCGTGTCTCAATCCAACTGAGATCAATCTTTTTTCAAGTGTAGTAAATCCTTTATCATCGGCTAAAGCATCACAAAGAGTAATAACTTTATCGTATAAATTATAGTTGCTGTTTTCATTTAATATCTCTATAAGCTTCACTTTCATGTTTAGAGGAACAAGCTCCCAATCAGCTGCAACTTCTATGTCTTTATTCCCACAAGGAAATGAATGCGTTACACATTTAATCGCATTCCCTCTAAATCCTAATTGTTCTAAGTACATGTATCCATCATAAGAATGTATAACAGATTTTGTGAAACCTTTCTACCTACCAATATCATGAAGCAACCCTGCATTGTAAGCCAAATCATGATTCACATCATATCCTTGTTTCATAAATTCTAAGATTATGTTTTCAGTAGCCTGGGCAACATGTATCGAATGTTTATACCAAGGGCCAGAATTTTGTTTATATGCACGTTCAAGTAGCTCTCTTGCATATACTCTATCCATGATATATTCCATAGCACCATCCCCTATAATCATTATTTTGCATAACTAATCTGTTTTTTTTGCTCTGAAAGATCCAATTCCGGGAATTGTTTCTCCACCAAAATCAATACTTCTTGGATTAATAACTCCAAATCCTTTACACTGTTTTCTGGATTTCCTATCAGGATATTGGTCATTCGCTCATAAAGGTTTTCAGGTTTTATTGTCATTCGTTCAATATTATAAGGCATCCATTTAAATGCAGGGTGATGCACATACATTTTATTAAGACCGAACAAAACACCAAGTACATTCTTCTGCACTTCGCAAATTACATCGTATAACATAAGCCAATCTTTGCGTGTTAAAAGTGCTTCGCGGTTATTCCATCGATTACTTAGTAAAAGATTCTCTGTAATCATCTGTTTGGAAAGTTCTAACGGATATTCTGCGATTCTATCTTTTAGCTTTCTAATTGTTTCTTGCCTATGCAAGCTCACACCATCCTGAACGGAAGCTACAATACATTGTTTCTCATAATCAATTTCATACTTGTCCACTACATCAGAAATAAAATGTTCAACTGTTACAGTTAAAAAGTTACTTATTTCTAATTTAATCCCGTCTTTCGTTACATAAGATTCCGACCACTCTTCCTCTTCATACGGATGATACGCCAAAATGGTACCACCGACATTCTTAATAGGCCCTTCGCGATCTTCATCTTCTGGCGGTGCTGACCATAAAATATGCAACTCTATATCTGAATTTTCATCTTGCCAGTTTCTTGATACGGATCCTGCCAAAAGAATTGCTTCTACTTTTGGATTTTGTTTATAGATTTCTGCCATATCTATCGCTTTTTGCACTAAATTCATGTGATTTCCTCCATGTTTAATTGTCCCTTTATATATTTTTCTTTGGCATTACTACAATGTTTCTATTTACAGATTAATAGAAATTCATTACCACATCAACTAATTGTCTTTTTTTTCTGAATATTATTAATGAAAATCTCTTCGTTTCCAGGTGTATAAACAGAAAAAAGGATATATACTCCTATATTGAGCATAGTATCCCCCTCTTCATTATCTATTGATATATCCTATTAAACAACTAATAAAAATAAAAATAGAAATTTCGCTTCACAGCCCGTCCCTTTTACAAATAGCCATTTCGCTCGCACCATTCATGAAATTGCCCTACATCTACTCCTACTAAAACGATATCTTTTAATTCTACATCGATTATTTGATCATCAATAACAATAATAAAACTCGTTCCTTCCGTTTTTTCTTTTTGCTTTACAATTCCAATTCGATTTCGGTACGGTCCATCTTTTACATATGCTTTTTGTCCTGTAATATCAAAATTCAAGATTCTCACCTCTTTTACTACGCTCAACTTGAAAATACACTTCCTTTCATTGCACTATTTCTGTATATATATGATGAAAAAGTAAAAGAGTCCTTCCTTTATTACAATTATTTTTTCTTTATTTCATTTTGATAAATTATACGTAAAAATTGTGAAAACAAACACTTGGAAGCGTTTTCTTAACCTTTTTTCATGTTATAATAGAAAAGCAGAACTGCGTAAAGAGGGAGAAAAATGGATATAACAATTATTACAAAAGTAATCGAAGCATTAAAATCATACGGATTTCAAGATGTAACATACTGTGAAGAAACAAAACAATTTTCATTTCATAACCAAACCGATATCATGAGCGGCTATGCAGAAATAACATACAGCAGCCAATTCGAAAAGTTTAACGTGCAAATTCATCCGATTGAAACCCACCATCAAGCAGAGTTACAAGAAGTTGAAAAACACATTCAATCTTGTATCCGAAAAGTCGAGTATTTAAATGCACTTCTTACAGGACAGAAGAAACTAACTGACAAAGTTATTATTATGTAAAAAAAGAACGTGATTATCTCACGTTCTTTTTCATTTTCATTATTGTATATTCATCTTCTCTTTCAATTGTAAGTTCGTCACAGCTTCTAATGCATCCATTGCTTCTCCAATTGTCATATCAAAAACTGTCTTATCCTCTATATACGGGAACTGTCTAAAACGTTTTTCCAGCATTTTTACTGCATCCGCTGAAAACACTGCACTATCTATACCAAATTCTGTTTCAAGAAGAACAATCCAATCTAAAATATGAAATCCTAATCCATTTACAAATGAAATAAGTTTTTCTTCCGGTTGCGAAGATAGAAATACATAACGTTCCATTTCACTAAAGAGTTCTTCACCTAAGATTTCTGCGAGTTCTTCATCATGTTCACGATTTACAATTTCATCATATCCATAATCATCTGCAAGTTCTTCTACTTCTTCTCCGTCCGCACAAAGTAGCTGGCTACGCAGTGCACCTTTTTTGAATTCACTTTTTTGAACAACTTCTAAGAAGCTTGTTTCCCATCCTTGTTCTAAATTCATGTTTATAGCTCCTTTATATCTTTTTTATTTTTAAATATATATTTCACTAAAAACTCTCTTTCACTTTTTGGTTGCACACCCTTACATATTTCAATAAACTAGATGCCTTATGTATTTTACCATTTATATAGACAGAGGAAGTCGCATTACCTCATTGACGCAGATCCTCTGAGTGTTTTCATGCAAAAAATACATTGAGAGCAGGGTAATTTTTTTTAAAATCGCAGGAATAATCAAAAGAATATGGAAAGGTAAAACAGAACTTATTGTAGTAAGTATTTCCCTAATATCAGATTGAGATCTATATTCCCTACAATAGTATGCAATTAAAAAGATATACTGCATACACTAAATCCAAAAGAACCGGAGGAAATATGCATGCTAGATAATTTTTTAGAAGGTCTAGTGACAATTTTAAACGGAATGCCCTTAGGTACAGATCAATATCCAACAGAAGAAAAAATTTCTGAGAATATAAAACGCTTACGGAATGAGCAATGGTTTAAGCCCATGTTTGCTGAACACATGACCCTCTTTTTAGAGAACTATGATATACGTCTCGTAATTGGAGCAGCTAAACTTGATATCATACTCACTAACGAAAAAAAGAGGAAAGATTTCGCAGACACTCTCACCTATCTCATTACAATCAAAAGTAAAAAAACAAAGTAATAATCTATCATAATTGTCTAGAATAAGATTTTTTCTTAATCTAGGCCATGTTTTCCCCCAGTATAACACAATTTCTTCTACTTATATGGTTACCTTGTTTGACTTTTGTCAAACATTCCCTTTGTTATTAGCGATAGAAACATGTCAGGTTAAAATTCCTTTTTAACATAATATTTTTTTGGTAATACAACTTGCAAATAGAACACACTTAAAAACACCGTTTGAACAGGTTCTCCTTTTATATACACTTAGCTCCTTATTTATGCAAACAGAAGGGAAACTCTTTTTTAGCGCTCACGATAATAATAGAAGAGGAATCTTGTAAAAAAGGCCCCACCTTCAAAACTTATTTTACGTTTAAGTGGTGGGGGGCCTGATGGTCCTCTTTTATTTTTTGTTTTTTATCACTTTCACCGGCTAACATTTCTAGCTCAGCTGTTATTTCCGATTTTTCTAAGTTTCGTTCTTGTGAAAATTTTCTTGAAATGTAAACAATAACACTACCAACATACAAAACAAAACATATAATCAGAGCAGTATTTTCAAAGAGACTTAGCTCCAACACAGTCACTCCTAATCCATTCGTATTTTCACGCTCAAAGAACTGGAATTTCCCTATTAAATCTCTGTTATTGTAACATAAATACAGCAATTCTTCGAACCTTTCATTCTACTTAAAAAGACATGATTTTTTTAGAAATCATGCCTCTGTAATACATTTTATAATGGTCTGTACTGCTTCTTTCCCACTATACTTCTTTAATTCTTTTTTATACTTCACACAATTATGATTCAACTCTTCTACATGCGCTAAAAGGGATTGTACTGTTATATCTTCTTCATATAAAACGGATGCATATCCTTGTCTTTCAAACGATTGTGCATTCAAAATTTGATCACCGCGACTTGAAGCTTTCGGTAATGGAATTAAAATCATCGGTTTTTGCAGTGTTAAAAACTCAAAAATTGCATTTGATCCAGCACGTGAGATGACAAAATCCGTTGCCCCTAATACATCTGGTAATTCACCGTGTACATATTCAAATTGTCTATACCCTGTCACGCCTTGTAACGTCTCATCTAGATTCCCTTTTCCGCATAAGTGAACAACTTGATAATTTTTAAGAAGATCTGGCAATGCTTCTCGTACTGTTTCATTGATTTTCTTTGCTCCTAGGCTCCCGCCCATAACTGTGATGACTGGTTTTCTAGCATGGAACCCTAGAAAGTGTAACCCTTTTTCACGATTCCCACGCAACACTTCTTCCCTCACAGGTGATCCCGTATACACCACCTTTTCTTTCGGCAAATGCTGCGCAGCTTCTTCAAATGTAACAAATATTTTCGAAGCAAAGCGGAGTGCAATTTTATTCGCTAGTCCTGGTGTCATATCCGATTCATGTAACAAGACTGGAACACGATTTAGCCATCCGCCAATTACTACTGGTACAGAGACAAAACCACCCTTTGAAAAAATAACATCTGGTTTTAACTTTCGCATTCGCACATAGGCATCCATAACGCCCTTCATAACAAGAAAAGGATCTTTTATATTTTTCAAATCAAAATAACGGCGTAACTTTCCGCTCGCTATACTATAGTACGGGATTCCTTCGTTCTCGATAATTGTTTTTTCAATTCCTTGATGGGAACCAATATACGAAATATCCCAACCCTTTTCTTGTAAATGTGGAATAATCGCCAAATTAGGTGTCACATGTCCAGCTGATCCACCGCCTGTAAAGACTATTCTTTTCATACTCCTCCCCCTTCTACACTATAGTACACTAAAATACCGTGCTTCGGGGTGAGCAAATACCATTGCCGTTACAGATGCTTCCGGCTCCATCATAAATCCTTCTGTTAGTGAAATTCCAATTTCTTCTGGTTGAATTAAGCGAAATAGTTTTTCTTGATCAGCAAGCTCTGGACAAGCTGGATAGCCAAAAGAAACGCGAATCCCCTGATATTTCGTACGGAATCGTTCTTCCATCGTCATCTCCGGTGAATCTGGAATTCCAAAGCGATCACGAATTAACATATGTGTTTTTTCAGCAAGACCTTCTGCGAGTTCCAATGCTAGTGATTGGATAGCATGACTGCGTAAATAATCCCCTTTCTCTTTCCACTCCTCCGCAATATCACGAACACCTTGCCCAACTGTAACAGATAAAAAGGCGACATAATCCATTTCATTCCCGACTGACCTTAAATAATCTCCTAATGTACGGTACGGTGCTTTCCCTTGTCTTGGGAATGAAAAACGCTCTAACACACGTGTATGGTCTTCTGGATCATAAATAATGATCGTTTGTCCATCACTTTGGGCAGGGAAAAATTGATAAACAGCTTTTGGCTTTAGCCAAGACTGTCCTTCTTGCAACAATTCATCAATTAAATTGTTTAATTCATGCGCCCTCTTATCACCTTCTTTTAATAACTTTTTCACATTCCCTTTTAAGCCAAGGTGATGTCCAATTAACATTTGTCTATTTAAGAATGGTGCAAGATGCGAAACTGGGATATCACGAAGTACGACCCGCTTTGTTGAATCTGGTATCATAACTTTCGCTTGTGGCAACGGTTCAATGACTGGTGGTATAGCCTCTACTTTTTCCTTCTCTTCTTTCACAATATGAAGATGGCGATTTTTTTTATCCAACTTCATCTGTTCTCTCTCTTCTTCTTTTTGTAATCGATTGATCAGATCAAGCCCTGACATTGCATCGCTTGCATACATTACAAGTCCACCATAGGAAGGTGAAATACGATTTTCTGTAAATTTCCTCGTTAGCGCCGCCCCCCCAACAACAATTGGAATATCAATATTTGCCGCTTGTAAATCTTCAGCAGTTGCTACCATTTGTTGCGCTGATTTTACTAATAATCCAGAAAGCCCGATAATATCTGGTTTCTTTTCTTTCACTTCTTGAACAATGCGATCAGAGCGGACATTGATTCCTAAATTGACAATATCATAGCCATTATTAGATAAAATAATTTCTACCAGGTTTTTTCCAATATCATGTACATCACCTTTTACAGTTGCTAGCAGTACTTTTCCTTTTTTCGCACTATCACTAGATTCCATATAAGGCTCCAAATATGCTACAGCTGCTTTCATACTTTCTGCACTTTGCAAGACTTCAGCAACAATTAGCTCATTGTTATTAAACAAACGACCTACTTCATCCATCCCTGTCATAAGCGGACCATTAATAATATCAAGTGGCTTTCTTCCTTCTGTTAGCGCGAGACTTAAATCTTCATGCAACCCCTGCTTCGTTCCTTCTACAATGTAATTTGCTAATCTTTCATCAAGCGTTAATGTTTCTTGTATGACCGTTTCTTTTTTCTTCGCAACCCGGTAAAAGTTCGTAAATTCTTCTAGTGTTTCTTTCGTTGTTTCGAATAATAGTGCATCTGCGAGCTCTTTTTCCTCTTCTGGAATGGATGCATAGCGCTCTAGTTTTTCAGTATTTACAATCGCATAATCAAGCCCAGCCTTTGTTGCATGATATAAAAAGACCGAGTTTAACACTTCTCGACCAGCTGGCGGTAACCCAAACGATATATTACTTACTCCTAAAATCGTTAAGCACTCTGGCAAAGCTTCTTTAATAAGGCGAATTCCTTCAATTGTTGCTGCTGCTGAACCGATATATTCTTCATCACCAGTTCCGACCGGAAAAACAAGCGCATCAAAAATAATATCCGATGGGCGTATACCGTATTTCTTCGTTAATAAATCGTAACTTCTTTTTGCGATTTCTAACTTTCTTTCTGCACGAACCGCCATGCCATCTTCATCAATCGTCCCAACTACAATTGCCGCACCATATTTCCGGAGAAGTGGCGTCACTTTCTCAAATCGCTCTTCTCCGTTTTCTAAATTAATAGAATTAATGACACCTTTTCCTTGTATGTACGTGAGAGCTTTCGCCATTACATTTTCATCCGTTGAATCTATCATAATGGGAACTTTTAATACTTTCGTTACTTCTGCCAAAAAACTCTCCATATCTTCCACTTCATCACGATCTGGATCAGCCATACAAATATCAATAATGTGAGCATTTTTCTTCACTTGCGCCCTTGCAATCTCAGCAGCCTCCTCAAAATTCCCTTCAGCTACTAATCGTTTAAACTTTCTTGACCCAATAACATTTGTTCTCTCACCAACGAATAACGGCCTCATAGAATCATCATATTGCAATGCTTCTAAACCACTAATCCCATGACCTTCTCGCTCATGATTTTCACGTGGTTTGAGAGACTCAAGTGAATCTTTTATCGCTCGTATATGATTAGGTGTCGTCCCGCAGCAACCACCAATAATATTAATCCAGCCTTCTTCAGCAAACTGTTTCACCTTCTCTGCAAGTGAAGTTGGTGACTCATGATAATGTCCATCCTCGTCTGGAAGACCGGCATTTGGATAACAAGAAATATAACACTCTGAGAGATCTGATAAAGAACGAATATGTTCACGCATAAATTCTGGTCCTGTCGCACAATTTAATCCGACAGATAATGGTTTCATATGCTCAACTGATAAATAAAACGCCTCGATTGTTTGCCCCGCTAACGTCGTCCCCATCGGCTCAATCGTTCCTGAAATCATAAGCGGGACCGTATGATTCGCTTCCGTGAATGCTTGTTGTATCCCTAAATACGCCGCTTTCACGTTACGCATATCTTGGCTCGTCTCTACAAGCAATACATCAACGCCGCCCCGTAATAATCCCCTAGCTTGCCTAGTGTATGCCTCAATTAATCCTTCGAAGGTTACACCACCAGTTACACTAATTGCTTTTGTCGTCGGCCCCATAGCGCCAGCTACATATATTTCTTTACCACACTCCTTTACCGCTTGTTTTGCTAGAAATGCCGCTCTTTCATTCAGCTCTTCATCTAAATGAGATAACTCGTAATCATGTAATACAATATTCGTAGCACCAAACGTATTTGTTTCAATAATATCCGCTCCTGCTTCAATATAAGCTTTATGGATATCTAAAATAACATCTGGTCTTGTTTTTACTAAGTATTCATTACATCCTTC
Organism: Bacillus sp. Xin1; assembly: GCF_013314535.1. Classification (GTDB taxonomy): domain Bacteria; phylum Bacillota; class Bacilli; order Bacillales; family Bacillaceae_G; genus Bacillus_A. The sequence goes on along the minus strand of NZ_JABUAE010000001.1, from coordinate 276,821 downwards.
ATATTCTTCGCCGCCAAAATCTTCTGCAGTTAAATCTGCCTGCTGAATCATCGTTCCCATGGCACCATCTAATATTAAAATATCATTTTGTAATCTCTCTTCTATCGGTCTCATCAGTTGACTCCTTCTTTCACTTCTTGCTTTTCTTTTACATACTTAACGAGATTTTCTGTAATTTCATATTTCAAAAATGGTGTAATGAGATAAATACCGTTAAAGTATTTCATCGCAGCGTCAATTAACTCTTGTGAAATGCGAATCCCTTCTTCAATTGCAGATTCTTGCGTATCGTGTCCATCCATTCGTTGTCTCACTTCTTCGGGCAATGTAATGCCTGGCACCTCAAAATGAAGAAAGTCAGCATTCCGCTTACTTACTAAAGGCATAATTCCAATAAAAATCGGCTGTTCTAAGTGATTTGTCGCCTCGTATACTTCTTCAATTAAATCTACATCGTAAATGGGCTGTGTTAAGAAATACTCTGCACCAGCTGCAACTTTTCTCTCCATCCGCTTCACCGCTGCTTTTAAATGCCTCACATGCGGGTTAAAAGCTCCTCCAACAGAGAATCTTGTCGCAGAACCAATCGATTTCCCTAAAATAGAACGTCCATCGTTCATTTCCTTAATCATTTTAATTAATTCAATAGAAGATAAATCATATACAGACGTCGCTCCTGGAAAATCACCAACACGAGCTGGATCACCTGTTAAAGCTAACACTTCTTCCATTCCTAAAGCTGATAAACCAAGTAAATGGGATTGTAGGCCAATCACATTATGGTCACGGCACGTTAAATGCGTCAGCACTGGAATATCGTGCTTCGTTAATAATGCCCCCATTGCCATATTTGAAATGCGCGGAGATGCTAGCGAGTTATCTGCTAACGTAATCGCATCTGCTCCCGCTCTTTTCAATGCCCTTGCCCCTTCAAAAAAACGCTGCGTATCTAATGTTTTTGGGGGATCTAGTTCAACAATAACTGTTGTTTGCTTCTTCGCTTTTTCCGCAAGAGTAACATGGGTGCTAGCACGTTTTGTTTGCATAGGAACCACTTGTTGTCTTTGAGCGATTTGTTTTTCTGTAACAGGCGTTACATTCGCAATCGCACGCTTCATCGCTTCGATATGTGCTGGCGTTGTACCACAACATCCCCCTAACAAGCGAATACCTTGTTCAATAAATTTCGGTGTCATCTCTTCAAAATAAGCAGGACTTCCTTCATATATATAACGCCCTTCTACATAGTTTGGAAGGCCTGCATTTGGATAAGCTGACAAATACCCATTTTTCGGAATCGATATCATTTTGAAAGCTTCCGTCATATGAAGCGGTCCTAACTGACAGTTTAAACCGACTACATTTGCACCGTAATCTAAAAGCTGTTTTAATATTTCATTTACATCATTCCCATTTTGGGTTGTGCCTGCTTCATGAAGAGCTAACTGTGCAATAATTGGAATATCTGTTTGTTTTCGCAGTACTTTCACCGCATGTAGCAATTCGAATTCATCATAAAATGTTTCTAATAATAATCCATCAACCTTTTCTTCTAATAATGCCTCGGCCTGCTCAAGTAGCATAAATTCCCGTTCCATATCAGTCGTTGTAACGGCTCCAATATGCTTCATACCACCAATCGTCCCTAAAATAGCATTCTTGTCTGTCACGGCTGCTTTTGCAAGCTTTACTGCTGCTTTATTAATTTTGGTGACCTGATTTTCTAAACCATACATGCGCAATTTTGCTTCATTTGCACCATACGTATTTGTTTGAATTACATCTGCACCAGCAGCTACATATTGTTTATGAATAGATATAATTAAATCTGGATCTGATAGATTTAATTCTTCAAAACTGCTTTGCAAACCATGAGAATGTAATAATGTACCAACTGCTCCATCGCCGATAATAATTCCTTTTGACAATAAATCTAGAATTTTCACTTGTCTCCCTCTTTTCTATCAATATAAAAACCCCCTCTTCACCTTGAAGAGGGGGACATCATCAATCCTCCTCTTATCATGCAAAACAAATTGTTTTGCAGGTATTAGCACCGTTTCAAACATTTCGTTTGAAGGTTGCCGGGTTTCACAGGGCCTTTCCCTCCACCGCTCTCAATAAGAGTTTGTCTTAATTATTCATCTATTTTTTAAAAGGAAATACGTGTACCTTTTAACAATCTTTGTTAATTTTCTAATAAATTTAGCATGGGACAGACTAAAAGTCAATAGAATTAGCAGGAAAATAAAAAACATTTAAAATAAAGTTGCAATTCAATTATCTTTTGTTGTAAAGTTAAAAGCATAATAAAATTTCATAAAAATTATTCTTATCTAGAGAGGTAGAGGGACTGGCCCTATGACACCTCAGCAACCATTAACATGTTCGTTAATAAGGTGCTAATTCCAGCAAATTGTGAAAAGATTTGACAGATAAGAAGAAGACTATATTCGCATGAAAGCCTTCTTCTTAGAAGGCTTTTTTTATTTTTTATCAAGGAGGAATTCAACATGTCAACAATTGAAACAAAACTAGCTCAAATCGGGAATCGAAGCGAAACGACTACAGGAACGGTTAATCCCCCTGTTTACTTTTCAACAGCTTATCGTCATGAAGGAATCGGAAAATCAACAGGTTTCGACTATTCACGAACTGGAAATCCAACACGCGACCTTTTAGAACGCGCAATTGCTGATTTAGAAGAAGGGGAACAAGGATATGCCTGTAGTTCGGGAATGGCAGCGGTTCTTCTTGTTCTGTCTTTATTCCGGTCTGGAGATGAACTTATCGTATCAGAAGACTTATATGGGGGAACCTATCGGTTATTTTCAGAACATGAGGAGAAATGGAATATTAGATGTAGATACGTAAATACACAATCTATAAAACAAATAGAACAAGCCATTACTTCTCAAACGAAAGCTATTTTTATAGAAACTCCAACCAATCCATTAATGCAAGTTACCGATATCGCAGCTGTCGCAACTGTTGCCAAACGACATGGAGTCCTTCTTATTGTAGATAATACTTTCTACACTCCCTATATACAACAACCATTAACAGAAGGAGCAGACATTGTTCTTCATAGCGCCACAAAATATTTAGGTGGCCATAATGATGTATTAAGCGGACTTGTCGTTGCAAAAGGTCAAGCGCTTTGTGAAGAACTTGCCCACTATCATAACGCTTCTGGTGCTGTATTAAGTCCGTTTGATTCGTGGTTATTAATTCGCGGGATGAAAACATTAGCTCTTCGTATGAAACAACATGAAGAAAATGCAAAGAACATCGTTTCTTATTTAAACGAGGAAGATGGTGTAACCGATGTGTTTTATCCAGGAAGAGGTGGCATGATTTCATTTCGTCTTCGCGATGAAAAATGGGTAAATCCTTTCTTACAATCTTTATCTTTAATTACCTTTGCAGAAAGCCTTGGCGGAGTTGAAAGTTTAATGACATATCCAGCAACACAAACACATGCAGATATTCCAGAAGAAGTGCGTACAGCACGCGGCGTATGTAATCGTCTCCTCCGTTTCTCTGTTGGTATTGAAAATGGTGATGATTTAATTCAAGACTTAAAGCAGGCTATTAAACATGTAAAAGAAGGTGTGAGAATATGAGTTATTCTTTAGATACACTCTTACTTCATAACCACTATAAACATGATTCACAAACAGGCGCGGTTAACGTTCCCATCTATAATACATCAACATTTCATCAATTTGATGTAGATACATTTGGTAAATACGACTATAGTCGCTCTGGAAATCCAACACGTGAAGCACTTGAGGACATAATCGCTTTATTAGAAGGGGGAACAAAAGGATTTGCCTTTGCATCTGGAATTGCAGCGATTTCTACTGCCTTCCTCCTTCTTTCACAGGGTGATCATGTTCTCATTTCAGAAGATGTATATGGGGGAACGTATCGTATTGTAACAGAAGTTCTGTCTCGTTACGGAATTTCAAATACATTCGTTGACATGACGAATTTAGAAGAAGTAAAACAAAGCATTAGACCAAATACAAAAGTCTTTTACGTTGAAACACCATCTAACCCATTGTTAAAAGTAACCGACATTCGTGCCGTTTGCGAATTAGCAAAATCTTCCGGGGCACTTACGTTTGTTGATAACACATTTTTAACACCATTATTCCAAAAACCACTTGAACTTGGGGCGGATGTTGTACTTCATAGCGCAACAAAGTTTATTGCTGGTCACAGTGATGTTACAGCCGGATTAGCAGTTGTAAAGGATAGGGAACTCGCTCAGAAACTTGGTTTCTTACAAAATGCATTTGGCGCTATATTAGGGCCACAAGATTGTTCTCTCGTTCTTCGCGGCCTGAAAACATTACACGTACGCCTCGGACACTCAGCAACAAATGCAAATAAAATTGCTCATTACTTACAAAAACACTCAAAAATTCAAAATGTGTATTACCCTGGATTGCAATCACACCTAGGCTATGACATACAACAAACACAAGCCCAATCTGCCGGTGCTGTTTTATCTTTCACGCTTCAATCTGAAGATGCTTTGCGACAATTTTTATCTCAAGTTAAACTTCCTGTCTTTGCAGTAAGTTTAGGAGCTGTGGAATCCATCCTTTCTTACCCTGCAAAAATGTCACATGCAGCATTATCACAAGAAGCACGTGATAAAAGAGGTATTTCTAATTCATTGCTCCGTTTATCAGTTGGCCTTGAAAATGTAGATGATTTAATTGCTGATTTTAAAAATGCACTTTCTTATGTCGAAGAACCTGTGAATGCATAAAACAATTCCCAGCCAATATCACATAAAAAGGATAGACTGATTACATCCATCTGGTCTATCCTTCTTTATTACTTAATTCATATATGCGTCCTTCTGTTATCTGTTAAAGATAATACGCCATTAATATGTCATCTCCATAGGAACCGTCTTCATATTTCACTTGCTTTCTCTGCCTACCTTCTTCTCTAAAACCCGTGCGCTCATAGACTTTAATGGCCCGATCATTAACGGAAACAACCCCTAAACAAATTTTCTCTAAACCTTCCTGCCTTTTTGCCCAATGAATAAGAAATTGTATGAGTTTCGTTCCGATTCCTTGATTGCAATATGTTTCTTTAATCCCCATTCCCATTGTTCCTGCATGTTGTAAGCGTTCTTTTTTGTAGCGACTAAAAATAAGAAAACCAACCACTTTATTCCCCATCTCAATCACTATATAAAGATTACCTTCTTCAACACTTTTCTGTATTTTTTCTCTTTCGTTGTTGATATTACTAGGCATTTCACTTGGAGAAGATATAAAAAATTTTGTCGTAGCTGCCGATAAAATAATTTCTTTTCGAATATTAATAATTGATTCAGCATCAGATTGTTTCGCTAATCGTATCATATCATCACCACTTATCTTTTTTGTATATCTCCGAACAGGTTATACTAAAATATGCCTGCTTTCCATCCAAAACCTATATTCTATATAAGAGTACAAAATCCTTTTTCTTATTATTTTAAAAATTTTGTATATTTATTTGAAAGAACAAAAAAATCATGATAAAATCGTGTTATAAATGTATCTGTATCTTCAAACATATAGTAATTTTTATCAAAAATTTCTTGTTACAAAACGTACAAATTTTGCGAAGTTATTTACATCACGTTCTCTTTTCTTACAATTTCTTTACTTTAGAACATTTTTTCTGCAACAACTATTTTCTTTTCTTTAGATTTTTGGTATTTATAGTATGGGTATAACAGCTCGCATGGAGGTGGAAAAAACATGTTAGAAACCTTTCAAAAGGAATTGGAACTGTACGAAAATAATGCAGAATTATTGAAAGTTCTTGCTCACCCTGTTCGTTTATGTATTGTAAAGGGATTAATCGAACGCGGTCCAAGCAATGTTTCAACAATGTACACAGGCTTAAATATGCCACAATCCACAATTTCACAGCATTTAGCAAAATTAAAAAGCGCTAAAATTGTTTCTAGTGAAAGAAAAGGATTAGAAATTTACTACAAAGTAGAAAATGAAACAATCATTCAACTTGTTCGTGTATTACTAGGTTAGGGGTAACTAAACAGAAAAGGGCGTATTCTATATTTTCTATCTCATATCTTTAATATAAATATATATCATGAGAGAAAATATACAATACTACATATCCTAAAGTCGTATCAAAAAAACAATACGCAGAACCATTCTGCGTATTGTTTTTTTCTATATATGTAAATACCGCTTTACATCAAAATGTAACATTCCTTTTTTTAGCATAACAACATCAAACGCATCGCTCATCCCCCCATGTAAAATCATAGAACGAATCGCTCTGTTTTGTTTCTGTTTCGCAGAAAAAGGATCGGAATCTTGATGACTAGCAAGCTGTTCTAATATACCTGCTGCAAGTAAAAACTCCCTTTGTTTTGTATGCCACACTGTATGTAGAGCACTCTCTTCTCCTACTTCCTTCAATTCATCCCAATGAATATGTGTTGTTATATCCATTTCACCTGGATACTCGAGCGGATCTCGAATGAGTCTATGGTTATAATACCCTCTTAAACTCCCTTCATGATGCGCAGGGTGCATCCACTCCGCCATTGTATATCCATAATCAACCGTGATGAATAAACCTTCCTTGAGCCATCTTGCAACTTCTTGCACATAGCGTCCCATTGCTATCGGCACTTCAAATCGCTGTCTTTCAGAAAGCTGAATATGACGTCTCCGGAGGTAATTACTTATTCTTTCTCCTATCGGTCTTAATACTTCAGCAAGCTTTCCTTCCTCTGTATACGTAATCCGTACTTCATACAAACTTCCATCTCGCTTCTCAACCACTTTAACAGGAAACGCATCAAACAATTCATTTGAAAAAACAACTCCCGTAAAAGCCTCACCTAACTCCTCATAGGACTTATACTGCGAGACATTTTGAAATGAATCAAGTTGACGTTTTTGCAACTTTCTATGGAAAGAACTCACTTCAACGATAGAATACTGCAAATCTGCAAACGTCTCTGGAGAGAACTGCTTCCATTCTTGTAAAACAGCATAGGCAAATCTCCCTGTCCCTCCACCAATTTCACAGATATTTGGAGGAATTTCTCCATTTTGGACAAGGCTAATAAAAAAACGTGCGAATGTCTTTGCAAATACAGAAGAAATATTACTACTTGTAAAAAAGTCACCATTTCTTCCAATCTTCTCACGTTCTTTCATATAGTATCCACACTCCTCATCATACAGCGCAAGGTTCATGTACGTACTATATGAAATCGAATAATCCTGTTCTTTCTCCATCCATTTTCTTAAAATGAACTCCATCCCCATATGGCTCCTTATTGTAAAAATGGATTATTTTCTTTTTCGAAACCAATATTTGTTTCCGGCCCATGTCCGCATAATACTGCTGTTTCATCTGGCAGTATAAATAATTTTTCTTCAATACTTCCAATTAATTCTGCAAAACTTCCTCCTGGTAAATCTGTTCGGCCAATACTCATTTGGAATAATACATCTCCTGAAAATACAGCATTTGCCTCTTTACAGTAATATGAGATACTACCTGGAGAATGTCCTGGTGTCTCAAACATTTCAAATGTAAAAGATCCAATCGTTAACATTCCTTCTCCTTCAATAATCTGATCAGCTGGTTTCGCTGTAATACTCCGATTCATCATAAAGATTTGTGAACCATTGATATTCCCATCACCTAGCCAATCCGCTTCCTCTTTATGTACATACACCGGAATATGAAAAGCATCTCTCACAGTATCAACTGCACCAATATGATCGAAATGAGCATGCGTTAATAAAATCGCTAATGGTTTTAATTGTTCTTCTTGTAAATACGTTAAAAGCTTCTCTCCTTCACTACCTGGATCAAAAATAATACATTCTTTTTGATCATTGCTTAAAATATATGCATTTGTCTGTAATGGTCCTAACGGCATTTGTATCCATTTCATGTTTTAATCTCCTCCAGTTGTTGAACTTACTTTTATGATACAACATTTCCTTCCCTTAGGAAAAGAAACGATGCTATCTCGACAATCATTTCTAAAACATGTACAATAAAAAAGAAGAAATATTGCAAAAACTCAAACGAAAGAATGAGAGAGCAGAGGGGGATCATATATGGGTCTTGTTATCATTTTTGCGCTAGTCACTCTGTTAGCTGTATTCGCAACCCTTAGAACATTACGTGAAAAAAATCTACTTGCGGGCGGCTTTGCTATTGCAACCGTACTTGTTTTCGGATGGTTTACAATTATGACTGTCCTTAATAGTGGGTACCCACCTGCTACTTAATTCACTTACAGTTCTATTCTTCATCAAGATTATGCATAAAAAGAGGAAGGGAGTCTCCCTTCCTCTTCTCATTATCGTACAAATATCGGTAGCCGCATCTTAATTTCGATTCGTCCTCACCGATTTTCTTCTTTTTATTTCATAACTTCATATTTATGCCTCTTCACAAGCCAAGCTCCGCCGATTACACCTGCATCATTACCAAGCGTTGCAATCGCTAACTTCGTACTCTTAACAGCACGCGAAAATGCATATTGTTCAAAGTAGCGCTGAATTGGCTGTAATAATGCATTTCCAGCTTTAGATACACCACCGCCAATTACAATCTTTTCTGGATTTAACGTACTAGAAAGATTCGCTACAGCTAGCCCTAAATAAGAAGCTACTTTTTCAACAATTTTCTCCGCTAAAGCGTCACCTTGTTCAAGTGCTTCAAACACATCTTTAGATGTAATACGCCCCTCTTCTTCTAACATTGAGCGAAGTACACTTGGTTCATCTGTATTTTGTAATTTTTGCATAGCGACACGTACGATACCTGTTGCAGATGCTACTGTTTCTAAACATCCAGATTTTCCGCAATTACAAGGGAATGCATTTTCTGTTACGACTGTAATATGCCCGATTTCACCAGCAGCACCACTTACACCATGCACGATCTCACCATTTGCAATTACACCGCCGCCAACACCAGTTCCAAGCGTCATACAAACTAAATCTTTCGCTCCTTCACCAGCACCTTTCCACATTTCACCAAGCGCCGCTAAGTTTGCGTCATTATCAACCACAACAGGTAATCCTGTTTCTACTTCTAACAAATCTTTTAATGGATAGTTTTTCCACCCTAAATTAACCGCTTCATAAATCATACCAGAAGCGACATGTACAGGTCCAGGAGCTCCCATACCAATACCAATTAACTTACTCTTTAATTCTCCTAGTTCCTCTAACTTTTTATCAATTGCTTTCGCTACATCTAATGTAATATGTTTTCCTTGTTCACTTGTATTCGTTGGGATTTCCCACTTATGTAAAATTTCACCGTACACATTAATAAATGCTAATTTAATTGTTGTCCCGCCAAGGTCAACACCAACTAACCACTTTTCTTCCATTTTTGCTAACCTACCTTTATCTAATTCTTGCTTATCTCTTTTTGAATCTCTTGCTTCAATAAAAATAAAGCTGTTTGATAGTCTTTTGGCTCAATCAGCTGTGATTGATTTAATTCACGCAATTCATCTTGCATCAATTGTAAATCAGCGATTCGATCACCTGTGTAAATGATTGTTCCAAATTTTTTTAGCAATTGCTGAATATCATAAATCGATATCATTTTATCACCCTCTATGTCCACTTATTATGGAAATATAATAAGAAAACGTTCACATATTTTATTATAATCAACAAGAAAAAGTCTCGTCAATTTTTATTTGTCTATACAAGTCCGTTTTGAACAATTGTTTCTTTTTCTGTAATAATTTTTTGTACATTTTGATCAAATGGCTCTGTTGGGATATAATTAACAATTTGAAAACCAAAAGCTAATGATAGCGTTTTCCCTTCATACTGCAGCAAATAACGATCATAATAGCCACCACCGTACCCAATACGTTCTCCTCGTCTTGTATACGCAACTCCAGGCACAAAAAGAAGATCAATTTCATTTGCCTCTATTTCTACTGTTAACGCTGGTATCGGTTCACGTAAGCTCATATATACTGTTTCTAATTGATCGAAATTTGTAATTTGACGAAAAGTCATTGTTCTTGTCTCTCTATTACACTTTGGTACAACAACTTTTTTACCTTCTCGCCATGCTTGTTTAATAATAACGTATGTATTAACTTCATGTTCCATCGAAAGAGTAATCCCAATTGTTTGCGCGTCTCTCCACTCTTTTTGTTCATATAAAGAAAATACAATTTGTTCTGATAAAGTTTTGTGCTGCTCTTTCGATAAAGCATTCATTTGTTCTACTATTTTCTTCCGTAAACGTACCTTCTCCTCTTTCACAAGCTTTTCCCCCTATAAGATGATTCTTATGATCATAAAATGAATTACGTTCTTATGAACAGTCTATCATTTTTTTCATGTAGCATCACTTTCAATAAGGAATATTACCATAGTAAAAAAAGAAACAGTAGGAAATATTCCTACTGCTTACTTTGTTTCACGGTGTAACGTAGACTTCTTGTCACGCTTGCAATACTTTTTAAGCTCAAGGCGCTCCGTGTTGTTACGTTTATTTTTCTTTGAGATATAGTTACGATCTCCGCATTCTGTACATGCTAGAGTAATATTCACACGCATTCTTATTTCCCTCCAGTCACTAATAACTTAAATCAGACTATACTATAATACCACTTTTAAAATAAAAATTCTACACCTTTTGATATTGTCTAATTTTTTCTATAAGAGTTTGCATATTTTCCTTTGCTATTACTGGGTTTCTCGCATGTGAATACACAAGAAATTTTGGATGTTTTGCATCAGAAACAATATAAGACCACTCTTTTTCTGTATATTTAAACTGGATTCCCTCTAATACTTCGATCTCCCTTTTTTCCATATCTTTCAATAACATCCCCATTACCTTCCCTTTCTCTTTCCATGAACAAACAACTTCATCACATAATAAGTAAAGAGGCGGTGATTGTTCTAACATCATCGACAAAGTGTTTCCTTGCCTAGCGGTTAGTTCGAATAATTTTCCAATTCGATATAAAGTATCTTGTTGCCATCTCATCTGAAAATCACTCTGCTCACTATACATATAAAAAAGAAGGTAGCACTCTCCTAATTTTAACGATAATGGATAAACATTTTCTGTTGTTTCAAATAATAAATCAGGCACATCGATTTCTTCATATTTTGTACTTCGGTAAATTCCACCATGAATATCATATAATTCAAATTTATTTCCGTGTTCATAGAACATAAGAGCCATATGAGCTCGACTGGATTTCATTAACAATTTAATATGCTCTTTTTGCTCATTAGCATAAACCCACGTAATCGTACAACCAAGTTTTTTCAAGAAGGATATAAGTACGGGCTGAATCATTTCATCTCTTTTATTAATGAGAAGGTGAAATGATTGCTTTCGTATCGTTTCGATATCTAAATGTGCTAAGACAGATTCAACATATTTTTCTAAACAAATATGTACCATTTCATTTCGCCCCATGTCTTTATCATATACATAATGAAATGCTTCTGATGTATACAAATGTTCCAGTTCTTTTTGTTGTTTATACGATAGCCGTATGCCACCCTTACCATATAGTTGCATGACAATTCCTTCTTCTTGTTCAAAGCGAATAAAAACGCCCCCTGCACACCCTAGTTCATGAATTGCATATTGAAAAACAGAATCATTCATTTCTTGACATTCCATCGTGTACAAGCCAACACCATGGATTGCATGTAGAAATAGCTTTTTAAAAATATCAACTTCTACACCTTCATATCCCCCAACCAATATGCGCTCCCCTTTTGAAAAAAGGGAACCATATGCCATTGCAACTTTTACAACAACTTGAGGTGTCATTTCTATATTTCCTCTACCTACTACCCTGCTTTTTTGTAACCAACCTGATGTTTTTTCATTTTCAGTAATTCCTGACGAAGCAATAATAGAATGACTATCAATCACTTTACCCGGCCATATTTTTCCATTTTGTTGTATCACTGTGTTTTTTCCAATCTGGCAATAATCTGCTACCACACTTTTCTCAAATAAAGTAACAGCATCTTTAATCATCACATTTTCTCCAACAGTCGCTTCTACTAATTCACAACATTTCCCTACATACGTATTGGTGAGAACAATACTTTTTTGAATGTGCGTATAATCTGATATGGTGCTACGCTTACCAATAATTGAATATGGCTCAATTATCACCCCTGCTCCAATGGTTGCTCCTTCTCCAATGAAAGATGGCCCACGCATTTTTGTTCCCTTTTCAATCGTTACTCCTTCCCCCATCCAAACCATCGGTAGTACTTCCGTATATGAAATTGGTACCTGCACTTTCTTTGTAAGTAAATCAAACTGAGCCTGCCGATATTGCTCTAACGTACCAATATCTAACCAGTATCCTTCCGCTTCATATCCAAAGAGCGCTTTTTTATTTTCTAACAAAGGAAATACATGCTGACTAAAATCAAAAAACTGTGCTGGTGAAATATAAGAAAAGACTTGGGGATCCATAATATAAATGCCTGTATTTACAGTATTTGAAATCACTTCATTCCAACCTGGTTTTTCCATATAACGTATAATTTCATGCTCTCTATTCATAACAACTGAACCAAATGACAGTGGGTTTTCCACTTCCCTCACAAACATCGTGACCAACCTATTCTTACACTGATGAAATTCAATTCCTTTCGATAAATTAAAATCCGTCAATGCATCCCCACTAATTACAACAAATGGCTCATCTAAAAACGCTTCTGCTTGTTTAATGCTTCCTGCCGTACCAAGTGGCGGTGAATCTTCAAAATAGTGTAATTTTACTCCCCATTTACTTCCATCACCAAAATATCGCTCGATAGCCGCACCCATATATTGAACTGTAATTGCAATCTCATAAATACTATGCCGCTTTAGCAACTCAATATTGTATTCCATAACTGGTTTTTCAAGTAATGGTAACATTGGCTTTGGAAGATTACATGTTAATGGTCTAAGACGCCTTCCCTTTCCTCCAGCTAAAATAACCCCCTTCATATACATTCATCCTCCACTTTTATAATGTTGAACGACTTTGTATATCATATGTATGTCACTTATGTAGAAATTAACCTTTTCAATTCACTATGCCTTAATAGTAAGCGCTTACTTTTTTTGTTTAATAACGAAAATATATATTATTAAAATTCCAGCAATCGGTACTCTTAACAAAACAAATGACCCTTATATTGTTTTATTTTTCCATATTATGATACATCTTATCATCATAGATGAAACAAAACAACGAGGTTTTTTTGTCATGTTTTGACAAAAAAAGCAAGTGATATTGCATCACTTGCCACATTTTCTTCTTATTCATTTAACAAATAATGTTTCCCTTTCACTAAATAAAAAACATTCTCGGCAATATTCGTAATGTGATCTGCTACACGTTCAATGTAACGTGCAATAAAAGATAATTGTGTAATTTGCGTAATCGCTTCAGGATGTTCAGGGATAGATGAAATAAACTCACGAATCGCTCTCCCGTATATTTCATCAACAGAATCATCCATCTCTGCAATTTGTTTTGCAGAGGTTAAATTTTCTTCTTGATATGCTTCTAACGATAACTTTAACATATTCGTAGCAATCGTAAACATTTGTTCTAAACTCTGTAAGTTGACAGATACATCTTTTTCTCCAAGCCGAATTGTTGATTTCGCAATATTTACAGCATGATCTGCAATACGCTCTAAATCTGTTGCCGTTTTAATCGAAACAAAAATTCTTCGTAAATCACTCGCAACTGGTTGCTGCTTTGTAATTAACATAAGTGCAAGGTCATTAATTTCTTCTTCTAAATTATCCATACGGTAATCACCATCAATGACTTCTAACGCTGTCTCTACCTCTCTCTTCCGAAGTCCTTCCATAGAACGAGAAAGGGCTTCTCCTGCCAATTCTCCAAGTTCAATCACCTTTTGCTGTAATGTTTGTAAGTCATAATGAAATTGCTCCCTTACCACGTTGTTTCCCCCTTTAACTGTTGCGTATATATAAAGTAATAAAAGCCCCTTGTAGGAGGGGCTTTACTCCCAAAAATATTAACCAAATCGTCCTGTAATATAATCTTCTGTTCGTTTATCTGTAGGAGTCGTAAATAATTTATTTGTATCTGTATATTCAACAACCTCACCGCTTAGGAAGAAAGCTGTCTTATCAGAGATACGTGCAGCTTGTTGCATATTATGTGTTACAATGACAATACTAAAATCTTTCTTTAACTCTTGAATTAATTCTTCAACTTTTAATGTAGAAATCGGATCCAATGCTGATGTTGGTTCATCCATTAAGATGACATCCGGCTCAATCGCTAAACAACGAGCAATACATAAACGCTGTTGTTGTCCACCCGACAAACCATATGCATTATCGTGCAATCTATCTTTTAATTCATCCCAAATCGCCGCACCACGTAAACTTTTTTCAACAATTGCATCAAGTGTTTTCTTATCACGAATACCATGGATTTTTGGACCATAAGCCACATTTTCATAGATAGATTTCGGAAATGGATTCGGCTTTTGGAATACCATTCCAACATGTGTACGTAATTCTTCAACAGGATATGACTTATCAAAAATATTTCGATCACGATATTCAATTACTCCCGTCGTACGAACGATCGGTACTAGCTCTACCATACGGTTTAACGTTTTTAAATATGTTGATTTCCCGCAACCACTCGGTCCAATGATTGCCGTTACCTCATTCTCATGAATACTTAAATTCACGTCTTTTAATGCATGATCTTCTCCATACCATAAATTTAAATTTTTTGTATCGAATACAACCTTCTTCGTTGCTGACTCAATTTTCGTTTCATTTTTCACCTGTACATTTACTACTGTTGCTACCATCTTGAATTCCCCTTTCATCCACTACTTACGATTTCGTAACCATAAGACAACCGCATTCATAATGAGCAACAATCCTAGTAAAACAATCATACCGGCTGCTGCCACATGTTGAAATTCCTCTTGCGGTCTACTCATCCAATTAAAAATTTGAATTGGTAAAACTGTAAATCTATCAAACATGTTAAATGGGATATAATTAGCAAAAGCGAGCGCGCCAATGACTAATAGTGGTGCTGCCTCTCCAATTGCCCTCGATAACGCCAAAACACATCCCGTTAAAATTCCTGGCAAGGCAGTTGGCAATACAATCTGATACATCGTTTGCCATTTGGTAGCACCAACGCCATACGAGGCTTCTAGCAGAGAACTCGATACCATACGAATTGCTTCTTGACTCGAAACAACAACAGTTGGTAATACAAGAAGACTCATTGTAAATGCTGCTGTTACGATACTCTCCCCTAACTGAAGACCATATACAAAGATGGTTAAACCAAGCAATCCAAACACAACAGATGGCACACCCGCTAATGTTTGAATATTTAATTCTATGATCCTTGTGAATACAGAGTGCTTTGCATAATGTTCTAAATAAAGAGCTGTACCTACCCCAAATACAAAGGAAACTGGCACTACTATGCTCATAAATAAAATTGTTCCTGACAATGCAGCGGCAATACCAGCTTGCTTTGGATTACGCGAAGCAAAGTTCATAAAAAAATCTATTGAAAGATAACTTACACCTTTTTCAAATATTTGATAAAGCAATACAATTAGTATGCAAATAGAAAATAGCATTGTCATATAAGAAATCGACTTATATATTTGATCCTTCCAAAAACGAGATGCCATATTTTCTTTTATTTTCTTATGATTCAGTATTCGCATCTTATATCGCCTTTCTAAAACGGCGCATAATCTGCTGTGAAATCATATTCATCATGAATGTAAACATAAGTAACGTCGCACCTACAGCATACATGCTATAGTACGTAATCGTTCCATGAGGAGCATCACCTAAACTTACTTGTACAATATAAGCCGTTAACGTTTGAATAGAGTGCGTCGGGTCTATCGATACATTTGGCGTTGAACCTCCAGCAATAACCACAATCATTGTTTCACCAATTGCACGTGAAGCCGCTAATAGAATTGCAGCCATAATACCGGTAAACGCAGCTGGAAATACAACCTTTCGCACAGTTTCAAAACGTGTGGCCCCTAGCCCAAGTGAGGCTTCTTTTATTCCTTTAGACACAGCTCCCATCGCATCTTCAGAAAGGGAAGCAATTGTTGGGACCATCATAATCCCTATAACAACCCCTGGACTAATCGCATTAAAAAACTGTAAATCTGGAATGATACGCTGCAGGGCTGGTGTGACAATTGTTAAAGCAAAAAAACCATATACAATTGTAGGAATTCCTGCTAGTAGTTCTAAAATGGGCTTTAACACTTTTCTAACAAAGTGTGAAGCATATTCATTTAAAAATATGGCACATCCTATTCCAATTGGAATTGCCACTATCATAGCAATTGTTGTTACAAGTACGGTCCCACATATGAGAGGAAGTATTCCAAACTTCGGCTCTTCAAAAAATGGTAGCCATTCTTTTTCAGTGAAAAAAGAATATATTGATATTTCATGAAAAAACATAATCGTTTCATTCGCTAACGTAACAATAATTCCGATTGTTGTTATAATAGATACGCTAGCAATTGCCTTTAATAGTAACGGAACCATTCGATTGATTCGCTGCGTTTTTTTTCTTTTGATTGTATTTCTTTCAATCAAATGTTGCACAGAAAATGTAATTTGACTTTTGTCATTTCGAGCCAAAGATGAAAACCCCTTTCCACCCTGACATTATCTTTTTATTTCTGTTAACATTCGCAGCTGTTCATTATATTTTTGTGAGGGTAACTTAACATATCCGACTTCTTCAGCAAGTCTGCCCGCATGTTGCATCATAAATGTCACATACTCTGCCACACTGCTTTTATTTCGAATAGAATCATGATTTACATAAGCAAATAATGATCTTGACAATGGTTTATAGGCACCTGATTGAATCGTTTCTTTCGTTGGTTGTACACCATTTACTTTTATGGCCTTTACCTTATCCTGATTTGCCATATAGTACGCATATCCCACAAATGCAATTGCATTTTTATCATTCATTACCCCTTGCACAATGACTTGATCGTCCTCAGATAAAGAAACTGTTTTTGCAAGACGATTGTTTTGCAAGATAGCACTTTGAAAATAATCATATGTGCCAGAATCAACACCCGGCGCATAAAATTGTACTTTTTCATTTGGCCACCCTGGATGAATATGTGACCATCGTTTCGTTTTTCCATTTTCACTCCATAATAGACGTAATTCCTCTGTTGTCATATTATCTGCCCATGTATTTTGACGATTCACAATGATTGTGAGGCCATCATAAGCAATTTCAAATGGTGTAAACTGGATGGAGTTTTTTCTCATAAAGTCTTCTTCTACTTGTTTCACCTTTCGTGAAGCATTATTAATGTCTACTTCACCTTTTCCAAAACGGTGAAATCCTCCCCCTGTCCCAGATATACTAATAGAAATTTTCACACGCGGATCTTTTTTTGTGTATTCTTCCGCTATCGCTTCCATAATGGGAAAGACGGTTGAGGACCCATCAACTCTCACTTCCTTCACATCATTAGCAGCAGATGTAGTAGACGCATACGAAAACGCAAGGCATATCGATATTGCGAAAATCTTGATACATTTTCTTGTCCACTTCACGTGTAGTTCCTCCTAGAAGTATCCCGAAGTAACAGGATTACAGATATAAGAATACTGCCGAACTATTAATTCGGTTTTAATAATTTGTAAAAGTTTTGTAAAGTTCAACTTAATATGAAGGAATACGATGCTCTTTTCTCATTTTCACTTCTCTTCTCAAAAGTAAATATATGACCGGTCATACTATGAGAGAGTTCATTTTTTCAGCACCTCATTTTTTGCATATGATATGCTTGTCCACAATTACTATACTCTATGCATAAAATACAAAAAAAGCACACTATCTTTTGAGATAGTGTGCCAAATTTACATATTTTCTATTCTTCTTTTTTACCTTTTTCGTCCTTAGGTGCTTCCCCTGTAATTTCTTGTTTCTTTAATTCAAAGTAAGCATCCGTAATGGCACGGCCGATATCTCCGTTCACTCCAGACTTATCGTTGTGTACCCATGGAACAACAACAGAGAATGCAACTTCAGGGTTATCAAGCGGTGCATAACCTACTAATGTTAAGTTATAAGTTGGTACAGGCTCGCCTTTTGCATTTCTTCCGATGTCTTTATTACCACCATAAAATGTTTGTGCTGTTCCTGTCTTTCCGGCAGCTTTATATGGTGCATTACTAAAGTATTTTGCACCAGTACCACCTGAATCATTAAATACTTGTCTAAACCCTTCTTGAACACGTTTGATTTGATCTTCAGGCATATCAACACGATTTAACACTTTCGGTTCCATCGATTGAATTACTTTTCCAACTTCATCTGGTTTAGATGTTGGTTGACGAATTTCTTTAACGATTTGTGGTTGCATGCGATAGCCACCATTAGCAATTGTTGAAACATATTGTGCAAGTTGAAGCGGTGTATACGTATCATATTGTCCAATCGATAAGTCTAATAAGAAACCTGGTTGCGATCCTGAACCCTTCTGACCGGATATTTCGTTTGGTAAATCAATTCCTGTTTTCACTCCAAGCCCAAACTGTCCAAAATAATAACGCATCTCATCGAATGCTTTTTTCTTAATATCTAATGTACCACCTCGAACATATGGTACTCCAGCAATATTCATAGCTGTTTTAAACATGTATACGTTAGAAGACATTTTTAAGGCAGTGAGGTCATTAATATAACCCATCGTTTTCCAAGAAGCTTTTACTGGTGTACCTTTCAATTTAATCGGCTCATCCAATAATGTTGTCCCAGGCTGAATTGCGCCTGTTTGATATCCCGTTAGTATCGTAGCACCTTTCACGGTTGAACCCATCGGATATGCACTTGTCATCGTTCCTAGTGCGTAGTCTTTTATCTCTTTCGTTCCATTTTCCTCTACGATTTGTTTCCCCGCCATAGATAAAACTTCACCATTTTTCGGATTCATCATCACAACAAATGCTCTATCTAAAAGTGGCTCTGATCCTGCATATTGTTTTAAACTCTTTGTAAGAATTTCTTCTACACGCTTTTGCAGTTCCATATCAATTGTTAAATTTAGGTCATTGCCTCGTTGCCCTTTAGATACATTTATCGTTTCTAAAATATTTCCGTCTTTATCTGTAATATTTCTCACTTCTGCTTTTGTACCGTGAAGTGTATCCTCATATTGCTGTTCAATATAACTTTTACCAACGCGGTCGTTACGATTGTAATCTCGAACAAGGAAATAATCTAATCGTTCCCTTGGTAACCCTTCATCTGAGCTTGTCACACCACCAAGTACACTGCGGAACATATCATCATAAGTGTATTTACGATCCCAATCAACTGTCGTATCGATACCTGGTAACAACGCTAAGTTTTCACTAATGATTGCATATTCTTCTGGTGTTACATCTTTTTTTATGATTTGCGGCGTCATTGCATATCCGCCGTCCATCTTACTCTTAATTGCAAGTATTTCTAAATCTTCCGCTGTTAATTGATTGATTTCCGCTTCTGTCACACGATTACGCTGACGCTCTGCAATTTCTTTATCATCAATTTTCTTTGCTTTAAATTCTGCTTGGTCTTTCTTTGTAACCTTTTCTTTCGCTTCCTCTTCATGTAACGAAAGCCAATAATCTTTTTTATCACGTTCTGTTAATTTATCTGGCGATACTTCAATTAGCTTTGCCAATTTTTTCGCCGTCTCTAAACGTTCTTCTGAAGTTGACCCCTTCATTCTTGTAAACGTAATTGTACGAACCGGGTTATTATCCACAACAGCTCGACCATATCTGTCAAAAATTTTCCCGCGTGGAACCGGATTACTTACTGTTGAGTTTTCCTTTTTTTCAACCTCATTTTTATAATCTTCACCATGTACAATTTGTACCATTCCAAGCTTCACAATAATCGCTGAAAACATTAAAAACACACAAAAAAACAACACGTTAAGCCGGAACGGAACGTGGGTCTTCTTTTTTTTCTTCTTTTTACTCATACGAACCCCCTCTACCAACAGCTATGTAATAGGAAAGGGACACCTAGTTACAGGTGTCCTCACTGCTGTTTTACATGTCTTTTTATTCTAGCATAAAACCCGAAAGAAGTTAACCTTCTCGTTCGGTATGATTTTGTGTTGTTTCAGGTGCTGGAATCCTTGTTTTATTTGGATTCCCTTCTCCATATTTGACATTTCTAACAGCAAAATAAATAAGTAAATGTCCAGCTCCAAGAATACATAATAAAACAGGTAAGCTTTTTTCTGGTGGAAAAAATGATACTGCACATAAGAAACTTAAAACAGAACATATTCTCCCGCTGTTCAGCCATAGCTCTCGTACAACAATATACTCAACACGCCACTCTCTGGCTTGCTTTGCTCTTCCAATTACATCATATGTCATAGAACCATATGGAACGAGTAGAATTGGGTAAGCAATAGCGATACATGCTGCATAAATGAGTAATTTTACATATGTAACGTGAAAAATAACTAAAAATACGACGACATACAAAATAATTCCACCAATTAAAATCGCTTTTTTTCTCCATTCCTTTCTTAATATACGCGTAACCAAATAGTAGCATATAAAAGATACAGCTGAATTGACTAAACTATATTTCCCTAGCCCAAATTCACTTCCTGATGCTAAATAGACGTATACGGAAATAACAAAAACAAACGTTCCTTCTCTCAATCCTTGAAAAAAGTGTGCGCGTGTAATCCTTCCCCAGTTTTTATTGATCTTACGTTCTTTCAAAACTTGAACAATTTCATAGCGTCCTTCACATTCTCTTTTCGATAAAAAGAAACTTATGACAACAGCAATTGCAAATAAAGTTAATGAAAGAAAAAAGATAACCGTATACCCAGTCCACTTCTCCATACGCGAAATCGTATACCCAGCTGCTATTGGCCCAATCATTCCAGAGAAAGATGTTAACAAACCGAGAAAACCGTTAAAAAAATCACGTGTTTCAGGCTCTGTAATTTCAAACGTCAACAAATTAAATGCCAGCCAATAAAAACCATATCCAATTCCTAGAAGACCACCAAGTAATAAAATATAATGTGAAGCACGTGTTCCTGCGAGTAAAACAACAACAAAAAAAGTCGCTAATGTTCCTACACCAATTCGCAGTAAAATAGCACGATCTATCCGCTTTGCCAATTTCCCTGCAAAAAGAAATGTTAATGGCTGCAATACAACGCTTGCTAAATTATACACTCCAAGGTTCACATAATTTTGTGTTTGTTTCCATAAATAAATGTTAACAAACGTGTTGGATAAAGAAATCGCAAGCGTGTATAATCCCCCCATAACAAGTAACAATACTAAATCACGATTCACCTCGACATCGCCAATTACATGTTTCCACTTCATACATAACTCTCCTTTACTTCATGTTCTAGTCTTCCAAAGACCGACGCAATTATGTAAAAGAAAGCATACAAAAAAGCTAGGAGAATATTCCCCTAGCTTCTTCAATATCGACTTAAATAAAACGGAATAAGCGATATTATTTAGCTTCTTGGTAACGTTTTTCAGCTGCGTTCCAGTCTACAACGTTCCAGAATGCACCGATGTAGTCAGGACGACGGTTTTGGTAATGTAAGTAGTACGCATGTTCCCAAACGTCTAAACCGATAACTGGAGTTTTACCTTCTGTTAAAGGAGAATCCTGGTTTGGAGTGCTTGTTACTTCTAGCTCACCATTGTTTACTACTAACCAAGCCCAACCAGAACCGAAGCGAGTTGCACCAGCTTTTGCGAACTCTTCTTTGAATGCATCAAAGCTACCGAATTTCGCTTCAATTGCAGCTGCAAGTTCACCTACTGGTTGTCCACCACCATTTGGAGATAGAATTGTCCAGAAGAAAGTGTGGTTCACATGTCCGCCACCATTGTTACGTACTGCAGTACGAATTGCTTCTGGTACTTCATTTAAGTTTGCAACTAATTCTTCAACACTTTTGTCAGCTAGTTCTGCATGACCTTCTAACGCAGCATTTAAGTTTGTTACGTAAGTGTTGTGGTGTTTTGTATGATGGATGTTCATTGTTTCTTTATCAAAATGAGGTTCTAAAGCATCATACGCATAAGGTAAATTTGGTAATTCATGTTTTGCCATTGTTACATTCCTCCCATTTTATGTATTGCCAAAATAATTTAGCATACAACTTCATTTTACCCTAATTGCCATAGGGTGAAAACAAATTAAATCACATTGTCTTGCTATCACTAACGTAGCAAAATTTCCATTTCTTTTCAAACAAAATGCTCATATATTTCGTAAAAAAAAGCTCCCTTCTACAAGGAAGCTTTTCGTCTACATGATAAACATATGAAATGGATATGGACCCTGTAGGACTCGAACCTACGACCGGACGGTTATGAGCCGTCTGCTCTAACCAGCTGAGCTAAGGGTCCAAAATTATGTATATAGCGGTGATTAAAATTCAGATTCACCACCAAATCTCCAAAGAACATTCATAAAAGCTGAAAACTGTAAGATATATCAATTAAGAAATGTAAGATAAATTTACCATATAAAAAAGAAAAGTGTCAATTATATTTTTACCTTTCTGCTACGCAGAACAAAAAGTAGCCCACACTCATTTTCTCTTTTTGTTTTCATTTCGCACAGAACAGGAAAAAGGTTTGATCGCTTCAGCCGCATGCTCTCTCCACCTAAATAGAAAGACTTTTATAAGTAATAAATCCTCTATACAGTCCAACTACCAGAACATTAACCTTATTTCATACGATATAGCTTGTGATTCATTAGATGCGTACGTTACAATAACTTTATGCATCAATCTATCATACATATAGCAAAGGAAGTGAATAGATGTCCATCTTTACACAACTAATAAAAAGTTTATATTCGCCAAAGGATATGGCCCTTTTTCGTTTTCAAAAAATGGGAAAAACAATTCTATACGTCATGTTATTGTGTTTCATCGCAACGATCCCTAAAACTTTCATATTCGGAAACTTCGTACAAGATGTCGTTTCTTCTGTACATCAATCCATTGAAAAAGATCTCCCCGATTTTAAAATTGAGAATGGTGAACTTCACGCTGACGTCAAAGAACCTATTATAAAAGAAGATGGAAATTTTGTTTTTGTATTTGACCCTAATGCAACAGATACGAATGCGTATGCAAATAAACAAGGTGTATTCGTTTTAAAAGATAAAGTTGTATCTATGAATAACAATCAAACACAAAGTCAATCTTACAGCGACTTCGGTAATGGGACATTTGAGAAAAAGGATATCCAAGGCATTGTATCAGCCATTGATAATGTCTATCCATTCCTCATGTTTGGTGTTGGAATAGCCATCTACCTGTTCCAATTATTCATTTCGTTCTTAGGCACAACTATTTTAGCCTTTATCGGTTCAGCAATGGTTGGTCAGCGAAAAGTATCTTACAAACAAGTTTGGACATTAACAGCTTACAGCTATACGATTCCAACTATTTTCTTTATGATTATGAATGCATTAAACATAAATGTGCCAGGAACATTCTATCTGTACACTGCTATCATTTTAATCGTGCTGTATTTAACAATTAAAGAAATACCAAAACCTAAAGAAAAACACGAACTATAAAAAATGCCATTTTGGCATTTTTTTTTTGGACAAGCATATATTTCCTAACAAAGGAGTGAGGAATATGAAGAGACTTGGTGCACTCTTACTTGTGCTTGTTCTCGGTTACGTGTTTTATTACGATATAAAAATTGGTACTTTACCAATGTTAAGTTCATACAAAAAAACAACAGCTGCCCAAACTGTAAAAAAAGAAAATGTTGATACAAAAGCAAAAAAAGAAACAGATGTACAGTATAAAGCAATTGAAGTAAAAACAGGAGATACCGTTTTATCGATTACAGAAGCGATTAATAAGAAAAAAATTCCTTCTATTGAAAAGGTCATCGGTGATTTTAAGCAGTTAAATAAAAATACATCTGCAACAAAAATACAGATCGGAAAATCTTACAAATTCCCGTTATATCAATGAGTAATCACTTAATCCTTGTCAATTACATAAAGGCGCTGATACAATAGTAAAAGTGAAACCGAGCATATAGGTTTCTCTTGCTTCATATCACATATACTATATTTGATATGAAACACAAAATAAGAAACTTCTTTTATAAGGAGAGCGATCTATTCGTGAATGAAATGACTCATCGTACAAAAACACGTCCTGTTAAAGTCGGTAATTTAACAATTGGCGGTAATAATGAATTAATTATACAAAGTATGACAACAACAAAAACACATGATGTGGAAGCAACTGTTGCTGAAATCAAACGTTTAGAAGAAGCGGGTTGTCAAATCGTCCGCGTTGCTGTTCCAGACGAACGTGCAGCAAACGCAATTGCTGATATTAAAAAACAAATTAACATCCCACTTGTTGCTGATATTCACTTCGATTATCGCCTTGCATTAAAAGCAATTGAAGGTGGCATTGATAAAGTACGTATCAACCCAGGCAACATCGGGCGTCGTCATAAAGTAGAAGCTGTTGTAAACGCTGCGAAAGAACGCGGTATTCCAATTCGTATTGGTGTAAATGCTGGTTCATTAGAACGTCATATTTTAGAAAAGTATGGATACCCTACTGCAGATGGTATGGTTGAAAGCGCTCTTCATCATATTAAAATTTTAGAGGACTTAGATTTCCATGATATTATCGTATCAATGAAAGCCTCTGATGTTAATTTAGCAATTGAAGCATATGAAAAAGCAGCTCGTGCTTTTAATTATCCACTGCACTTAGGTATCACAGAATCCGGAACACTATTCGCCGGAACAGTAAAAAGTGCTGCCGGTCTTGGTGCTATTTTAAGTAAAGGTATCGGAAATACACTTCGCATTTCATTAAGTGCTGATCCAGTTGAGGAAGTAAAAGTGGCTCGTGAATTGTTAAAATCATTCGGTCTTGCATCGAACGCTGCAACACTTATTTCTTGTCCAACATGCGGTCGTATTGAAATTGACCTTATCAGTATTGCAAATGAAGTAGAAGAATATATCTCTACGCTGAAAGTACCTATCAAAGTTGCCGTGCTCGGCTGCGCTGTAAACGGTCCCGGTGAAGCTCGTGAAGCCGATATCGGTATTGCTGGTGCACGCGGAGAAGGTTTATTATTCCGTAAAGGAAAAGTCGTTCGTAAAGTACCTGAAGAAACAATGGTAGAAGAACTAAAAAAAGAAATTGATGTAATTGCTGCTGAAATGGCTGCAAATCAAGAAAAAGAAAAACAAGAGCAAAAATAATAAAAAAGCTCGTCAGTTTCATAACTGGCGAGCTTTTACTTTACACATTTTGGGCAACGCCCATATATTTCAAACTTATGTCCTGTTACTTCATATCCCTTAAAATCTTTATTCATAAAATCCATTGGACAGGAAGTAATTTCTTTTGTACCACCACAATCCAAACAAATAAAGTGATGATGATGTTCCATAATAGAGCATGTAAAACGAAAATGCTTTTCTCCATTTAATTCAGTTTGCTCCAAAACACCAATTTCAGCAAATACGGTTAAGTTACGATAGATGGTATCAAAACTTAATCCTGGATAATCATCCTTCATATGCTCTAAAACATCTTTTGCAGTTAAATATCGATTGTGAACTGCAAATAAACGTAACATTTCTTCCCTTTTCCCAGTGTGTTTATAGCCTTTTTCTTTCATAAGGCGTAAAGCTTCTGTCAGATTCATAACTATCCCTACTTTATGCAGTTTTTTTCTTCTTCCATAAGATTGCACCGATTAAAATAAGAACCGCTAGCATAACAATTGTACCACCTGGAGCTAAATCAAGCTGATAAGAAGCGAACAGCCCACCTATCACGGAAATTTCACCAAATAAAATGGAAAAGAAAATTGTTTGTTTAAATCCTTTTGCAATGCGGATACTTGCTGCAACTGGTAATGTCATTAAAGATGACACGAGAAGAACCCCAACAACACGCATAGATATCGCAATGACAAGCGCCACTAAAATAATGAAAATAAAGTGAATCCATTTTGTACGAAGCCCTGTTGATACAGCATATTCTTCGTCAAATGATAATAAAAATAACTCTTTATATAATAAAATAATTGTTGCAATAACGACGATTGCTACAATACCAATAAGAATTAAATCCGTACTCGTTACAGCGCTCACGCTACCAAATAAATAACTAAATAAATCCGTATTAAATCCATTAGCAAGGGAAATGAAGATAACCCCTATTCCCATTCCTGCTGAGAGAATAATCGGAATCGCTAACTCTTGGTAATGTTTATATACAGTACGCAACTTTTCAATCAATAGCGCCCCGCCCATTGAAAAAATCATCCCCATATATAACGGATTTAAAAATCCACCAGTAAAAATCGTTTTTTCCAGTAACAAACTTGCGGCAATTCCTGATAATGTCACATGGCTTAAAGCATCTGCAATTAGTGACAAACGGCGAATAACAACAAACACACCGATTAACGGCGCAACAAGCCCTATTAAAATACCCGCGTATAAAGAATTACGCAAAAAGTCATATTGTAAAAAATCCTGTATCATTATATCCTCCCGTGATGCTCATGGTCATGCTCTAAACGATGAACATGATGTCCATATAAGATCGACATTTCTGCATCTTCTAACTCTCGGAATTTCTCAACATTTCCATGGAAATGTAAATGCTGATTTAAACATGCGACATGCGTCACCTTCTCTGTTACAGCTCCCATATCATGTGTAACCAGAATCAATGTGATCCCTAGTTTTTTATTTAAATCTTCTAGTATCTCATAAAAGCTCTCCACACTCTTTACATCAATCCCAACTGTAGGCTCGTCCAAAATCAATAATTCCGGGTTACTTACAAGTGCACGTGCAATAAATACACGTTGCTGTTGTCCACCGGAAAGCTCTCCTATATTACGATTTTGAAATTCGCTCATTCCTACATCTGCAATTGCCTTTGTAACCTTTTCTTTATCCTCTTTCTTCAAGAAACGAAATAAGCCTTTTTTTGAAACAAGTCCCATTGAAACAACTTCAAAGACAGTCGCTGGAAAACCAGAATTAAAACTGTTAGCCTTTTGTGAAACATAACCAATTTTATTCCACTCTTTAAATTTCTTACTATCAATATCAAATAACCGAATACTTCCTTCCTTCGGCTTCAAAACACCTAATATACACTTTAATAAGGTCGATTTACCAGACCCATTTGGCCCAACCAAACCTAAAAAAGCCCCCTTGGGAACTTGCAAATTAATATTTTCTAACACATTTCGATCTTCATACCGAAATGTCAATCCTTCTATTTCTAACATATTTTTCATAGTATCTCACCTATTTTAATTCAGAATGATTCCGATTTACTTCTATATGAATTATAGTATAGCTTATTATAGTTGTAAACCAATCTGCCTAAAATATATTCTTTATTTAAAGCAACCTTATTATTATAACAAAAAGCAGAGAAAATCTCTCTGCTTTTTAAGGATATTCAAAAATCACGACCAAGATAGCTACCACAATTCTTCGCGCATCAGAATTGATCGCCTCTCTTTACCTTCTTTTTAAACATATACTTTTAATGAATAGCTGATTTAAATTTACCACCATTTGTTTCTTGCGTATTCATAATTGTAACAAAGGCGTTTTCATCAATTTCATGAACAATTGATTTTAATTTCGTTACTTCAAGACGTGTAACGACTGCATAAATTACCTCTTTTTCTTTATCTGTATAACCACCTTTAGCAACAAGTTTCGTTGTCCCACGACCGAGGCGGTGTAAAATTGCATTTGATACTTCTTCATATTGATCTGATACAATTAATACTGCTTTTGTTTCATCCAACCCTTGAATAACCGTATCAATCGTTTTAAAAGCAATATAGTATGTCATAACAGAATACATCGCTTGCTCGACACCAAATACAAATGCTGCCCAAGCAAAAATAAATAGATTTACAAACATCACGAATTCACCGACAGAAAACGGTAATTTCTTTGTTAATAAAATCCCCATAATTTCTGTACCATCCAATGAACCACCATGACGAATAACAAGCCCTACACCAAGACCTAAAATAAGACCACCAAAAACTGTTGCTAAAATAGGCTCTGTCGTAAATGGTTTAAAGGTGTGTAATGTTGACTCAATAAACGCTAAAGCCACAATTCCAAAAGCAGAAGATAACATGAATGTTTTCCCGATTTGTTTATAACCAGAATACATAAACGGGATATTGAGGATAACAACCAAAGTAGAAAAACTCAACCACCAAATGTTAGGAGTAAGATAATCTAGTATGAGGGAGACACCAATAATTCCACCATCAATAATTTTGTTCGGCATTAAAAACAGTTCAATTGCTACCGCCGCACATGCCGCTCCAAAGACAATCATCACCAAACGATACAATAGATGAATAACACTTTCTTTTCGATGTTGTTTCTTCTCCATAAGCCCTCCTTATATTCTCTATGTAATTTTGTTCTTTTATTATAACATACTCCTCTTTTCACCATGGAAAAAAACACCTGGTATACGAATATATACAAGCACCGCACACATATATTTCGATATAAGAACGCCTGAAGGAGGATTATATCATGAACCTCATCAAACATATTGTAAATAAAAAATTAAATCATATGACCACAAAAGAATTATTGAAATATAGTAAAGAATATGAAGTTCCTATCACAACTGAACAAGCTGAGCAAATTGTCCCTTTACTAAAAGGAAAAAATGTCAATATTTACGATACAGGAGAAAGACTAGAACTTTTAAAAAAAATCGCAAAAGTAACCTCTCCATCTACTGCTCAACAAATAAATACATTATTTCAGAAACTATTAAAATAAGGAGGGGAATCCCCCTCCTTATTGTTCTTTAATCTTCTCAAGAAGACCTTCATCAAATGAACCACTCTTTAACATTTCAATTTCAAATTTATATGGTGGTTTTTTATCTTTCTTATCCTCACCCACATAAGGTGTTTCAAGAATTTTTGGTACATGCTGTAATTGCGGATGGTGCACAATATGATGCAACGCTTTGTACCCAATATGGCCAAAACCAATATTTTCGTGACGGTCTTTTCCGGCTCCACGTACATTTTTACTATCATTAATATGCAATACTTGCAAACGATCAATCCCAACAATTTTATCAAATTCGTTTAATACACCATCAAAATCATTCACAATATTATAACCTGCATCATGTGTATGACATGTGTCAAAGCATACAGATAATTTTTCGTTATATTTTACGCCATCAATAATTTTTGCAATTTCGTCAAAACTACGTCCGCACTCTGTTCCTTTTCCAGCCATCGTTTCTAGTGCAATGTTTACTGTCTGTTCTGGCGTCAACACTTCATTTAGCCCTTTAATGATTTGCTGGATACCAGCTTCAGCTCCTGCCCCAACGTGAGCACCTGGATGAAGTACAATTTGCTTCGCTACCCCTAACGCTGACGTTCTTTCAATTTCCATACGAAGGAAATCCACACCTAGTTGAAATGTTTCAGGTTTTGTCGTATTCCCAACATTAATAATATAAGGCGCATGGACGATAATTTCCTCAATACCATTCAGTTCCATATGTTTTCGTCCAGCTTCTATATTTAACTCTTCAATTGGTTTTCTTCTCGTATTTTGCGGTGCACCTGTATAAATCATAAATGTTGTCGCACCATATGAAACAGCCTCTTCACTCGCTGCTAATAACATCTTCTTACCACTCATAGAAACATGAGATCCAATCTTTAACATATAATCACCTCTTCAATATACAATAGCTATAATGATAGCATAATTTGTAGAAATATGTAGTGAATTGTTTGTTCCTAAAAGAATATATACAAACACAAATTGAAAAACCGGGTAAAAACCATTCTTTTCAGGGCGGAGGAGAGCGTCCGGCCATGGATAGAAGCGGTCAGTTCCCTTTTTGCCCCCATGCCAAGTAAGAACAAAAGGAGAAAGCAAGTGGAGAGCATCTTTTGTTTTCATAGCAGCGACTTATATGTTGGAAAATCAAGATGGATATATACAACAATAAGCCCATTACTCTTTCAACATGATGGGATAAAAAAAGATAAGGGATCTTCCCCTTATCTTTTCTTATTGCTATATTTTCTCTTCACTTTTTCACGTTCAGTGGCAAGTTTTTTCTTATAACCTGGCTTAACCTTTTTCGGCTTTTTAACAACTTTTGTTGCCATAATATCTAATTCATCATTTGGTTTTTTACGACTTTTACGACGACGACGCTCACCTAAATCTGCCCATTCGTCTCCACGTAAATCTACATGTTTGAATGTAATATTACGTTGTTTTTCTAAGCTATCTAACGCTTCTTCGTTTGCTGGATCATAAATTGTCACTGCGATACCAGAATAACCAGCACGTGCTGTTCTTCCAACGCGGTGAACGAAGAAATCTAAATCCGAAGGGATTTCATAGTTAATTACATGGCTTATTCCTTCGATATCAATACCACGTGCCGCTAAGTCTGTCGCCACAATATATTGAAATTCTAAATCACGAATTTGCTTCATCATTTTTTTACGATCACGCGGAGTTAAATCACCATGGATTCGTCCAACTTTTAATCCACGCTCTGTTAATCCATTCGCCACTTCATCTGCCATTTTTTTCGTATTTGTAAAGACGATTGCTAAATATGGCTTAAATTGAAGTAACATATTTTTTACTAATTCGATCTTATTGCGATGTCTAGAAGGTACTAAATAATGCTCAATATTCCCTGCCGCAACTTGTTTCGGATTAATATGAATATGCTCTGGATTCTCCATATACTTCTTCATAAACGGCTTTAATTTTTGAGGAATCGTTGCAGAGAAAACAAGCATTTGCAAGTTTTTTGGCATGCGTGCTGCAATTTTATCCACATCTTGAATAAATCCCATATCCAGCATTAAATCTGCCTCATCGACAATAATAGTAGATGCTGTATGAACAAATAGCGCTTGTTCTTCTACTAAATCTTTAATGCGCCCCGGTGTTCCAACAACGACATGAGGTTGCTTTTTCAGCTTTTCAATAGAGCGTTGTTTGTCCGTTCCGCCAATTAAACAACGTGCTGTAATCATTTGATCTTCCGCACAAAACTTTGTTAACTTCACAATCTCTTGATAAATTTGTTGTGCTAACTCACGAGTAGGCGCTGTAATAACAAGTTGTACTTCTTCACGTTTTGCATCAATTCTGTTTAAAGTTGGAAGTAAGTATGCATGTGTTTTCCCAGAACCGGTTTGAGACTGTCCAATTACACTTACACCTTTTTTTACAACTGGAAAAATTTTCTGTTGAATTTCTGTCGGCTCCGAAAAGCGTAGTTCACGAACTGCATCTATTAAAAATGGTTGAAAATTATACTGCGTAAATGTTTGTAGTGTCATAAGTTACACCTTCTTTCTAAAATTTCTACTGCGCGCACAAATCAGTCAAGTCTACATTATATCGAAATCTAATAGTAAAATCCATCTTTAGTTTAGGTTTTCACTTCAAAAACTAACCTTATTCCTTTTCATTGCATATTGTATGTGTATATACCTAACTGAAGAAAGGAGGGTTTCTATTATGTATCCGAAACCCCCTATGGGGCAAATGTATGCAAGACAGCAACAACCATACACCCCATATCCCATACCTAATTTACCGCCTATGATGCAAAAAAAGAAAGGATTTCTCGCTAAACTATTCCAAAAGCAAGATCCAACTCATGCCTTTATGCAGATGGTTCCTCCCTATCGAAAAATGGAGGGACGGCCGATGATGCATCAACATCAGCAGCCCTATATACAGCCACCACAACAAATGATATCGCCTCAAATGAATGACCATAATGAAATGCGTGGCTCAGCACCGGTGACACCTAGCGCTAGCATTGGTATTGGTAGCTTCTTTTCCAATCTAATCTCCAATCCTACTGGCATGTTAAATAATATTGAAAAGGTTGCTCAAGTCGCTCAATCTGTAGGACCTGTCGTCCAGCAGTACGGACCCATTGTGCGTAGCATACCAAGTATCGTAAAAATTCTCACTTCCGGAAAAGGTGCTGCTGAAGAATCAACAGAAGAGACGGAAGTAATCGCTGCACCTTCATCACTTTCAAAAAAGAAAAAAAAGAAGAAAATAATTTTAGAACCCGTTATTAAACAAGACCTTCCGAAAGAGGATATCCCGCGTATGGCACCAAAACCGAAACTATATGTCTAACAATCCTTTGTTTTCTGTCCACTCCTCCTTTATAATAAAAAAGACTATGTACAAAAAGGATTCCTTGTTTAGAAGGAGAGGATTACTCACATGAAAATTGTTAAAATTTCCCCTCGTGGTTATTGCTACGGTGTTGTTGATGCGATGGTCATTGCACGCAATGCCGCACTAGATAAAACGTTACCGAGACCCATTTATATTTTAGGTATGATTGTTCATAACAAACATGTAACAGATGCTTTCGAAGAAGACGGCATTATTACATTAGATGGTCCAAGTCGATTAGAGATTTTAGACAAAATTGATTCTGGTACCGTTATTTTCACAGCACATGGAGTTTCTCCAGAAGTTAAAAAACGTGCAAAAGAAAAAGGATTAACGACAATCGATGCAACATGTCCAGACGTTACGAAAACACATGACCTCATTGAAGCAAAAAAAGCGGAAGGATACCATGTGATTTATATTGGTAAAAAGGGGCATCCGGAACCAGAAGGTGCTGTTGGTATCGCACCTGATATCGTCCATCTTATTGAAAGGGCAAATGATTTGGAAACACTAGAAATCCCAACAGAGAAAATTTTAGTTACAAATCAAACAACAATGAGCCAATGGGACGTTCAGCACCTGATGGAAGACATTCAGAAAAAATTCCCAACAGCTGAATTTCATAAAGAAATTTGCTTAGCAACACAAGTTCGTCAAGAAGCCGTTGCTAAACAGGCTGATGTGGCTGATTTAACGATTGTTGTTGGTGATCCTAAAAGTAATAACTCAAACCGTTTAGCTCAAGTATCACAAGAGATTGCTGGTACAAAGGCATACCGTGTTGCAGATGTAAGCGAAATTCAATTAGAGTGGCTACAAGGTATCGAAAACGTCGCTGTTACTGCAGGAGCATCTACACCAACACCGATTACAAAAGAAGTAATTGCCTTTTTAGAACAGTACGATCCGATGAACCCAGCAACTTGGGAACGTAAACGAAACGTACCACTTCAAAAAATCTTGCCGCGTGTAAAGGCAAAAAAACAACAATAAAAAAATCCGTTGCTAATTCGCTAGCAACGGATTTTTTATTACACTGTTTATCCCGCACTAACGTGCAGTAATACTCCCACCTCAAAATTCGGTGCAAGCAATGTCCAGCTCTAGCGGCTAGACTCTCCGGTCGTTTCGCCCCCTCAGACGAGGCAAAAAGCGCCGCTCTGTCGGGTGCTCCAACGTCCTGCGATTCTGAATGAGCCGCTTCCGCTTTTCTAAAGAGGTTAGGTGGGAAATAAACTACCCGTAAAGGCCCGATTGGTGAGGGCTGAGAATCAGTGGAGGATGAGGAAAACCCCACTGATTAAAGTTTCACTTTATACAAAAGTAAACGGATCTGTATGTAACCTTGAAGCATGAATTTGCACAGCAAATTTTTTCTCATCCACTTTTTGTTGCAACTGCTTTTGTACACCATGTTTCATTACTTTTTCCACATTATGTCCTGGGTCAACAATATTTAATCCGAGCATCATCGCATCGTGTGCAACATGATAATACATATCACCTGTTACATATGCATCTGCTCCTTTAAATTTCGCTTGCGTAATATATTTATTCCCATCACCACCAAGCACTGCTACTTTCCGCACTTTGTCGTCTAAATCCCCAACAACTCGTGCGCCTTTTACATCTAATGCAGCTTTCACATGATCAGCAAACTGACCTAATGTCATTTCTTCTTGCAAATATCCAATCTTACCAAGCCCTAACGTTTCTCCCTTATTATCAAGTGGATACACATCATAAGCAACTTCCTCATATGGATGAGCTGTTAACATCGCTTTTACGACTTTTCGCTCTAGTGAAGCTGGAATAATCGTTTCAATCCTTACCTCTTCCACACGCTCTAACTGCCCAGTTTCGCCTATATGAGGGTTCGTCCCCTTTCCAGGCATAAATGTACCTATCCCTTCGCTATTAAACGTACAATAGCTATAATTACCGATATAACCTGCTCCAACATCCCCAAGTGCTTTCCGAACTTCTTCAGCATGCGTTACAGGCACAAATACAACAATCTTTTTCATTTCTTCCGAGTATGTCGGAACAAGTACTTCTGTATTTTGTAATCCTAACGCATCAGCAAGTAAATCATTTACTCCACCTTTTGCTACATCGACATTTGTATGTGCCGCATAAACAGCGATATCGTTTTTGATACAAGTTTCAATAATTCGCCCATAAGCCTTATCTGTATGAATCGCTTTTAATGGATTAAAAATAAGAGGATGATGAGCAATAATTACATTCGCTCCTATTTGAATCGCCTCTTCTACAACTGCTTCTGTAACATCTAATGCGATCAATACATGCTGAACCGGCTTATTTAATGCCCCAATCTGCAAGCCAATCTTGTCACCTTCCATCGCGAGATGCTTTGGATACATACTTTCAAATAAAGAAATTATCTCATGCCCATTTGGAATTTTACTCATGATAAAACCTCTCCTATCATTTTCATTTTCTTTGCTACTTCATCCCGTTTCGCTTTTGTGTCTTCCGAATTTGCTGCACGTTCTAGTTGCTTCAAGATACTTTGAAAGTTTTTTGATTCACCTTCCCATTTCTCAATAAAAGCATCATTCTTTTCTTTCATCAAAAACGGTCCAATAAATAGCTCAGCTTGTTTATTTTCAGAGTAAGGTGCTAAAGGATTTCCTTTTTCTCCAACTAAAATCTCATAAATCTTGCCGTCTTCTTTTATAATTTTTTCATGAATAAGCTCCCAACCATTTTCAATGAACCATTCACGAATATGATGCGCGGCAATATTCGGTTGTAAAATTAAACGCTTTACACCATTTAGTTTTTCTTTTCCGTTCTCTAAAATATCACGAATTAACGCGCCACCCATACCAGCAATCGTAATCACATCAACCTCTCCTGGTGTAATGACAGCTAACCCATTCCCTTTTCGAACATCTACCTTTTCTTGCAAGCCACTTTCTGCTACTGTAGCCTGCGCAGAACGAAATGGTCCATCTACCACTTCTCCTGCTACTGCCTTTGTAGCAATATGATTTATAATTGTATAGCACGGTAAGTACGCATGGTCAGAACCAATGTCTGCGACTGTAGATCCTACCGGAATTTCCCGCACTACTTCTTCTAATCTTTTTGAAAGCTTCACTTCATTCATTTATTCCCATTGCTCCTTCTCTTGTCAGTCTGTCTCCATGATAATGAATTTACAGTCCTTGTTGCAAGTAAAGAAACAAAACAATTTATTTATTTCATCTGATTTTAGGATAAAAGAAAAAACAAGCTCTCCGCCAATAAGCAAAGAACTTGTTTTTGGTCGTATTCCACTACATGCGAATCATACAATTCTCACAGATTAAAGGTTTACCCTATTTTTTCTTAGCTAACCAATCAGCTACTTTAGAAGCTTGATCAGCTGGAATTAAATTTGGCGGCATATTCCCTTTCCCTTTTACAATTACTTCTTTAATTTCATCTTTAGAAAGTTTTCCACCAACCTTTTGTAAGCTAGGCCCTACTGCACCTTGCAACTGATCACCATGACAGCTTGCACAACTCTGCTTCACAATATCTTCTGGTTTCGATGCCGTTTGCGCTGGTTTCCCCCCATTTTTCGCATCGGCCAGCTCTTTAGATTTATATAACCCCTCAAACGAAAATACAAACATAATAACAATCCCTATTACAGCAATGAGTGCAAACGGAATCAATGGATTACGTTTCATACTTCTTTCCCCCCTCTACGCCCCTAATAGTTAGATGATTCAGTTATTTCTATTGTACTTGAAAACGCTCTATCAGAAAAGACAAAACTATCAGTTGTTGAAAATATTCCATAAATTCAGTTTATTGATCATCTCTCTTTTATCGCATATTATTTTGATAAATATCAACGCTTCTCATCATATTTTTTGTTTTTCTACATATATTTTTGTATAGAATAAACGAAATTAATCGAAAAATCGAAAAATGAGCATTTGCAAATCAAAAGACAATTCTGTAAAATAAATTACAAGAATTGTAATCGTTACTCACAGCTAAATTTTAACAAAAATTAACAAAATAAAAAAGTTTACTTCACAAATGTGAAGTAAACTTAAAAAGAACCCTATTCTAAGAAATCTTTTAGACGTTTGCTACGGCTTGGATGTCTTAATTTACGAAGCGCCTTTGCTTCAATTTGACGAATCCGCTCTCTCGTTACGCCGAATACTTTCCCAACTTCTTCAAGCGTACGAGTTCGTCCATCATCTAAACCGAAACGAAGACGTAGAACATTTTCTTCACGATCTGTTAGTGTGTCTAACACATCTTCTAATTGTTCTTTTAGCAACTCATACGCTGCATGGTCCGCAGGTGATGTTGCTTCTTGGTCTTCAATAAAATCGCCTAAATGCGAGTCATCCTCTTCACCAATTGGTGTTTCAAGAGAAACTGGCTCCTGTGCAATTTTTAAGATTTCGCGTACTTTTTCTGGAGCAAGATCCATTTCTTCTCCAATCTCTTCTGGAGATGGTTCACGCCCTAAATCTTGTAACAATTGACGCTGTACACGGATTAATTTATTAATTGTTTCAACCATATGAACTGGAATACGAATTGTTCTCGCTTGGTCTGCAATGGCACGTGTAATCGCTTGGCGAATCCACCAAGTTGCATACGTACTGAATTTAAAACCTTTACGATAATCAAACTTTTCAACAGCTTTAATTAGACCCATGTTTCCTTCTTGAATTAAGTCTAAGAAGAGCATACCACGGCCTACATATCGTTTTGCAATACTTACAACAAGACGTAAATTCGCTTCCGCAAGACGGCGCTTCGCTTCTTCATCACCTTCTTCAATGCGTGTTGCAAGTCGAATTTCTTCTTCAGCGGATAGTAGGTCGACACGACCGATTTCTTTTAAATACATGCGAACAGGGTCATTGATTTTCACACCTGGTGGCACACTTAAATCATTTAAATCGAATTCCTCTTCGGTCTTTGTAATTTGGTGATTATTCGGACCTTCATCGTTGTCGCCAACTAAATCAATTCCTTGTTCACCTAAATATTCATAATATTCATCCATTTGATCGGATTCAATTTCAAATCCATTCATGCGTTCTGCAATCTCTTCATATGTAAGAACGCCACGTTTTTTTCCGAGCTCAGTGAGTTGTTCTTTCACTTGCTCAAGAGTCATATCAGTTTCAATTTGTTTAGAACGAGCTGGTTTATCAGCCATTTGTTCCCCTCCTTACGCGAGATACAAACATTCATTATAATAAAATTTTATACAAAAAGCTATCTTCTTGCTTTCTGATTTTGTAAATATGCTGCATAAAATTTTGCAGCTTCTACTGGATCTGTTTTTTCCATTTGCTTTACTGCAAAAATGGTTTCCATTTTTTTAAGCTTTTGCTTATGGCGGCTTAGCGCCTCTAAGTGACCTTGCAATACCTCGTCTGTGTATTCTGGATTAATGAATTCATCCGTTGAAATATTGGTAATAATATTTTTCAATTTCTCATCAGAGAGCCAACTCAAGAAATTCCCAACTGAAGGTTCATTTCCCTTTTCATAATATGCGTATAGTTCATATAAAATCCCTTTATGTTCTTCCGTATGAAAATCTTCTATATGAGGTTCAATACGGAAAGCAACTTCTGCACTTTGTAGCATATGGTAAATGAGCTCTCTTTCT
Organism: Bacillus sp. Xin1; assembly: GCF_013314535.1. Taxonomy (GTDB): domain Bacteria; phylum Bacillota; class Bacilli; order Bacillales; family Bacillaceae_G; genus Bacillus_A. Next base: position 238,686 of record NZ_JABUAE010000001.1, on the reverse strand, counting down.
GCTCTTTCAAAACCTGAAAATTTCGGTTTTGCCTGAACGATTTGAGGCGGCTTAGAAATTTGCTTTGTTTGTTTTTGCTGTATCTTTTGTTCTTTGCGATATTGGTGTAATTGGCCTAAAAGTGTTTCCATTGAGTAAGCAAATTCTTGCGATAATGATTTTAAATATGACTCTGCTTGCATTGCATCTTGCAATAATGCTAGCTCCTTTAAAACACTTTTCACATACTCTTCTTTACCAGACTCATCTTGCAAATTTTTCCCTAAACGCAAGTAATTTATTTTGAATCCAACAAAACTTATACTAGCCTTTACAAGATTTTCAAACGCCACTGTTCCATATTGTTGCACATATTCATCAGGATCAAGCTTATCTGGCAATGAAGTAACCTTGACGTGACAACCAACTTGCAATAACAATTGCCCTGCTTTCATTGTCGCTTCTCGTCCTGCTTTATCACCATCATAGCAAAGAACAACAGTTTCAACATTACGTCGCAGAAGTTTCGCCTGTTCTTCTGTTAGAGCTGTTCCCATCGTCGCAACTGATTCCTCAATCCCACTTTTTACAGCAGCTAATACGTCAGCATACCCTTCAAATAGAACAACTTGCCCTCGTTTTCTGATAAACGACCTTGCTTGATGGAAGTTATACAGCAACTTACTTTTGTGAAAAATAGGTGTTTCTGGGCTGTTTAAATATTTCGGAGTATCATCTCCCAATGCCCTTCCACTAAACGCTGCTACTTTCCCTTGTAGTGTGTGAATTGGAAACATGACTCTTCCTCGAAAACGGTCATGATGACTGCCATCTCTTTCACTCCGTACAAGTAAGCCAGCTTGCTCCATGGTTGATAGCGAAAAACCTCTTTTTTGTAATATTTTTGCTGCTGCATCCCAAGCTGGGGATGCATAACCAATTTCAAACTTTGCAATCATCTCTTTTGTAATACCTCGATTTAGCAAATAGGAAAGAGCTTCATTGCCCTCTTCTGTATTCACTAAAAGATGGTGATAGTATTTTTTCAAAAGTTCGTGAGCCTGTAACATAATGACACTGTCATCAGATATGTTCTCTTGTTGTTCTTGTCCCGATGTATAATCTACAACCGAAATATTATTTCTTTCTCCAAGCTTTTGCACAGCTTCTATGAAAGAGAGTCCTTCCATCTTCATGAGAAACGAAAAAACATTTCCTCCCTCTCCACATCCGAAGCAATGAAAAATTTGCTTGTCTGATGAAACAGAAAATGAAGGCGAATTCTCACCATGGAATGGACAAAGGCCAAAATAATTGCGCCCTTGCTTTCTGAGCTGAACATACTCACCAATCACTTCTACAATATCAGATGATGTCCGAATCTGTTCAACAACTTCTTCGGGAATTCTGTTCCCCATAACTCCATCTCCGTGTCGTATTTTGTATTCGATACAAATTAAAGGATTCCTTTATAATTCGACAATATTTTTTCTAAATTTGTTAAAAAGTATTGTCGATCGTGCGTTGAAAATGATTTTGGACCTTTTGTATACGTCCCTTGTCTGCGTAACTTCGCAGATACATATCTACTATATAACATTGTATCCATTTGCTCATCAGTCACAAATGTACCTCTTGGAGATAATACATATACTCCTTTTTTTACAAGAAGACCAGCAAGTCCCATATCCTGTGTGATCACGAGATCTGAAGCTTTGGCGTGTTTATAAATATAAAAATCCACCTCATCTTGCTCAGAATCTACATATATCCAATTTCCTTGCTGTTTTCTCGAACGATGGGCGTAGGATGCGACAAACAAAATTTCGACATGAAATTTTGTTCCAACTCGCACAATTTCATCCTTCACAGGACATGCATCTGCATCAACTAGAATCTTACTGATGTTTTGCATATTTCTGTATTCTACATCCCTTCTGTGAATCCTTCCATAATGTGCGTTTTCTTGTCCGGATTTTTGTCGATTTTACGTAAATGTATACCTTTTCCGTAAATCCTATCCCTAGTTTATTCTGAAAAATTAAAGTCTAAACGTAAAATGTACCTTTTTATCACAATTTTTTATTATAATATATTTTCTCTAACTTCGCTACATATCCTTTAAAATTTCACCCAGCTATTTATAGATAGTAGTACTCCACTTCAAAATCCAAGTAGAATAAAAAAATTAGACGAGAAATAAACTGGCTGTACAAGCCCGATTGGCAAAAGCTAATAATTAGTGGGGATGAAAAATACTGATTAAAGTTTCACTTTATCTCGAGCGAAAAAAGCACATTCACCTTTGGTAAATGTGCTAAAACATTTTTTGGTTTTGCACTGCATTTACAATAATATTTGCTGTTTCCTCAATCGCCTTATTTGATACATCAATAACTTGACAATTTATTCTACTTACTACTTTCTCAAAGTGATCAATTTCTTCTTTAATACGATTGATGTTTGCATATGTCGCTCCATCACTTAATCCAAGTGATTTTAATCGTTCTTTTCGAATATGATTTAACTTATCCGGTGTAATTTTCAAGCCGAAACATTTTTCTTTCGCAACTTGATATAGTTCTTCAGGCGGGTCCACTTCTGGTACAAGTGGTACATTCGCAACCTTCAATCGTTTATTATGAGCTAAATATTGTGAAAGTGGTGTTTTAGAAGTACGTGATACACCAATCAATATAATATCGGCTTTCAAAATTCCACGCGCATCTCTACCGTCATCGTATTTAACAGCAAACTCGATTGCTTCAATCTTTTTAAAATATTCTTCATCTAATCTACGTACAACACCAGGTTCATACCTTGGAACTTGTCCTGTGATTTCCTCAATTTGATCGATAAGAGGACCAATAATATCATAGGCCTCTACTCCCTCTTTTGCCGCTTCTGTTAGCATATATTGACGCATTTCTGGTTTTACTAATGTAAAACAAATAAGTGCTTGATTACTCTTTGCAATTGAAATTACTTCTTTTAATGTCCCTGCATCTTCCACATAGGGTACACGTCTAATATCAGGAGCGAATGGAAACTGTCCCATTGCAGCTCGAACAACTAAATCAGCCGTCTCTCCAACAGAGTCAGATACGACATATACGATTTTATTATCCATTACATTACCTCACTTTAAACAAATTACACTTATTCATTGTTTACTAAATTCACAAATGCACGCGTAATATTTGTTTTTGTAATTCGACCAACAACTTCTAGTCCTTGTTTCGTATCTTTCACAACTGGTACAGCATCAATCTGTCTTTCTATTAATTCCATCGCAACATCATATAGAGAATCCTCCCTACGGCACATTGCGATATTCGGCATCCTTGTCATGATAATATTAACCGGAAGCGATGTTAAATCCTGCTTTCCTAAGCTTGCACGTAATAAATCTTTACGAGAAACTACCCCAACTAGAAGCGTCGATTGCTCTACAACAAACAAAGTACCAACATCTTCTAAGAACATGGTACAAATCGCATCGTATACGGAAATATTTTTATCAACTACGACCGGCCTAGATTGATAATCTTGAACCTTAACTTTCTTAACAGCTTCTGATAACAACTGCCCTCCAGTTTTTCCTGTATAAAAATAGCCGACACGTGGACGTGCTTCTAAATAACCTGCCATCGTTAAAATCGCTAAGTCAGGTCTTAACGTTGCACGCGTTAAATTTAATTGTGCCGCAATTGATTCTCCTGTAATAGGACCGTGATCTTTTACAATCTGAATGATATGTTCTTGCCGTTTATTCAGTTCTATGATAATCACCACCTTCAATGCACAACGAAAAAAGTTATACTATCTCTTAAATATTATATACTAAATATACTTTTCGAAAAAGAAAGTATGTAAAAAGGACCTGTATATGGTCCTCGTTATATTTGAAATTTATCAAGTTGCTCAAGAAAACGCCTTGATTTCAAATAGATTCCACAATATTCATCATAATATGTATTTAATACTGTACGCATTTGCCGCTTCGTTCCATCCTTAACAGATACATTACCAAGGCGAGCTAAATCAAAATGATAAAAGAGACGTAACAATTTATGAACAGCCTCTCCTACCGGAATGCGGTATGGATCTTGCTCTGCATGGCGCGAGCACAGAAAACCGCCTTCTCGGACAGAGAAGGCGACAAAATCTGCTTCATGGTGACAAATTGCACATGTATCAAAGTATGGATGCATCCCGAGTACTGGGAGCATTTTCGTTTGATAAATTAATGACAATACTTCAGGATCAACACCCTCGCACATATAGTGTAACGTTTGATATAACATTTCAAATAAGTACGGATTATGTTTCTTATCTTCAGTTGCTTTATCAGTTAATTCAACGATAAATGATGCATAAGCAGTTAAAAATATATCTTCACGAATTTCTTTCATAGATGAAATTATTTCACCTTGTTGCAAAGTGCCAAGTCCAGACCCCATTTGGATCAGAAAGTGCCCATGTGTCATAAGTTGCGAAATAGATGCTAACCTACTTTTCGGTTTTTTCGCTCCTCTTGCCATTGCACTTACTTTCCCAAATTCACGGGAGAATATCGTAACAATTTTATTCGTTTCTCCATAATCAGTTGTCCGGATAACAATTCCCTCAACTTTTTGAAACATGTTCGTCACCATCCAAGGTTTGAACAAAACGGGTCAAGAAATTGGAGAATCTAGGTGTGCTAGCTCCTCTTCATGTTGATCCATCTCATCGTTTACGTCTTTTTCCATTTCCTTCAAAAGCAAATACGTCTCAATGCTTCCTGTCTTGGAGAAAAACTTCCAGGTAAAATCTAGCATAAGAATCCACCTTTCTCAGTAAGCGTAGCATATAAACCAATTTCTTTTGTTGTTATTAAAATGACCCATTTTGTCCATTTTCATGTGAGAAAAATTTTTCCTAATTTCTATTAATACTCATCTTCACGGAAACCAAGATCGCGAAGCTGTGACATTTTATTACGCCAATCTTTTTGTACTTTTACCCATACTTCTAAGAATACTTTTGAACCGAGAAGTGCTTCAATATCAAAACGAGCTCGCTTCCCAACTTCTTTTAGCATCTTCCCTTGTTTCCCGATGATGATTCCTTTTTGTGATGGGCGCTCTACAATAATTGTTGCATTTACATAGACGGCTCCGCCTTCACGCTTTTGAATCGCATCAATCACAACCGCCACCGAATGCGGTACTTCCTCACGTGTTAAATGAAGCACCTTTTCACGAATCAGTTCTGCAATAATAAATCTCTCCGGATGATCTGTTACTTGGTTGTCCGGATAGTATTGTGGCCCTTCTGGTAAATACTTTTTAATCGCTCCAATTAACGCCTCAACATTATTACCATCCAGAGCAGAAATCGGTACAATTTCTGCAAACTCATGCAACTTACGATATTGATCGATTAATTCCAGTAATTGTTCCGGGTGAACTTGGTCAATCTTATTGATTACTAAAAATACTGGTTGCTTTGTTTCTTGTAGTTTTTCAATAATAAATTCTTCACCACGACCAAAACCTTCAGCTGCATTGACCATAAATAACACAATGTCCACTTCTTTTAATGTCGTTTGTGCCATTTTCACCATAAAATCGCCTAGTTTATGCTTTGGCTTATGTATTCCTGGCGTATCAATAAAGATGACTTGTGAATCATTCTCCGTATATACACCTTGAATTTTATTACGTGTTGTTTGTGGTTTGTCGCTCATAATGGCAATTTTTTGACCGATAATACGATTTAAAAATGTAGACTTTCCAACATTCGGTCTGCCAATTATAGAGACAAAGCCTGATTTATAACCTTTTCTATTCATGTAAATCCTCCGCTAAAAATGCTCCTGGTAACAATTCTCCGACCGTCGTCTCCTGAATGTCACCATGTAAATTTGATAAGTATACTTTCGTATCCTGTTTACATAATTCTATCATAACTTGACGGCACGCTCCACAAGGAGGTACCGGACGGTTTGTATCCGCTACAACCGCTATCGCTACAAATGTTTTATCTCCTTCAGAAATCGCTTTAAATAAAGCCGTTCTTTCTGCACAATTACATAATCCATATGATGCATTTTCAACATTACATCCACGGTATACTCTTCCATCTTCCGTTAATAATGCTGCGCCTACTTGAAACTTAGAATATGGTACATACGCCTGTTTACGCGCTTCGATTGCTTCTTGAATTAATTCTTTGCTGTTCATGCCCTTGCATCCTTTCCGCTTTCAATTGTGAAAAGATAAAATGAAACTTTCATTAACGGCGTTCTTACCGCTACCAAAGCACAATAAAAGCTTTGGAATGCAACTATACCATATAAGGTAAAAAGATAATAGCACCAATTATGACAGCTATAACAGTAAATAATAGCACTGCACCTGCAGCAACATCCTTTGCAATTTTCGCAAATGGTTTAAAATCCGCTGTGGCTAAATCAACCGTTTTTTCAACTGCCGTATTGACCATTTCCAAACTCATTACACTTCCAATTGTAATGAGTAATATGAGCCATTCCGTTATCGTTACATGGAAATAAAAGCCGCAGCATATAACAATAACTGCGGCCCAAAAATGAATTTTCATATTGCGTTCGTGACGAAGACAAAAGTATACACCAGCTATAGCATATCCAAAACTATTTATAAGTTTTCCTTTTTTCATCTACCTAATCCAAATGCCTCTAAAATTTCTTTTTGTTTTCCAAACATTTCTTTTTCATCTTCATCTGTCATATGATCATAACCAAGTAAATGCAGGAATCCATGTAACGCTAAAAACCCTAGCTCACGATCAAAGGAATGGCCATATTCTTCAGCCTGTTCTTTCGCTCTTGGAATAGAAATAATGAGATCACCTAGCATACGCGGCATTTCCGCGCCAACGATTTCCATCTCTCCTTCTCCCATATCCTCCATTGCAAAAGAAATAACATCTGTCGGTTGATCTTTATCGCGATAATCACGATTAATCTCTTGAATACGTTCATTATCAACAAATGTAACAGAAAGCTCTGTTCCGTCTTCTACGTTCTCCATTCGCGCAGCTTGCTCTAGAAGATCGCGAATCATACTCACGTATTCTTCTTTCACTTCTTCTGTTTCATCAAAAAAATCTATTAATAAACTCATTCTGTCACCTTTTCTTCCGGTGGTTCCGGATATTTAATACGAGAATGGAAAATACCATTTAACGTTTCACATAAAGTTTTCCCAACAATTTGTAATTCTTTAAATGTCAAATTACATTCACTAAATTGCCCGTCCTGCAAACGATCTTTTATTATACTTTGTACTAAATTATTAATTTGTTCAGGCGTTGGATGATTCATAGAACGTACTGCCGCTTCGACACTATCAGCAATCCCAACAATTGCAGACTCTTTTGATGTCGCTTTTGATCCCGGATAACGAAACATTTCTTCTGTATATTTCTCTTTATCTTCTTTCATTGCTTTATAGTAAAAATATTTAAGTAATGTCGTTCCATGATGCTGTCCTGCAATATCAATAATTTCTTGCGGAATATGATGTTCTTCCAACATCTTTACTCCATTTGTCACATGGGCAATAATAATATCTCTACTCGTTTCAGGATCTAATTTATCATGCGGGTTTTCAATTCCCATTTGGTTTTCTATAAAGAAATGAGGCTGCAGCGTTTTCCCAATATCATGATAATACGCAGCAACACGCGCTAAAACTCCATTTGCTCCAACAGCCTCACAAGCTGCCTCAGAAAGGTTAGCAACCATAACACTATGATGATATGTTCCCGGTGCTTCTAGTAAAATTTTACGAAGGAGCGGATGATTTGGACTTGAAAGTTCCATAAGCTTCATACTTGAAACAATTCCAAGACCTCCTTCTAAATACGGTAAAATTCCCATCGCTAAAATGGACGAGATAATACCAGAAGCTGCGGCCATTAGTAATTGAGATCCAATTTCAAGCGGTGAAAAATTACCATTACGTAAAAGTAACAACGCCGCTAGTACAACTACATTTAAAACAGAGACCAGTATACCTGCTTGTAGAATCATTGTACGTCGATTTTTTTCTCTCAAAAAGATACTAACTGATAACGAACTTAATAAAACGTAAATACCCACACTATAATTAAGCGTACTCGTTACACCTTCGTTAAACAAAATACTACCGCATACAGAAAAAATCATACTCGTAATAAAAACAAAACGATCACCAATCATTAACTTTACAAGAATAGTCCCCATTGCGACCGGGACAATATATGCAATACCAGCATATTCTAGCTTTTGGAATAAACTAATGATTTTCATTAAAACAACTGTAATCGCCACAATTGTAGTATAGGCTAAAATATATGGTTTTTCTTCTCTTTTCAATTTCAAAAACGTTTCAAATTGTTTATGCATAAAAAACAACAGTACACCGATAAAGATGGCCAATCCTACAAACGGCTGGAATGTATTTCCTTGTTCAAGAAGTCCGACTAATTTCAACTGATCGTATATTTCTCTTGTAATTGTGTCTCCTTCTTTAACAAGAATTTGCCCCTGCAAAATATACACTGTTGCTACTGCATCCATCGCCTTTTGTTTTTGTTCTTTTGTAGCAACTGAATCGTAGAAATAGTTCGCTTCAATCGCATATTTTCCAAGCGTATTAAGCGCTTCTTTTAAATCGCTATTCACATTCACATTACGTATTTCATTGACAAATCGCTCTTTCGCATCATTCTCTTCATTCATTTTAATGTGCGTGCTCATAATATTATTGATTGCTGTTACCACAGCATCTCTTGCCAACGTCAATTGATCTGGTTCAGCATTTACAAGCTGTAGCAACACAGAATCAGATAAGCTTTTTGTTAAGTCAGTAGGCAATTTCTTTTTTAGCTTTTCTAATCGTTCCGCAGCAGAAACCTTTTTCTGTTCATCAGGATCAGCAGCCTTCGTCTCAGCTTCCACTTCTTTTATCGCCTCAAAGACAGAGTTTACAATTTCCACTTTATTTTGTTTATATTCACTTCGATATGTATATTGGTCTTCAACCTTTTGAGCAGCTTCCCTCTTCTTCTTATCAGTTGTTACTTTATCTTCGATTTTGATAGGAGAGTGGATTGTTTGTTTAGAAATAGATAGCATTTTAACATCTAGTTGCTCTGGTTTCACATTGTTCATAAGTGCAAAAAACAGTACCGCTCCTAATAAAATATAAGAAATCCAGCTTAATTTTTTCGAATGTTGTATGTTACGAAACCACCTAGAAATTTCTTGAGATCTTGACATGATTTCAATACCTTCTCCTCTCCAGACATAAAGTGAAACTAGAATCAATCGAGAGTTTTCTTCAGCTCTACTAATGATTCACACTCACAAATACATAAATCTACTTGTCCATCCTCTAATGATAGTAAAAAACAGGCTATTCGCCAACCCTTTCATCTACCTCTATCATACAAAAAGAAATGATCCTTATAAATAGGATCATTCCATTTTATCATATGCCTCGATAATCCGCTGCACAAGTGGGTGTCTTACAACGTCAGATTGGTCTAATTTAACAAACGAAATCCCCGATACACCTGATAAAACATGCGCAGCAACTGAAAGTCCTGATTTCACACCCTTCGGTAAGTCAACTTGCGACGGATCACCTGTGACAACCATTTTTGAACTAAAACCGAGGCGAGTTAAAAACATTTTAATTTGAGCACCCGTTGTATTTTGTGCTTCATCTAAAATAACGAAAGAATCATCCAGCGTTCGCCCTCTCATATACGCAAGAGGCGCAATTTCAATCGTCCCTCTCTCCATCATACGTTGCGTATATTCTTGTCCAAGAATATCATGAAGCGCATCATATAAAGGACGTAAATAAGGGTCTACTTTCTCTTTTAGGTCCCCTGGTAAAAAGCCCAGACTTTCACCCGCTTCTACAGCTGGTCTTGTTAAAATAATCTTTTTTACATACCCTTGTTTTAAAGCTCGCACAGCCATTACCACAGCTAAATAAGTCTTTCCTGTACCTGCAGGCCCTATTCCAAACACAATATCGTTCTTCTTTAGCGCATGAATATATTGCCTTTGGCCCATTGTCTTCACACGAATTGATTTCCCTTTTGCTGTTTTAAAAATTTCCTCTTCATATAACTCTTCAAAATGAGCTATTTTCCCTTGACGACCAAGCTGAATTGCATATGCAACATCTCGTTCAGAGATCGATACACCTTTGCGAATAACAGCAAGTAATTGCTGTAAGATTTTTTCTACGAGCGCTACAGCTTCATCCGTTCCAGATACACGAACAGCTTCTCCTCTAGTTACAATTGATACACCAAGTTCTCTTTCAATTACTTTTAAATGAGCATCATTTACTCCAAAAAGAGCAATTGCTTCGTTATGATTTTCCAATTGTTGGTTCATTTCTACTAATTGTTCTGCCATTACTCAGTCTCCTTGAATATCGGATTCAGATATTGGTTGTGGTTCTGCAATATTTTCAATCACCGTATAATGTAATGTGACTTTTAGATGCCCCACCTCAACCTCTTTACGCAAAATCTCATCACTTATAATCATAGCATGTTCATCCAATTTTTTCTTCAGTTCTTTTTCGGCCATTTCTTTTGCAACTTTCATTGCTTGCTTTTCTGTATATTCACGATTCGCCTCTTCTTCTTCTCGGACAATTTCTTTTTCATAAGCAATTGGTAATGTAAATCCAAACAATTTCACATCATGCTTCACACTTTCAGTACGAGAGCGTTTATATTTATCATGTTGAAATCCCCATATTTTTATTTTAACACTTCCAAATCGCAGAAAATGTTCATTATACGAATTTCCTGTGTATACTTGAAATCGAGTATTTAATGGAACATTCACCTCAGATTTATACCATGTTTCTCCATATACAATTCCTTTAGCAGAAACAATTGTTGGATTATCTTCCTTTCCAAACATCCCTGACACAAGAAGTTGTCCCTTTTGCACATAATCGTTTTTCATTACAACCGGCTTCCCAGTTTCCACAAATGTTTGTTTTATTATCGCTTCTTTTTTTGCAATTAAATTTTGTGGTTTTCGCTCTTGCTCTTTCTCTGGCTCATTTTTTTCAACAATTTTAAAACGGTATGTTGTCCCCTTTATTTCCAAACCAGCCCACGTAATTGCATTAATATTATCTGTTAAATGTCGCTGAACATCCTCGACGCTCGGCATTTGAAATTGCAGCCTTCCTTTTTTAATCCCCATTTTGTCCAATTCTTTCATCAAAATATATTCCGTTTCTGGTTTCGCTCCTGTAATCTCAATTTTCCAAACCATATTGGATAAAGCAATCATGCCGAAAAAAAAGATAAGAAATCCAATTAGAAAGCCACTGTTTTTGAGCAAACGCTTATTCCAAAACGGAAAACCGAAACGTCCAATAAAATATAGCTTGCATTCATTTTTTCGATAGATTGGTCTCAACCGCTTCACATCGCGAAGCAACATACAAAATACTAATGTATCTTCTGTAATCTTTTTAACATCCCATACAAGCAAATTTCTACGGACACACTCATTAATAAAGCGTTCCACTCCTCTACCTTCGATTCGAACTTTCACATATCCAACCCACCGTGTAAACCATTGATTTTTCATCGTCCGCCCCACTACCTTTCTCAAAAAGCACAGGTGTTACGTCACTATTCTAATCAGTGCTTTCTTCACCTTTTATCCTTCAAATAGCTCGTACGAAACGAAATAAGAAGAAAACTTCACTTATGGAAGTTTCACTTCATGTTTCTTTTTTCTCATTTTCTAAAAATGTTACTTGTTCAATGATTCCTTCAAGTAAAAGTTCTTCTGGAAGAATTGTTTTAATAACAAATGATTGCCCTTTGATTAATAATTGACCATGTTTTAATAACAACCGCACCTCTTTATCCGTAAATACTAATAACCCTCGATGATTTTCTATATAAATATGTACTTGCCCGACAAGGGTAATACGAGGTAGATCCATTAGTACATCCACTGGAAGGTCTATCTGCTTTGTTAGCCAATTTTTCATTTGTAACAATTTCTTCATCTCCAAGACCCCCTCTCATCCCATATGTATGAAAAAAGGGCTTGTAATATCACGTCCAAACAGAAAAAAGCATAAAAAAGCGTCTCATTTCCCATGAGACGCTTTTTTATGCTAATAGCTGTGCAACCAGCTTATTCACTTGTGACCCGTCTGCTTTACCTTTTACTTTCGGCATAACAGCACTCATCACCTTACCCATATCCGCTTTAGAAGCAGCACCAACATCAGCAATCACTTGCTTAATTACGTTCGCAAGCTCTTCCTCTGTTAATTGCTCCGGCAAATACGTGCTTAAAATCTGAATTTCTCTTTGCAGTTTATCAACAAGGTCATCACGACCAGCTTTTTTAAATTCAAGGAGGGAGTCCTTATGCTGTTTTACTTCACGAGCTAAAACTGTTAATTCCTCTTCTTCAGTAAGAGTATGTTGCAGTTTAATACCTTCATTTTGCAAAGCAGCCTTAACCATACGAATGACGGTTAATTTTTCTTTTTGTTTATTCTTCATCGCTTGTTTCATATCATCGTTTAAACGACCGAGAAGACTCATAACTTACACCCTCTCTTAGAATTTACGCTTTCTTGCCGCTTCAGATTTCTTCTTACGTTTTACACTTGGTTTTTCATAAAACTCGCGCTTTCTTGCTTCAGCAAGTGTACCAGTTTTAGAAACCGATCTTTTAAAACGGCGAAGTGCATCCTCCAAAGACTCGTTTTTACGAACGACTGTTTTTGACATTCTCTTTCCCTCCCTCCGAAACATCACACTTACATACTAACTTCAGCATGCAAAAAGAAACACTTCTTCAGCATGTCTTTTACGATTATAATACATTTTGTCACTTCAGGTCAACTATTTGACAGAATAAAAGAAGAGTAGATGCTCTTCCTTTTTCCAAAATCTATTTAAATTACATGTTACAACTATTATTTTTTTACTTGTTAAACGGATAAATTCATAAAAGAATACCGAACACTTTACCCCTTGGTCGAGGCAAAAACACTCTCTACCTAGTACTCCAATGCCCAGACCCTTGCGGCAAATAACCTTCCGCACAAGAAAACAAAAAGCGCCTTCTGCGTGAAAGAACCTTAACCGACAGGACTAAACAGTCGGCTCTGTACGAAAGAACATTTGCCATTCGAGTCTAAACAGGGCACTTCCACTTTTATATCAATAATCAGTTGTTGCTGTTTTTCCACTTACTAGGGCTACGCCTGCACTTGTACCGATACGCGTCGCTCCCGCTTCTACCATTGCATCCATGTCTTGTCCGTTACGAACACCACCTGAAGCTTTTACGCCGACTTCTGGTCCGACTGTTTTTCTCATTAACGCTACATCTTCTACTGTTGCTCCTCCCGTTGAGAATCCAGTTGATGTTTTTACGAAGTCTACGCCTGCTTTTACAGATAATTCACAAGCTCGAACTTTTTCTTCTTCTGTTAATAGACATGTTTCAATAATAATTTTCACAAGCGCTTTCCCTTTGGCAGCTTCTACAACCGCACGAACATCACGCTCTACTAATTCATCATTTTTATCTTTTAGTGCACCAATGTTAATTACCATATCAACTTCTGTCGCACCTTTCGCAATTGCATCTGTTGTTTCAAACGCTTTTGTTTCTGGTGTACTTGCCCCAAGTGGAAATCCGATTACTGTACAAACTTTTACATCTGTACCCTTTAATAAGTCAGCAGCTGTTTCAACCCAGGTAGGATTTACACATACAGATGCGAAGTCATGTTTCTTTGCTTCTTCACATAATGTAACAATCGCTTCTTTTTTTGTATCTGGTTTTAATAATGTATGGTCAATTAATTTTGCATAGTTCATTTTTCATATGCCCCTTTCTTCACTACACGGTTGTCTGACAAATATAACGGTTAGCATTATAGTATGAAATATTACAACTTCATATCTTAACTTATCCCCCAAACAAAAAAGCATGCAAACCTTTTCGTTTGCATGCTTTCATATTACGCACTTGCTGATTCTTTTTTTACATCCTCTTCAAGAACACGAACAAATTGTGCTTCGTTATATGGGTAACCAGCTTTTGTAATTTTCACTTTTACTAGTTTTCCAATTAATTCTTCAGATCCTTCAAACACAACTTTTAAGTAGTTATCTGTATAACCTACGTATAATCCTTCACGATCTCCGTCTTTGAAAGGCTCTTCTGGAATAATTTCAAGAACTTCTCCTTCAAATTGAGAAGCATATTCTTTCGCTAACTGATTCGACAATTCAATTAAACGATGAACACGATCATTTTTCACATCTTCAGGAATTTGATCATCCATACGAGCTGCAGGTGTACCTGTTCGTTTTGAATAAGGGAAAACGTGCAGTTCAGAGAAACGGTTTTCTTTAATGAAATTGTATGTTTCCATAAATTCTTCTTCCGTTTCACCCGGGAAACCAACAATTACGTCTGATGTAATCGCAAGACCTGGCAGTGCTTCTTTCAAACGATCTAAGCGCTCTTGGAAAAATTCCATCGTATATTTACGGCGCATACGTTTTAATACAGTGTTAGATCCTGATTGCAGCGGAATGTGCAAGTGGCGCACAACTACTTCAGATTTATCTAATACTTCAATTACTTCATCTGAAATTTGGCTCGCTTCAATGGAAGAAATACGAAGACGTTTTAAACCATTTACTTCAGCTTCCATGTCGCGAAGTAATCCAGCTAAGTTATAATCCTTCATGTCTTCACCGTACCCACCCGTATGAATACCAGTTAAGACGATTTCTTTATAACCTGCATCCACTAATTGCTGCGCTTGATGAATAACTTCTTTTCCATTACGAGAGCGCATTAAACCACGTGCCCAAGGAATAATACAGAACGTGCAGAAGTTATTGCAACCTTCTTGTATTTTTAAAGATGCACGTGTACGGTCAGTGAAGTATGGTACATCTAACTCTTCATATACACGCGTTTTCATAATGTTACGGACAGCATTAATCGGCTGACGTTCTTTACGGAACTCTTCGATATACCCTAGCATTTTCTCACGATCTTGCGTACCCACAACGATATCCACACCTGGGATCGCCATGATTTCTGCTGGAGACGTTTGTGCATAACATCCAGTTACACAAATAACAGCGTCTGGATTTTGACGTACAGCACGTCGAATAACTTGGCGGCTTTTTTTATCTCCAGTATTTGTTACTGTACATGTATTGATTACATACACATCAGCTTTCTTTTCATATTCAGTTCTATCATAACCACCTTGTTTAAACAATTGCCAAATCGCTTCTGTTTCATAGTGGTTTACTTTACAACCTAACGTATGGAACGCAACAGTTGCCATTGATCATCACTCCATCAATTCAAAATGATAAGAAGCAGCACTTAACGCATAAAGCGGCGCTGTTTCTGTTCGTAAAATCCTCGGTCCTAAACTACATGGTACAAATTTATGTTCACGAAGCGCAGAAATTTCTTCCTCAGACAAACCACCTTCTGGGCCAAATACAATCAACAGTTTTTGACCTCGTTCAAGTGCCGTTAAAGCCTTCGCAAAATTAGCTTTTTCACCTTGTTTTGCTTCCTCTTCATACGCCACAAGACAAATATCATAATCACCGCTCATCGCAAGCAATTGTTTAAATGATGCCGGAGCATGCACATCTGGAATCTCACTTCTATGTGATTGTTCCGCCGCTTCTTTCACAATTTTTTTCAAACGCTCAACTTTTTTATCTGCTTTTTTCGCATCCCATTTTACGATAGAACGAGATGCTTGAAATGGTAAAAACGCGGCTGCTCCAAGCTCAGTTCCTTTTTGAAAAATTAACTCTAGCTTGTCTCCTTTTGGCAGTCCACTTGCAATCGTCACAAACACTGGCAGTTCGCTTGACGCCTCTACCCATTCTACAATAGTACTATCCACAAATTCACTGGTAATTTCAGCAATTGTACACATTGCTGTTTTACCGTTTACACAGCAATAAATGTGGTCACCAGCTGACATACGCATCACTCTTGCGATATGATGCACATCATCACCTATAATACGAATACTTGCATCATTTACATACTTCTCTTCTACAAAATAACGTTGCATCTCATCACCTTAGCAAAGTTTCGTTCCTTTCGTAAGTCCGCACTTACGAAAAGAACGAAACGTTATCATTTTAATATAACAAACGGCAAGTCCCTCACCTTTATAGCGAGAGACTTCTCCATTCATTATAATCATAAATTATATATTACGCATTTCGTGCAATGATTGCTACCCAATCTTCCATTCTTAACACTTCTTCAATTGTAAATCCAGATTTTTCTAGAGCTTCAGAAATTGTTTTTTCTTTTGCTGCAATAATACCAGATGTAATAAATAGCCCACCCTGTTTTACAACTCGCGCCGCATCTTCAGGGAATAAAAGAATTATTTCCGCAAGTAAATTTGCTACAATCAAATCTACCGGACCTTCAATACCTTCTAACAAACTATTTTGTCCTACAGATACAACATCGTCCGTTTTATTTAAACGAACATTCATCTCTGCACTTTCAACCGCAACTGGATCTAGGTCATATGCCTGAACAGATAACGCACCTAATTTTGCTGCAGCAATACTTAATACACCAGAACCTGTTCCAACATCAATGACTGTATTACCTGGCTGAACCGTTTTTTCTAGCGCACGAATACACATCGTTGTTGTTGGATGTGTCCCTGTACCAAACGCCATACCTGGATCTAACTCGATAATTTTTTCCTTTGGAGAAGCAGGTGTATATTCTTCCCATGTTGGCACAATTGTGAATGTATCAGAAATTTGAACTGGATGATAATATTTCTTCCAAGCAGTCGCCCAATCTTCTTCATCGACTTCATTAATCGTAATATTTCCTGTACCAATTTCGATGTCGAAAGATGGAAGTACATCAATAGATGATTTTACACTTGCAACTGTTTCATGTAAAGAATCCGTTTGCGGGAAGTATGCTTTTATTAACACGCCATCCTCTGGATATTCAGATGGATTGAGTGCATAAATTTCACCATACTGTTGCTCACGCTCTTTTGTTAATTCTGCCGGATCTTCAATCGCTACGCCGCTAGCACCTGCTTCGTGTAAAATATGAGAGACAGCTTCTACTGCTTCCTCTGTTGTATGAATACTAATTTCTGACCATTTCACAATTTACCAACTCCATTTTTTATTTCCATTATTCCCCTTTGAAAGCTCGTTTAAGCTTTCCGAATAAGCTATCATCTTGATCTTCTTGTCCCGCAAATTCACGCAATAATTCTTTTTGATGCGATGTTAATTTCGTCGGTACAACAACACGAACGACTACGTATTGATCACCTTGACCATATCCGCGTACATTTGGAGCCCCTTTTCCTTTTAAGCGGAATTCTGTTCCAGTTTGTGTTCCTGCTGGAATTTTTAATTTCACTTTTCCATGAACAGTTGGAACTTCTACTTCAGCACCAAGTGCTACTTGCGCGAATGTTAATGGCATTTCACAAATAATATGATCCCCATCACGCTCGAAGAATTCATGATTTCTCACATGAACAACAACATATAAGTCCCCAGCCGGGCCACCGTTCACACCCGCTTCACCTTTACCAGACACACGGATTTGTTGGCCATTATCGATACCTGCTGGAATTTTAACGTTAATTTTTTTACGTTTACGCACTTTTCCAGAGCCGTGACATGTTGTACATTTCTCTTTAATCATTTGGCCAGTTCCTGAACAATGTTTACACGCTTGACGATTTACAATACGACCAAATGGCGTATTTTGTTCTACACTCACTTGACCTGTTCCTGAACAATGTTTACATGTTTCTTTTGAAGTTCCTGGTTTTGCCCCACTGCCATGACATGTATCACAAGGGTCTTCTACTGGAATTTCAACATTTAATTCCTTACCAAAAATCGCCTCTTCAAAGTCTAAAGTAACTTGATATTGCAAGTCAGCACCTTGGCGCGGCGCATTTGGATCACGGCGTCTACCGCCACCTCCACCAAAGAATGAGCTAAAGATGTCTTCAAATCCGAATCCACCACCAAAGTCCCCACCGCCGAAGCCGCCAAAACCTTGATTTGGATCTGCATGACCAAACTGATCGTACTGCGCACGTTTTTGATCGTCACTTAATACTTCATATGCTTCTTGTACTTCTTTAAACTTTTCAATTGCATTTTCTTCTTTACTTACGTCTGGATGGTACTTTTTAGCCAAACGACGATAAGCTTTTTTAATTTCATCTTTAGAAGCGCCCTTGCTAAGTCCAAGCACCTCATAATAGTCTCGTTTATTCATAAATTTGTAACCCCCGAATCTTTCACATAAACGTAATTTTAACACCGAAAGAAAGTGCTTTGCAACAAAGTTTCCTCACTTACAATATGCAAAGCCTAAAACTTAAGACCTTCTCAAGAATGTCTTAGTACAAATAACCACTTTTTCTTATTCGTGAAAAAAGCCAAAGCCAAGGCACGCTTGACTTTGACTTTTTGTCATCTTACTTATTATATTTTACTGTATTACTTGTCTTCTTTTACTTCTTCAAACTCAGCATCAACTACATTGTCTTTTTTCGCGCCAGCGTCTTGTGCTCCTTGTGCACCTTCCGCTTGCCCTGCAGCCGCTTGAGCTTGCTCATATAGTTTAACAGTTAATTGTTGTACGATTTCTTGAAGAGCATCTTTTTTCGCACGGATTTCATCAAGTTCGTTTTTCTCGATTGCCGCTTGTAATGCTTCTTTTGCTTCTGTTGCTTTCGCTACTTCAGCCGCATCTACTTTACCTTCTAAATCTTTTACAACTTTGTCTGTTTGGAATACAAGTTGGTCAGCTTCATTGCGAAGTTCAACTTCTTCCTTACGTTTTTGGTCAGCGTCAGCATTTGCTTCTGCTTCTTGTACCATACGATTTACTTCTTCATCAGAAAGACCTGAAGAAGATTGGATTGTAATAGCTTGCTCTTTGCTTGTTCCTAAGTCTTTCGCACGTACATTAACAATACCGTTCGCATCGATATCGAATGTTACTTCGATTTGTGGAATACCACGTGGTGCTGGCGGAAGGTCTGTTAATTGGAAACGACCTAGTGTTTTGTTATCAGCTGACATTGGACGCTCACCTTGTAATACGTGAATGTCTACTGCAGGCTGGTTATCAGCAGCTGTTGAGAATACTTGTGATTTACTTGTTGGAATTGTAGTGTTACGCTCGATTAACTTTGTGAATACGCCACCCATAGTTTCAATACCTAAGGAAAGTGGAGTTACATCTAATAATAGAACGCCTTCTACATCACCAGTAAGTACACCACCTTGAACTGCAGCACCTAACGCTACAACTTCATCAGGGTTTACACCTTTATATGGCTCTTTACCAGTTTCACGTTTAATTGCTTCTTGTACAGCTGGGATACGAGTAGAACCACCAACAAGGATAACTTTATCTAATTCACTTGGAGCAAAACCAGCGTCTTTTAATGCACGACGAGTTGGCTCTAATGTTCTTTCAACAAGACCTGCTGAAAGCTCTTCGAATTTTGCTCTTGTTAAATTTAATTCTAAGTGTAATGGACCCGCAGCTCCAGCACTAATGAATGGTAATGAAATTTGTGTTTGTGTTACACCAGAAAGATCTTTTTTCGCTTTTTCAGCTGCATCTTTCAGACGTTGAAGCGCCATTTTATCTTGGCTTAAATCAATGTTGTTTTCTTTTTTGAATTCAGCTACTAAATGATCGATGATAACTTGATCAAAGTCATCTCCACCAAGACGGTTGTCACCAGCAGTTGAAATAACTTCAAATGTTCCGTCTGCTAACTCAAGGATAGATACGTCAAATGTACCGCCACCTAAGTCGTATACTAGAATTTTTTGTTCTTCATCTTGTTTTTCTAAACCGTAAGCAAGTGCTGCTGCCGTTGGTTCGTTAATAATACGTTCTACTTCTAAACCAGCAATGCGACCAGCGTCTTTTGTTGCTTGGCGCTCTGCATCGTTGAAGTATGCTGGAACTGTAATAACAGCTTTCGTTACTGTTTCACCTAAGTACGCTTCAGCAGAAGCTTTTAAGTTTTGTAAGATGATTGCAGAAATCTCTTGAGGTGTGTAATCTTTACCCTCAACTTCTACTTTGTAGTCTGTACCCATATGGCGTTTAACAGACATAATTGTATTTGGGTTTGTAATTGCTTGACGTTTTGCAACTTCCCCTACTTGACGCTCTTCATTTTTGAAAGCTACAACAGAAGGTGTTGTACGGTTTCCTTCTGGATTTGGGATAACCTTTGGTTCTCCACCTTCCATAACAGCTACACAAGAGTTTGTTGTACCTAAGTCAATACCGATAATTTTACTCATGGCGAATCCTCCTACTTTTATGTAAATTATTGATTTACTTTTACCATTGATGGGCGAATCACACGGTCTTTTAGTTTATAACCTTTTTGGAATTCTTCCACAACCGCATTTGATTCAAACTCGCTGTCTTCTACTTGCATAACAGCTTGGTGTTCATGAGGATCAAACTGTTTACCAACAGCTTCAATCGCTTCAACACCTTCTTTCGTCAACGCTTCTAACAATTGACGATACACCATTTCCATACCTTGTAATAAGGACTTCATTTGCTCGTCAGTTGCTTCTACTTGCATCGCTCTTTCAAAGTTATCAAGAGCCGGCAAAATATCTGAAACAAGACTTTGTGCTCTATATTTTTCAGCAGCCTGTTTATCCATTTGAACACGGCGCTTATGATTTTCAAAATCAGCTTGTAGACGTAGCTTTTGACTTTCCGTTTCCGTCAGTTTCGCTTGCAATTCGTCTACTTTTTCTTGTAAAAGAGCCGCTTCACTTTTTTCTTCTACTACAGTTTCTTCATTATTTTCTGCTGTAATAGTTTCTTCAGTTTGCGCTTCTTTCGCTTCTTCAACTACTTGTTCGTTACGCTCTTCCACAACTTTCACCTCCTTAAAAGGAACTAGAGCTCACGCTAGGCATGAGCATCCAAGCATAAATTTTATGTTACACACCAGCAATGATCCTATTCATTACTCGAGCGAATTTATTATTTTGATTTATACACTCCGTTTAAACCATCTGTAAATTGTCTTGTAAACAATTGTAACAAACTAATTACACGAGAATATTGCATTCTCGTTGGGCCTAGGATTGCAATTGTTCCAAGCTGTTCTTCTCCAATGGAATATGTTGCAGAAATTAAGCTACAATCTTCCATAGCAGTCGCAGAATTTTCTCGACCGATTTCCACTTGAATACCGACTTGTTTATGACGCAAAATATCATAAAATGCGGCTTCATTATCGATCATAGTCAGCAAGGAGCGTACCTTTTGAATATCGTGAAACTCCGGCTGCGAAAGCATATTAGCTTTTCCGCCAAAGTATATCTTTTCCAATAAAGGCACTTGAAATGTACCATCTAGTATTTTTATTGCACTATCATAATTATGGACGTAGCCACGTAGAACTGTCACAATCTCTTTTAAAATTTTATTGTGTAATTCTGCCATCGGTACACCAGATAGCTTTTCATTTAAAATATTAACCATCTTTTCTAAATCTGATAAATCAACAGATTCCGGAACGGTAATCGTTTTACTTTGTACATGCCCTGTATCCGTTACAATAATCGCGACTGCTGTTTGATGATCAAGCGGAACAATTTGTACATTTTTAAGCTTATTTGTACCCACTTTCGGCCCAAGAACTATCGCCGTATAATTTGTGAGTTCTGATAAAATTTGAGCTGATTGCTGGGCAACCTTTTCTGCTTCAAAAATTCTTTCAGCAAATAAATCCTTAATCTGTACAATCTCCTCATTGGGTAAATTTTGTGGTGCTAAAAGATGATCTACGTAAAATCGATATCCTTTTTCTGACGGAACCCGTCCAGAAGAACTGTGCGTTTTTTCAATAAATCCTAGTTCCTCTAAATCAGCCATTTCATTTCGAATGGTAGCTGAACTAAACGTAATTTCATCTTTTTTAGCTAACGTTCTTGACCCAACAGGCTGTGCTGATCCAATAAAGTCATCAATAATTGTTTGTAAAATTAAGAGCTGACGTTCCGTAAGCATCTCATCATCACCTCTGTTAGCACTCTTTATCTTCGAGTGCTAAATCTATTACTAACTTACCAAAATTGACATTCAATTGTCAACGGAAACGTCACGAAATAGTGAAACTTTTTCACACCAACTAGACATTATATTAATCAATTAAAAATGATTGAAATACTTCATTCCCTAATAACTTACCTTGTCTCGTCAAACAAACATAGTCATCTTTGTTCTGAAGCAATCCATGTTCTTTCCCCTGTAACAACTGCTTCGCAAAGATTTCATCCATTTCTACACCAAACTTCTTCTGAAACCCTAGTTTAGACACACCCTTTGTTTTCCTAAGTCCTAAAAATAGCTCTTCTTCCATTCTTTCCTTTCTCGTCACTTCATGAACATCTAGATGAGGGAACCCAGTTTCATCAATTTTAGAAAAGTATTGTTTTAATGGACCAACATTTTGGATTCGTTCTCCATTTACATAACTGTGAGCACCAGCTCCAAAACCATAATACTGTTCATTATTCCAATATGTGAGATTATGCCTACTTTCATATCCTTCTTTTGAAAAGTTACTAATTTCATACTGGTAATAACCATGTTTTTCCATATCATCCATTACCATTTCGTACATCTTCGCCTCATGATCTTCACCAGGAAGCCTTAATTTTCCTTTGTTCATTAAATTGTAAAAAACCGTTTTCGGTTCAACAATTAAAGAGTACGCAGAGAAATGTTGAACACCAAGCGTGAAGGCGATATTTAACGTTTCTTTCACATCTTCAATCGTTTGTCCTGGCAATGCATAAATTAAATCGACATTAATATTCGTAAAACCAACTTCCTGCGCTTCACGAATTGCTACAAATGCATCTTCTCTCGTGTGCTTACGTCCAATCTTCTCTAACAGTTCATCTCGAAACGTTTGGACGCCAAAACTAATTCGGTTTACACCGCCCTCTAATAGAAGATCCAATTTTTCTTTCGGTAAATCTCCAGGATTCGCTTCAAACGTTAATTCACAATTCGGAGCGAACGGACGTAAACGACGATTAATAATATCAAGAAGCTTTTTCGTCTGCTCCATATTTAATGCTGTTGGTGTCCCGCCTCCAACAAAAATTGTTTTCATATTTTCAAACGGTACCTTTTGCACTGTATTTATTATCTCTTTTTCTAAATACTCCAAATATTGAACAACAGGCTGGCGTTCAATAAATACTTTATTAAAATCACAATAGTGACAAATATGCTGACAAAACGGAATATGAATATATGCTGCTTGTACCAAAATATACTCCTACCTTTCTAAAAAGAAAACCTCCGCACTTTCGGAGGCTCTTTTACTTCTGTAACGTGTTACGAATTTGTTCCATTCGCATTTTTCCCCAATCATACATCATTTCGACGATTGGTAAAAGTGTCATACCTAGTTCCGTCATAAAGTACTCTACACGAGGAGGTACTTCTGGATATACTGTCCGACCAATAATTCCATCTTCAGTTAATTCTTTCAATTGATTCGATAAAACTTTATGAGAAATATTAGGAAATAATCGTTGTAATTCACTAAAACGGTGCGGCCCTTCGACTCCTAAATGCCATAAAATCACAACCTTCCACTTCCCGCTAATAATAGAAAGTGTCAATTCCTTTTCACAATTAAAATCTCCGTTTTGTATTTTTTCTTGAATATCTTTTCTAATATTTTCAGACATCAATAGTCTCCTAACTCTGTATCCATGGTTACTGTTGTTGCTTACAATAAAAAGCATCCTCCCCATTGTAAAGGAGAGATGCAAAGATGTCTAAAAAAGGAATCCTACGTACAAAAAGAAGCCGTAAAAACGGCTTCTTTCTTATTAGTTATCATCCATTTTCAATACAGCCATGAATGCTTCTTGTGGTACTTCTACAGAACCAACAGACTTCATACGTTTTTTACCTTCTTTTTGTTTATCAAGAAGTTTACGTTTTCGGGAAATGTCTCCACCGTAACATTTTGCAAGAACGTTTTTACGCATCGCTTTAATTGTAGAACGTGCTACAACTTTGTTCCCAATTGTTGCTTGAATTGGTACTTCAAACTGTTGTCTTGGAATTAATTCTTTTAATTTTTCTACGATTACTTTACCACGGTCGTACGCTGAATCACGGTGTACGATAAATGATAAAGCATCAACTTGTTCAGAATTTAAAAGAATATCCATCTTCACAAGTTTAGATGGTTTATAACCGATTAACTCGTAGTCAAATGATGCATATCCCTTCGTATTTGATTTTAGTTGATCGAAGAAGTCATATACGATTTCAGAAAGCGGGATTTCATATGTTAACGTAACACGTGTTTCATCTAAATATTGCATATCAATAAACGTACCACGTTTACCTTGGCAAATTTCCATTACAGCCCCAACATAATCATTTGGAACCATAATTGCAGCTTTTACAAATGGTTCTTCTACACGATCAATAGACTGCGGATCTGGCATGTTAGATGGGTTATCTACAATAAGATCTTCACCGCTCGTTAAATATACTTTATAAATAACGCTTGGTGCTGTTGTAATTAAATCAATCTTGAATTCACGTTCAATACGTTCTTGAATAATTTCCATATGAAGTAGCCCTAAGAATCCACAACGGAAACCAAATCCTAACGCTTGAGATGTTTCTGGTTCAAACTCAAGAGCAGAATCATTCAATTCAAGTTTTTCTAATGCATCACGTAAATCGTTATAACGTGCAGAATCGATTGGATATAAACCACAGAATACCATTGGGTTTAATTTACGATAACCTGGTAATGGTTCTGCTGCTGGACGTTTCGCATGTGTGATCGTATCACCAACGCGCGTATCTCCCACGTTTTTAATAGATGCTGCTAAGAACCCTACATCACCTACTGTCAATTCTTTACGTTGTGTTGTTTTCGGTGTGAATACACCTACTTCTGTTACTTCGAACTCTTTACCAGTTGCCATCATACGTACTTTATCGCCAACTTTTACTGTCCCGTTTACAACACGGATATATGCGATTACTCCGCGGTATGGGTCATATAAAGAGTCAAAAATCATACATTGAAGCGGCTCTTCTGGGTCACCTTCTGGAGCTGGTACTTTTTCAACGATTTGTTCTAAAATGTCTTCAATACCGATGCCAGCTTTTGCAGAAGCAAGTACAGCTTCTGATGCATCTAAACCGATTACATCTTCTACTTCTTGACGAACACGCTCTGGATCAGCACTTGGCAAGTCGATTTTATTAATAACCGGTAAAATCTCTAAATTATTATCAAGCGCTAAATATACGTTCGCTAACGTTTGCGCTTCAATACCTTGCGCTGCATCGACAACAAGAATTGCACCTTCACAAGCCGCTAAACTACGAGATACTTCGTACGTAAAATCGACGTGTCCTGGCGTGTCGATTAAGTGAAGAATATACTCTTCACCATCTTTTGCTTTATACGTTAATTGAACTGCATTTAATTTAATTGTAATACCACGCTCACGCTCTAAATCCATAGAGTCAAGTAATTGAGCTTTCATTTCGCGCTGTGTTAACGCATTTGTTTTCTCCAAAATACGGTCTGCCAACGTTGACTTTCCGTGGTCAATATGAGCAATGATGGAGAAATTACGAATTTTGGACTGTCTTTTTGCTCTTTCTTCTTTATTCATCTATGTTCTCAACTCCTAATAGTCTCGCCAATATACACTAGCACTGATTATATCAATAGAGCAGCAAAGATTCAATGAAAACTCGCGCTGCTTATAAGACAAATCTTCCTCTCTTTATCTTATGCGAGCAAAGCAAACGAGACAAACCTTTTTATAACAAAAAAATGGCTGCCTTACAAAATGATAAGACAACCTTTCTTTATTACCCCAATTGGTGAAAAATATCTTTTATTTTCCCAATTACTATATCTGTACTAAACTTGGCAAGGCCTCGAGTAAATTCCGCGATCCCCATTCCCAGTCCTTCTACAACATTAAAACTTCTGAGACTTTCTAACTGCTTTTGTTTTTCACGTGCCGAAAATATGCCTCCTAAAATTTCCGGATCAACATTTCCACTCCCAGTTCCTGTCATCTGGGCAATTTGTTCATACGTTGGCTGCCGATAGCCTTTCATGCTTTTCAAGCCATGATTAGCAATCCCAATCCCAATTAGCATCAAAAAAAGAAACAGAACAACACAGCTTATACACTGGAACGTAAACCGACTCAACTTAGTCTATCCCTTCTCATCAATGTGTATATGCACCTGTATTATCTTGATCAATTTGATGGTGAAGCGCTGCATTTAACCCACTCGCTATTACATTTGCCATGTCTTCAATAAATGCATCTACTTCTTTCGGCGTTACCATTAAATTATGACCAAGCGGAGCTAATACCTCATATATTAATTTTCGCTTTTCTTCATCTTCTAATGTACCTACTGCTCCTAAAAACATATTACGGCTTTTTTCATCTGGCATATCTTCCTCTGTTAATTTCTTCTTTTCTCCGAATGTAAAGCCGGCTGGCAATAAAGAGCGAGACGGTTTATCACCCTCTCTCATTTCACGCCCAAAATGCTTTAAAATAAAATCAATTGTATCACTCGTAATGGAAACAGCATCTACAACCGTTGGAACACCAATCGCAATCACAGGAATTCCAAGCGTTTCTTTGCTTAGTTCTTTTCGTTTATTCCCTACACCCGATCCAGGATGAATTCCTGTATCTGAAATCTGTATTGTACTATTTACTCTCTCAATCGACCTAGCAGCAAGTGCATCAATCGCAATCACAAAGTCAGGTTTTGTCTTTTCAATGATGCCATAAATGACATCGCTCGTTTCGATCCCTGTAATCCCCATTACCCCTGGACGAATTGCACTAACAGGTCGATATCCATCTTCTACACTTTCAGGCTGTAATTTAAAAAGATGACGCGTTACAAGCACATTTTCTACAACGATTGGGCCAAGAGCATCTGGTGTGACATTCCAATTCCCTAATCCGACGATTAAACAGCTTGCCTCTTTAGAAATTCCAATTTCCTCTAATAAATAAGAGAATTCTTTCGCAAAAATACGCTCTACTTTTTGTTGCAATTCTGTATCTTGCTGACGAATCCCTTGCACTTCAAGCGTTAAATAATTCCCAGGTTTTTTACCCATTGATTCAGAAGCAATTTCATCGATTATCACTTTCGTAATCGTAATCCCTTCTTCTTCACGCTCTTTCACAACAACACCTTGGATTCCTGTCTGTTCTTTTTGACGTTCTTGTAACATTTGATGAGCTTCTACTGCAAGGTCTGTTCTAACACTATATTTACTTAAATCTAATGGTTCTTTCATCCTATCTCCTCCGTAATTCATAGTAAATATAGTTAGATTCCCCAAAATTATATAGGGTCATTCTTTCCTTTACATGAAATTTCATTGATCTCGCTATTGCAATTCTCTTCTCTGTTTGATAGAATATCACTTGTTCTATGTAAGTATCGAGTCACTCGATCGCACCAGGGAGGTGAAAAGTATGGCAAACATCAAATCTGCTATCAAACGCGCTAAACTTAGCGAAGAGCGTCGTGCACATAACGCTTCTATCAAATCTGACATGCGTACAGCTGTTAAAACTGTAGAAGCTTTAGTTACTAATAACGATCTTGAAAATGCTAAAGAAGCTTTCAAAACTGCTTCTAAAAAACTTGACAAAGCAGCTCGTAAAGGTCTTATCCACCAAAACGCTGCAGCTCGTCAAAAGTCTCGCTTAGCGAAACAAGTAAACGCGTAAGGCGTTTAAAAACGATCCATTCGGGTCGTTTTTTTATATACGAAAAAAGTTCATGCGACGAATGGCATGAACTTTTTTTGTATTTTATTCAGCTATAACTTCCACTTTTATTTATCCAATATGATTTAAACGCATTAAAAAAAACTCTAAGACAAGTTTCTTATCCATTTTTCCCGTTTTCATACTATAGTCAGCTTCAGCTAACTCTAAAATAACTTTTTTCAATTCTTCAAACGAGAAAAACTTCGTTTGATTCATCGCTAACTTTACTCGGTACGGGTGAACACCAATGTGCGAAGCAATTTGATTTTGTCCATATCCACGTTGCTGTAATTCTTTTACTTGGTTGAGCAGACGAAATTGACTCACTAATAACGCCAACAATTTAATTGGTTCCTCTTGCTGCGTAAATAGCCCATCTAAAATTTTCATAGCCCCAGCAATATCTTTTTTTACTACCTTTTCTGTTAACGCAAACACATTTTGTTCAACTGATTTTGGCACAAGTTCTGTCACAAGCTCTGTTGTAACTTCTCCACCCACCCCAACATAAAGGGTCAACTTATCCATTTCCGTGGCTAACATCGTCACATTGCTTCCTACAAGCTCTAGCAGCAAGCTAATCGCCGCTTCTTCAATATATACATGTACTTCATCTGCACGATCCACAATCCATTTACGAACGTCCTGTACTTGCATCGCATTAGCTTCTACTACATCTGCTGTTTTCTTTAATAATTTTGTGATTTTTTTTCGCTCATCTAATTTTTCATAAGGAGCTACAAATACAACAATTGAAAATGGTGATGGCTCTGCAATATACTCCTCTAAAATCTTTATATTTTGTTCTAATTTTTCTTTTTGTGATGTCAAAAACAATGGAGATTTAATTAATAAGATTTTACGTTCTCCAAAGAATGGAAGCGTTCGTGCATCTTCTATTACATCTTCCAAATACGCTTCTTCTAATTCATACGTTACAACATTAAACTCACGATCTTCCTCAGCTAACGCTTCCGTTGTGATAAGCTTGATCGTTTCATTTATAAAATACGCTTCCGTTCCATATATTAAATAAAGCGACGCAAACTGTTTTTTTTTAATTTTTTTATGTATATCACTCATACTTTTTCCTACTCCCTAACTTGGCAATATACCTCTATACTAATGTGCTATCTTTTGTTTTACAAGTACAAAGGAACAGGCTTAAGTAAACCCGTCCCTTTATCTATATAAAACGCCACGCAATAAGTCCCGGGATTCTTATTGGTGTGCGGTAACCACCTTACCATTATTATTCACAACTGCTGGATAAGTATAATTGTTAACTGTTAACATGCTTGGAAATCAAATTCACACCTTCTATTTGCATAAGAAGTAGCACCTGTTTCTACAAAAACATCCTCTATTTATCTTCATATGGAAATTGTAGATTTTTTTCTGACAATATCTTATACTAAAATGGAATGTTGGGGAGGGATTCTAAATGAATGAATTTGAACAAAACGTTCAAAGTAAACGCAATGACGCTATTGATTCAGGAGTAGGTTTTATCGTCTCATTTGGTTTTTTCGCAACACTTTTCATTATTGCAACAATTATTAAATTTATTGGTTCTTAAAGGCTGCTTCTTGCGGCCTTCCTTTTTCACTTCATCTTTTCTGTGCTTCATCATATGTCAGTTTACTTCGAAACGTTCCCCTTTTTCCTTCAAAAACATACAAAACCCCTCCTTGTTTATCCGTTCGCCATATTTCAATATCAAGCTCTAACAAACGCTCTAGCACTTGTTGGTGCGGATGTCCATATCGATTACGCTCTCCAGCTGAAATAATGGCCTTTTGAGGCTGAATAAGGCGTAAGAAGGCAGGTGAAGACGACGTCTTACTACCATGATGTCCAACCTTTAAAATATCTGCTCGTAACTCTGGATATTGCTTTATGATTCGCTGTTCACCTTTTTCTTCTAAATCTCCAGTAAACAGCCAGGTAAATCCCCCTAACTTTGCCCACAATACAATAGATGAATCGTTATCCCCATTCTCCTCTCCCTTTGGCGATAGCACTGTAAATGCTGCTTCGTCTACTTGCCATCTATCCCCTTCTTCCACGATGTTTACCCTTATATTTTTTTGCTTTGCAATTTGTCTCAATTCTTTTTCGAGCACAGTATCTTCTCGTTTCTTTCCAAATACAATTTCCTCTACAGCAATGGTAGATAACAATTCTTTAGCCGCTCCCATATGATCTGTATCACCATGCGTCACAATTAACTTATCAATTTTCCGAATACCTTCTTTTTGTAGAAACGGAATGAGAATATCGTGTCCAACAGAAAACTCATGTTTTTTCTTCTCCCACACTTCCTTTTTTAAAGGGATTGTCCCCCCCGTATCAATGAGGTAGATTCCCTTGTCATACGGAAGACGAATCAAAATTGCATCCCCTTGTCCAACATCAATAAAAGCCACACTTCCGCTGGCACGGAAATAAGGTGAAACATAATGACTAATACATATAAAGAGGAAAAATCCGGCAGCTATGGAGAAAATACATTTTTTGACCGATTTTTCCCACACAACAAATGTACCAATAATACTAAAACTATATAAAACAACAAGGAATGAAGGTGTTTGCCCAAAAGTAAGACGAAGAAATGGGAGGTTTTCACAATACCGAAGAATCTCATTAGAAAACATTAAACATAATGATAATCCATGCGCCAATCCTATCGATACAAAAGGAATAAATAACATAAAAAGAAAAATAACGATGCTACATGGTAGTACAATAAAAGATAAAAACGGAACATATATAAGATTGAGTAAGATACTATATGGAGAAAAATAACCGAAGTGATATAACAAAATAGGAATACTAGCAAGTTGTGAAATAATAGAAAGATAGATTGTATTTTGAATGAGACCATTGTCACGATGCAAAAGACGATTTGCCGATAACAAAAGCGCAAAACTACCAACAAAAGAAAATTGAAATCCTATATCGAATACCATATAAGGATCATATACAAGCATCAATATAGCTGTCATACTAAGCGCATCTACACTTGAAATACGAATAGAATGCATGAGTGCTAGCAATACCATAACACCTGTTACAGAAGCCCTTATGACAGATGGAGACGCTCCTGCTAAAAACATATAGAGTGGAATACAAACAACAAGACATATTGTCGTCATTTCCCTCGTCATTCCGATTCGAAGTAAAATAAAATAGCCAATTGCCATTAATAATACAATATGGGATCCAGAAATCGCTAATAGGTGGATAAGACCCAATTGCTGATATCGTTCTTCTACTTCAAATGTCATTAGTTGCCGATCACCAAACAACAATGCATTCATAAATGCCCCAGATTGTCCAGGAAACATTTCTACGACTTCCGACACCGCATTTTGGCGCAATAAAAAGACCCACTGTATAAACGTTAAAGAATTTTGCGTACAATTTGAAATCTCTTTCGCTTCAAATAAAAAATGAATCTTTTGCTTGTGTAAATAGTCACGATAGTCAAAACCATGAAAATTCCGTGCTTCTGATGGCACTTTCATTTCTCCTTGAAATGCACAAGTCATACCAGCATGTAATTTCCGCAACTGTTCTTTTTGCTCAGCTGATTGAATTTTGTACATCAATTGCAATGTATCTTGATTAGCGACTTCTATTTGAAAAGAAAGTCGATCACCATTTATAAGAGGCGTAGTTTGAATCACACCTTCTGTCATTTCAAAGTTTAATCCTTTTGAAGGCTGATTTTCCCATTCAACATATGATGCATAGATGTAACTACTAGCGCATGTTACTATACAAAGAACGAGTACTTGACGTGAAGTACGATATATACAAAATAAAATATAACAACCAAATACACTAACAGACAACAACTGAAACGAGGAACAGGCGATTGCAATCCCTACAACAAACGAGATTGCAATATAACCCCATTGACCACGCAACTTATACTCACTCCTTATAGCGGATGTTCAAAAAGTCCGGTAAAGATAGCTGTCACATTGCTTCGTTACGTCGCCAGTCCGGTACTCATGTAGTTCCATCTACACTCCGTATCCTCCTGACCTCCGTACCTCGAACTGCTCGGCTCTCTTTATCCTCCTTTTTGAACAAACACTTATAGCATCTCTTTTGCTTTAGCGAATACCTCTTGTAATTCATTCATTGTTAAATCAGCTTTTTCTAAAGATGAAAACAGTTCTTTTAATTGTAAATTACGTTCTTGTTGCTCTAACGATGTAATATCATATTCGAGCGGAACATGTTTCACTGTTACATTCGCTTGCTCAAATAATTCTACAGCGTACGGATGATTTTTATAATCTCGTGCATAATAGACAGCTGTAATACCACTTTGAATAATGGCTTTACAACATTGCAGACAAGGAAAATGCGTAACATAAATCTCTGCATCTTCTGTTTTCACACCAAATTTTGCACATTGCAACAACGCATTCATTTCAGCGTGAATTGTACGAACACAATGATTATCAATAACGTAACAACCATCGTCTATACAATGAACACCACCTTTGATAGAACCGTTATAACCACCCGCGATAATTCGCTTATCACGGACAATCGTCGCTCCTACTGCAAGTCTCGTACACGTGCTACGTAGTGATAATAAGTGACTTTGCGTCATAAAGTATTGATCCCAAGAAATTCGTTCCATATCTTCACCTACTTTTTCATCTACTTGTAGTGTAGCGAAAGAAGAAAAAGTTCGTCAATCCTTACGGAATAATTATTTTATCTTTTATTTTTTCAAGCGACTTCTCTCCAATACCATCCACCTCCAGTAAATCTTCCATTTTTTGAAATGGTCCATGTTCTTCTCGATATTTCATAATATTTTCTGCTTTTCGAGGTCCAATTCCCGTTATTTTTTCGAGTTGCTCTTTTGATGCAACATTAATTTGAATTTTCCCCTCCTGCTCTGAAGGTAGATTAGCTCCCTGCACTTGCTCTCCTTTTTTCGGGACATAAAGAAGCATTTGGTCTTGCATGAGCTGCGCTAAGTTCACTTTTGTTATATCAGCTTCAGGTAAAAAACCACCCGCTTTTTCAATCCCATCTTTTACGCGTGCGCCCATTCCCATCTCATATACACCCTCACGATGCACAGCTCCTTTTACATCAATCACTATTGTTTTTTTCTGTTCTTTTGATTCTATTGCTTTTAATTTACTTTTGTTCTCTTCACTCTTCACATTTGGATTCACTCTCACATCCGGTTGCTCAGCTTGCTGCTTTGTCTGCCATATAAAGAGTATAAATACAACTCCAATAGCCCCTAATAAAGCGAGCCACTTCTTTTGAAAATTCTGCATGATTTTAATACCTCCAATTCATAAATTCACAACATAGTTCATATTGTTTAGGAGAAAGATGTTACGAAGGAGGGATGAAACATTGAACATAGGAATTATAGGGACAGGAAACATGGGGAAGATACTAATCGATGCATTTTTAGAAACCCGTGCTGTCAAACCTTCGTGCCTTACTATTATTAATCGTACGCCTGCCAAAGCATATCATATAAAAGAGAAGTATCCTTCTATTCATATAGCAAAGACAGTACAAGAGGTAATTGGACGCTCTCAGCTTATTTTCATTTGCGTTAAACCCTTAGACATCTATCCAATTTTAAAAAAACATGCTACTCACTTTACTGATGAAAAATGTTTAATTTCTATTACAAGTCCTATATCAGCAAATCAATTAGAAAAGGTTGTATCTTGCAACGTCGCACGTATTATTCCAAGTATCACAAACCGAGCATTCTCTGGCGCCTCACTATTCACATTCGGAAAAAACTGTTCGAGAGAATGGGAACAAAAGTTACTTCGTTTGTTTAAAAATATTTCTACACCTATTGTGATCGGGGAAGATATTACAAGAGTCTCATCTGATATCGCAAGCTGTGGCCCTGCATTCTTTAGTTACTTACTGCAACGTTTCATTGATGCTGCTGTAGATAAAACAAATATTACTCATGAGGAAGCAACTACTTTAGCAAGTGAAATGATTATCGGAATGGGGAAATTACTAGAAAAAGAAATTTTCACATTACCAACTCTGCAAGAGAAAGTATGTGTTAAAGGCGGTGTTACAGGAGAAGGCATTCGGATTTTAGAGGATCACGTTGGAGATATGTTCCATAAATTATTCGAGCAGACACATGAAAAATACGATGAAGATTTAGAAGGCGTAGAGCAGCAATTTGATAAGCACACATAAACAATACGCCACAATGATACAAAATCCTCTTAAAACTTCTTACCTTTTTCTGATCCTATTTTTTATCAAACTTTATTTTTTATATTTTATAGATACTACTTTTCTACTTTTCTATTAATAAAATATTGTATTCTAAACAAAACAAAAGCAACCTAATCGGTTGCTTTTGTTTTTTAGCCATTCTTTTTCGCCATAAAAAAGATACGTTCCGTTTGTTCAGTTACTTCCATTCGTTCAAAGTCCCCCGTTACACGAAGCACTGTAAAACCAGCTTCTTCAAGCCATTCTGTTATTAATTCAACTGAATAGGCACGTTGTATATGACATTCATCAAAACGATGGTATACACCTTCCTCTGGATCCTGTACAAAGAATGACAAATCATGTTCTATACTATTTGACTCTTCGCCAGAGAAGCAGTTCCAAATAAGAGCTATCTCTTCTCCATTGACTGTGTACGTTTCATTTTGAAATACATGATGAATTTTGTATAAAGAGTGTACATCAAATAAGAATAGACCATCTTGACGCAAATGGTGGAATACTCGTCTGAATGTCTCTTGTATTCCTTCTTCTTCCAGTACATAATTTAATGAATCACAAAAGATTGTCACACAATCAAATTCACCTGGAACATCCAGGTCTCTCATGTCTTGTTGGTAAAAAGGAATGAAATGCCCTTCTCCTCCAAGTTTTTGCTGGGCGACTGTTAGCATTTCCTCCGAAAGATCGACACCAATCATGTCATAACCTTTTCGCACAAGCGGAAGTGTTACATTCCCCGTCCCGCACGCTACATCAAGAATTTTCGCCTCTTTCAAGCCTGCCTGCTGCAGACTTTCCTCAGTGAATTCTACCCATTTATCATATGGGACATCATTCATGAGTTCATCATACAACAATGCGAATTGCTCATATCTCATTGGCTTAACTCTTCTGTAATATCTTCACGTGGCACATCGCCCCATAGACGCTCTAAATTATAATGATCACGCTCATCTTTATGGAAGACATGCGCAACCACATCACCAAGGTCCACTAGAACCCAACGAGCTTCATCGAAGCCTTCCATACGTTGTACGTCAATTTGGAACTCATGTGCCTTCGCTTTAATTTCACGTGCAATCGCTTGTACTTGTTTATCAGAATTTCCGTGACAAATAATAAAATAATCTGCAATCGGTGAAATACCTTGCATGTTTAGTACAACCATATCTTCTGCTCTTTTATCATCAGCTGCTTTTGCTGCTAATACTAATAACTCTTTATCTTTCATTCAGTAATTTCCTCCTTCAAGATTGCATTATATGTTTGAAATGTTAACGGATAGATTGTTTGATCCTTTTCCATTAAAAATTGAATCGTACGTTTTAATGCAAATAATAAAGCTTTATTTATATCTTCCTGCGCTAATCTCCGCGCTTCTTCCACACCTGGAAATTTACGGCCAGGTTCAATATAATCTGCCACATAAATAACTTTATCAAGCATTGTCATCTTTTCATGACCACTTGTATGATATGTAATAGCTTGCAGGATTTCATGGTCCGTAATGCCGACTTCTTTTTCTACTAAGTATGCCCCAACTGGCGCATGCCATAACTCTTTGTTGTAGTGAAGTAAATCTTTCGGCAGCTCTTCCTGCTTAATAATGTCTTCCATTTCTTGAATCGGTCTACATTTTGCATAATCATGAAATATAGCAGCCATTTCTGCTTTTTTTTCATCCACGCCATATTGCTTAGCAAGTTCAATTGCTGTTTCCATTACACCAATTGTATGTATATAACGTTTTTCATGCATTTGTTGTTTTACAATCTCAAGTGCTTTCTCACGATTCATACAACCCATTCCTCTCGATATATACCTGTACTTGTTCCGGAAGCAAATATTTGCACGTTTTCTTCTCCTTATACCTCTTTCGTAGTAAGGAGGATGAAACAGCAAATTCCGGAATCTCTACCGTGACGATTTCATAAGGCGTATTTAGTGTGTACCCCGGTCTTGCAACTCCAATGAAAGTTACAAGCTGAAGTAATTTTTCAATGTTATACCATTTTGGTAAATACTCCACCATATCTCCACCAATAATAAAATAAAACTGCACATCCGGATGCTTCTTTGTCAATTGTAACATAGTGTCATATGTATAGGATGGACCTTCTCTTTTTAGCTCTTCTAAACAAATCGAAAAACTCTCCTCTTGCCCAATTGCTAACTCTAACATGTCTAATCGATTTTCCACACCTGTAATATTGCGATCCTGTTTATGAGGTGGAATTTGATTCGGCAAAAACCATATTTCATCAAGCGCAAGTGCATCATACACCTCATTTGCAATTAACAAATGTCCATAATGAGGCGGATCAAATGTGCCGCCAATGATTCCGATTTTTTTCAAACGAAACGCCCCCTTTAGTTCACAAGCAGTAATCTTCCCGAAATAATATATGGAAAGATTACTGCCCGTAAAAACTCAATTGATCTAAACCCTATTAGCAAGAACTACCCCAAACATAGCGGGCATAAGCTATGGAAACGACCTCTATACATCCTGAGCAAAATAAACTGCTATTATGGAAGTTTGATTTGTTTATTTTCTCTTGATTCTTTATATAAAACAATTGTACTTCCAATTACTTGAACGATTTCTGCTCTTGCACCTTTAGCCAGTTCTTCTGCAACTTCACGGCGATCAAATTCACAGTTTTGTAGCACGCTCACTTTAAATAACTCACGAGCCTCTAATGCGTCTGCAATTTGCTTTACCATATTTTCATTTACGCCGCCTTTTCCAACTTGAAAAATCGGTGTTAAGTGATGTGCTTTTGCACGTAAAAATCTTTTTTGTTTTCCTGTTAACATATAGTTAGCCTCCAAGCTTTCTCATTACTAGTTGTTTCATTCTTTCGATATTTGGCATACATCCTGTCCACATTTCAAATGCAAGTGCTCCTTGATAAACAAACATATCGATTCCATTTTGCACAATTGCCCCTTTCGCTTTCGCATCTTGCAAAAGCTTTGTCTCAAAGGGATTATAAATAATATCCGAAACAATCGTTCCTTGTTTCAAAGCCCGAATTTGCAACGGTGTATTTTGGATATGTGGATGCATTCCTATCGTTGTCGTATGAATGATAATATCATATTTTTTTTGCTTTTCTGTTGCTTGCTCTAACGAAAGAGCATGCGATGTAATCTTCGCTTGACACCCAGCAATAAGCTGAGTTGCCTTTTCCACTGTGCGATTGGCAATATCAATTTCCTTTACTCCTGCGTCTATAAGAGAAAAATAGATAGCACGGCACGCTCCGCCTGCACCGAGTAATAAAATACGCTTTTGATCAAGTGGATCTTTACTAATTGATTGTAAAGAACGAACATACCCAATTCCATCCGTATTATAACCAATCAGTTTTCCACCTCTATGAACGACCGTATTCACAGCACCAATTTGCTTCGCTAACGGATCAATTTCATCTAAATATTTCATAATTGAAACTTTGTGCGGAGTTGTAACATTAAATCCTGAAACTCCTAATGCCTTTAAACCCGTCACCGCTTCCCCTAATGTGTCCTCTTCTACAAGAAACGCATGATAATGAGCATCTATATTTGAGTTTTCAAATGTATCGTTATGCATAAGCGGCGACAATGAATGTCCTATTGGATTCCCGATTACACCATATAATTGTTTCATAAATCCCTCTCCATATTAAATTAAAGATTTACGTAGTGAAACACTAACTCCTTTTGGTACATGAGCCACAATCTTTGCCCCAGACTCATTTACAGTAACCCATCCTAAACCAGAAAATACAACATCTGTTTTTGGCTCACGAATATTAAATTCATACTTCACAAGCTCAGGCATATTTTCTCGTTCTTCAGGAGTTGGTGGGTTTAATAATTCCCCAGCATGTTTTTCATACAATTCGTCAGCCTTTTCAAGCTTTGTACGATGAATTGTTAAACGATTTGAGAAATGACAAGTGAACGCACGACGCCCACCACTCACATAGTCAAAACGTGCTAATCCACCGAAGAATAATGTTTGTTCTTCGTTTAATTGGAATACCATCGGCTTGATTTCTTTCGTAGGTGTAATCAGCTTTAAGCTTTGCTTCCCAACATAATGTGCCATTTGATGGTGATTAATAATTCCTGGTGTATCATATAAAGAAGATGTTTCATCTAATGGAATATCAATTAAATCAAGTGTCGTTCCTGGGAAATGAGATGTTGTAATCACGTTCTCAGTTTCTTCACTAAACTCTTTAATCATGCGATTAATAAATGTAGATTTACCAACATTCGTACAGCCTACAACGTATACATCTTTACCGTCACGATACTGTTCAATCGCCTCCGCAAGTTCACCAATACCTTGTCCTTTTTCTGCACTAATTAAGAAAACATCTTCTGGTTTTAAACCGAGCTGCTTCGCACTATAACGCATCCAATGTTTCACTTTATCGTGTTTTACCGACTTCGGAATTAAATCCGCTTTATTTCCAACAAGCAATACTTTATTATTTCCTACAAAACGATGTAAACCTGGTAACCAGCTACCATTGAAGTCAAAAATGTCTACAATTTTGACAACAAGCGCATCTGATTGTCCAATTCCATTTAAAATACGAAGGAAATCATCGTCTGTTAAAGACACATCTTGAATTTCATTGTAATGTTTCAAACGAAAACATCGCTGACAAATCACTTGTTCTTTCTCTAAAGATGAAGCTGGTGCATACCCAACTTCATTTTTATTCTCTGTTTGAATCTCTACACCGCAACCAATACATTTAATTGTTTCAGTCAAACTTTATTCCTCCCAGTTAATTAAACCTTTTTTCTTCATATTTCTCATAATTCTTCGTTCAATCTTTCGATTAAAGCGTGTTACTAATCCATCTGTTTGAGCCACTGGTACGACTAAAATTGTATATAAACCAACGCGATTTCCACCCAGTACATCTGTTAACAATTGGTCGCCAATAACAACTACTTCATCCGCTGCTAAATTCATTTTTCGTATCGCACGCTTAAAAGCACGAACAAATGGCTTACGTGCGCTATGGATAAACGGAATGCCTAGCGGATCTGCGAAATCCTTTACACGTTGCTCATTATTATTCGAAACGACCGTTACTTGAATGCCTTGCTCTTTCATTTTTAAAAACCATTGCTCTAGCTTAGGTGTTGCATTCGGACGATCCCATTCAATTAAAGTATTATCTAAGTCAGTTATAATCCCTTTAATCCCGCGTTTTTTTAAATCTTCTGGTTGAACATGATATACGTTTTTTACGTATTCATTTGGTAAAAATAATTTCAATTTCTTTCACCTCTTTGAGGAGTTTTCATAAAATTTTTCGACAACATTTTTCGATAAGTCACTTGTGGATAACATTGTACACATTTTCCACATTATTTTTTCAGTCAATTCTTAATTTATTAACAATTCACACACATTTTATCCACGGCTATATGTGGATAACCAGTCATTTGTGACTATCATATTTTTTTGATACAGTAGATGCAACAAAGAACCTATCCTTTTTATCGGAGGTGACTCACCTTGAAAACGAAATATATGGAACAGTTATCTACTGAGTTACTCACTGAGTCTTATTATAAAGCAAAAGAACTAAAATTAAATCCTGACTTCATTTTACTTATAAAACAAGAAATCATCCGGCGATCATTAGAGGACAAGCTTGTCAAATCGTCTTGAGTATATAGATTACTGCTTCACCTGTAAAAAGAGCCATCCTCAAGATGGCTCTTTAAATAAAATGAAACTTTCCTCAATAGGAACTTTTCACTTAGCACGTAAGCTCATCTAACTTCTTAGTGCCCTCACAATTTTGCGATAGAACTTTTACTGTTCGCTACCATCAGATAAGCGAGTTGCAATTTTTTCACCAAGGCGAAGTTCTTGTCCACTCATTAACGTTGGAACAACTTTAACCATTCCTTTTTCAAACAGTAAAACGACTGTTGAACCAAAAGTAAAGTATGCCATTTCTTCACCTTTTTGAACAGCATTTCTTTCATGAAGTAACTCAATACTATTTACAAACATAGCTCCTACTTTTACAAGTGCCATATGTTGTCCTTCACTATCAACCTCTGTAATAGAACGATAATTCTTTGACAACGGTTCTTTTCCATATTTCATCCCTGCTGTATTCACCGGGTATGATTTCCTTCCAAGTACAAACCGCTCTGTCACAGTGCCTGAGAGAGGACTATGAATACGATGATAATGACTTGGACTTAAATAAATAACCATATATGTACCGCCGGCATAACGCTTTGCTCGCTCTTCATTACCTAGCATATCCACAATTGAATAACGCTTGCCTTTAATATGAAATATTTTCGTTTCTTCAATAGGGCCATAATCAGCAAATACCCCATCAACTGGACTAACAACACTTGATGCCGCTGCATGTATTTCTCGTTTTCCTTCTTTCAATTTACGTGTAAATAATTCATGCAGCGTCTTGTACTCCTTTAAATCCTTTTCCATCTCATCCTGATTCAGTTGAAACACTTTGGCATAGGACGAAATAATAATAGAACTTAAACGAGATTGTGCAAATTTACGTAATATATAAGAAGTAAAACGACCGTTTGTAAGTTCGATCATGAATCGATATAATGTACGTCGCAAACCGCGAAACCTCCTAATAATTCTTAATGCAACAATTAAGTTTAGCTTTCCCCTCTTTTCTTTCTATATCATACAGTAAAATTCTTAAAAATGTTTTTTATGTTCAATGATTATAAAGCAAATCCACTATGTAAAAAGAAAGAATAGGTACTATTTCATCCTTAAATTCGTTAGCACCTTCTAATATTACAGATAGAACTCGGCATTTTCAACAGTGAACGGTATATTTCTTCATATAGTTTCTTGTTTTATTCCCTTTTCGTCAAAAGAAAAAACGGCTGCACTCGAACGACAGCCGCCCCGCACACCTTATGCTTTCCCCTTCTTCTCCTTCTCTGCTCGAACAAATTCATGAAACATTTTCATCAGCGCTCGTTTCTCAATCCGTGACACGTAACTTCTTGAAATCCCTAACGCTTTCGCAATTTCTCGTTGCGTTTTTTCCTTATCAAGACCAAGTCCGAACCTTTTTACAATGACTTCTTTCTCTCGTTCATCTAAAATATCGATATACTCCTTAATCTTTTCTAATTCCATGCTGAGCTGGATCATATCAATTACATCTTCTGATTCGGATTTTAATATATCAATAAGCGATATTTCATTCCCTTCCTTATCTTGCCCGATCGGATCATGAAGTGAAACGTCTTTTTTTGTT
Organism: Bacillus sp. Xin1; assembly: GCF_013314535.1. Classification (GTDB taxonomy): domain Bacteria; phylum Bacillota; class Bacilli; order Bacillales; family Bacillaceae_G; genus Bacillus_A. The sequence continues at coordinate 197,104 of NZ_JABUAE010000001.1, read as the reverse complement.
TTCTTCAGTACACGCAAATGCATTAAAATTTCATTTTCAATACAACGAGCCGCATATGTCGCCAGCTTCGTCCCTTTCCCTGCTGAATAACTCTCAATTGCTTTAATGAGCCCAATCGTTCCAATAGAAATTAAATCTTCTGCATCTTCACCTGTGTTTTCAAATTTCTTAACAATATGAGCCACAAGCCGTAAATTATGTTCAATTAAAAGATTTCTCGCGTGAGCATCACCTTGCTCCATCAGCTCTAAGTATTTTTTTTCATCATCTGATGACAACGGCTGTGGAAATGCGTTATTTTTAACATAGGAAACAAATATAAACACTTCGCGAATCATGTATCCAATTGCGGCGAATAGACTCAAACTCTTCACCTCCGCCAAAATAGTGGTCTTTACTATATGTATGTGGGCGGGTGGTCGTTTGTGTCTGTACCCATTTAAGAATAGAAACGCATAAAAAAATTCTTGTGGCATAACCACAAGAATCTCTTAAAATTTGTCCTATTTACTCCAAATTGCCTCTCCCGTGTGTGCATCTATATAGCGAATTTCTCTTCTCATGAAAAAATCAATATGATACGTTTCACTACTCTCAGTTGTCGTTTGTTTATAAATCAAGTCATATTTCGGTGTATCTATATCGTTATTTTCATGCCACTGTAATTCAACACGAAGGGCATTTCTATAGATTGCTAATGCTTGTTCTTTCCGCACCCTTGCACTGGTTTCATAAGTAGATAGCTCTTCTATTACACGTGGTGATATCCCGCTATACATTAAAACTTCCCCCGTCTCTGTATCTATATTAATTATACCTAACGATACTTCAACCGGAATTTCATTCACATACACCCCAAAGAAGAACCTACCTGGGCTCTCCTCTTCGTCATAGTTATCCCAAAGTCTCAAATGTTCTTCCATATTTGGAATGACTTGTGTTAAAAATTGGAGTGCTTTTTCTAAACATTCTTCTCGTGACAATATTACTTTTCGCTCTCCCCCAGAAGCCAAATTAAAATAATCGAGCAATGTACCTGACTCTTTATCAATTTCAATTAGCATTGGGTTCTCATATTTCATCATAGGGGAATGTTTTTTATAAAAATCCTTCATTAAGTAAGTCTGATTCTCTTCTTGTTCGCTTTCCAATTCTCTTTTTTGAACAAATTTCATCCTTATCTTATTATCACTCTCATCTTCAAATATTTTCACAAATTGTTTCTCATCCAAAGCAAGTAAACGAAAAACATTTGTTTCTTGCTTATCCTTATTTTCAGGTACACTTACCGCTACTGTGGAAGGTGATTGATAGTGTTCTGGTCCATGTAAATCTTTTCCTGTAGATGCATCAATAAACGCTACACTCGGCTCCGGCTCATAGACAAGACGGTATCCATTTACCTCTTTTCCATTCTCATACTGACATATCTCAGGAAGTAAATGAGCAAATACAAGTCTCATATTCTGCCTACCTTTTAACTCTTCTAAAACAATCTTCTCATCAACAATTGACTCTGGCCATATTGGCTTTTCTTTTAATCCATGATAATGCTGAAACGCTACAACATTACCTGATGGATGAACACGGACAACACACTCTGTATTCGGCAATGGATATCCATTTACTTCTTGTAAATAATGGACCGCTGGCATTCCACACCAATCTCGCACATACACGTATGTATAATCCGCGTATTCATTTGGGATATGTTTCCTTACAAACAAATGAGCAATTTCTTTCGCCTTTTCTTCACTTATTCCTCCATGCTGAATTTGGAAATAACCCTCATCCTCGATATCCAATTCAATTAGTTCGCCTGTATGTCTATTTACGGAAATCTGTATATTCTTCTCTGTATCATCTTGATGTTCCCAAAACAATACATGGAATGGATCATCTACTGTCTTTTGATCATCTACAACAAGATGATACTCATCTGGAATTTCGATAATATGTGCGACTTGTTTCTTTCTCTCTTCATTTTTTGAATTCATCCAGCCTTCCCCTTTTCCAGTTTTACCCATCATAAAATCTTTCTCAAAAAGATTGCTTGATTCCAAACAAAAACAGCTAGATTTCTCTAGCTGCTTTACTTCGTTTCACGATGCAACGTCACTCGCTTTAATCGTGGACAATATTTTTTTAGTTCAATACGTTCCGGATTATTTCGTTTATTCTTCTTCGTAATATAATTACGATCACCGCATTCTGTACAAGCTAATGTAATGTTTACACGCATATGTAAGCCTCCTTTTCTTCAAAGATCGCAACTAAAACGTAATGATTACGATTTATATATTAAACGCTATTATTTCTTTTGTCAATTGTGCAATTAAAAATATATTCCCCACTCCATTCAAAAGAAGTTTATCCTATATTAATGGCCGTAGTACCACATTTTTTACAACCACTCTAAAAAGACAAAAAACCGAAACAATTAGTTCATACGAAGTTCACATCAATCTATTACTATTAGAATTGTACATAATCAATTTACTAACAATCCAATTTATTGATATATGAATTTTAAATTAGAAAGGAGAGAAAAAAATGAAACCTAAGTACCGTTTTATGATCTCATCATTTGCAGCGTGTGCTTATATGATTTGGTATTTAGTATAAATAAGCAACCTTATTTGCAAATATGAAAAGGTGTGTATATAAATGAAATATAATCAATCAACGGTTAACTATTGGAAAGCATTTGTATTACCTTATACATTCGCTTTAGAAGAGTTGAAAACAAAATTTGAAATTATGAACCGGGAAGCTCAATTTTTAGAGGACTATAACCCGTTTGAACATATAAAAACACGATTAAAACAACCTGATAGCATCGTTAAAAAACTTGAGCGCAAAAATTTAGCACCAACAATTGAAAACGCGCAAACACATTTACAAGATATTATTGGCATCCGGATTACCTGTTGCTTTGTGGAAGATATTTATCACTTAAAACAAGTCATTGAAAATCGTGAGGATATGGAAATTATAGAAGTAAAAGACTACATCGCTAATCCAAAGCAAAATGGATATAAAAGTTTGCATATGATCATTAAGTATCCACTAGCGTTAAATTCTGGTACAAAAGAAGTATTTGCAGAAATTCAATTGCGTACACTTGCGATGGACTTTTGGGCAAGTTTAGAACATAAACTTTATTATAAATATGAAGGGAATATTCCCGATTATTTGAAAGATGAACTTCATGATGCTGCCATGAAAGCTGAAGAGCTTGATAATAAAATGGCAACCATTCGCCAAGATATCGATGAAATTGAAGCCTGTTCAAGCCAAATTTTACTACCATTATAAAAAAAGGTTCTCCTCCTGCGGGAACCTTTTTATTTTCTTTCTATCGTTCGAACTTCTTCAATTTTCCAATGCTCATCTTCTTTTCCAAGTGCATATTGCACCTTTTTTTGAAGGGTCCTTCCACTATCTATCTCTTTTTCTTCTGTTTCCACAATAACAAAATCACTTTTTGAATCTTTGATTTGAACATGATTCAGTTCGATTTTCTTGCTTTCTTTTTGAAATGAAGCTTCTTTTTGTGTTCGTAAATCTTCAGCACCAACAATTTTGTCCGAAAACAAAGCCATATGTTGATTAAAATTCTTTTCATTTGTTGTTTGAACAAACGCCTCAATTACATTTCGAACTTCTTTTTCATCTTCCGGTGTTACTTGTATCTTTGGTTCCTGTTTCACCGTGACTTCTTTTTTCTCTATCTCTTTTTTCTGTGTTTCTTGATGAGATTGGCATCCTATTAACAATAATCCAACTATAAGGGCAAATCCTATTTTCTTAATGAAATTTTGCATTCCATCTTCCTCCCAAAAAGAAAAAGCAAGGCGAAATGCCTCGCTTTACTCCATAAAACTATTGTCTGCCTTTATTAGGGTCACCGCCACCAACAATATCGAAGACACGTTTTGCTAAGTTTGTATTTTCTTGAACGCCAGAGAATAGATATTTACCTGGTCCAAATGCATATACGTTCACATCTTCACCAGTATGTCCACCTGTTGTCCAACCTGTAAATGAACGTTTATTGAAGATTTCTTCAATTGCATTATCAATTTTCGTTACATCTTTTGATGGTGCAATATCATTTACAGATTTGATTTCTTCTGGTGTTAATTGTAAATCAATATATTTTTTCAATGTTTCTTCCACATTTGCACCTTTTGCAATTTCATTTGCCATAAAGTCTGGTGTACGTTTCGCAGCTTTAATTGCATCTGCATTAAAGTTATATTCACCGTTTACACCTAGAGAGAATCCACCAGTAGAATGGTCAGCTGTTGCGACAACTAATGTATGCTTATCTTTCTTCGCAAATTCAATCGCCGCTTTAAATGCTTTTTCGAAGTCTTCCATTTCACTCATAGCACCAACAACGTCATTATCATGTCCAGCCCAATCAATTTGACTACCTTCTACCATTAAGAAGAAACCTTTATCATTTTTGCTTAAACGATTGATAGCAGCATTTGTCATCTCTTCTAATGAAGGTGCTTTTTCATTACGGTCAATCATTTTATCTAAGCCACCTGGTGCAAATAAACCAAGAATTTGATCATTTTTATCATTTAATAATTGCTCACGATCTGTGACATAGCTATAACCAGACTTCTTAAATTCTTCTGTAAGATTGCGATCTTTTCTTACAAAGTTATTCACACCGCCGCCGAGAAGAACATCTACTTTATGCTTTCCATTTACTTTCTCGTCAAAGTAATCATTTGCAATTGCATCCATGTTTTTACGGCTAATATCATGTGCACCAAAAGCCGCTGGCGTTGCATGTGTAATTTCAGAAGTCGCAACTAAGCCTGTTGATTTCCCTTTTTTTTTGCTTGTTCAAGTACTGTTTTTACTTCTGTCTTATCATTATCCACCGAAATTGCTGCATTGTATGTTTTCACACCTGCTGCCATCGCTGTTGCCGCTGATGCAGAATCTGTAATATTTTGATGTTCATCCTCTGGATATGTCTTTTGTGCTCCTACAAGATGTTTATCAAATTCTGTTGACTCCATTTCAAACGATTTTGGATTATCTTTCATATAACGATGAGCAGTCATATACGAAGGTCCCATGCCATCCCCAATTAAAACAATTACATTCTTAATTTTTGGATCACTTGCTTTTCCGTCCGCTTTAATTACATCCGAACGTGTCACGCCCCACGTTACTACTGAAGTAAGTGCTAACGATGCCACAACCGCAAATGGCCATGCTTTCTTCATAAACTTTTTCACTTTTTATGTCCCCCTACTAGGTTATTAAGTTTCCAATACCCAATTTAAAGGAAAACTATTAAGGAAAAGTTAGTGCTATGTAAACATTTTGTTAAGTTATGTAAATTAAAGTTATAATTTGTATATCTTTGTCTTATATTATCAAGCTTGATTACCTTTACAAAACAGAAAGAAGTTCGTGTGGATTTTTCAAAACTTTAAGTTATGACTTTACATTTCCGCTACTTATAACTGAATATTTATTTTTTCGTGATACAATATTTCTACTAAATTTAAAGTGTGGTGATTCAATATGCAAATACACAAACTAAATGAATCTAGTATTTCACAGCTCATTTCTCTTTGTGAAGCTGTTGGATGGTTACAGCCTCGATTATTTATGCAAAAGCAATTTGAAATGTACTTATCAATCGGAAGTTTATTCGGCTATACACATAACGAAAAACTAATTGCTACTGGCGGGGTATTCCCTTCCGAATCCGGATTTTCTTCTATTGGTATGCTGATTGTTCATCCTAATTTTCAAAAACAAGGAATCGGTCGTACCTTACTCGATATTTGTGTAAAGCACGTACCACCTTCTCTTCCTGTTATGCTCATCGCAACCGATGCCGGCGTACCTTTGTACCAAACATATGAATTCATGACAATTACAACAATCCATCGCTTCGAAAAATTTGTTACCAATCCATCTATGAATTCCCCTCATTTGAAGGAAATTAGACAACATGATCTTCAATCTCTCATTAGTCTTGATCAAACCGTAACAGGAGCACGTCGTCCAAGGCTCTATTCAATACTAATAGATAGGGCAACACTCGCATTTAAAATAGAAAGAAACCATAAGATAGAATCTTTTGCATTATGTATACAAAAAGGAGATACACTTTGCATTACCCCTCTTATCGCTAAGCATGAGGAAGACGCAATTCAATTATTACAGTCTATTTGTACGAGCTGGAATGGAACAATCCGTATTGATGTTCCACACTCACAATTTACATTTCGAGCACACATGGAATCGCAGGGATTTCAAGAAGTACTTATTTCACCACTTATGATAAAAAACGGAAACCATCTACCTGGAAATCGCGACCATTTATTTGCTATGATGGATGCAGCGTTATGTTAGAAAGGGGACACCTATTTGAAGCGGCTAAAATATGTTATGGTTAGTTGCCTTGCTCTCACATTATTAGTAAGTTGCAACGCTACCGAAAAACCAGTAGAAAAAGTGAAACAAGTAAAAAATACAATTGCAACAAAATTAAGTACAGATGAAAAAATGGTTGAGATAGACGGACAAACTATTTATTTCAAACAAATTGGGGAGAAAAAACCACCTTTACTTATGCTTCATGGGTTTGGCGGATCTTCCAATGGTTTTAGCGATATTTATTCAGACTTAGCAAAAGATCATACAATCATCTCTGTTGATATTTTAGGCTTTGGTCATTCATCCAAACCGATGGATTTTTATTATTCTTTTCCAAATCACGCCAACCTTTACTATAAGTTAATGAAAAAATTAGGCTATGATACATTTGCAGTACTTGGTCACTCCATGGGAGGAGAAATTTCTCTTAATTTAACATATCTATATCCAGCTGCAGTTACTCATCTCATTTTAACTGATGCTACAGGGGCTATATCATTAACGAATAAAAACGCTTCACCGAAACCCCATTTATCAAATGATTTACATACTGTTTCTTCTATTACAGATTATGATGAAAGCAAAGTGAAATTTAAACGCGACGATACAGAACATTATAACCAAATGAAAATGTGGCCTAGGCGTCTTCGCATTAATGCTAGTGAAATTAAACTCCCCACTCTAATTATTTGGGGTAGAAATGACAGTAGTGTATCATGGAAAGAAGGCGAATCTTATCATCAATTTTTAAAGAATAGTACCTTCCATATTATCGAAAAAGGTTATCACGCACCCTTCCGCCAAGAATCGAAAGAATTTATGAGCTATGTAAAAGAATTCTTTGACAAGAATCCAGTTGAAACAACAAAGTAACAAAAACGGGTATCTCATCTTTGAGATACCCGTTTCATATATTAAGCAGCTTGCTTCTGCCCTTTTTTCGTTTTTGAGCCTAATAGTTTAGGTACAATCCAGCCATCAAGTCCAATTTTCCCAGCATTCATGCCAGCAACTAAAACGAACATAGATAAAATAACCATTTGTGGATTTACACCTAGAGACCCACTAAACATATAGGAAAAGTTCATTACAAGGCCAAAAAAGACAGCTGTTTTCGTTAAACAACCTACAATTAAACCGATTCCAACTAGAATTTCTCCCCATGTTACAAGTGTGTTGAATAGATCTACATTCGGAATTGCAAAGTCTTGTAAAAATGATGCCCACCAAGACTGCACCGCTGGTTGTGCTCCTTTTGATTTTTCAATAGCCCCTTGTAAGTATCCCGTTGCGTCAAATCCTTTTCCCTGTAGTTTACCGATTCCAGCCATTAGCCATGTGTATCCAAGATAAACACGGATAACCGCTAACACAAAAGAAACTGCTTTGTTCTCTCTTAAAAATTGAATAGCCATATCTTCCTCCTAAAGATGTAATTAATTTAGTTACAGGTAATATAATAACATTAGTTACTTATTTTTAAAATGTAAATTATGAATAATTTGTGACGATTACATAAAACGTTAAAAACTAATATTTTTATAGTTACTTTTATTACCTGTAAAAAAACTTGAAAATATCATATCATAATTGATAATCATTTTCACTGTTTTTTTGTAAAAAAATTGTGTGGTAAATGTGAAACGTGCTTATCCTATATTCGGATAAGCACGTTCAATTTTACTTATATAATTGAAAGGTATGAGTCTCATCATCTAACAAGTTTGCATCCTGAAATGCATTGTCCACAGTTTTTTGATGATTAATAAGACCGTAAAATAAACGGATTGTAAACATAAGTGCCGCATTTCCATCCACATAATCTGTTGAGCCTATATAAGCTTTTACACCATTATTTAAAAATGCTGTCGCAAGTTTTGGATCTCCTAAAGTACATCCGCTATTGATAATATACTTGTTATGCAATTTTGCATATTGTTGAATTTCAGTGACACCAAAGTTTCCTCTCGGTTCATCTTTCTCATAGACATCTTCTCCTAATTCTCCCATTACAAATTCCCCTTCTTCACCATGAAAACAAAAAATAATATATTCTATATCTTCGTACAAACTTTTCCCTGAAAGAACATCCATCAAATCCCGGGGTCGACCAATCCAATATGTAATAACTCTTGCTCCAAAGTACTCAAGCGTCGCTCGCAGCGATTGTGCTTCTAAATCTGAATTATCGCCAACTACTAATGCAACATTCAAATGAACTCCTCCACTCATTCATACATTCATTTCATATATACCTGTTTCTTCTAAAAAATCCTCTCTTGTTAGCACCTGACTTTGTAAATACTGTCTATATGCTGTAATCGTTCCGTCATGTGAAACAATATAGACTCTTTCCGCCTGTAATGTACAACACCAATTGATGAACGCATCCGCTCTATTCTGAAATTCCTTCTCTGCAACCGTATTTATCCCTTCATTCCATAACATATCATTTAAACTTTCCTTTAAAGAAAAACTAGGAAATAACTCTTGAATTACCTTTGTATCTAACAACCTGTCACATGGTAATGTTCTTGCTCCTTCACGATAAGGAAAAATACGAGGAGAAATATATGGATGAGTTATTTTACGGCAAATTACTTGCGAGCTCCATATTGCAGCAGTCTGTAATGTTCGAAACGTGGGACTTGCAAATAATACATCGCTCTCTTGTAGTGGTAAACTACTTTGGAGTAACAGCGCTTGTTGTTCGCCTTCTTTCGTCAAAGGTGGATTCTCTAATTGCAAACTCCTCGGTAAATCCTTTGTATGTTTTCCTTCCCCATGCCTTATGAAAATAAGCTTCATAGTTTCCCCTTCCACTACAAAATGAATGTGTATATTTTTTTACTATTACTTTTTTCATAGTCTCTACTTTTCTCTATCTTCTTCTCAATTCCTGTAAAAAAGTTTTGATATGTAAATCGAAAATTATTATGACAATATATGTAAAAAACTTTTTTACATATATTATCTTTAAAAGAGGGAACTCAAAATATGAATTGGGTAATTTATTTTATCGGCATGATAATATGGGGATATATAAATAGTTTCTTTACAAGTGATAAAACTTCTGCACCTTGGATGAAAGCTGAAGAGTCTATCCGAAGTTATACAACTTTTTAATTTACATTCATGATTCCATCCTAAATGGTTATAGTAAAAAAGGATACAACGAAACTTTGAGGAGGATTCATCAATGAGTAACTCAAATGATTTTTTAGACACAATACACGAAAAACAAGCAAAGGACGAGCAGAACAGAAAACATCAAGGTAAAGGCAATCCAGGGAAAAAGAAACCAAATAAAACGCACAAATAATCATTACACACTCTAAACAGAAAAAGCCACCTAAAAGTACATTTTAGGTGGCTTTGTTAATCCTCTTTTACGGAAATAACATCCTCCCAATTCCACTTTTCATAATACGGCTGGGGTACATCTATATTTTCAATCCATTTCTTCGCTTTTGCTCCATCCCCATTCGCCAACCACATATTTGCCTTTTTACGGTCAGAACGCACCCATGTCAGTTGATTTTCACTTTTTATATAAACTGGATTGTAATCTCCATATTTTTTTGATGGAGTTGTAATTTGACGTTGCCGATTTATTTGAATATTTACTTGGTATAAAGAAGGTAATGACCTTTTTTCTTCTTCATTTTCCCACTCCATTTCTTTTGCTCTTGAAAGGGTAATTAGTTTGTCGTTATGCCATGTAAAATCCCAGTCGACATATCCTTTTGGAGTAAATTTTTCTTGCTGAAGAGCAGGTACTTCTTTTATTTTCAAATGTTTATTTTCTATCGCAAATCTTCCGCTTCCTTCAATATAAGCCAATATATTTCTCGATGGGGCCCATTGTGTCCACTGGCTATTTAATAACATTTGATCTACTTTTTCAAAATAACTTCCATCCGCTTTCAACAGACAAAGTGTATTACTATCCGCTGACCACGAAGCCGTTGGAACAGCTAAAAATGCAATCCACTTTCCATTTGAAGACCACTTGAAATTGCTTGCAACATAAGCAAGAAAATCCTCCTGCATACTCGGTAATGTATACAGGTGTTTCATTTTATTAGGATTCATTCCTGCATCCTTTTGTACTTCGTATAGCTGCGCTCCTGTCCAACCTGTTGGAAGCAACTGAGCCTCAGACGAAACAAGAAACCTCTTTCCATCCGGATACCATGCATAATCACCTACACCTGATGATACATTTTCAAACGTTGCATTCTTCTTCTCGGCATCAAATGTATTTAGTGTACCTGTAAATTCAAATGCAATTATATTTTCTACCGGTGACCATTGATAATTCGTTGCTTCTGTTTGAGAAGGAACAATTTTTTTTCCATCCGCAACTTGGTACAATTCGAGCTCTTTTTGTTCTTCGCCTTTTGCATATGCAATCCACTTTCCATCATATGACCATTTAGGTTTTGTTATGTACTCTCCTTTTGTTATTTGCTTTTCTTTTCCATCGATTTTTATCCAAAGATCATGGTCACGAATGAAAGCAACTTGAATCGCTGTACTCTCTGCGCTACTAACTGACATCATTAGAAAAAATAGAATTACAGATATAAAGCAATTAGCCATCATTTTTTTCACGATGTAATCTCACCTCTTTCCCTTTTTCATAGCATCCCTCGCATTTAGTCTGCTATATACAAAATCCATAAAAATCTAACAAATTAACCTATATTTTTACATTTCCATCAACAAAAACCTTAAATTTTTTTGAATTTTCAGATACTTTTTTGTGATATCGTGTCAAATTTATGATTTGACCAACATTCATGTTGTTTTGTACAAATCAATACGGGAGAATTATCGATACATTTTGAGAAGGTTGGCACATTTTATTAGCGGGAGTTTCAATGAAAAAAACTACAACTGCATTACTAAGTATGGCACTCGTTTTTTCCAGCTTTGGCGCATTGAGCGCACATGCCAAAATGCTGCAAAAGGAAAAACAATTTAGCCCAGAGCTAAAGGCAAATATTTAGCAGTAGGGTGAAAATAAAATTGCAGCAAATGTCGATACGAAAACATTAAAAGAAATAATTGATTTAGAAGTAAAGTAACTGAGAAATAAGTAAATTCTTGCCTACAACTAGGGTGATACCACATTTTTTTCGCCCATATCGGATTTTCCGATATGGGCTTTTTTCTGTTTCTCACAAAACAAATGTTAAATAATTCCGAATCTTGTGATAAAATTTTATAAGCGCTTATAATATTTGAAAGGGGGTGATATATATATATAAAACGATAGCATTTTTTTAGATAAAAAAGGAGGATGTATCTAATGACAAGGAAAACAGAAATTCCATCGCATTTAAAACCATTTGTATCCACGCAGCATTACGATCAGTACACACCAGTTAATCACGCTGTGTGGCGTTACATTATGAGACAAAACCATAACTTTTTAAAAGATGTTGCTCATCCGGCCTATGTGAACGGACTTCAATCATCTGGTATTAATATAGATGCAATTCCAAAGGTGGAAGAAATGAATGAGTGCTTAGCACCGAGCGGTTGGGGCGCAGTAACAATTGACGGTCTGATCCCTGGCGTAGCGTTCTTTGATTTCCAAGGGCATGGCTTATTACCGATCGCAACAGATATTCGTAAAGTGGAAAACATTGAATATACGCCGGCTCCTGACATCGTTCATGAAGCAGCTGGACATGCACCAATTTTACTTGATTCTACATATGCAAAATATGTAAAACGATTTGGACAAATTGGGGCAAAAGCATTTTCAACGAAAGAAGAGCATGATGCTTTTGAAGCTGTTCGTACTTTAACAATTGTAAAAGAAAGTCCAACCTCTACACCCGAAGAAGTTGCAGCGGCTGAAAAAGAAGTTTTCGAAAAACAAAAGCTTGTTTCTGGCTTATCAGAAGCAGAACAAATTTCTCGTCTTTTTTGGTGGACAGTCGAATATGGTTTAATTGGAGATGTGGACACCCCTAAAATCTACGGAGCTGGCCTGCTTTCTTCTGTCGGTGAAAGTAAGTATTGCTTAACAGACGCCGTAGAAAAAGTTCCATTCTCAATTGAAGCTTGTACAAAGACAACTTATGATGTTACGAAAATGCAGCCTCAGCTATTTGTATGCGAGTCATTTGAAGAATTAACAGAAGCACTTGAGAAGTTCTCTGAAACAATGGCTTTTAAAACAGGTGGTGCAGAAGGATTAGAAAAAGCAATTCATTCTGAAAACAATGCAACCGCTGAGCTAAGTAGTGGATTACAAATTACAGGTACATTTGCGGAAATGATTCAAAATGATGTTGGTGAAGTCATTTACATAAAAACAAATACACCGACAGCGTTAGCACTAAATCATAAGCAATTACCAAATCATTCTACAGCTGTACATCAAGATGGTTTTGGTACACCAGTTGGCTTATTACAGGGCAATGTTTCACTTGAGGATTGCACAGATGAGAAGTTACAGTCACTAGGCATTATCATCGGTAATCGTGCGGAATTATCCTTTGCCAGCGGTGTTCATGTAAAAGGAACAGTAACGGATATTGTGAAAAACGATGAGAAGATCACTCTTATTTCATTTACAGATTGCACAGTAGTTTATAAAGATCGTCTATTATTTGATGCTTCATGGGGAGCGTTTGACATGGGGGTTGGGGCAAAAATCTCTTCCGTATTCCCAGGTGCAGCAGATGCAGCTGCATTCTTCCCGGTAGATGAAGAAGTAGAAGAAACACCGGAACCACTTACATTAACGGAGCTTGATCGTATGTATCAAACAGTTCGCGGCATTCGAAATGAAGGCGTGTTACAAGATTCACACCTAGAACAATTAGTAGCCATTCAAGAAGTACTAAATAAGTTCTATCCAAAAGAATGGTTACTTCGCCTTGAAATTTTAGAATTACTTTTAGAGCATAACAAAGGACACCAAGCATCTACTGCATTACTAGAGCAGCTCTCTATCTTTACAGAAAACGAATCTGTACAACGCTTGATTAACAATGGTCTTGCTCTACTTCCAATAAAGGATGTGAAAAATAATGCAACGCCTAACAGATGAAGAAGTACAAGAAGAATTAGCAAAGTTAGATAAATGGACAGTAAAAGATGAAAAATGGATTGAAAGAAAATATATGTTTTCCGACTACTTAAAAGGTGTCGAATTTGTCTCTGAAGCCGCCAAACTATCAGAAGAACATAATCACCATCCATTTATCCTTATTCAGTATAAGGCAGTCATTATTACTTTGTCATCATGGAACGCAAAAGGTTTAACGAAACTTGATTTTGAGCTCGCAAGGCAGTTTAATGAACTTTTTTTACAAAATGAAAAAGCAATTATAAGAAAGTAAAAGAGAGAAGCCTTAATTAGGCTTCTCTCTTTGTAATGAAGTGAATACAGTGACCAAACGGATCTTCGACTTGTAATACTCCATCTTTGTACGTCGTAACCGCGCCAATATATTTTAAGCTTTCACATACTTGCTCTTTTTCTTTTTCATCTGCTAGTACAATTGTGAAATATTTCAAGCCGACAGAATTTTTCATTTGGGGCGGCACACCTTCACCTTGCCATGTATTTAAACCAACATGATGATGATAACCACCTGCTGAAACAAATAACGCACCGTTTCGAGCTGGGATCGTCACTTCAAATCCAAGCCCATCTACATAAAAACGTTTTGCTTCTTCTAAATCAGCAACATGTAAATGAATATGTCCCATTACTGTTCCGCTTGGAAATCCATTCCACTCATTTCCTTGTTGTAATAATCCTTCACCATCTAATGGGTTGCTAACAAACGGCAGCTCTCCCTTTTCATCACGCCACACTTCTCTTTGACGATCGTGATAAATTTCGATTCCATTTCCATCTGGGTCAGCTAAATAAATCGCTTCGCTAAAGTAATGATCTGCCCCGCCGTGTAACGGATATACTTTCTGCACAAGGTGACGAAGAACATTTGCTAAACCTTGTCTACTTGGTAGTAAGATTGCAAAGTGATATAAACCAGTGCGACTTCTTTGTTTTGGAAGAGCATCTTCTTTCTCCTCTATTATAAGAAGTGGCTCATTATTTTCATTGCCAAGTGTAGCGATATTCTCTTCTTCTTTTACCACTTTCAGTCGTAATACATCCGTATAAAATGCTAGAGACTGTTGTAAATTCGATACATATAAATGAACCAAACCAAGTGTTGTATTGGGATGAAGTTGAAAGCTCATATTGTTATGCCCCCATTTCGATTAGTCTTTTTTGAATACAGTTGCTTTTAAGAAATTATCTACAAAACCTTCAGCTTTAGCAACAAATAGGTAAAGTCCCATTGCTAATAATGCAAGGTCTAATTCGTATCCTGGATTCTTTCCATCTCCTAATAGACCAGCAGACCATTTTACTTTTACAATAGCTCCAACTAAAATAAGTGCGAATAATAATCCAATATAACGTACACCTAAACCGATAATCAATAATAGACCACCAACTAATTCTACTGTCGCTACGCCGTATGCAAGAGCTCCAGGTAGACCAATACTTGTAAACCATCCTGCAATATTATCAATGCCCGATTGGAACTTTGCCAAACCATGCATAAAGAATGTTACTCCTAATACGATACGAATAATTAAATTACCAATATGTTGATTCATTTTATTCTCTCCTTTATAGTTTTGTTATACAGAACTTTTATTTACATTACAAAACATACAATAAATTTTTTTATTCGTCAATTCATTTTTCTTGAGAAAAAATGAAAAATATTTGCTATGATACAAATAGTTGTCTACAAAAAGGAGCTTGATTCGTATGAATATCGGTTCTGCAATACGTGAAATTCGCCAACGCAGAGGTATAACGATCGCTCAAATTTGCGAAGGAACAGGGCTTTCTAAAGGTTTTATGAGTCAAGTCGAGAACAACAAAACCTCTCCATCTATCTCAACTTTAGAAACAATTTCTAATTTTTTAAATGTCCCTCTTCCTTACCTATTACTTGAGCAAAAAGATCGCATGAAAATTGTTAAAAAAGAAGAACGAAAATACAGTGTATATGGAAAAGATGAACAGAAGATTGAACATGTCGCTGAACAAGGTGGCCTTCGCTTATCTTTAGTAGAAATCCCTATCGGTTTCCCGAAAGAGAACACACCGAATGCTCATGAAGGTGAAGAATGTCATCTTGTTTTACGCGGGAAATTAGAAGTGCAGCATGGAGAAGATATCGCAATTGTCGAAGAAGGAGACTCTTTTTCTTGGAGCGCATGCGTACCACATATTGTACGTAACATTGGTGATGAGGCTGCATTATTACTTATCTCCAGCCATGCTGAAAATCGAAAACGTGTATATTAAAAAACAATGCAAAAAGCCTGTTTTTCAGTTTTGAAAACAGGCTTTTTGTATTATTCTCGTATAATTCCATAGCTTGATCCTATTAATACCTCTTTTCCATTTTGATTACGATACACCGATTTTATCGACACCTTTTTATATCCTTCCATTTGTTCCATACTTGTAAGAGTTACATCACAAGTAATTGTATCTCCAGTAAAAACAGGCCTGATGAATTCACTTACTAGTTCTCTTGCTATGTAATGCAAATCCCCACCAATTTTCGTTCCTATACTTGCAGTCAATAAGCCATGAACCATTAAACGTCCTTGCTCGTCATATTCCATATGATGTCTCCCTTTATCACCTGTAAGGTCTGCAAACTCGAGAACTTCTTCTTCTGTAAATGTTCTTTCATACTGCAATGTATCGCCTACTTTAATATTCAATTTTATCCCCCTTTGAAAATTTCTGAATTTTCTTTATAATAACACAAAAAAACTATAAAATGAATGATTGTTCATTTTATAGTTTCATTATTCTATCTATGCCCCTGTTTTTTTGCTTCATGGTAACCATAATAAGCACATGTCCCATTTTGTGATAAATCTCGTACCTCAAACCCACAACTGCGATAAAAATCAAAATTGTTAGCAGAAGTATGTGCAAACCAATCTCCGTGCGGTAGTTTCTGCAAACAAAGGGAAACGAGCTTCTTTCCTAATCCCTTTCCTCTATATTCACACTTCACAACTAAGTCCATAATATTGGCAGCCATGATCTGATCAGAAATCACGCGAACCATTGCAACCATTTCTTCATCATCCCAAATTGTAAAAGCCCATGTAGAGTTTTCAAATGCTATCGTAAATTTTTCAATTTGCCAAGATGGAATGCTATTATTACTCCAGCCTGCATCCTCAAATAAACTTTTAATTGCATAAGCTGGTACACCTGTCGTTCCTTCTCGAATAATAAGTCCGTTATGATAAATATACATCCCATTCCCCCTTTTATTGTTATATACTATTCTTTAAGATTTAGATATTACCTTTTAAAAAGGGGGAAAAGATGGAGAAATTTTCACCTTGCTCTCTTAATAGCATATACAAGAACATCTACCCCATGAAATGATGCTGTTTTTTCATAACTGAGTCCTGTTTTTCTAGCAACAAAAATAGAAGCAGGATGATTGGGATTAATAAGAGAAATGAGCTTGTTTAACCCTAATGCCTGGAAACCATAGTCTCGAAAAGCTGATGCCGCTTCCTTCGCATACCCTTTTCCCCAATATTCAGGAAGAAGCCAATAACCAATTTCAATTTCCTCTTTACCATCTACTTGTTGCCGAATAAGACCTGCGTGACCAATTGGTGTATTTGTATCCTTTTCAATCATTAAAAATAGTCCTAAGCCGTTTTTATAACTAGGAAGAACCCAGCTTTCAAGGCTTTTTTTACATTGTGTATATGTTTTAGGAGTGCCATTCCCAATATAGCGCATCACTTTCTCATTTCCCCATAAAAAAGCGTAAAAATCTAAATCGGTCATTGTATATTTGCGAAATTGTAAACGATCTGTATGGAACATATCCCCTCTCCCCCCTTTGCCTACATACATTCCAGAATGTAAAATATATGGTAACTTTTACATCTATTATAAACGAGGCAACAGACAATGCAGAAAAATTTCGTAATAAAAAAGACAGTAGACAAAGACTTGTCTACTGCATCCATATCATAACTAGTATAAAGAAAACTACAACTGAGGGGGGTGTAGGCTTTTCATTTCTATACTAGGTATTTATCCCGTTCTAACGGGCGGTAAACCTTCCAATCTTTCAAGTGAAAGGTTTACCACACATAAGAACAATCTATGGTAATTTAAGTACGAGCCGCTAAATACTCAAAAACACCATGTGCTTCTTCACCGCCCATTCTTGCATGTTGCAGAAGAGGAATACCATGTGGACCAGATGCGTACAAGGCTTCTGGCTGTGTCACTAAAATTGCTTGAACAATTTCAAGTTTTCCAAGCATAGTCGCTGCAAAAATATCCATACGCGCTCCTTTTTCTAATAAATAAAGAGCAATATCCCTACGACCTACATGTGCTGCTGCACCTAAAGCACTTTCCCAATCTGCTCCGCCCCAATTATAAGAAGCATGAAGTAAACTTGGGGATTCTTCTAAAAGCTCCTGAACCTTCTCTAAATCACCATGAGCTGCCATAACAAATTCCCTTACTAATTCATTGGTAATACGTTCTTCTGTTTGCATCGCTCTTCTCCTTTTTTACAAATTCGTTTTGGTGTAAAAAATGGTTTTTCTCTTCCTTGAAAAATGTCAACCTCAATTCCAAAGACTTGCTGAAACATTTGGTGACATAATACACATTCCGGCATCCCATCATATTGGATTTCTCCTTGTTTTAAAACAAGTAAACGGTCGCTATATTGAGCCGCTTGGTTAATATCATGAAGGACCATTACAATCGTCATACCAAACTCTTCATTTAATCGTTTGACCAGTTCCATTACTTCTAATTGGTGGACGATATCTAAAAAAGTTGTTGGCTCATCTAATAATAAAACATTCGTGCGCTGCGCGAGTGTCATCGCAATCCAAGCACGCAGTCTTTCTCCGCCCGATAAAGACTGCAAAAGCCGGTATTCATATCCTTCTAGTTTTGTAACAGATAATGCCCAGGTAACAATTTCTTCATCTTCTTTACCTAATCGGCTGTTCCATGACTTATGAGGTTGTCTTCCAAACTCCACTAATTCCTTCACAGTTAAATCTAACTGGTGATCTTGCATTTGTGGCAACATCGCTAATTTCTTTGCAACATCTGCACTTTTCATACTGTGAATATTTTTCCCATCCAAAATAATTTCGCCCATTCCGGGATCAAGCAACCTTGCTATTAACCGTAACAGTGTAGATTTTCCTGAACCATTTGGACCAATTAAACTCACTATTTCACCAGCTTTAATATGTATATTCATATTTTGAATTTGAAATCGTTCTGAATACGCGTAAGACACCTCTTTAACGAAAAGCACGTTGTTTTCCTCCTCTCTAAATTAAGTACAAGAAGAATGGTCCCCCTAAGAAGGAGAGTAATATTCCAACAGGTAATTCAATCGGATCAAACCAACTTCTCGCAATTGCATCTGCAAAAACAAGTAACACCCCACCGCCTAAACAAGATAACGGTAATAAATACCGATAATCATTTCCGACTAACAGACGCAACATGTGTGGAACTACTAATCCCACAAACCCAATAAGTGTCCAGAAACACTTACCGCAATTCCAGCTAATAGTGTGCTTACTACGATTAAGAAAAAACGACTACGTTCTACATTATGCCCAAGTAACTTTGCCATTTCATCTCCGAGCATAAGCACGCGAATATGTTTAATGCCCATAAAAGCCAAAATAATGGCGAAGATTGCATAATAAATAATCATATTAAAATGCGCCCAGCTCACACCACCAATTCCACCTGCAAGCCACGGTAATACAGATTGCACTTTATCACTGTGAAGTAACATTAGTGCTGAAGTTGCCGCGCCGATTAACGCATTTATTGAAACACCAACTAATACAATGCGTGAAGGTGGTGCTCCTTTTTGCCATGATAAAGCATAAATCACCATCGCTGTAATAAACGCTCCTAAAAATGCGCCAAGTGGAAGAAATGCCATATGTTGTGGAAATAAAATCATAATAACAATTGCAACGAGACCCGCTCCTGATGAAACCCCGATAATCCCAGGATCAGCAAGGGGGTTTCGCATAACCCCTTGCAATAAAGACCCCGATGCGGCTAAGCATGTTCCTACAATAAATCCAACGAGTACACGTGGTATTCGAAGATCCCACACAATTCGGTGTACTGTCGAATTTTCATCTTGTATACCCGTTACAATGTCCTGCAATGAAAAGGATAAACTCCCTGCAACAAGTCCATAAAAAAGGGAAAGGGCGGTTAATGAAGTTAAACTAACCGTCAAGATCCATCTTTTCTTTGCAAAAGGGTGTGCCTGTTTTTTTACTACTGCATCACTCTGCATGTTCATCATTTCCTTACATCTTGTATACTTTTATACATAAAGTCCATTGCTTCCGTTACTTTTGTTCCAGGATTTGAACCGAATAAATTAGGCGGTAAAATAACCACGCGGTTTTGTTTCACTGCCTCTAAATTTTTCCACGCCTCGTTTTTCATCATTTCCCCTTCAAATGCTTTTTTTACACCTTCAGGGTCGCCGTGTGTAATTAAGAAGATCACATTTGGATTCGCTTCAATAATACGTTCTACGCTTAATTGTGCGTACTGCGGATATTCTTTCATTTTTGGAAACTCAGCAGCAATGTTCTTACCACCTGTTTTTTCTAAAATATCGCCTGATAAAGAGTTTGGTAGTGCTGCTAAATATGTGCCTGATGCTCCGTAAACTAACAATGCTTTTACATCGCTCTTTTTCTCATATTTTTTCATTTGATCATTTATTTTTTGATTTAATTCTTTTGCTTTATCTTCTTTCTGCATTAGCGTTCCATATATGTTAATACTCTTCTGAATATCTTTTACGGAGTTTGCAGAGGAAATCATTACTTTTGTACCTTGCCCCTCAATCGTTGGGATATTTTTTTGAAATCCGTTATTTGCTACAAGAAGATCTGGCTTTAAGCTAGCAATTTGCTCAAAGTTTGGTTGATGCGCATTCCCAATTACTTGTACCTTCTTTAGCTCATCTGAAAGTGGTAATTTCGTATCTGGACGACCAATAATGTTGCCACCTAATGCATGAATAATATCCATATCTCCCACACTCAATGTAGCAAAACTTTTTGGCGCTTTCTCAAATGTTACTTTTCTGTCTGAGAAATCTGTAATCTCGATTTGTTTTTTTCCTTTGTCTGTTTTTGTTGCAGACGCTTTTTCGTTCTCTTTTGAGCTGCAACCAATCAGTAAGAAAAAAATAGAACAAATCACTGTAAACAGTGTTATATACTTTTTCATTTCTTCGCATCTAATTGATAATGATAATCATTAACTACTATTCTACTTTAATTGATAAGGATTATCATTATCAATATCGAGCGCATACATTTTCTACAAAACTTTATTTATACAAAAAAACGCTACAAAAAGATACACTCTTTTCGTAGCGTTTCATCTATCAATTTGATTCATATTCGTTCTCCTCTAATCTATCACGCAGCGCTTTAACACGCTTGAAAAAGAAAAATGACACCCCTAAAAATAAAACGATAACCCCCATCATCGCAAAGGATTGTACAGTTTCTCTTCCTTCAGTTGGAATCAATAGGCCAATCATTAAAAATGTGGCTAGTGCAAGAAGAACTTGACCGAAGCGAATATAATCTGCTATTTTCTGCTGTAATTCTTTCATACTTCTACCACTCCTCCCTCTCACTCTATCATATTCTAATAGCTTTTAAGGCAAGTAAATACAGCCAATGAGGGAGAAGTTTTCCAAAGTAAAAAGAGCCGTTATGAAACGGCCCTTCCAAATTTTCTATACACCTTTATAAGCGCTCATGTATACTTCTTTCAAATACTTCTTGTTCCACACCTTGTCCAGCAATGCTCATATTGATATTTAATCCTTTCCCAAGGGCAATAATTGCTTGCACGAGTGATTCTACTCCTTCTTCCACTGTGCTCGCTGAAAGTCCAAGCATTCTTGCGATATGTGCATAACGTTCATCAGCAACAAAGTGTTCATATTTTGGGAATAAGGCATGTTTTCTCGGTATAATTGCATTATAACGAATAACATGCGGCATTAAAATTGCATTCGCACGGCCGTGCGGAATATGGAATTCCGGACCAATTTTATGCGCCAAGCTATGGTTAATACCAAGAAAGGCATTTGCAAACGCCATTCCAGCAATCGCAGAAGCGTTATGCATTTTCTCACGTGCCTCTTCATCATTTCCATCTTTATATGCGCGTGGTAAATACTTAAATACAAGATCAATTGCTTTTAATGCTAAACCATCTGTATAATCATTTGCCATAATAGAAACGTATGCTTCAATGGCATGTGTTAATACATCCATACCAGTATCTGCTGTTATATGAGGTGGTACCGTCATGACAAATTGTGGATCAACAATTGCTACATCTGGTGTTAACTCGTAGTCAGCTAACGGGTATTTGATATTATTCTTTTTAGCTGTAATAACCGCAAATGGTGTCACTTCTGAACCTGTTCCTGATGTTGTTGGAATCGCAACAAATTGCGCTTTATTCCCAAGTTTCGGATACTTACATGTCCGTTTTCTTATATCTAAAAACTTTTGCTTAATGCCAAAGAATGTTGTTTCTGGATGCTCATAAAAGAGCCACATTCCTTTTGCTGCATCCATTGCGGATCCACCGCCTAAGGCAATAATCACATCCGGCTTGAAGCTTCTCATCATTTCGGCACCTTTAAATACCGTTTCATCTGATGGATCTGGCTCTACTTCAAAGAATACTTCTACCTTCACATCATTTGTATGTTTGCGTAAATAATGAGTTACTGTATCGACATAACCATGCTTAACCATCCCAGGGTCCGTTACAATAAATGCGCGTGAAATATTCGGCATATTTGCTAAATATCCTGTCGCATGTTTTTCAAAATAGATTTTGGGTGGTAATTTGAACCACTGCATATTCTTTTTTCTACTTGCAAGTCTTTTTATATTCAATAGATGTGTTGCCGTTACGTTTTGAGAAATAGAATTCTTCCCATATGATCCGCATCCAAGCGTTAATGATGGAATAAATGCATTATATATATCACCTATTCCACCTTGTGATGAAGGTGCGTTTACAATAAGGCGGCATGCTTTCATACGTAAACCAAATTGTTTTTGCACTTCTTTATTTGTAGAATGAATAACCGCTGAATGTCCTAAACCACCTAAGTTTAGCATTCCCTCGCAATATGTAAATCCGTCTTCAAGTGAACTTGCTTTTATACACGCTAGTACAGGACTTAATTTTTCACGAGATAGTGGATAATCAGCACCTACACCTTTAATTTCAGCAACGAGCATTTTTGTATCTTCTGGCACTGTAATTCCGACTAATGCCGCAATGTAATATGCTGATTTTCCGACGATATCACTATTGACTGCACATGTATTTTCATTAATCACAAGCTTCTCTAATTTTCTCCGCTCATCTTCTGTCACAAAATAACAATTATTTGCTATCATTTCATCTTTCACATCATTGTAAATTTCTTTGTCTACAATGATTGCTTGTTCAGAAGCACAAATCATACCGTTATCAAATGTCTTTGATAAAATCAAATCATTTACAGCACGCTTCACATGTGCCGATTTCTCTATATAACAAGGTACGTTTCCTGGTCCTACACCTAGGGCCGGCTTACCAGTAGAATACGCTGATTTCACCATTCCTGCGCCTCCAGTTGCTAGAACAAGCGCAACACCTTCATGATTCATTAATTGTT
Source organism: Bacillus sp. Xin1 (assembly GCF_013314535.1). Taxonomy (GTDB): domain Bacteria; phylum Bacillota; class Bacilli; order Bacillales; family Bacillaceae_G; genus Bacillus_A. The sequence continues at coordinate 173,819 of NZ_JABUAE010000001.1, read as the reverse complement.
TTGTCGCCTCAACAGACGGTTTTTCAATCCATTGCACACAATTCTTCGGTGCACCTGCCTTCACTGCTGCATCACGTAACGTTTTGGCTGCTGCGACCGAACAGTTTTGCGCCGATGGATGAAACGCGAAAATAATTGGATTTCTTGTTTTCATTGCGATTAAAGCTTTAAACATCGTTGTCGAAGTTGGATTCGTGACTGGTGTTACCCCAGCAACTACACCGACTGGTTCTGCAATTTCTATGATTTCTTCATGAGGATCTTCATGAATGATTCCTACTGTTTTATCTTTTTTCATACTATGCCAAATGTATTCAGTCGCAAAAATATTTTTGATACATTTATCTTCATATACACCGCGGCCCGTTTCCTCAACAGCCATTTTTGCAAGTGGCATATGTCGATCTACACCCGCAAGTGCCATTTCATGTACAATGTTGTCAATTTGTTCTTGTGTAAAATCTTCTAATGCTTGTAAAGCCCTCTGACCGTTCTTTACCAACGTATCAATCATTTCTGTTACTTCGTGCATTTCATTTACAACTTTCTCTTTGACTACCATGTAAATTCCTCCTATTCTGCTATAGGGACTTAATTTAGCCATAAGGGTCTTAATAAGTCCCTATTAACGTAAAAAAATAGAGTTACTTTCCCTACATGAATCCTATTGTTTGTGAAATTTTTCACAAATTTATATGTGAAGCACCTCGTTTCATGATTTTACTATACACGAAATATTTCTCATTGTGTGTGTCTGATTTGTGAAATATTTCACAAATCAATTTAAGAACAAGCACTGCCGTCTTCAGCAGTGCTCCTTCCATTATGCCAATGCTTGTGCTAAATCTTCAATTAAATCTTCACCGTCTTCAATACCAACAGAAATACGAATTAATGTATCTGTAATTCCTAACTCTTTACGGCGATCTGCTGGAATCGATGCGTGTGTCATTTGAGATGGAATAGAAATTAAACTTTCTACTGCTCCTAAACTTTCAGCTAGTGTAAAGTATTGCAATTTCTCAAGTACTTTATTTAACGTTTCTTCACTATCTACATCAAATGAAATAATTGCACCATATCCACCAGCTTGTTCTTTTGCTAATGCATGATTCGGATGAGATTCAAGACCTGGATAATATACTTTATTTACTTTTGGATGATTGTTTAAAAACTCAGCAATCGCGCGTGAATTTGTTTCATGTTCTTCCATACGAATTCCTAATGTTTTTAAACCACGAAGTAATAAGAAGCTGTCTTGTGGTCCAAGAATGCCACCTGTTGAATTTTGAACGAAATGAAGATCTTCTGCTAATTGCGCGCTATTAACAACAACTAGTCCGGCAACAACGTCGCTATGTCCCCCTAAATATTTCGTTGCACTATGAAGCACAATATCTGCTCCTAAAGAAATTGGTGACTGCCAGTAAGGCGTCATGAATGTGTTATCAATAATTGTTAGTAAACCTTTCTCTTTTGCAAATGTGGAAATTTGCTTAATATCTGTAATTTTTAATAGTGGATTTGTTGGTGTTTCTACATAAATTGCTTTCGTATTCGGACGAACTGCTTCTGCTACTTCGTCTAAGTTCGTTGTATCAACAAATGTATGCTCAATGCCGAAGCGATTCAATACTTTTGTAATCACGCGATATGTTCCACCGTATACGTCATCTGTTAAAATGACATGATCTCCTTTTGAGAATAACATAATCGTTGCTGTAATAGCAGCCATCCCTGATCCAAATGCAAATCCCGCATGACCATTTTCTAGTACTGCAATCATTTCTTCTAATGCTGCACGTGTTGGATTTCCTGTGCGTGAATATTCGTATCCTTGATGTTTACCAACCGCTTCTTGTCTATACGTACTTGTTTGATAAATTGGTACGTTTACAGATCCAGTTGAAGGTTCTCCTATGCGAATACCATGAATTAACTTTGTTTTTGCTCTCATTTTTATTCCCACCCTTTGTATATATCTTTACTTAAGTAACGCTCACTGCTATCTGGAAAAATCGTTACAATGTTTGTACCTGGTTTTGCCTTTTCAGCCTCTAATAAGCTTGCATGAAATGCCGCTCCCGAGGAACTACCTACAAGAAGTCCTTCTTTCTGCGCTAACTCTTTCACACGTCTAAATGCATTTCGATCAGAAATAGTATGAATTGCATCAAAATATGATGGCTTTAAAAATGGCGGAATGAATTCAAGACCGATTCCTTCTGTTTCATGTGAACCTGCTTCACCACCATTTAAAATAGATCCTTCCGGTTCTACAATCACCGTTTTAATCTCACGGTTTTGTTCTTTTAAATAAGACGCAGTTCCCATAAATGTACCGCCAGTACCTGCACCTGCCACAAATATGTTAATCTCTCCATCTAGCGCTTCCCACAGCTCAGGTCCTAATGTTTTGAAATAGGCACGTGGATTTGCTTCATTTGCAAATTGGCTTGGAGAGTATGAGTTTGGAATTTCTTTTACTAATTCTTTTGCCTTCGCAATTGCACCCGTCATCCCTTGTTCAGTAGGTGTATGCACAACCGTTGCACCAAGTGCTTTCATGAGCTCTTGTTTCTCAATACTAAATTTCTCTGGTACACAAACAATAACGCGTAAATCATGCTCTTGTGCAGCAAGTGCCAGTCCAATCCCAGTATTCCCTGCCGTCGGTTCAATAATTGTTCCACCTTTTGCGACAAGTCCCTTTGCTAATGCATCTTCAATTAATTCTCTTCCTAAGCGATCTTTCACACTTCCACCTGGATTATAAAATTCAAGCTTTGCAAATAAACGAACGTCCTCTGGAAGTGAAAAACGAGTAATTTCTACAATCGGTGTATGACCGATTAATTCATGAACCCCACGATACACCTTCATCGTGTTCTCCTCCTTATTTGCCAATAAAGAAAAGGCAACTGTATGTATCTTCTGTATATGAAACAGTTGCCTTTTTGTTACATTACTTTAACTCTTCTAATACTTTTACAATAAAGTTTGTAGAATGAAGAGCTGCTTGATCTAAAAATTGATCAAATGAAACATTTGATTCTTTACCAGCAATATCAGAAAGTGCGCGAATAATTACAAATGGAACGTTATATTGATGACATACTTGCGCAACCGCTGCTGCTTCCATTTCTACTGCGTAAAGATTTTCAAATTTATCACGGATTGCTGCAACTCGGTTTGGATCACTCATAAATGAATCTCCTGTTGCAATCATTCCTTTCACAACTTGAATATCCTCTTCTGATTTCATACATTTCTCTGCTAGTGCTATTAATGCTTCATCAGCTTTAAATCCTGGTGGCATCCCCGGCACTTGACCGTATTCATAATCAAACGCAGTTACATCCACGTCATGATGGCGAACTTCTGTTGAGATGACAACATCCCCAACATTTAAAGATTGGTGGAATCCACCAGCTGAACCTGTATTAATTATTTTTTCAGGCTGATATCTCTCTAATAAAATTGTCGTTGACATCGCTGCATTTACTTTACCAATACCAGACTTTAACAAGATTACTTCATGTCCTGCCAATCGTCCTTTCGTAAATTCACAACCTGCGACAGTTTCTGTTTCTGCCTGTTCTAATTTGTCACGTAAAATACGTACTTCTTCTTCCATTGCTCCAATTACAGCAATTCTCAATCTAATCCCTCTTTCTATTGCTTAGTTGCCTCCATTACCCACACAAAATGATTTAATCTCGTGAATGTTACATGGAAACCATTGTTTTCAAAAATAGATTGCATGATAGGAATACGTGTGTAGTATTCTGTTTGCAAATCGTTTGCTAACTGGTGAAAACCTCTTTGCTTTGCAGCTTCAACAGTTTTATCATACGCTTCTTGATCTGCAAATATCGTATCAGCAAACACTATTTTACCACCTTTATGAAGCAATTGACTATATTTCGCAATTGCCACATCTTTTTCTTCATCTGTTAGATGATGAAACGCATAGGTGCTTACAATTGTATCAATAGAACCCGGAACATCAAAAGAAAGAAAATCTCCTTCTGTAATTGAAAATCCTTCTGGCAACTTTTGTTTTGCGATTGTACGCATTTCACGTGATGGCTCTATTCCATAAACAGTATGACCAGCAAGTAATAATTTATTTGTTAAATTGCCAGTACCAACACCAAATTCCAATACATTTCCAAATGATTTATTTACTACATCCTCTAAAATCTCCTCATAACGAGCGAAAACTTCTTTATATTGTATATCTTCGCCTTGTACGAATGAATCGTACGTATGAGCCCACTCATCAAATAAACCGTTAAATTCTGTACCCATATAAAATTCCCCTTTTTCTTATCGGTTTTATCAGTATGATATGCTTTCTTTACGAAAATGTCAATTGAAACGAAAATGGTATTTCCTTCTTTTCTTTGCTACACTTAACTTGATTATATGGAGAGGAGCGTTTTTTGTGTCATTTACCTTTGAAATGCTGGAAGATAAAGTAGAATTTTTTGAAGCATCAAACTTAGTTTCCTTAGAAAAGAAAATTAATGAGCAAATTGACAATAACAAAGCACTTATGCTGGAAGTTCATCATATTTCTCATCAAATGGTTATGGATCCTGAAAGCAAGAGACCTTATTATAGTGCAGTCGTTCATTTCAAATTAAAAAAATTACGCTAATAAAAAAGAGAGAGGTTATGAGAACCTCTCTCTTTTAGTTTAGAGTTTGAACAAGGACTGGTTTCCAGCCTTCATTTTCTACCCAATCAATATTTACATAATATCTTTTACCGCTTTGTTTATCTTGGACGTTACCGTATGCTTTTTGCTTACCGTTATTTCCAATACGATGAACAGTTAGTTGCTCCACCGGAACCTCAATTGCAGAGGAAATTGCTTGTTTCATTTCATTCCAATCTGCTGAGCCTATTTTAAATGTCATCGCAGGTGTCGCACCTTGCGTTGTACCTACCGGCTTCCAAGAAGGATTTGTGTACGCATCTGTTGCGTTTGACTGTGTTTTTTCAGCTGGTACTTTTTCATTTGCTTTTGCTTCTTCCTCAGCTTTTTGTTTCTCTTCTTCAGCCTTTTTCTTCTCTTCTTCCTCTTTTTTCTTCTGTTCGTCTATTTTCGCTTGTTCTTCTTTCTCGTTCTTTTTCTCAGCTTTATTTTCTTTCTTCGTTTCCTGAGATACTTTTTTGTCTTGAGAAGACGCTTGTTCTGTTGTATCAGAAGTAAAGAATACTTGGTACGCTACAACAAGGACTGCTAACAACACGATAGCAATTGCAATATTTAAAACACCGTTTTGACGACGTTTTTGTTGTTTCTTTTGAAATCTAGATCCTCCTGCCATTCTTCAAACCTCCATGCAGTTTTTCCTACTTGCTATTGTAACATTAAATCTTAAAAGGTTGAACAACTACAGTGATATTTTCACGAAATGAAAACATTTGATAATAAATTGCAAGATTACCTTCTGTTTTCCAAGCGGGAAATCTCTTCTACAAATTCTTTAAAAATCGGTGTTACAGTATTTTCTTTATTATTCGTTTCTAAATCAACAACTACTAGCGCATATCTCGGGTTTTCGTACGGGAAATACCCCGCAAACCAGCGATTTACACGCTCCCCTTTTCCTGTTTGTGCCGTCCCAGATTTTCCGGCAATAGATAGCGGTAATGACTGAAAAGTCGCACCCGTGCCTTGTTCCATCGTTACGACTTTCCTTAACAAGGATTGTACTTGTTTCATTGTACTATAAGGGAGTTGTTGCCCTTCCAGTTTATGGTCTTCAAAATTCAAAAATTTTGTTCCATTTTTGTAACGTATTTCTTTTACAGCTTTTACTTCTCTCTTTTCACCATTCCTCGCAATCGTCGCCATCATATTTGCAACGGCTAAAGGAGATATTTTTACGTCTTTTTGCCCAATGGCCGTTTGAGCGATTGCTTTATGACTCCCCTTATTTTCTTCCCCATTCCAAACGGTTGCTTTTTTCTCTTCTAACAATTGTTTAAAGTCATGTGTATGAAACACTTGTCCTTGCCATCCTACCGTCCTACTTGCTCCTAGCGCCTCTAAATACGTTTCCATTACATGTTTATCCTTTTGCATCAATTCGTCACCAAGCACTGCAAATGTCCTATTACAACTTCTAGCAAAGCTCTCTGTAAAGCTTAACTTTCCCATCATAACCTGGGGGGGATTTTCGCCGTACGGATCTGTATCACAGTTAAACTTACGATGGGATTGAATTATATCATTATCAATTGCTGCAGCCGCAATAACTGTTTTAAAGACAGAACCAGGAAAATGCGGTGTTAGCATTTGATTCTCTATTCTTTTTTTATATGTATTTTGATTGTTCATCTGCAAGGACGGTTTACTCACCATTGCTACAATTTCACTCACCTTAACATCAAGTAATACTAATCCACCCTTCTTGAGTCCATGTTTCTGCACGATTTCTTCAGCTTTTTGTTGCAACGATTTTTCTATCGTTGTTTGAATCGTAACGGGATAAAAAGGATTTCCAGGAGATGTATATTTCGCGCGTTTTCCAAAAATCGGTTCTCCTTGCCTATCTACTTGATACAGTACTTTCGTTTCACCATCAGTCATTAAAAACTCATCAAACGATTGCTGTAATCCAGAAATACCAATCGGTGTTTGGCTAGATTTTTTTTTTAGTTCCTCATATCGTTTTTTAAATTCCTTCTCATTTTCCCCGACTACACCGATAAGGTGCTCCGCTTCAGATGGTTGTTTTATTTTTACTTCAGTTGCCACCATACCTAACATATCAGTACGATTCACCTTCTTCATCTGTTCTTTCGTTAATTGTAACGGTTTATCACCTCTTTGAAATATAAATGGTTTTCGTTTTCCTTTCATTTGCAGATTTATGTCTTGCCTTGACACACCAATGATATGCGCAATTTTCTCTAACATGTCACTTTTTATTTGTAGAAATGGAAAAATAACTAAAGCTGGGTATCTTTCCTCACCCAGAATTTCCCCATTTCGATCAACAAAATGCCCCCTACCATCATCCACTGTGACAGCTTGTGTACGTTGGGTGACACTCTTTTCAAGTAAATTTATATGCCTCTTCGTAAATGATTCCGTGGCTATAAGTTGTATCTGTGCTAGCCTGCCAAGTAATACAAGCATCATACATATAAAGCATAATAAAATGATAATCATTCTCTTCTTGATTTTCATACAAAAACACCTCGTCTTTTTTCAGTTTAGACGAGGTGTTAGTCCTTTTATACAAAGTGAAATGTTATCCAGTCCTATATGGTGTAATTATTTTTTATTGGCTGTCGGGTTGCTTTGCATATTTTTCGAAAACTGATTTATAAGTTTCCACATTTAAACCGGAATTTTGAGCAACTTCAACTGCGGTAGTCCTTACTTGCTCTGCACTTTTCACATATTCTTGTTTTAGAGAATTCATTTCATTTCTTTTTTCCTTTGCATTCTCAACTGTTACAGAATCTAAACACGCTATCAACTTTTCTGTTATCTTTAAATAGTTATTTTCTGCATTGATTAATTTTTGAGTTTCATCCTTCTTTAACTTAGATCCTTTTAGGAAAGTAACAGCTTGATTTACTTCATCTTTTAAAAGTTTGTCATTATTTTTTGCCTGTTCTTGCAATAACTTCTTCATGTCATCTATTGCTTTCTGATCCATCGACTCTTGTAACATATATTCTGGGTTTCCAATTGCATTATCATATTTAACAGTTACATCATTAAAAAGTCTCATGACAATGGCTAATTGGTACTCTGGATCAAAGTCTTCAAACTTCTCTCTCTTTTTATCCTTATTTAATTCTTGCTTTTCTTTTGTATTCGTTTCGTTTTTGGAAGACGAAGATATATCGTCCTTTCTTTCTTCTTGCTTCGATTCGTTTGATGCACTTGTTTTCTCACTAGATCCACATGCCGCTAATCCTGTCATCATAACGCCACAAGTGAGTGCTGCAAATAATTTCTTTTTCATGAACTGTCCCTCTTCCTTATCCCTCTTAAACTCTCTTCACACTTCAAACATAAAGTATAAAAATTCCTCACTAATAATATCAGAATTAAAGCTCTTATATTGTCATATTATGTCGAATAAAGTGAAAATCCCCTCAAGAATCTCTTTCTATTTTATCGCTCAAACCTGATTATCATGAACAATTATATAGAACTTTTCACTCAGAATCTTGAGAGCATTGGGATAATAAAAGAGAAAAAATAAAAAAGGCCCACTCATAGGAGTGAACCTTTTTTATTATTTTACAGAGATAATCTCTACTTGCATTTCTCCGCCTGGTGTTTGGATTGCTACTTTTTCACCAATTTGCTTACCTAGTAAGCTTTTTGCGATTGGAGAATCGTTAGAAATCCTTCCTTCAAATGGATCTGCTTCTGCGCTACCAACGATTGTGTAAGCTTCTTCGTCTCCATCTGGTAATTCTTTAAATGTTACTGTTTTACCTAATGTTACAACTGTAGATTCTTCACCATTATCTTCAATGATAACTGCGTTACGAATCATATTTTCAAGTTGTGTAATACGACCTTCTACGAATGCTTGCTCATCTTTCGCTGCATCGTACTCTGAGTTCTCAGAAAGATCACCGAAGCTACGCGCGATTTTAATACGCTCTACTACTTCTTTACGTCTTACTGTTTTTAATTGCTCAACTTCATTCTCTAGCTTTTGTTTTCCCTCAAGTGTCATAGGGTATGTTTTTTCTGTTGCCATGTTTTCCACTCCTTTTATATACCAATCCCCCGAAAAAAAGAGGAGTTCAATATGAAAACTCCTCCGCTGTATTAAATAGCGGAGGTTTCTAGCGTAATCACACACCAGTGGAGTTGTCACACACAACCCCATATTTTTTCCAATGCCTCTTTATATAAAGAAGATATGTATGGAAATCTCATATAAATATGCCCCCACCTAGCATTAGGTGAGGTTGCATGTTTCATTGTATTCGATAAGAAGGGAAAAAATCCCTTCCTATCGTATATCTTTTACTATGCTATTACAAATTCACTTTTTCTTCAAGAATTGTTGCAATTTTTGTAACCATAATATCAATTGCAACGTGGTTTTGTCCACCTTCTGGGATAATAATATCCGCAAATTTCTTAGAAGGCTCAATAAATTGATTATGCATTGGACGTACAACATTTACATATTGCTCAATAACGGAATCCATTGTACGACCGCGCTCTTTTATATCACGTTGCATACGACGTAAAATACGAAGGTCAGCATCTGTATCAACAAACACTTTAATATCCATTAAATCGCAAAGACGCGGATCTTCTAAGATGAGAATCCCTTCTAAAATCACTACATCTTTCGGTTCTACTGGAATAATTTCTTCTGAGCGTGTATGCAATGTATAATCATATACGGGTTTCTCAACCGGCTTATATGCAAGCAACTGATGTAAGTGCTCAATTAATAAGTCATTATCAAACGCTAATGGATGGTCATAATTTGTTTTTAAACGCTCTTCCATTGGCAAATGGCTTTGATCTTTATAATAATAATCTTGCTCCAAAATTAAAATGGAATGACCTTGAAATTGATCAAAAATCGCTTTTGTTACACTTGTTTTACCTGATCCTGAACCACCAGCAATTCCAATTACAACCGGCTTATTCGTCCCCATTCGACTACCACTCTTTCTTATTGATGTATGCTTTTTCGCATCATATTATTCACATACACTGGTTGATCCACTTTGAATTTCACGATTTGCAACGGATGTCTCGCTGCATCTAATTCGTTTCCATCCTCATCCCAAATTTTCTCCACCGTTTGTGTAAAGTTTTCTATTTCTGGCCCAAAGAATTCAACTTCATGTCCTGGTTTAAAGTAATTACGCTGCTCTAACGTAACAATGCCTGTTTCTTCATTATAATCTAACACTAAACCAGCAAAATCATACGTTGTTTTCTTACTATGGTTCCCGAACATTTGCTCTTTATATCCTGGAACGCCTTCAAAGAATGCAGGAGCTGTATCACGATTTGCGCATTTATCAAGCTCGTCTAACCATTCTTGTTTAAACTCAAAGTTATCAGGATCCGCGCAGTACGCATCAATTACTTTGCGGTACACAGTTGCTACTGTCGCTACGTAATGGATAGATTTCATGCGCCCTTCAATCTTCAAGCTGTCAATTCCAATTTCGATCATTTTCGGAATCGAAAGAATCAGATTTAAGTCTTTTGGACTCATTGCAAAATGTTCATCGCCTTCTTGGAATAAAGGAAGTTCTTCTGCTTCTTTATGTTGTGATACTGTTTGAACTAAGTCATAATCCCAGCGACAAGACTGGCAACAACCACCACGGTTCGAGTCACGTGCTGTCATATGGTTACTTAATGTACATCTTCCAGAGTATGCAATACACATTGCCCCATGGACGAACGCTTCGATTTCAATATCAACGTTTTCCTTAATTTCCTTCATTTCTTCATAGCCGACTTCGCGTGCTAATACAAGACGATGCAAGCCTTCTTCTTTCCAATACTGCGCTGCTTTCCAATTGGATAGAGACTGCTGTGTACTTAAATGTACTTCAACAGAAGGTGCTACACGTTTACACGTCTCAATAATAAGAGGGTCTGCAACAATAATACCTGTTACACCAGCTTTTTCAATCCCTCTTAAATAATCTTCTAATCCATCCATGTTTTCATTATGTGCAAAGATATTTGTTGTTACATATATTTTCGCACCGTATTTCTTTGCAAATTCTACGCCTTCTGCCATTTCTTCTAGCGTAAAGTTCCCTGCATTTGAACGAAGACCGAATTCTTGTCCACCTAAATATACAGCATCTGCACCGTAATGAATAGCTACTTTTAATTTCTCTAAATTACCTGCAGGGATTAACAGTTCAGGTTTTTTCACAATAACACGTTTTCCATCGATTACTCGTGAAATTTCTTGTACAGTCATATCCTACACCCTCCTCGTTTAGTAAACCGTTTCTTTAAAGAAAAATCCTGTATCTAACGGACGATTTACTGGTTGTATTTCTTCTATCTCTTTATATAAATCGTCTTTCACGTCATAATACGCATCGCGATCTTCTACACATAAATCAATAGCTTTACGATATTTCTTTGTTACTTCGATAATGTACGCAGAGCTTTTTAACACACCGTCAATTTTCAAGCTATCAATTTCAGCATCGATCAGTTCATCTAACTCATCAATGAAACAAATATCATTCGGACTCATAATATGAGTACCATTTTCATCCTCATAAATTGGATATTTGTTATTACGCTCTGGATCATGTAAGAACATATTCTCTTCATGCTTTTTCTTTTCAATTTCCAGATTACGATCTTGGTACTCGAAGTAGTTCCCTACTAATGAACGTTTTGATTGGAACATGCATGTCATACCATGAATTTGTACTTCCACTTCAACTTCAGCGTTTTCTTTTAATTCAACAATTTCATCTAAACTTAATTCACGTGCAAGTACGGCACGTTTTGCACCTTTACGGCCCCAATAGTTACATGTGAACCAGTTTGTTGCTGTTGTTTCTGTATTCCAGTGCATTTGCATATTTGGTGCTACTTCACGTACAGTCATTAATACTGCTGGATCTCCAAAGACAACCGCATCTACATCTACTTCTTGCAGGAATGCAACGTAGTCTTTTAGTTCCTCTACTTTGTCGTTATGGAACATAGCGTTCATCGCTACATATACTTTCATACTATTTTCATGCGCAATACTCACAGCTTGTTTTACATCATCACGTGAGAATTCCCCTGCTAAACGTAAACCAAATTTTTGTTCACCGATCATTACGGCACTTGCCCCTGCTTTTGCAAGAGGTTCAATATCCGCCACCGCTCTTGGCGTTACTAACAATTCAGGTTTTTTCATACCTTTGTCACCCTCTCTTTTTACTCACGGCTACTCCATCACCAATTGGGAAAATGGTTGTATCATATCCTTCATGGTTCATAAGCCATTCATTGTACGTCTTAATACGACGAATCAAACCACGCGTACGTCTATTTTCGATTTTCTCTTTCGTCGTTACAAGTCCGTGATACATAACATTATCTGAAATAATGACACCACCCGGATTTAATAACGGTTCATATAAGTCAAAAAAGCGACGATATTGTCCTTTTGCGGCATCAATAAAAATAACATCAAATGTTCCATGTTCTTTCACTTGTTCACCTGTTTCTAGTGCATCACCATAAATAACGGAAATACGTTCTTTTACAGGAGAACGCTCTATATATTCAAGTGCTTTTTCATATCGATCGCTATTGCGTTCTACTGTCACAATTCGCGAATTTGGAATAGCTTGCATCATACGAATACTCGAATAACCAATTGCTGTTCCAAGCTCTAATATGCTTGTCGGTCCAATTAAGCGTAAAAATTGCAACATAAACTCCATTCCAAGACGATCCATAATCGGCACATGATGTTCACTTGCATACTGTTCCATTTCAAGAATCAGTTCATCTTTTGGATCAATAAATGATAATAGGTACTCGTTAACTGCATCCTCCATAAATGGTCCTCCTTATTTACATGGAGAAGTGCCTCTATGACGTGTCAGCCTTTGTCTTTTCACACATAGAATGCAATAAAAATACAAGCCAGCTTCACCCTTAGCTTGTACGTCCCGTTTTGATATTAAAAACGATTCTTCTGCCAGTTTTTAACCCGATATATTTTACCATAAAAAAGAGGGATATGCGACCCTTTTCGCTCTCCCTCCTATTTTCATTTCTTTTGCGTAATATATTTTTGTTTCAATGCATTATGTTCTTCTAACGTTTTCGCATAATACACTTCACCGCTTGGTGCTGCTAAGAAATAGTAATAATCTGTTTGTGCAGGTTCTAATGCTGCTTGTACAGAATGTTTACCAGAGTTCGCAATTGGTCCAACAGGTAATCCCTTTACAACATACGTATTGTAAGGCGAATTTACTTTTAAATCCTCATATAACACGCGGTCTTTATGCTTTCCAAGTGCATATAATACTGTCGGATCTGTTTGAAGCGGCATTCCTTTCGCTAAACGATTGTAAAAGACGCTAGAAATTTTTTGACGGTCTGTAAAACCAGTAGCTTCTTCTTCAATGAGTGAAGACAATGTTAAAAGCTGATGAACGTCCCACTTCTTCTCTTTCATTTTCGCCTCATTTTGAACAATTAATGCATTCGTTTTTTCAAGCATCTGCGTTACAATTTCTTCTAAAGTCGTATCTTTTTTATAGAAAGAATACGTCGCTGGATATAAATAACCTTCTAACGGATATTTAATATTAACATCAAAAATTTTGTTCGTTAATAGTACCGGATACTTTTGCTGCATCTTTTGAATAAATGCCTTATCGTTTAATTGACGCACAACATCATCTTTATTCCATTTCAGTTCTTTTGCAATGATATCGGCAATTTCAACAACTTGTGCACCTTCTTTAATCGTCAATTTATAAGCAACTGGGCGATGTACATTACCTGATGACATTTGTTCCATTACTTCTTCTACATTCATTGAGGAGTTCAATAAATATGTACCAGCTTGTAAATTTTTAGATTTTACTTTTGCATAAAAGCTAAATATTGTACCGTTTTTAATCGCGCCTTTTTCTTCCAAAATCTCTCCAATTTTACTTGTAGATGAACCTTTTGGAATCTCTACTTCAACCTCTTTTTTATTTCCGCTATCAACCGGTCCTAACGCTGATGAAATATACACATAGACTGACCCGCAGACTACGAGTAGCGCAATAATCGCAATTAGAAAACCACGCCTACGCTTCTTCTTTACTTGATTCTCTATCAAAATCTTTCCTCCTTATTCCATTGTAGACCATATGTACTTCCTCTATACAATGCCCTACAAACCTAAAGCAAAACTCATTCATTTGCAGATAGTTTTTTATTTAATACAATCCGTCTCATTATACTATAAATAATTATGTAGTTTCGACAAAAAATCTGTCATTTTGCACAAGAATACAAAAAAGATGGACTGTATGTACAGCCCATCTTTTTCACCTAAATTACTCTTCGCCCTCTTCTTCTTCAGCAAGTGTGTTAAACATTTCTTGTACCATTTCCCACTCTTCTTCAGATTCGATTGGAAGTAATGTTCCACCTGATTCTTCTTCGTTTTGTTCGAAAGCCATCGCATCATAAATTTGATCGCCATCTTCGTCAACTTCACCGATTGGAGAGAAGACTACATAAGATTTTTTGCCAAATTTTTCAGCATCAAAAGTGAAAATAATTTCACATAAATGTTCGTTTCCTTTTTCGTCTACAATTGTAATTTGATTTTCTTCCATTTTAGTCACCTCTTATTTACTATCTAAATATCCTTGTAAAATCACGACTGCCGCCATCTTATCGATAACTTGCTTCCGCTTCTTTCGACTTACATCAGCCGAAATAAGAAGACGTTCCGCCGCCATTGTTGACAGACGCTCGTCCCACATCATGACTTCTAATTGTAACAGTTCACGTAGGCTTTGTGCAAATTGCTGACAAGCCTCACCACGTGGTCCGATTGTACCATTCATGTTCTTTGGCAATCCTACTATTATCTTGTCCACATTGTACTGTTTTACTAACTCAGAAATGCGATCAAAACCGAAAATTTCTCGTTCTTCATTGATTTTAATCGTTTCTAAACCTTGTGCTGTCCAGCCCATTTCATCGCTAATCGCCACGCCAACTGTTTTTGTACCAACATCTAAACCTAATATCCGCATAAACTACTCCTCACGATGTTGTTTCAAATAAGACTTCACAAGCTCTTCAATTATTTCATCACGTTCTAGCTTACGAATAATGTTTCGTGCATCTTTATGACGAGGTATGTATGCTGGGTCTCCACTTAATAAATAACCGACAATTTGGTTAATCGGATTATATCCTTTTTCTTGAAGTGCATCATACACAGTTAAAAGTACATCATTTACATGGACACTCTGTTTTTCATCTTGAAAGTTAAACTTCATTGTTTTATCAAAACCGTCCATTTTAAGCACCTCACTTATAAGTAGTAAGTATAGGGAGAAGAATTTCTCCTCTCCCTACTATTGTACACTACTCTCTCTTTATTTTGAAACAGATTTAACGTACTCTTCTACAAATGCTAAAGCTTCATCCACTTGTGCTGGGTTTTTACCGCCTGCTTGAGCCATGTCAGGACGGCCACCACCGCCACCACCGCAACGAGAAGCAACTTCTTTCACAAGTTTACCAGCATGGTAACCTTGGCTGATTAAATCTTTCGTTACACCTGCTAGGATATTCACTTTATCTTCATTTACAGCTGCCAATACAACAATTGCTGACTCTAATTTATTTTTCAGATCATCCATCATTGTACGTAAGTTATTCATATCCGCAACATTTACTTTTGTTGCTAATACATTTACTCCGTCCACTGTAACAACTGAATCTGTTAAGTTTCCAGCTTCAATATTGCTTAATTTCGCAGCAAGAGATTCATTCTCTTTTTGAAGTTGTTTCACTTCAGCAAACAGACCATCTACTCTTGTTAAAATATCTTTTGGATTTGTTTTCATTTTACCTGCAGCTTCTTTTAATAACCCTACTTGATCGTTCATTAATTCGTATGCAGATTTACCTGTCACTGCCTCAATGCGGCGCGTTCCTGCTCCGATACCAGACTCAGCAACGATTTTGAAAATACCGATAGATGCTGTGTTATCAACGTGACAACCACCACAAAGTTCTAAGCTGTAATCGCCTACTTGGACAACGCGTACAACATCTCCGTATTTTTCACCGAATAATGCCATTGCACCCATTTCTTTTGCTTCTTCAATTGCTTTTTGAGAAATCTCAACATCAATACTTTCCCAAATTTTCTCGTTTACAATACGCTCAATTTTTTCTAATTCGTCAGCTTGTACTTGACCGAAGTGAGAAAAGTCAAAGCGTAAACGTTCTGATGTTACAAGAGAACCAGCTTGGTTAACATGTGTTCCAAGTACATCTTTTAATGCTTGATGAAGTAAGTGAGTCGCTGTATGGTTTTTCACAACGCTGCTACGGTTTTTCATATCGATAACAGCTTTTACAGCCGCTTCTTTCGTTAAAGTACCTTCTTCAACAACAACTTTGTGTAAGTTTTGACCATTCGGCGCTTTTTGTACGTCTTTTACAAGGACTTTTACACCATCAGCAAGAAGGTAACCACGGTCTGCAATTTGTCCACCGCTCTCAGCATAGAATGGTGTTACATCAAGCATTAATTGCCCTTCTTCGCCCGCTTGTAAGCTATCTGTATACTCGCCATTTTTCACAAGTGCAACAACATTACTTTCTGTCGCAACTGTACCATAACCAACGAATTCACTCGCTACTTTAATTTCCCCAAGTACGCCGCCTTGAACTTGCATAGAATCAACGTCTTGACGAGCAGCACGTGCACGTTCACGTTGTTTTTCCATCTCCGCTTCAAAACCTGTATGATCAACTGTCATACCAGCTTCCTCTGCATATTCTTCTGTTAATTCAATTGGGAAACCGTATGTGTCATATAGACGGAACGCATCTACTCCAGAAATAACAGTTGTTTTTTCTTCTTTCGCTTTTGCAATTACTTCTGCTAAAATTGCTTCACCATCATGAAGAGTTTCATGGAAACGCTCTTCTTCATTTTTCACAACTTTTGCAATGAAGTCTTTCTTTTCAAGAACTTCTGGATAGAAGTCTTTCATTACTTCGCCAACAACCGGTACTAATTCAAACATGAATGGACGGTTAATGTTTAATTTCTTCGCATAACGTACAGCACGGCGTAATAAACGACGTAATACATAACCGCGGCCTTCGTTAGAAGGAAGAGCACCATCACCTACAGCGAATGTTACTGTACGAATATGGTCAGCAATTACTTTAAACGCCATATCTTTTTCTACATCACCATCACGATACTTCTCACCAGAGATTGATTCTGTTGCACCAATCATTGGCATGAATAAGTCTGTATCGAAGTTTGTAGGTACATCTTGAACGATGGATGTCATACGCTCTAGACCCATCCCTGTATCGATGTTTTTCTTTGGAAGTGGTGTATATGAGCCATCTGGATTATGGTTAAATTGAGAGAATACAAGGTTCCATACTTCTAAATAACGCTCGTTTTCTCCGCCTGGATATAATTCTGGATCGCTAAAATCATTGCCATAAGCTTCACCACGGTCATAGAAAATTTCTGTATTTGGCCCACTTGGTCCTTCACCAATATCCCAGAAGTTTTCTTCTAAACGAATGATTCGTTCTTTTGGAACACCCATTTTCTCATTCCAAATTGTAAATGCTTCATCATCTTCCGGATGAATTGTAACAGATAGTAATTCTTTATCGAATCCAATCCATTTGTCGCTCGTTAAAAATTCCCAAGCCCATGTGATCGCTTCTTCTTTAAAGTAGTCACCAATTGAGAAATTCCCTAACATTTCAAAGAATGTATGGTGACGAGCTGTTTTCCCAACGTTCTCAATATCGTTTGTACGAATTGATTTTTGCGCATTTGTAATACGTGGGTTTTGCGGGATTACACGACCATCAAAGTATTTCTTTAATGTTGCTACACCACTGTTGATCCATAAAAGAGATGGATCCTCATGCGGCACTAATGATGCACTTGGTTCAATTGCATGCCCTTTTTCCTCGAAAAAGTCTAAAAACATTTGACGAATTTGCGCGCCTGTTAATTGTTTCATCTATATTTCCTCCTTTAAGAAATTCCATAAAATCAAAAAACTCCCGTCCCTATAAAAGGGACGAGAGTTAACTCGCGATACCACCCTAATTATGAACCGATCTTTACAATCTCGGTTCATCACCTCATGGCGCCGTAACGTGGCAAGACGACAGTGATTAGCTGCTCTCAGGATTAGCGTTCTGTCACCCTTCATTTAAAACTTCTTTCAGCCGATGGAAGTTTCTCTCTAGAAATGGGCTGTGACATACTCGTTCCGTCATCAATTTAAAATCATATACTATATGCCAAAATTGTAGCGAATCCGTTTCCATTTGTCAATGTTTCCATAGTGGCTTTATATGAACAATGACTGTACGAACTACCGCTAAAATAGGAACCGCTATTAAAAGACCTACGATTCCGCCTACTTCTCCTCCAATCAACAGAGCCAGCATAATAATAACAGGATGCATACGTAACGATTTCCCAACAATATACGGAGAGAGAATGTTACTTTCAACAAATTGCAAAATAGCAAGTGCAATACTCGCTTTAATGAAAAGGTTCGTGGATACCGTTGCCGCAATCATCAATGTCGGAATCGCTCCTAAAATTGGACCAAAGTAAGGAATAATATCAGTAACCCCAACAATAATCCCAAGTAGTAAAGGATATTTCATACCAATAAACCAAAATGAAAGAGCAGACACTCCCCCTAAAACTAAACAAACAAATAATTGTCCTCGAATATAACTTCCAAGTGACTTATCAATTTCTTTCGCTAACACTTGCCCTGTGCTACGCCATTTACTCGGAACCATCTTCCAAAAGATATGATAAAACTCTCCATAGTCTTTTAATATGTAAAATACAATAAACGGAATTAAGAAAATAATGAGCAATGAATCTAGTACACCACGCGCTGTACTCATCACTTTATTTAAAAGCGCTTGTATCTTCATTTCAATGCCGACAAATATTTGCTTTACTTTTTCATGAATAAACGATGGAAAATTATCCGTCTGTTCCGTCACACCGTCCAGCCAAGAATCATACATTTTCATAAATTGAGGGAATTGCTTATTAATTTCTTGCAACTGACTAATGACAACTGGTGTCCCTTTATAAATCCCGTATCCGAGACCGCCGAAAAAGAGAATATAAATAAGCAAAATAGCAAGTGTACGCGGCATTCCTTCTTTATGTAATTTTTCAATTAAGGGATGCAGTAAATACGCAATGAAACAAGCGATAAAAAATGGTGTAATTGCTACTTTAAAAACAAATATAATCGGCGCCCATAATGGCTTGATTTTTAAGAAAACGAGTAAACATAGAAACACTAATAACAATAATCCCAATCGATAGATCCAAATAATTTTAAGATTCTTCAAACGAAAAACCTCCTCCCCTCTTATTTTGAAAAGAAATAGAGAAGGTTATGTGCAAAACTTTTAAAAAAATAACCGGACTAAAATAATTTCATACAGACCATACTGTTTTTAAAAAACTTACATATATTTAACATCATATGGACAAGCATTTAGGTGAGGAGGGATCAAGTGGTTTGGTTCATGTTAGTTCTTTCAGCACTTTTCATGATACTAGAATGGGTTTGCATTGGCTTTGGTATTTGGAAAGGACTCTTCACACGTTCAACGCGGAAAGAACGTGCAAAACAGTTATGGTATTATGGAGTTCTCGGTATTGGATGTTACGGACTTTCTTATCTTTTTTCTGAAATCGGACTATTTTATTTATATACGAGCACATGAAAAAACTCCCTAATGCATACGGGAGTTTTTCACTTTATAGAAATAATTATAGATAAGACTTAATCATTTTTCGTGCTCTTTTCATATTGCGTTTGGAAAACACGTCTTGTTTACGTGCATATTGATATGCCGCAGCTCCGATACCTAATGCGATTAGTGAATTGCGTACGTTCAAAGTAAATCCCCCTTTTGATTATCCGATGGTTCGTTCATTCTCATCAAATAAATCATCAAGAGAACTAAGCGAGCCATCTTCTTCTACTTGATGCGTATGGATTTTCCCCTTTGAAACCGATAATTCAATATAGCAGTTCCAGCAATAAAATTGGTTGACACCTATTTTCCCAATGTCTTTTCCTCTGCAATTTGGACAACTGAACATATGGCTTTCATCTCCTTACAGTCTCCCAGATTCTATTCGCCATTATGTCCAAACTGCATTCATTTATACATACTAGAACGGCTCTACACTTTCAAAATAACGTTATACACGTTGAAAGGTTCACTATATAATCTCACCTTACTACATAAAATCATACGGTGAAATGTTTTCCACATCCATCTCTTGACCATCAATCGTAACCATTTGTACTTCCCCTTTTAATTCCGGCAAACGACTAGCTAATGTCGTTTGCCGCATGGAATCATCAAGACGATTTACACCAGATTGAAAGGCTGCTTCTTCCCCGCAAATAATTAAAAATTTTTTACTTCTCGTAATAGCTGTATAAATTAAATTTCGGCGCAACATACGGTAATAACTCTTTACAATCGGCATAATTACAATTGGGAATTCACTTCCCTGTGATTTATGAATCGAGCAGCAATACGCATGTGTAATTTGATTTAAATCCGGTTTTATATACGTTACTTCAATCCCATCAAATGAAACAACAATCATATCTTGTTTCTCAACATTTTCTTTTGCATAAAATACAGAAACAATTTCTCCAATGTCACCATTAAACACTTGGCTTTCTGGTTGATTTACGAGCTGCAGTACTTTATCCCCCGTTCGGTATACAACATCACCGTAAGCAATTTCCCTACTCTTTTCTTTTTTGGGATTAAATACTTCTTGGAGCGCTTCATTTAATACATTAATCCCCGCTGGCCCGCGATACATAGGCGCTAATACTTGTACATCTCTTGCGCTAAATCCTTTCGTTTTTGCGTTTTCACATACTTGCTTTACGACTTCAACAATTTGAGCACCTGAGCAGCCAATAAACGAACGATCTTTTTTATTTTGTGCTAAGTCTGGTGGGAGCGTACCATTTTTTATCGCATGAGCAAGCTGAATAACGGATGAACCTTCTGCTTGACGGTAAATTTCTGTTAGCTTCACTGTCGGGATCGCACCCGCATCTAACAAATCTTTCAACACTTGTCCAGGTCCTACTGATGGCAATTGATCTTCATCACCTACAATAATAACTTGAATATTTGTTGGTAATGATTTAAACAATTGATTTGCAAGCCAAATATCAACCATTGAAAACTCATCGATAATAAGGAGCTTCCCTTGCACAGGGTCTGTTTCATTTCTCTGGAACGAACCTTCTGGCGTCCAACCAAGTAAGCGGTGGATTGTACAAGCAGGTAGACCGGTTGACTCGCTCATCCGTTTTGCAGCACGGCCCGTCGGAGCTGTTAACAAAATCGGAAACGGATTATCATCACTATAATCTTTCGGGTTTAATGATAAACCATGCAAGGAAGCGTACATTTCAACAATCCCTTTAATAACTGTTGTCTTCCCTGTACCAGGTCCACCGGTTAATAACATCATCGGTTTATGAAGTGCAGTTTGAATTGCTTCTTGCTGAAGCGGCGCATATTGTACTTTTAGCTGCTCTTCAATTTTCCCTAGCGTTAATAACACTTCTGCTTCAGGAAATGAAGGCGTCTCTTCTTGATTCATGAGACGACGAATTGATTTGACAACACCCTTTTCAGAATAAAACAAAGAAGCCAAATAAATGCGCTCGTCTTCGATAATAACTTTCCCTTCTCCTTGCATCATTTCAACACACTGCACTACATCTTCTTCTGTCACAATGCCCTCTTGCTTATTTAAAAGCGAGATCGTCTCTTGAACAAGTTGACCTCTTTCCATAAATACATGCCCATCTTGCAGCGAAACATTCTCTAACGTATAAAAACATCCAGCACGTACACGGTCGTTATGGTTCCCTGATATACCAAGCGCTCGTCCTATATCATCAGCTCTTCCAAATCCGATCCCATCAACTTCCTCAATCAGCTGATATGGATTGTTTCGAATTACCTCAAGTGTCATTTCTTTATATTGCTGATAAATCTTAATTGAGAGCTTCGTCCCAAAACCATAACCATTTAAAAAGCTCATGACCTTTTCCAGACCTTGATGTTCAATGATTGTGTCATATATTTCTTGCGCTTTCTGCTTGTTTACCACACCTTCTAGCGCTGATGGATCGTCCATAATTTTAGAAATTGCATGCTCCCCAAGATGATCAACAATCTTTTCTGCTGTCCGTTTTCCAATCCCTTTAAACAAATCACTCGCTAAATATTGCACCATACCGGTTTTTGTTTGAGGCAATTCTTTTTTAAATGTTTCAACTAAATATTGCTTTCCATACTTTGGGTGGTCTTTAAAGTGACCTGTCAATGTAAATACTTCATCTTCATGCATACGGGGAAAGTGACCGTTGATCATCACTTTTTTTTCGTCGTACGTTTCATTTGTTTCAATGATTTTCATACTGACAACGGAATAGAGGTTTTCTTCGTTGTGGAAAATGGTATGAAGAACTTGTGCTTTTATAAATTTTTGCTCTTCCTCAAACAAATCCATTGCATGTTGGTTTCCCATCTTTTCTCTCCTTTCCGGTTTCCCTCACCCTAACGAGCAGTAAAACCCCCACCTCATTCTTTGCAATGAGATGAAGGATAACTGCACGTTAAAGCACAACTTCTATTTAGCTTCTTGCTCTAATAAACGAATACCATTCCCTGCTAAAAAGTGATCTGGTTGAATTTCAGTCGCCTTCTTAAATAAAACAAGCGCTTGCTCATTATTTTCTTCAAATACATACACAACGCCTAAATTATAGTACGCATCTGCATGCTCTTCATCCATTTGTAATACCTTTTCAAAATAAGGTTTTGCGTATTGAATATGTTCTAATCTTGCAAAGCATAATCCGCATTGGAATACCGCTTCTACGTCTGTCTCATTTAATTCTGCAGCCCTTTGTAAAAACGGCAATGCAAGACGATCATTCCCAAGTTGCACCTGTGTCATTCCAAGCATAAATGTCACATCTGCTGATTGTAAGCCAGCTTGCATCGCTTGCTCAAACATTTCTTTTGCTTCGTTAAATTGCTCTTGACTATAATATAAGCTTCCAAGGCCATAATAGGCAGTAGCAGATTTTTCATCTAGTTCTAATGCACGTTTATAAAATAAAATCGCACGCTCACTATCGCCTAGTACATCTAATAGATTTGCAAAATTAATGTATCCAAGTGCATCTTTCGGATTTTCTTCAATTGCTTCTGTAAAATTTTTAGCTGCTTCTTCCCAATTTCCTTCTTGCATATATTGAATGCCTGCTTCAAGCTTATTTGACATGTTCTTCACCTCTACAACAAATTATAACAAAGAATCTATTTTCCGAGCGAACAAAAATTCGCTCTTTAAGAAAGAAACCCCTGACCGCTAATCGGCAGAGGCTTCTCTTGTTTTATCCTAAATAATCTAATTTCTTACCGCTACGATATACTTCATCGATTGTAGCACCGCCTAGACATTCATCTCCATCATAGAAAACAACCGCTTGTCCTGGCGTAATCGCACGAATTGGTTCATCACAAAGAATACGAATCGTATTATCATCAACAATTTGAACCGTTACCTTGTTATCTTCTTGACGATAACGGAATTTTGCAGTGCACTTAAATTCCTTTTCTTTCGCTCTATTGCTTACCCATCCTACATTAGTAGCAATAACTTCATCACCGTATAGAAGCTCATTATGGAATCCTTGATCAACGTATAAGATGTTCTCTTTTAAGTTTTTCCCAACAGCAAACCATGGATCACCATTACCGCCAATACCAAGACCATGACGTTGTCCAATTGTATAGTACATTAAACCGTCATGTTTTCCTTTCACTTCACCAGATAATGTTTGCATCACACCCGGCTGAGCTGGTAAGTAGTTACTTAAGAAATCTTTAAAGTTACGTTCACCGATAAAGCAAATACCGGTGCTATCTTTTTTCGTTGCTGTTGCTAAACCAGCTTCTTTCGCCATTTCACGAATTTGCGGTTTCTTTAATTTGCCTAATGGGAACATCGTTTTTGATAGTTGCTCTTGGCTTAATTGATTTAAGAAGTATGTTTGATCTTTATTATCATCAACGCCGCGAAGCATTTTATATTCGCCATCGATATAAGCAACACGCGCATAATGACCTGTCGCGACATAATCCGCACCAAGCGCGATTGCATGCTCTAAAAAGGCTTTAAATTTAATTTCTTTGTTGCACATTACATCTGGGTTTGGCGTACGACCAGCTCGGTACTCATCTAAAAAGTACGTAAACACTTTATCCCAATATTGTTTTTCAAAGTTTACTGCATAATATGGGATACCGATTTGGTTACATACTTCGATTACATCATTATAATCTTCCGTTGCTGTACAGACACCATTTTCGTCTGTATCATCCCAGTTTTTCATAAAAATCCCGATTACATCATAACCTTGCTCTTTTAATAAAAGAGCTGCTACAGATGAATCGACGCCACCGGACATTCCGATGACAACGCGCGTTTCGTGAGGTAGTTTGTTCATCTTGTCACCTCCCATGCTAGTTTTGTGTTAATCGCTTTACGATTTTCACTGTTTCGTACGCTGCTTTTTCCACTTGCCCTTTCGTATTACCAAGACCAAAGCTAAAACGTACGGATGAACGTATTTGATCAGAATCTTTTCCAAACATCGCTACTAACACATGTGATGGGTCAATAGAGCCAGCTGTACATGCAGAACCACTCGATACTGCAACGCCCGCTAAGTCTAGATTTACAAGAAACGGCTCAATATCCATTCCTGTAAAACTTACGTTAAACACATGTGGCAAGCGATATTCTAAGTTTCCGTTTACCTCGAAAGTAATGTCTTCTTTTTGAAAGACAGATACCATTATATCCTTAAATTCTTCATATTGGGCATTTTTTTGCTCACGTGTTTCTTCAGCGAGAAAAACAGCATGCTGTAATCCAACGATACTAGGCACATTCTCAGTGCCTGCACGGCGTTTTCGCTCTTGCTCTCCGCCCGTTAATAACGGTTCGAATTTCACCCCTGTGCTAGCATATAGAAACCCTACACCTTTTGGACCATTAATTTTATGAGCTGAGATTGATAATAAATCAATGCCCAAAGTCTTCACATCAATCGCTGTTAAACCATATGCTTGTACAGCGTCTGTATGGAAATAAGCTTGATGTTCTTTTAACAATGCTCCAATTTCTGCAATTGGTTGAACCGTTCCAACTTCATTATTCCCAAACATAACGGATACAAGAATCGTTTCACCCGTTAACGCCTCTTTCACATCAGAAACTCGAACACGGCCCGTTTCATCAACAGGTAAATATGTCACTTCGAAGCCTTCTCGCTCTAGTACTTCACATGTATGCAAAATAGCATGATGTTCAATTTGCGTCGTAATAATGTGATTTCCTTTATTACGGTTTGCACGTGCCACACCTAAAAGCGCTAAATTATCAGCCTCCGTACCACCGCTTGTAAAAATAATTTCATTTGGATTTGCATTGATGCTGCGTGCACAAACGCGTCTTGCTTCATCTACTGCATGGCGCGTTTGTCGTCCATAAAAATGAATACTAGACGGATTACCAAATATTTCTGTCATATATGGAATCATCTTTTCGACTACTTCTGGGTGAGCCGGAGATGTCGCAGCATGATCTAAGTAAATGCGTTCCATCAGATCTCCTTCTTTCCAAATCGTTTCACAAGGAATTAAATGTAAAACATATAACCCCCATGATTTTCTTCCTCATAGCGTACTAAATCTTCTAAAGTTGTACTATCTAATACTTCTTGTACTGCATCACGAACACGCATCCATAATTGGCGCTGTGCTGGCTCTTCCTCTTCTATCATTTCAACAACGCTAATCGGACCTTCTAGCACGCGAATTACATCCCCTGCTGTAATGTTAGCTGGCTGATCAGATAATACATAACCACCATATGCCCCACGCGTACTTTTTACAAGACGAGCGTTACGAAGTGGAGAGATCAATTGCTCTAAGTAATGTTCAGATAGGTCATGTGCCTGCGCAATTGATTTTAAAGAAATCGGACCCTCACCAAACTTTTTCGCAAGATCAATCATAATTGTTAAGCCGTAACGGCCTTTCGTTGAAATTTTCATCTATTTCGCACCTCTTTTCAAAATTTCACTTCTATTAGTTAAATCTTTATTCGTAAGAAAAACACAATGTAAAAATCAAAATCCTATGAAATTATAGCATAATATAGTATTATAAGAAATTTCAACTTATGTATCAAAATGATAACATAAAATCCCATTGAAAAACTCGGAAATTATTGCAATTGATAGAAAAATAAAAATATTCGCTCGGATTACTTATATTATATAGCATCACATTTCAATTTTTCACCCAAAAGATGTTACCATGGAATGAGATTATATATTAAGGGAGACGGTGACAATGAAACAACCACTCGCACACCGAATGCGTCCAACAAATATGAAAGAAATTATTGGACAAGAGCATTTAGTTAGTGAAGGGAAAATTTTATGGCGAATGGTTCAGGCAAACCATTTCCAATCGATGATTTTATACGGCCCACCCGGAACTGGAAAAACATCAATTGCTAGTGCAATCGCTGGTAGTACAGGGACGCCTTTTCGCCTATTAAATGCTGTTACGCATAATAAAAAAGATATGGAAGTTGTCGTACAAGAAGCAAAGATGCACCGCCACCTTGTGTTAATTTTAGATGAAGTGCATCGCTTAGATAAAGCAAAACAAGACTTTCTCTTACCCCATTTAGAAAGCGGGCTCCTAACCTTAATTGGCGCAACAACGAGTAACCCTTTCCATGCGATTAACTCTGCTATTCGCAGTCGTTGCCAAATCTTCGAGTTACACGCACTAACAGAAGATGACCTTTTAATCGGCTTAAAACGAGCGCTCAACGACAAAGAAAGGGGCCTTAGGGAATATAATGTAACGGTTACAGATGAAGCGCTTCGCCACTTTGCAAACGCCTCTGGTGGAGACATGCGCTCTGCCTATAACGCACTTGAACTTGCTGTATTATCTAGCTTTACAACAGATGATCAAAAAGTAGAAATCACATTAGACATTGCAGAAGAGTGTTTGCAGAAAAAAAGTTTCGTTCACGATAAAGGCGGAGATGCTCATTATGACGTTCTATCTGCTTTCCAGAAATCTGTGCGAGGTAGCGACGTGAATGCTGCCCTTCATTATTTAGCGCGCCTTATTGAAGCTGGCGACTTACAAAGTATCGGGAGAAGGCTTCTCATTATGGCATATGAGGATATCGGACTTGCTAGTCCACAAGCTGGACCACGTACGCTTGCTGCGATTGAAGCAGCAGAACGCGTCGGGTTTCCAGAAGCTCGCATCCCGCTTGCAAATGCAGTAATTGAGCTTTGTCTCTCTCCAAAATCAAACTCAGCCTACAAGGCGCTTGATGCTGCACTTCATGACTTACGAAACGGACAAACGGGCGATGTGCCAAGTCATTTGAAAGATAGTCACTATAAAGGCGCTGAATCACTAGGTAGAGGTATCGGATACTTATATCCACATGATTATCCAAATGGATGGATTGAGCAACAATACTTACCTGATAAAATTAAAAACAGACAATATTATAAACCGAAAACAACCGGGAAGTTTGAACAAGCACTTTCAGGTGTGTATGAAAGATTACAAAGTTCGCATAAAAGCAAACCAAAAGGGTAATCTAAGCGAAAACGACATGATAATGGAGGTTTCGCTTATGAAAACGCGCCAAGATGCATGGACAGGAGAAGACGATCTCCTTTTAGCAGAAACCGTCTTACGGCATATTCGCAGTGGCAGCACACAACTAAAAGCATTCGATGAAGTCGGAGATAAATTAAACCGCACTTCTGCCGCTTGTGGATTTCGCTGGAATGCTGAAGTTAGACAAAATTATGAGGATACTGTACAACTTGCTAAGAAGCAAAGAAAAGAGTTAAAACGCTCTGAAGCAAATACGGAAAAAGAGCAACTATTAAAACCAAAACAAAAAGTTATAATCGATGCTGAATTTTCCGAAGAATTTGTTTCTAATAAACCTTCTCTTACAATGCAGGATGTAATCTCATTCTTGCAAAACTTAGGCCACAGTAATCCTAGGTTAGAAAAGATACAAATTGAAAATGAAGACTTGCATAAAAAGCTTGCCTCCTTACAACAAACAAACGAGAAATTAGAGGATAAACTAGCTACTTTAACGAAAAAACAACAAGCAATCGAAGAAGATTATGCAATGCTTGTTCGAATTATGGACCGCGCGCGAAAACTTGTGCTAGTAGATGAACAAGAAGATCAAATTGCTCCTATTTTTAAAACCGATCAAAACGGGAATTTAGACATTATATATTCAGCTGAAAATTGAAATACTCCCCACCTTATATTACACGGTGGGGAGCATTTTTTGTGCATTCAAAACAAAATAAGGAAAAATATAACTTTAATATTATTATATACCTAACGAAACACGTTATTGAAAGGAGATGTTATCTATTTCATTAACAATTTTCAAAATTACACTCGGGATTCTTGTTTTGATTTTAGGTTTTTGTACTATTAAAGGCTTTAAAAAAACTTCCTCATACAAATCGGACAAATATGATAATTATTTATTATTTTTAGTCGCCTTTGAATCTATTGCATTACCGATATGGGTATTTCTTTTTTGAAACTTAAAAGATCCTACTTTTTAAAGCAGAATCTCTTTTTCATTTCAAAATGGATTCATATACATGAAAGATAGCTCTTTCACTTCTAAATTATGCCTATCAGCCGTCTCTTTCGCAACTTCCATCGCTTCTTCTTTCGTTTTCAAATGTTCCGCAATTACTTGACATGCTTGGCAATACGCTTTTTCATTTCCAGCCAATTTATGAGTATTTCCATTTTTACAACTAAATTTTACAAGCCATCCTTTTGAATTTTCCCATACTCCTACAAATGCTACCGCTGGATGTAATTGTTCCACGCTTTCTCCTCCTAGCTAAATGTAAGTATTTACAATTATATTATACATGAAAAATAAAAATATAAGGATAAATAAATATACTAGAAACAAAAAAGGTGTATCCCTCTAATAAGGGATACACCTTTTTATCTGTTATTCTTGTCCTACACGCTTTACTTCTACATTCTTTATACGTTCACGCACAACGTGACTTGCCATAATTAGACCGGCAACAGATGGTACGAATGCATTTGAAGAAGGTGGTAACTTCGCTTTACGAATTTTTGCGTTTTCATCTGGAACGATTTCTTTACGAACCTCTTCACGAATTACGATTGGGTTTTCATCAGAAAATACCACTTTCACACCTTTTTTAATTCCTTCTTTACGAAGTTTCGTACGAATCACTTTCGCAATTGGATCTGTGTGTGTTTTTGAAATATCCGCAATACGGAAACGAGTTGGATCCATTTTGTTTGCTGCACCCATACTTGAGATAATTTTAATTTTACGTCGTAAGCATTGTTTAATTAAATGAATTTTGAACGTAATTGTATCAGATGCATCAACTACAAAGTCTAAACCGTGTTTAAAGAATTCTTCATATGTTTCATCTGTATAAAACATTTCTAATCCTATTACTTCACAGTCTGGATTAATATCAGCAATACGCTCTTTCATTAACTCTACCTTTGAACGACCTACAGTAGAAAGTAATGCGTGAATTTGACGGTTAACGTTTGTAATATCAACAACGTCCTTATCAACTAATACAAGGCGTCCTACACCAGAACGCGCTAATGCTTCCGCTGCAAATGAGCCTACGCCGCCAATTCCTAAAATACCAACCGTACTATTTTTTAATATTTCAAGACCTTCTTTTCCAAAGGCTAATTCATTACGTGAAAATTGATGTAACATTCAGTTCTACACTCCTATTACAAAAAATGGTCTACCATGATGTATTCTAGCGTTTTTCCGACTATTTGTATAGAAAAAGTTATAGAATTCCTAAAAATACATATTCCAAAAACATAATAAAGGAATCCGAATCGTTCTATGACTAGATGAAGTAAACTTAAAAATTTGTTTTAAAATCAAAACTCTTAAATTATACTGAAATAATATCTAAATATATTAAGGAGATAACATTATGGATAGGAAAGAAAAAAACGAAATTATTGAGAGTATTCCACAAAAAGTTTTTTTTGGACATCCTAAAGGTTTATTCACTTTATTCTTCACGGAATTTTGGGAAAGATTTTCTTATTATGGAATGAGGGCCATATTACTTTACTATATGTATTATTCTATTGCACAAGGCGGATTAGGGATTGATCTAGCTACTGCCACCTCAATTATGGCGATTTATGGATCCCTATTATATATGTCCAGTATTATTGGTGGTTGGGTCTCTGATCGCCTACTTGGTTCAAGTAGAACTGTTTTTTGGGGCGGCATTTTAATTATGGTTGGTCACCTTATTCTATCGCTGCCAGGTAGTATTACTACTTTATTTATATCGATGGTCTTTTTAATATTTGGAACAGGATTATTAAAACCAAATATCTCTAGTATTGTTGGAAATTTATATAGTGAATCTGACACACGTCGAGACTCCGGGTTTAGCATTTTCTATATGGGCATTAATCTAGGTGCTCTTGTAGCCCCTCTTGTCGTTGGTACATTAGGTCAACAATATAATTTCCATCTCGGTTTTGGAATTGCGGCAGTTAGTATGATGATAGGCTTATTACTATTTGTGTTTACGAAAAAGAAGACTCTTGGTTTAGCTGGTACACAAATACCAAACCCTTTAACAAGTATGGAACGAAAGAAAACACTTAAACATTTTAGCATAAGCATACTTGTTATCGTCTTCTTATGTGCTGTTACAATACCCACTGGGTTATTAACTATTAATCGTTTTACTTTTTTAATAAGTATCTTAGGAATTATTATTCCTACTTGCTACTTCATTTATATGTATCGTAGTCCAAAAACTACAAAGGTTGAACGCTCTCGCCTTCTTGCTTATATACCGTTATTTATTGCAGCTACAATGTTTTGGGCTATACAAGAGCAAGGTGCAATTATTTTAGCTACCTATGCTGATCAACGGACCCAGTTACAATTTGCTGGATTCAAAATACAATCTGCATGGTTTCAATCATTAAGTCCTATATTTATAGTAATACTGGCACCATTATTTGCATGGGTTTGGGTAAAACTTAATACACGCCAACCTTCTACTACAAAAAAATTTGCTATCGGATTACTTTTTGCTGGATTATCATTCTTGATTATGATTATTCCTGCTTATATTAACGGTACAGATTCTCTAGTAAGTCCTATCTGGTTAGTTCTTAGCTTTTTATTAGTAGTAATTGGGGAAGTTTGTTTATCACCTGCCGGATTATCAATAACAACAAAATTAGCTCCAGCTGCGTTTTCGGCACAAACAATAAGTTTGTGGTTTTTATCTACTGCATCCGCACAAGCTATAAATGCACAGGTTGTAAAATTATACAATCCTGCAACAGAAATTATTTACTTTGGAGTTATTGGCGCTATATCTATCGTATTAAGCATAACATTATTTATGTTATCAACAAAAATTCAAAGCTTCATGAAGGGGCTCCACTAATATCCATTTGATTAAAATGAAAAGCTGGTATTACACCAGCTTTTTTTATTTTTACCTTTGTAAATTTACTATATACCATGAAATTTAAAACAATGCCCTAAAAAAGAATCCTAGATAGGTTTAGCATAACCATCTAGGATCCATTCTTACTTCTCTTTTTTTACGTTTAATTGCAAGTACAGCTCTTCAAGCTGCGCTCCAGCAACTGGGCTTGGCGCATCTGTTAATAAGCAGCTTGCACTCGCTGTTTTCGGGAATGCAATTGTATCGCGAAGGTTCGTGCGACCTGCCAGTAACATAACAAGACGGTCTAAACCTAATGCAATTCCGCCATGTGGTGGTGTACCATATTCGAATGCTTCTAATAAGAATCCAAATTGCTCTTGTGCTTCTTCTTGTGAGAATCCAAGTGCTTTAAACATTTTTTCTTGTACATCACGCTCATAAATACGCAGTGAGCCACCGCCAAGCTCATAACCGTTTAATACAAGGTCATATGCTTGTGCACGCGCTTTTTCTGGTGCTGTTTCTAATAACTCAACATCTTCACGGAATGGCATTGTGAATGGATGATGCGCTGCGAAGTAACGGTCAGCATCTTCATCGTACTCAAGAAGTGGCCAATCTGTTACCCATAGGAAGTTAAATTTACTTTCATCAATTAACTCCAGTTCTTTCCCTAAGCGTAAACGAAGTGCCCCTAAGCTATCTGCAACAACGCTCTTCTTATCAGCAACGAATAATAATAAGTCACCAGAAGCCGCTTCTAATGTGCTCATTAGTACGTTTGCATCTTCTTCACCGAAGAATTTCGCAATCGGGCCTTTTAAGCCATCTTCTTCAACTTTTAACCAAGCTAAACCTTTTGCTCCATATACTTTTACGAATTCAGTTAATGCATCGATATCTTTACGAGAATATTTGCCTGCCGCACCTTTTGCATTAATTGCTTTTACTTGCCCACCGTTTTCTACAGCACTTGTGAACACTTTAAAACCACAACCCGCTGCGAATTCAGATAGGTCAGTAAGCTCCATTGCAAAGCGCGTATCTGGCTTATCAGAACCATAGCGAGCCATCGCATCAGCATACTTCATACGAGGGAATGGCGCATGAACTTCTACACCTTTTGCATCTTTCATCACTTTCGTCATCATGCGTTCCATCATCTCTAGAATTTCATCTTGTGTTAAGAATGATGCCTCGATGTCAATTTGTGTAAATTCCGGTTGACGATCCGCACGTAAATCTTCATCACGGAAACAACGCGCTACTTGGTAATAACGCTCAAATCCACCGACCATAAGAAGCTGTTTAAATAGCTGCGGGGATTGGGGTAATGCATAAAATTCACCTTCATGCACACGGCTTGGCACTAAATAGTCACGTGCGCCTTCTGGTGTACTCTTTGTTAAAATTGGTGTTTCAACTTCTAAAAACTCTTCTGAATCTAAGAAGTTACGAATTGTTTTTGTTACATCGTGACGCATTTTAAATGTGTTATACATAACCGGACGACGTAAATCTAAGTAACGATATTTTAAACGAACATCTTCTGATGCATCTGTATCATCTGCGATAATAATCGGCGTTGTTTTTGCTGCATTTAGTACATTTACTTTTGTAGCTTGTACTTCAATGCGCCCTGTTGCCATATTTTCATTAATTGCACCAGCGCCACGCTCAACAACTGTACCTTCTACGTGTAATACGTATTCGCTACGAATTGTTTCTGCTACTTCTAGTGCTTCTTTAGATGTTTCTGGGTTAAATACAACTTGCACGATACCTGTGCGGTCACGTAAGTCGATGAAAATTAATCCACCTAAGTCACGACGCTTTTGTACCCAACCTTTTAATTGAACTGTTTGTCCAACTGCTTCTACTGTTACTTTTCCACATGCATGTGTTCTTTCAGCCACTTTGAGTTCCCCCTATATTAATTTCTCTGCTACATATGAAGCAAATACATCTAATGCTACTTCTTCTTGCTCACCTGTTGCCATACATTTCAAGTTAATGATACCTTTATCTAACTCATCTTCACCTAATACAGCTACATATTTTGCATTTAGACGATCCGCTGATTTAAATTGTGCTTTCATTTTGCGATCTAAATAATCTTTTTCAACTGATAATCCAGCTTTACGAAGATCAAACGCAACTTTTGCAGCATGATCTTTTGCTTTGTCTCCAAGTGCTACAATATAGCAATCAATGTTATTTTCAATCGGCAACTCAATGTTTTCAGCTTTTAGCGCCATAATTAAACGCTCGATACTCATCGCAAAACCGATACCAGGCATTTCTGGACCACCGATTTCTTGTACAAGTCCGTTATAGCGACCTCCACCACTTAATGTTGTAATTGCACCGAAACCATCTGCTTCACTCATAATCTCAAAGACAGTGTGCTGATAGTAATCTAAACCACGTACTAGATTTGGATCTTTTTCAAATGGAACACCCACCATTGTTAATAATTCTTGTACTTTTTCATAGTACACTGTTGATTCTTCGTTTAAGTATTCTGTAATAGATGGCGCTGTGCTCATTAATTCATGATCACGATCCTTCTTACAGTCTAAAATACGAAGTGGATTTTTCTCTAGACGAGATTGACAATCAGAACAGAACTCACCGATTCGAGGCTCAAAGTGAGCGATTAACGCCTCACGATGTGCTTGACGGCTCGCTGCATCACCTAAACTATTTAGGACAACTTTAATATTTTTTAAGCCCATGCCGCGGTAAAACTCTACAGCAAGTGCAATTACTTCTGCATCGATTGCAGGATCATTACTACCGATTGCTTCGATACCGAATTGTACGAATTGACGATAGCGACCTGCTTGTGGTCTTTCATAACGGAACATTTGACCGATGTAATATAATTTCGTCGGCTGTGTTGCATCACCATACATTTTGTTTTCAACATAAGAACGTACAACAGGTGCTGTTCCTTCTGGACGAAGTGTTAAGCTACGCTCTCCGCGATCTTGGAATGAGTACATTTCTTTTTGCACGATATCTGTTGTATCACCAACACCGCGTAAAAATAATTCCGTATGCTCAAAAATTGGTGTGCGAATTTCTTTATAGTTGTAACGACGGCAAATTTCGCGTGCTTGTCCTTCGATATACTGCCATAACTCAGCACTACCTGGAAGAATATCTTGCGTTCCGCGTGGGATTTGAATAGACATATTCAGTTCCTCCTCAAATTGTTTTAATCTTATTAAAAATAAAAAAACTCCCGCCTCTACTGATTACACAGTAGGGACGAGAGTATAATACCCGTGGTGCCACCCTAATTGAAGCACATTATGCTTCCACTTTTTTAATAACGCTTAAATTTGCGTCCAACCTCTACTAAGCATACAAGCTGTTCAAGTTGAAACCTACAGAGTGTCATTCGATCAGTCATCGTGTAGAAATGTTTTCAGCCTAGGACATTTCTTCTCTTTTCACGTGTCTCTCATCTACTCTTCTCTATCATCGGTTCTCTTCATATGTAAATATAAAATTACTATACGTTTCTTCCTAACAGTTGTCAAGTCTCTTAGGAGCGTTCAATCTGCCTCTTCAATCGCTTGACATCTTGCAATGAAATACCAAATTCAGAAGCCAGCTCCATAGAAGTATTGTTTTGTTCTTTGTCGATAAATTCATGGAAATTCACATTAAATAATTGGTTCGCTCCGTTCGTCACAGAGTGTCCTTTTTCATTCATGCGCATACGTGTATCCCTCACAATCAATATGGATGTTTTTACTTCTATTGTTCCATATTGATAGCGTTATTATACACAGAGGTAAAAGCAGAACACTATTGTTCCCATACATACATCAAAACACGGTTAACAATAATTACCATGACAAATACGCTCGCTAACGTAACATACCGTGAATGCCCCCTACCACTGGACTATGTCCTGCACGTGCTTGAGGAAGGGGACTTCTGTCGAGTACCGTTAAATTGTATAGCGCGACAACACCTTATTCAGATTCCCCTTCTTCCATAGGAGCATACGATTTTAATATTTCTCACTATTTCCCGATGATATCATTATACCTTTTCGTTACAAAAAATTCCTTTTTTAACAAATAAAAAAGAGAGGATTTCTCCTCTCTTCACCCTTACTTACTTTCCAAAATTAAGGTCACCGGACCATCATTAATTAAAGAAACATCCATCATTGCTCCAAATTTTCCTGTTTCTACGTGAAGTCCTTGTCTGCGAAGTTCTTCATTAAAGAAATCATACAAGCGCTCTGCGTAGTCTGGTTTCGCAGCATCCATAAAGTTTGGGCGTCTTCCTTTACGGCAATCTCCGTACAGTGTAAATTGTGAAATGGATAGAACTTGTCCTTCTTTATCAAGTACCGAATGGTTCATCTTCCCGTTCTCATCTTCAAAAATACGTAAATTCGCAACCTTCTCAGCAATATACGTTGCATCCTTCTCTGTATCTTCATGTGTAATGCCAACTAACAATGTTAAACCGAACGGGATTTGTCCCACAATCTCACCATCTACTGTAACAGACGCTGCTTTGGATCGTTGCAAGACAACTCTCATATTTTATACACTCCCTATTAATGCATCATGCGGCGTACTGCATAGATTTCTGGTACTCTCTTAATACGCTCTACTACCTTTTTCAAATGATGTAAATTACGAATAGAAATAGACATATTGATCGTCGCCATTTTATTACGATCACTTCTACCTGATACAGCTGAAATGTACGTTTTCGTCTCCGTAACAGCTTGCAGAACTTCATTCAATAAACCGCGGCGATCATATCCAGAGATTTCAATATCAACATTGTATTCAATTTCTTTCTCTGGGCTACCTTCCCATTCTACTTCTAGTAAACGTTCTTGTGCTTCTTCCGTATGCACATTGACGCAATCACGGCGGTGAATCGACACACCGCGTCCTTTCGTAATATATCCAACAATATCGTCTCCCGGAACTGGGTTACAGCATTTCGATAAGCGGATTAATAAATTATCAGCTCCACTTACCTTTACACCAGAATCCCATTTCCGAATTTTCATTGGTTTACGAACTTCTTTCACTTCAACAATTTCTTGTTCTTCTTCCCGTTTACGGAACTTGTCTGTTAGACGCGTTACAATTTGTGCCGCCGTAATGCCGTTATATCCAACTGCTGCAAACATATCCTCTTCATTCGCAAAGTTATATTTCTCAGCTACTCGTTTTAAATTGTCAGGTGCTAATACTTCTTTCATTTCATACTCTAAACCTCGTACTTCTTTCTCTACAAGCTCGCGACCTTTTTCAATATTCTCATCTCGGCGCTGCTTTTTGAAAAATTGACGAATTTTATTTTTCGCATGAGACGTTTGAGCAAGTTTCACCCAGTCCTGACTTGGTCCATACGAATGTTTAGACGTTAAAATTTCAATGATATCACCTGTTTTCAACTTATAATCAAGTGTTACCATTTTACCGTTTACTTTTGCACCAATTGTTTTATTTCCGATTTCTGAATGGACACGGTAAGCAAAATCAATTGGAACTGATCCTAGGGGTAATTCCATGACATCGCCTTTTGGTGTAAAGACGAATACCATATCAGAGAACAGATCAATTTTTAATGACTCCATAAATTCTTCCGCATTAGAAGCTTCATTTTGCCATTCTAATATTTGACGGAACCATGTTAGTTTCTTCTCAAGGGTCCCTGTTGCTTCTGCAGCTTTCCCCTCTTTATACGCCCAGTGCGCGGCAATCCCGTACTCTGCAATTTCATGCATTTCTTTCGTACGAATTTGCACTTCAAGCGGGTCACCTTTTGGCCCGATCACGGTTGTATGAAGAGATTGGTATAGATTTGCTTTCGGCATAGCAATATAATCTTTAAAACGACCTGGCATCGGTTTCCAACATGTATGGATAATACCAAGCACCGCATAACAATCTTTAATACTATTCACAACAACGCGCACAGCTAATAAATCATAAATTTCATTAAATTGTTTATTTTGAAGTGCCATTTTACGATAGATACTATAAATATGTTTTGGGCGTCCTGAAATATCTGGTTGAATCGCTACTTCTTTCAGTTTGTCACGAATACCCGTCATGACTTCATCCAAATATTCTTCACGCTCTGCGCGTTTCCGCTTCATTAAGTTAACAATGCGATAGTATTGCTGCGGATTTAAATAGCGAAGCGCTGTATCCTCTAGCTCCCATTTAATAGTATTAATTCCGAGTCTATGAGCTAAAGGTGCAAAGATTTCTAACGTTTCATTTGCAATACGACGCTGCTTTTCTTGTGGCAAATGCTTCAGCGTACGCATGTTATGAAGGCGGTCAGCTAATTTGATTAAAATAACACGAATATCTTGGGCCATTGCGATAAACATTTTGCGATGGTTCTCCGCTTGCTGTTGTTCATGCGATTTGTATTTAATTTTCCCAAGCTTTGTAACTCCATCAACAAGCATTGCAATTTCTTTATTAAATTCCCGTTCAATATCCTCTAATGTAACTTCGGTATCTTCTACTACATCATGTAAAAAACCTGCTGACACTGTAGATGGATCCATGTGTAAATCAACTAAAATACCTGCAACTTGAATCGGATGAATAATATATGGTTCACCCGATTTTCTATACTGTTCACTATGTGCGTCACGCGCATATTCATAGGCACGCGCCACTAGTTCAATATCATCATCTGCTAAATATTGCCGTGCTTTCTCGAGTACCTGTTCAGCTGTTAGTACTTGCTCATTTGCCATCGAATCACCTTTTATTGAAAATTGACTTTTCCCTTATCATAGAATAAATTTTATTCTATCATTATAACCTAATGATTGTGAATTGTGAAAAGGAAAAGATTTTACAGATATTTCACCATACTTTTTTGTACAATTATACAAAAGTACCCGCTCCTCTCCAAGAGATTCACGGGTACTTTTTCTATCGCCGTAGTTTTACCTATATAATAATTAGTATTTTTCTAACACTAATACATCATAACCGTCTAACATTTTACGGCCATCTAAGTAAGTAAGCTCTACTAAGAATGCAATCCCTGCTACAACTCCGCCAAGTTCTTCAACTAGCTTAATTGTCGCTTCAATTGTTCCACCTGTAGCTAATAAGTCATCTGTAATTAATACACGTTGACCTGGTTTAATCGCATCTTTATGGATTGTTAAAACATCTTTCCCATACTCTTTACCATAGTCAACTGTAATTACTTCACGAGGTAATTTCCCTAATTTACGAACTGGTGCAAACCCTACTTCTAGCGCGTAAGAAACTGGGCAACCGATAATAAAACCACGTGCTTCTGGTCCTACTACAAGATCAATGTCTCTTTCTTTCGCATAAGCAACGATTTCATCTGTTGCTGCTTTGTATGCTTTCCCATCGTTCATTAAAGGTGTGATGTCTTTAAACACAATACCCTCTTTCGGATAATCCGGTACAATTGCGATATGTTGCTTGAAATCCATATTTCTGAATCCTCCTCAGATATAAAAGGTCTGTAAATACAAGGCCTTTACCCTAACTGTTCTACTTCTTTATGATTACGAATCGCTTCAAACCATGCGTATAGTTGTTGATATGTGCTATAAACCAACTCTTTTTCTAATTGAAGGTGGTTCATTTTCTCACGATATGTGTTCGATTCAATTAAATCACGCTTTTTCATTTCTTCTGCCATAAAAATGACACCGTCTTTTATTGTAACAAATTCTAACTCAAAAAACACCTGTGTCATGAAATTTACTGTATCTTTTGACCAACCTTTATGACGACATAGTTGTTCCCCATGTTGTCTTAAAGAAAATGGTGCTTTTTGGTGTAAAAAGGAATAGTACCATTTAAAATGTTCTCTTGTTGGAATCGTACTAAATAAATGATTATTCTCTTGATAAAACAGCGTATACATTCGCGCTGGGAAGCCTACCTTAAATAAACCACGTAATTCGTCTGTTGCCTTTGGTAAATCTAGCAAAACAATGTAACGATCATCTAGCTCAGTCACCTCTGAAGCATGCATAAGCTGTTCTTTATATTCTTCTAAAGAAAATTTATTTAATACCTCTTCAGAAAAATACACCATTGTTACTTTTTCTTTCGGAAGTTCTGCTAAATTTGATTCCACATTACGCATGCTACGCCAATCAAATAATTGCCATGCCTCTACTGCAATATCTTGAATCATTAGTTGCGGTTTCTTAAAATTGTTCCACTCATTAATTGATGCTTCCCCAACAACTGAAACAGTGGCAACTGGAGAGATTTCCTTCGCGTAACTACCAAAACCAAAGCCAATTGTATCTAGCGTTGCTTGTCCATCACGAAGTGCCATCTTCAAATGAGAACCATCTGATCCAATCGCACGAATACTTTCTAACTCGGCATCCTTAATTGCGATACGCGGCTTCGGATTTCCAACGCCAAATGGCGCAAGCTTCTGCATTTCCTCAATTGCCGAGAGCGTCACATCCTCCACTTTACAAAAAGCATCAACTGCTGTAATCGGTGTAAAGTCTTCAGGTGTTAAGATCGCTTCTGCCTGCTCATTTAAACGGCAGCGCAGTTCCTCCACATCATTCATATGAAGCGTCATTCCCGCTGCCATTGGATGACCACCAAAGTGTGGTAACAATTCTCTACAATCTGATAAGTTTGCAAACAAATCAAATCCTGCAATACTACGAGCAGATCCTTTTGCTGTTTGCTTTTCGGGATCAATACATAACACGATTGTTGGACGATAAAAGCGCTCTACTAGCTTAGAAGCAACAATCCCTATTACACCTGGATTCCATCCTTCTTTCGCAAGCACTAGTACTTTATTGTCCTCTGGCGGATAATTGTTTTCTACCTCTGCAATCGCCTCTTCTGTAATTTGCTTTACTATATCTTTACGTAGCTTATTCATTTCATCGATTTCTTCAGCAAGCTCTTTCGCTTCTTCAGGATCCTCTGATAAAAGCAAGTGAACTGCTGGTGCCGCATCTTCTAAACGACCAATTGCATTAATACGCGGTGCGATTGAGAAGCCAATGCTTTCTTCTGTAATCTCGCTTTGTGAAACATTTGCTACTTTAAATAATGCTTTTAAACCAATATTTTTCGTCATTCGCATTTGTTTCAGTCCACGCTGTACGAGCAATCTATTTTCACCATGAAGCGACACTAAATCAGCTACCGTACCAATTACTGCAATTTCTAATAAGTGCTCCGGTACACGTCCAAGTAATGCATGCGCTACTTTAAACGCAACACCAACGCCTGCTAAATAATGAAACGGATAAACGCCGCCTTCTAGCTTTGGATGAATAATCGCAAGTGCTTCTGGCAGTTCTGGTGGTGGCTCATGGTGATCTGTAATAATGAGATCTATACCAAGGTCTTTTGCAACCTTAGCTTCATGAACTGCTGCAATACCTGTATCAACAGTAATAATAAGAGAAAATCCTGCACGGTGCGCCCAGCGGAACGCCTCTTCATTTGGCCCATATCCTTCTGTAAATCTGTTTGGAATATAGAACTCAACATCCGCACCTAGTTCTTGAAGAGCAAGATATAGCACTGTCGTACTACTTACACCATCGGCATCATAGTCACCAAAAATTAAAATTTGTTCTCCATTTTGAATGGCTTGTTTTACACGCTCTACTGTACGGTCCATTCCTTCAAGTAAAAATGGATCGTGAAATTCTTGTCTTTCTGTATTTAAAAAGTCCACAATCTTATCTTCTGTATCTAAACCTCTACCGAGGAATAACGAAATAACAAGCGGTGATAATTGCAATTTACTTGCTAACTCACTTACCTGC
Source organism: Bacillus sp. Xin1 (assembly GCF_013314535.1). Classification (GTDB taxonomy): domain Bacteria; phylum Bacillota; class Bacilli; order Bacillales; family Bacillaceae_G; genus Bacillus_A. Next base: position 132,475 of record NZ_JABUAE010000001.1, on the reverse strand, counting down.
TCTTCATTAAATGACTTTTCTTTCCAACGCGTCTTCGGTTGTAACACGAAATCACCCCTTAACCTGTCCATTATACAAGACAGATTAAGGGGTGACAATATGATACAAGTTCTATTAACTAAGATTAAACATCTCTATAAATAGATGTTCATTTACTCGTTTCATCTCAATCAGGAGAGTACGGATTAATATGAACAAATACATTCTGTACGTTATCTTGTTTCATCAATACCTCTTTTACATGCTTCCCAATGCGATGCCCCTCTTCCACTGTGATATATGGATCAACAGACACTTTAATATCAACAATAACGTAATGACCATGTTCTCTCGCATATAGGGAGCCGATTTTTTTCACACCTTCTACTCCAAGAACTGCTTCTCTCAACGGAATAATATCTTCCTCATGGAGGACATGATCAAGCGTTGAATGGATTGCTTCTTTCCCAATACTCCATGCCATCTTTACAACAAGTAGAGAAACAAATAACCCCGCAACAGGATCGGCGTATACAAGCCAATCTACGCCTAATTTATCCCCTATAATAGCTGCACAAATCCCGATTAAAGCTGCAATTGAAGAAAACACATCTGAACGGTGCTCATATGCATTTGCAATAATTGCATCACTGTGTACCCGTTTCCCTAATCGATACTTATACTGAAACATCCCTTCTTTTACCACGATAGAAAGAATAACCGCAAAAATTGTAATTCCCTTCGGTGGTTCCAGGTCCTGCGAAAAAGCCTTTATAGAAGAAATCGCAATTTCAATCCCAACAATAAATAATAACACTGCAACAATAATCGCTGAAATCGATTCTGCTTTTCCGTGCCCATAAGGATGATCTTCATCGGGCGGTTGCTTCGCTGCACGCAATCCAAAAAAGACAGCTAACGAACCGACTACATCTGACGCTGAATGAACTGCGTCCGCTAAAAGCGCCTTACTATTCCCAATATAACCGATTACCGCCTTTACAATCGCTAAGACAATATTTCCAACGATTCCAACAATAGCACCAAACTCCGCCTGTTTAAAACGTTCATCTTTTTCCATAAATAAAATCCCTTCTTTTCTCAAACTCCCTTGTTATTCCGCATTAACTATGCAGCTAACACTCCACTTTAAACTTTAGCAAAAGGCGCTAAAGGAAGTGTCACTTTACCCCGGTCTAAGGGACAGTACCTTGTTTGCTTATTCGAGAAGTTTCACTGTCCCTATGACCCTGATTGGTTCCACTAACCTTTAGCAAAAAAACGCTAAAGGAAGTGTCACTTTAGTGTATCCGCAAACGAAAAAAGAGATGCCTCCAAAAGAGGCATCATCTTTTTATATGTTTTTTCTCATTTTTATACTTGTGGTTCAGATACTTCAGTTTCTACTTTCTTCTTACCTTTTCCTTTTTTCAATCGGCGATTTTCAAGCATTAGCCAAATTTGAGAAGCAACAAAGATAGAAGAATACGTACCTACAACTAATCCAACCATCAATGCAAGCGAGAAGTTTCGCAGTGATTCACTACCAAAGATAAGGAGTGCAATAACTGGGAACAACACCGTTAGAACTGTATTAATAGAACGACCAATTGTTTGACGAATACTTGAGTTTACGATTTCTTCTAAATCCTTCACGTCGCGAATTCGTTTTTTCTGCTTGTATAGCTCACGGTTTCTATCAAACGTAACAATCGAGTCATTGATGGAATAACCAATGATTGTTAATACCGCTGCGATAAACGTTAAATCTACTTCCAATTGGAAGATACTAAACACCACAATCATAACGAACGCATCATGCAATAATGCGATTACCGCAGATAATGCGTATGTGAAGCGGAAACGAATACTCACATATAAAATGATAACCGCCGATGCAATCATAACTGCGATAAATGCATTTTGTGCAATCTCTTTCCCGATTGTCGGCGAAACTGTACTTACATTCGGATCTGTACCATATTTATCGTGGAAGAATGTTTTCGCTTTTGCAATTTCATCTTTCGATAAAACACCGATTGTACGAACTGCAAAACCTTTATTGTCATCTCCAGTTGGTACAATGTCCTCTTTTTTCACATCAATTTTCAACTCATGTAAATCTTTTCGAACTTGATCTACACTAATCGCTTGTTTTGACTGTAAGTCCATACGTGTACCACTTGCAAAGTCAATTCCAAGGTTCATTTTGAAAATTGGTAGTATAATTGCTCCAGCAATAACAACTACAATTGAGAATAAGAAGAACTTATGACCAATATTTACAAAGTTAATACGGTCAAATCTCGTTGGTGCATGTTCTACACCTTTTGATAACGGAATAATTTCCTTCTCTTTCACACCAAAGTAAGATAATTTCTTATCGAAGTAACGGCTTTTCACAAGTAATCCAAGTAGGAAACGCGTACCGAATACGTTTGTAATAAAGCCGACTAAAATACTCACAATTAAACTTGTCGCAAACCCTTTTACAGAACTTGTACCATAAACAAATAACACACCAGCCGCTGCTATTGTTGTAATGTTTGCATCTAAAATTGTCGCTAACGAACGATGATTACCCGCGCGATATGCTGACATCATCGATTTACCAATTCGTAATTCTTCCTTCAGTCGCTCATATGTAATGATATTCGCGTCAACCGCGATACCAACTCCGAGCACCAGTGCCGCAATACCTGGTAACGTAAGGACTGCATGCATCCAGTTAAAGACAAGCAATGTCACGAAAATATATAAACCTAACATGATAACCGCTACAAGTCCTGGCAAGCGGTAGAATACAAGCATAAATAAGAAGATTATAGCAACCCCGATTATACTAGCAAAAATCGTTTGCTGTAATGCTTGTTCACCGAATTTCGCACCAACAGATGTTGAATACATTTCTTTTAAATCAACAGGAAGTGCACCAGCGTTTAATAAGTCTGAAAGCTGCTTCGCACTTTCAACCGTAAAGTTTCCACCAACGATGGATACTTCTTTTTGATTAAATACTTGATTTACTGTTGCTGCTGATAAAAATTTCGGATTTGGTTTTGCTGCTTCTGCTTTATAAGAATCTTTACCTTCTTCAAAATCAAGCCAAATCACCATTAAGTTTGTTGGTGGTGGCATTTTAGATACTTTTTCAGTTACTTCACGGAATTTATCAGCACTTTTTAATGTAAGCCCAACGCTTGGTCGACCTTGATCATCAAATGTTTGCTTCGCTCCTCCGCCCTTTAAATCCGTTCCATCCATGAGAAGATTATCATCTACATCGCGGAATGTTAATTTTGCTTGAGTAGATAAGATTTCACGTGCCTTTTGCTGATCTTTGACACCCGCAAGCTGTACACGAATACGATCTTTTCCTTCAATTTGAATATTCGGTTCACTAACACCGAGAACATTCACACGATTCTCAAGAGCACCAACTGTACTTACAAGTGCATCATGATCAATCTTATCTCCCTTTTTCGCTGGCTTTACTTCATACAAGATTTCAAAGCCACCGCGAAGGTCTAGTCCAAGACTAATTCCTTTTGTTATGTTTTTTCCTGTCGCACCAATAATTCCACCGATTAACAATACGATGAGAAAGAACGCGACGATTCTAGTACTTCGCTTTGCCATATGTACCTTCTTTCTGCTACTAAAATCATAAACAAATCATATCATTCATTTACGCTAGACAAATCCCTGTAACAATCATTCCTGTTTATTCACAGGTATTCCTCTACACTTATGTGTTTGTCTAGTTAGTAGGCTTCCTTTCTGTGAATTTTCAACTTTTCTACTAGTGCTACTAGCCATATAGGTAAACCTTCAGTTCCACGCCCTAGACGTACAACAAAACCCTATATCTTACTACGAATTGTTATGTTTTCTGCTTTCTACCTCCTTTACTTAGAATCTCTGACATATACATTCCTCTTTATCAATACCTATCATTATACTGCAAAAGGAAGAACAAACCAATTACAGCCGGTTATTTATTTTCATATTCTTCAAATGACCCAAGTGGTTCTTGATACGCTTCTACCGTTAAATATGTCATATACTCATTTGTTGTTAATGTTAGCACATCATTCACAAGTTCATATAATCTAACATCACTATCTACCTTTTTCCACTTTTTACTTTTTAAACATTTCCATATATCCTCAGTCGTCACTCGGTCGTAGCCGATCATTTGAAATTCTTCTACTTTACTTTCTAAAACGACTTGCAACTGTCCGCGGTAAGCCTCTACCAAATCTTCTTTCTCAATCATACATCACATCTCCTTTTTATTTCAGCACGAAAAGTCGCTTTTCATCCCGCTCTAACGGACAGCAATAACCGCCTTTAAGAGTTCCATTTCTCGAGTACCTTCCTAGTAGAAGTTTTACTTTATGTGTTCATCCTCTTAAATGCTTGTCATTCTTGTCTCATACGTGCATATAAATTATTGTAAATCATTCCATTGATTTTGAGAAGGTAGGAGAAGACCATGACAAGACAAAGCTTTTTACGAGGCGCATTTATTTTAATGCTAGCTGGTTTTATTACAAAAATTCTTGGGTTTATAAATCGGATTGTAATGGCGCGTATTTTAGGAGAAGAAGGCGTCGGTCTTTATATGATGGCTGTCCCTACTTTCATTTTAGCAATTACCTTAACACAAATCGGACTTCCCGTTGCCATTGCAAAATTCGTAGCAGAGGCGGAAGCCGTAAATGATAAACAAAAAGTAAAAAGAATATTAACAGTATCATTAGCTGTTACATCCGTTATTAGTATTATCTTAACAATTACAATCATGCTTCTAACCCCTATTTTAGCTGAAACTTTATTAACAGATAAAAGAACGTACTATCCGCTAATGGCCATTTTACCCGTCGTTCCTGTTATTGCGGTTTCATCTGTTTTGCGCGGCTACTTCCAAGGAAAACAAAATATGAAGCCAAGCGCATATGCACAAGTGTTAGAACAAGTTGTCCGTATTACCATTATTGCCGTATGTATTCGTCTATTTTTACCTTACGGTGTTGAATACGCTGCTTCAGGCGCAATGCTATCAGCTGTTCTTGGAGAAGTTGCTTCTTTATTATTCTTACTCACTTTATTCCAGCGCGAAAAACATCTTTCCATCCGAACCGGTTTTCTAAGTACTGTCAAAGAAAGTAAACAAACTTTTCATTCGCTTATGGAAATTGCACTTCCAACTACAGGGAGTCGCTTAATTGGATCGATCTCTTATTTTTTCGAGCCAATTATCGTTATGCAAAGCTTAGCGATAGCTGGTGTTGCTGCTTCAGTTGCTACGAAGCAATATGGCATATTAAATGGCTATGCGTTCCCTCTTTTATCACTACCGGCCTTTATTACATACGCTCTTTCTACAGCACTGGTACCATCGATTAGTGAAGCAATGGCAAAAAAACAACATCGATTAGTAGAACATCGCCTGCAACAAGCTCTTCGAATTTCTTTAATTACCGGAGGCTGGTCGGTCGTTATTCTTTATGTATTTGCTTCACCTGTTTTAACTCTCATGTACGGTTCAGATAGCGCAACTGCATTCATTCAATTACTTGCACCTTGCTTTTTATTTCACTATTTTCAAAGTCCTCTCACATCTGTTTTGCAAGCTTTAAACTTAGCACGCGCCGCGATGATGAATACTTTTATCGGAGCCATTGTAAAACTGCTCGTTATTTTCTTACTCGCTTCGCGCCCAGAATTCCAAATGATGGGGGTCGCAATTGCAATCGCTGCTAACATTGTGACTGTGACATTCCTTCACTACGCAACCGTCTTAAAAAAAATTACATTTACAATTTATATGAGAGATTATATTTTCGGAGGGGTTGCGATTGTCATTGCAGGCGCTTTCGGTTTCTACCTCCACAGGTACATTATTTTTTCACATTCACTTGGCATACAAACATTATGGGAAATCACATTAACCACCATCCTTTATACACTGCTTCTTCTCATTTTCAAACTCATTCACAAAGACGAATTACGGCGTCTCCCGATTATCAGGAAGCTATCGTTTTTGAAATAACCATAAAAATAAGAAGCTTGCTTTTTTCAATGCAAGCTTCTTATTTATCTTTTAAATCCACAAAAAACTCCCCATTTTGGAAACTACAATACGAAATTTCTGTTATATCACTGTATCCTATGTTTTTCAGTTTTCTCACAAGCCATTCTTCTGACTGTTCAATCATATGCAAATGTGATTGTTGCATCTCCCCATCAATAATCAGTGGAAATGAAAAAATAGGTGTATCATCCTTATTTTTTTCACCCTTTTGTTTATGAAATACAGATAGTTTTCCTGAAGCTTCTAAAATAGCATATTCGACATCGCGAATATCACCAATTCCTTCTTCTCTTAACTGCATTAATAAATCGTCCATGTTATAGCGTTGCTTTCGCATTTGTTTTTCATCAATTTTCCCTTTCCGAACAATAATGGCTGGTTCACCATCTATTAAATGTCGGATTTTCCCACTTTTCAGAGAAGCGTATGCTAACACCATTTGAATAATCACAATTACTGCCATAGGAACAATTTGATCCCATACAGGGCGATCAGCATCGATAATTCCTAATACAGCAAGTTCACCTAACATAATAAAAACAACCAAATCCAAAATACTGAGTTCACCAATTTCTCGTTTTCCCATAACACGAAAAATAAGTAACATAATGAAATACAATAGAACTGTTCGAAAGGCAGTTCCCCATAGTTCCATCTGTAATCCCCTTTCTATTTCTTTCTTCTACGACGTAGTTTAACCAGCAAAAAAGAAACTAGTCTAACTTACAAGAATTGAAAATATGCTTGTATTAAAAAGGGGGAATTTATCATGGATGGAACGAAAAAGTTATCTACAGCAATTGGGTTTGGTATTATCACTTTATTAATACTTGCTTCTGTTACAAGTATGGTGATTGCACTTTTATTAAAATTCACAAACATTAGTGAAGGAGCATTGGCAATTACTCTTTTCATATTTGCAATCCTCTCTACCCTCATCTCTGGCTTTGTCGCTGGTAAAAAGGCACAAGGTAGAGGATGGTTAGTCGGTTTCACAACCGGACTTACCTTTACAATTCTTGTTTTTCTCGTCAGCTACTTAGGTTTCTCACACGCTCTATCCAACTCACAGCTTCTCTATCAACTTATGTTAATGGGGGCAAGTACAATTGGTGGTATATTCGGCGTTAACATGACGAAACACTCGAATTAAAAAGCCCTGCTATTAGCAGGGCTTTTTACTGTTACTTCTTCACAACTTCACGAATCGCATTGCGATCGAATGTTAAATGTGAACCACCAGATTTAATTACAATCGTAGTGTCATCTACTGATTCGATTGTACCGTGCAAGCCACCGATTGTTACAATCGCATCACCTTTTTGTAATTCACTTTGCATTTGAGCTACTGCCTTTTGACGCTTTTGCTGCGGGCGAATTAATAAGAAATAGAAAATCGCAAACATCGCAACGATCATGACAATATTCATCATACCTGGATTCATTTTTTGTTCCTCCTTTTAAATTATGTATTAGAAGTTTTTAGCATTCGGTTTATTAAAGCCATATTGTTCAAAGAACTCTTCACGGAAATCACCAAGACGGTCTTCTCGAATGGCTTGTCTCACCTGCTCCATTAAGTTTAACAGAAAATGAAGGTTGTGATAAGACGTTAAACGAATTCCGAACGTTTCATCACATTTCATTAAGTGACGAATGTACGCACGAGAATAGTTTTTACATGTGTAACAATCACAATTTGGATCAAGCGGACCGAAGTCTCTTGCAAACTTCGCATTCTTCACCACGAGACGCCCTTGGCTTGTCATACATGTACCATTTCGAGCAATACGTGTTGGAAGTACGCAGTCAAACATGTCAATACCACGAATTGCACCGTCAATTAATGAGTCAGGAGAACCTACTCCCATTAAATAACGTGGTTTATTGTCCGGAAGAAGCGGTGTTGTAAATTCAAGTACACGGTTCATAATATCCTTTGGCTCCCCAACTGATAAACCACCTACTGCATAACCAGGGAAATCCATTGAAACAAGGTCTTTCGCACTTTGGCGACGAAGCTCTTCAAACTCTCCGCCCTGCACAATACCGAATAAACCTTGATCCTGTGGACGCTCATGCGCTTTTAAGCATCGCTCCGCCCAACGGCTCGTACGCTCTACAGACTTTTTCATATATTCAAACGTAGCTGGGAACGGTGGACACTCATCAAATGCCATCATGATATCTGAACCTAATGCATTTTGAATTTCCATCGCTTTTTCTGGTGATAAGAATAATTTATCCCCATTTAAGTGATTACGGAAATGGACGCCTTCTTCTTCAATACGGCGGAAATCACTTAAACTAAATACTTGGAAACCACCGGAATCTGTTAAAATTGCGCGGTCCCAGTTCATAAATTTATGTAAGCCACCTGCCTCACGAATAATTTCATGACCTGGACGTAGCCATAAATGATACGTATTACTTAAAATAATACCAGAGTCCATTGCTTTTAATTCTTCTGGTGACATTGTTTTCACTGTCGCAAGTGTACCAACCGGCATAAATGTTGGTGTATCGAATGTGCCGTGTGGTGTATGGACGCGCCCTAAACGTGCCCCCGTTTGTTTACATGTTTTAATAAATTCATAACGAATTGCTGTCATAGATTTACTCCTTTTTATTTGTTTCTTGCTTTAGCATGAGATGCAACGAACATCGCATCACCGAAGCTAAAGAAACGATATTTCTCTTTTACTGCTTCATTGTAAGCATGAAGAACATTTTCTCTATTTGCAAATGCACTTACAAGCATAATTAATGTTGATTTCGGCAAATGGAAGTTTGTAATTAAACCATCAATTGCTTTAAACTCATATCCTGGATACATAAAAATATCCGTCCATCCAGATGCTCCGCAAAGCTTACCGTCGTGATCTGTAGCAATTGTTTCTAGTGTACGAGTTGATGTTGTACCAACTGTAATGATACGACCACCATTCTCTTTCACACGATTTAACAAATCTGCCGTTTCTTCTGACATATGATAATACTCCGCATGCATATGGTGTTCTTCAATTGTATCTGCAGACACTGGTCTAAATGTACCAAGACCTACATGAAGCGTAATGAATGCTAAATGAACACCTTTTTGCTTCAACTTTTCTAATAATTCTTCAGTAAAATGAAGCCCAGCTGTCGGTGCTGCTGCAGAACCAATTTCCTTCGCATATACCGTTTGATAACGATCACGGTCTTCCAGTGTTTCTTTAATATACGGAGGAAGCGGCATTTCTCCAAGTTCATCTAAAATTTCATAAAAAATACCGTCATACGAAAACTCCAGCTGACGTCCACCTTGATCAGCTGTTCCGATGCAAGTTGCTTTTAGCTTTCCTTCACCAAAAGAAATAATCGTTCCTTCTTTTACACGTTTAGCTGGCTTTACAAGTGTTTCCCACTTATCACCATCTTCTTGTTTTAAAAGAAGTACTTCAATATGTGCACCTGTATCTTCTTTCACACCATGCAAACGAGCAGGCATAACTTTCGTTTCATTTAAAACTAAACAGTCTCCTTCATGTAAATAAGAAAGAATGTCCGTAAAATGCTTATGCTCGATATCACCTGTTTCACGGTCTAACACCATTAATCTTGATGTTTCACGCTCTTCAAGCGGTGTTTGTGCAATAAGTTCTTCCGGTAAATGAAAATCAAACAGATTAATATCCATAACTATAGCCACCTATTTCTATTTAAATCGATTTATTATATACATAATAAAAGATAATACAATACTTAACACAATACATGTAATGATCGGAAAATAAAAGGTAACGTTTCCTTTTTTCACAAAAATATCGCCTGGAAGCCTCCCGATAAACTTCCAAGCTATTCCCACGACAATGAGAAGGATACCCGCCGTAATAAGCAACTTCGGCATATCCGTCATACTTTTGGCATCTCCATTCCGAAATGGTCATATGCAAGCGGTGTTACGATTCGTCCCCTTGGTGTTCGTTGTAAAAAACCGATCTGAAGTAAATACGGTTCATATACATCTTCAATCGTCGTAGATTCTTCCCCGATTGTCGCTGAAACAGTCTCTAATCCGACTGGTCCACCGCGGAACTTTTCAATAATACCAAGCAGTAACTTATGATCGATATGATCAAGCCCTAATTTATCGACTTGTAAGAGCTCTAATGCCATTTGAGTAATTTCCATCGTAATCGTTCCGTTGCCTCGAACTTGCGCAAAATCACGCACGCGTCTTAATAATCGGTTCGCGATACGCGGCGTACCACGCGCACGCCTTGCAATTTCTAAAGCAGCTAATGAGTCTATTTCAACTTCAAACACCTCTGCTGTCCGCTCTACAATCGCCGAAAGTTGATCTACTGTATAATACTCTAATCGTGATAACACGCCAAATCGGTCACGGAGCGGCGCTGATAAAGCACCTGCACGTGTTGTTGCACCAACTAATGTGAACGGTGGTAAATCAAGCCTTACAGATCTTGCAGTTGGTCCTTTACCAATGACAATATCAAGGCAAAAATCCTCCATCGCTGGATATAACACTTCTTCAATCGATCGGTGCAGGCGATGAATTTCATCAATAAATAGTACATCACCAGGTTGAAGCGCCGTTAATACTGCCGCTAAATCCCCTGGACGCTCGATTGCTGGACCTGACGTTGTTCGAATATTAACGCCCATTTCATTAGCGATAATATTCGCAAGCGTCGTTTTACCAAGTCCTGGCGGTCCGTATAATAGTACGTGATCCAATGTCTCCTCACGCATTTTCGCCGCCTCAATAAACACCTCTAAATTATGCTTTGCCTTATCTTGGCCAATATACTGACGGAGCGTCTGTGGCCGTAACGAATATTCTAAATCCGCATCTTCATATGCCGATTCTCCTGAAAGGAGACGTTCGTCCATTCTACTCACCTCTTACCATTTAGTAAAAGACTAAGTGCCTTTTTAATATATTGATCCGTCGTAAGTGATTCTTTTAATAACTCCGGTATAACGCGATTTACTTCTCGTTCTGCATAGCCAAGTGCACGCAGTGCTTCAAGCGCTTCGTCAAGCTCAGCTGATGAGCCTTTCTTCTCGTCAAAACGTTCTACATCTGAGAATAAATCAACAAATACATCTGGTACAACATCCGCTAACTTCCCTTTTAAGTCTAAAATCATTTGACGTGCTGTTTTCTTTCCGACTCCCGGGAATTTCACTAAGAATTTTTCATCCTCATGTTCAATCGCCTGTACAACCTGTCCGGTTTGACCAGAAGCTAAAATTGCAAGCGCACCTTTTGGCCCGATTCCTGACACACCTAAGAGTTTTGTAAATAATAAACGCTCCTCACGTGTCTTAAATCCGTAAAGCGCCATAATATCTTCTCTCACATAATGATATGTATATACACGAATTTCTTGCTTGCTTCTTTGGAATACATACGGATTTGGCGTAAAAATTTGATAGCCAATTCCATTATGATCAAGAACGACATATTCTGGCCCTACATATTCCACATAGCCTGTAACATATTCAAACAAAATACGATCTCTCCCTCTTAAATCATGTATTCCATTTTAACATATCTAATGCTGGAAAAGCGAGACTGACCCAACAAATGTTCTCCATTTGGATTTTCCATTTTTTTAATATTGACAGAAAGATATAGTGCCAATTAATATTACAATTGCGATAATGATTATCAATACTAATTAAAGGGGTTACATACAAGATGAAACGCAAGCTATCTATTCTACTTACTCTCATTCTTGTTGTTCTTACCATTGTTGGTTGCTCTTCTAAAAAAGAAGAATCACAGGCAAAAGAACAACCAAAAACAAAAGTTGTAAAACATGCAAAAGGAGAAGTTGAAATTCCGACAAATCCAAAAAGAATTGTTGATTTATCTGGATCATCTGAAGAATTATTACTTCTTGGTCATAAACCAGTTGGTACTGCCAACACGTATAAAGATAAAATCCAAAATCATTTACAAAAAGAACTAGAAGGTGTAAAAGCAGTTGGTTGGTACTGGGCACCTAAAGTCGATTTAGAAGCGGTTACTGCTTTAAAACCAGACTTAATTATTTTAAACAACCGTCAATTGAAAATTTATGATCAACTATTAAAAGTTGCACCTACAGTTGTTTTAGAAACAAACTTAGAAAACTGGCGCGGTAAATTTAAAGAAGTAGGCAAGCTATTTGACGAAGAGAAAAAAGCAGATAAATGGATTGCAGATTACGATAAAAAAGCTGCTTCCTTATCTAAAAAAATTAAAGAGAAAACAAAAGATGAGAACTTTATGTTCCTTGCTGTAACACCGCAAAACTTCCGTGTATATGGTAGTTTCGGATATGGTGATATTCTCTTTAACGATTTAAAGCTTCCTGCAACGAAAGGTACAGATTTAAAACAAACGATGGCACAAGTATCACTAGAAGGTCTTGTTGCATTCCAGCCTGATCAAATGTTTATCGTAAACTTTGGTGGCGAGGCAGATAAAGTGTTTGACGACTACAAAAACAGCGCTGTTTGGAAAGATAATAAAGCTGTAAAAAATAATCATGTTTACGAAGTAAGCAATGAAGTCTTTAACACAAAAGCATTCAATCCAATCGGAAAAGATATGCTAATTGATGAAATTGCAAAACAAATTTTAGATAAAAACAAATAAGAAAAATAGCAGCTCATCCCGAGCTGCTATTTTTCTTATTTTGTACTGCATACTGCTTCATCTTCTCAATCGTCTTCACAAAACGTTCTTTGGACTTGATGCGAATACCGCGTTTTAACTCTGCTCGTTCATAACTTTCTAGCTTTTTCATATCAATTTGAAAGAATGAATGAATCGCATTATCTTCTTTTGGCACCCCATTAAAAATTTGCAGTATTCCCTCATTAGAAACACCAAAATATCCACTCGTTTTAAGTAGTGGTGAAATATCATCTACCTTTTTTTGTAATACAATTTGTGTATCATCACGATCAACAAGTTGCCATTCTTTGTACTGCTGAAGAAACTGTTCTAAGTTTGCTACTTTTTCAGTAAAAATCTCCTCACTTACTTCTCCATCTACATACATACGCTCTAATAGAATCGTAACTTGAGGTTCTTTTTGCGTGACTTTTGGTACAGAAGACTCAGCCATCACACTTGATTCATGATATAAACAAAACATAGCGATTACGACTTGAACTGCAATCATCATGAATTTCATTTCCGCTCACCTCTTCTAAGCAAAATAAAACTTCCATTTGTAGTTTTTCCGGAAATGGGGGATTTATCCATAATAACAGCAATAGTTATTTTTAATGAAAATAAAAAATGCAGGTAAGACATAAGCCTACCTGCATGAGTCGTTTACTATTATATAATAAGAAAGACGCCTGAACATAGCAGGCGTCTTGATGCGTTTACGGCGAGAGACCAGGCGGCCACATCCGCGTGTTTAGCACTTAAGCATATCTCTCGTCTTACGTAAATTAGCTCATCGCTTTGCTAATATAACACTAATGTAAAAGGAACGCAAGCTAATCCTAAATTTTTTTTATTACCTTTTCATACCAATATGTATTCCTCAAGCCCCTTAAGTAAAATATAAATTGATTTATGTAATATATATGTTACAATTAACATGTATAAAATGATAAAGTATGGTAAAACAGGAGTGAGTCTATTGAAAAAAATAAAAGATGAACGTTTAATCCTTCAAAATCTAAAAAATGTTCGAATCGCTTTTCTATTTCAAACAATTGGTATAATAGGGATTTTGGGGTATATTGGCTTCCATGAAGGTATAGATCAAATTACAAAATCTCCGCTATGGTTATTATTTATGTTAACAAGTATACTTCTAGCCTATTTACAAATGGGAATCTCTGTTGATACAGAAGAAAACGAAAAAGGGATACATATAACACATTACTACAAACTTGTTTTCCGCTCTGCTATCGTAGGAATCATCTTTGTTGTAATTTATGTTATTTTCAGTCCTGAAAGACCATTGTGGGAAGCACTGCTTATTGGAAGCGTTCTTTTCTTATGCTTTTTAGCTTCTTATTCTGTTGGTTACTTTATTAAGAAAAAAAGATTACAGGATATGGATGAATAATCTTCTATGTATCCTGCTAATACTTACGATAACAAAAAAGGGGAAGGTGTAAACCTTCCCCTTTTTTTGTTATCGTACTGTACCAGTTAGACCATCACGGATGTCTCGGAACAGATCTGTTATATCACGGTTTAAATCGTTTGTTACTGTTCCATTGCGTAAACGTGTATTCACTGTATCGACACGGTCAAACATGTCATTTTTAACAGTTACATACACATTACGGTTTTTCACATCGTTGGCAACAGCTTGACGAATTTCATTTGCCATTGCGGTTTCGTTTACTACTGCACCACGTGGTTTTACCGCAATTACTATATCATTTCCTCGTACAACAGTAGAAACGCGATCTACATTATTCATACGTTTAACACGATTTGTAATTCTTTCTGCTGTCTTACCATCGTTGTTAATATATGAATTATTCATTGTAATGTTACGAGTTGGATAAGGATTTGCAATTTGACCATGGTAATTTACATCACGGTAATAATTATACCCAACATTATCACGACGATCGTAAACATTATTATTCATTCGGTCACCATTACGATATGTTACATAATCAGTATATCGATCGGTACGCGTCACATTATTTCTATATGGACGTGTATCATCATACGATGTACGTTCATAATTGTAAGTTGCATTACGATCATCCATCGCATTGTTATTATTAGGTGTACCACATGCAGCTAACGCACTGGTAACTAACAAAGAAGCGGCAATAATCTTAATCTTTTTACTCAATATAAAAACCCCCCTTGTTAGGTTGAACTTCCCTCTCGAAAAGCTCCTTCTTATAGTGAGTAACAAAGGAGGTTTTTACACTTGTTAATATTTCACTAGGAATTTTCTAACACTACTTCTTTACCGTTAACACAACTCTTTCTATTCCTCATCTTCTTCAAGTGGTTCTCCAAAAACTCTCGGCGGATCTTGATAAAACATCGCACCTGGCTGCGGTGCATACGCAACTTGATTTGTTGGGTAGTATAGAGAATTCGGATAGTATGGTCCCCCTGGCTGTGGACTATATAAATTTCTTTCCTCACCACATCCACAATCTTCTTCTGCCGGCATCATTGGTGGCATGTTATTATCCGTTTGTGGTTGATATGGCATTGAATTATGTTGCACTGGCATTTGGTACGGCATTATTGGCACACCTTGTGTATACGGCATTTGATAATACGGATTTTGCTGTGGTTGATATGGCATTTGATAATATGGATGCTGTTGTGGCATCATTTGTGGTTGATATGGCATCGGTATTTGGTGTGGCATCATTGGCGGTAGTTGGTTATTATCCATCATTGGCATCATATTCGGCATTTGATTGTTATCCATCATCGGCATGACATTCGGCATTTGGTCATTATCCATCATTGGCATCATATTCGGCATTTGATTGTTATCCATCATCGGCATCATATTCGGCATTTGATTGTTATCCATCATCGGCATCATATTCGGCATTTGATTATTATCCATCATCGGCATGACATTCGGCATTTGGTCATTATCCATCATTGGCATCATATTCGGCATTTGATTGTTATCCATCATCGGCATCATATTCGGCATTTGGTTATTATCCATCATCGGCATCATATTCGGCATTTGATTATTATCCATCATCGGCATCATATTCGGCATTTGGTTATTATCCATCATCGGCATCATATTCGGTGGTTGATTATTATTCATCATCGACAGGATATCTAGCATTTGGTTATTATCCATCGTTGGCATCGTAATATGGGGCGGTGTTACTTGTGGAATAACTAGTTTTTCTTTTGTTACATCCGGTGCAACTATATTTCCCACATTTTCTTTTTGTACCTGTGGCGAAACAACATTACTTACATTTTCTTTTTTCGTTTGTGGTGACACTATATTTCCTACATTTTCTTTCTTCACTTGTGGCGAAACAACATTACCTACATTTTCTTTTTTCACTTGCGGCGAAACAACATTACCTACATTTTCTTTTTTCATTTGTGGTGACACTATATTTCCTACATTCTCCTTTTTTGTTTGCGGTGATACTATATTACTTACGTTTTCTTTTTTCGTTTGTGGTGACACTATATTGTTAGGTTTCATCTTCTGAATTTGCGGGGCAATTAACTCGCTTCCTTTTTTGATTACATCTGAAATTTTATAGTCTTTTTTAGGTTTAATTGGTGGTTGTGGTGGCTGTGGTAATATATTTACTGAAAACTTTGTACTTTCTTTCCCCGCTGGTTTCTCTACTTTTTCTACAACTGGTGGCTTTTCAATTACAGCTGGTTTTTCAACGACAGGAGGTTTTTGAATAGGTACTTCTTTCTGAATTGGTTTTTCTTTTTGTATTGGCACTTCTTTCTGAATCGGCATTTCTTTTTGTATTGGCACTTCTTTCTGAATCGGCATTTCTTTTTGTATTGGCACTTCTTTCTGAATCGGCATTTCTTTTTGTATTGGCACTTCTTTCTGAATCGGTATTTCTTTTTGTATTGGCACTTCTTTCTGAATCGGCATTTCTTTTTGTGGCTTTACTTGCATTTCTTTTTGTGTTTGTTGCATAGCCGGTTGCTGCGTAATTGGGGCAGATTGATATGGTGCTTCTTCTTCATCTTCTATTCCAAGCGGCGTAGGTGTCGCTGCAAATTCTTTTTGTTGTACCTCTTTTACATATTCTTTTGGAGGAGCTGAGCCAGCACCCATATTTTTTTTCACATGCACACTGCTAGATGGTACCTTTATTTTCATACCTGGCATAATCAAATCGGGATTGCTAAGCTGCGTATTCGCCTTTTTTAACGTTTCAAGGTCTACTCCGTACTTTTTCGCAATTTTCCAAAGGGTATCCCCTTTTTGCACGATATGAATTTTCAAATTTTCCCCCTCCTGTATTACTTATCTATAAACAAAAATAATATAAAATAAAACTATCCTCTATGGTTTAACACTGTTGCTCTTACCATTTAGTCATACACAATATTGCACGAATATGAAAAATACAATGATTCCCTCAACACAATGTATGACTACAATTGGCTAATTATGTTTAATAAAAAAGCGACGGAAATCCGTCGCTTTTACACACGCTCTAACATACGATTTAGAGCAAGAACTGCTTCTTTTGTCACCTGTTTGTCTACCTGAATAACATTGATTTCCTCTCCGCGTTCTATCGTTTCTAACGCCCACAATAAATGTGGTAAATCAATGCGATTCATCGTTAAACAAGGACACATAAAAGGGTTTAGCGAAATGATTTCTTTATCTGGGTGCTGATGAATAATTCGATTGACTAAATTCATCTCTGTACCAATCGCCCATTTGCTCCCAGACGGTGCTTGTTCAATCATATCGATAATATATTTTGTCGATCCTGCATAATCAGAAGCTGCTACCACTTCATAACAACATTCTGGATGAACAATAATATTCATATCAGGATGGTTTTTCCGCACACTTTCAATGTTTTTGACAGTGAAATTTTGATGAACCGAACAATGCCCTTTCCATAAAATTACCTTTACATCTTCTATATCCCCATCGTACTCTAATGAATCTGTATGCGGATCCCAAACCGCCATTTTATCTAATGGAATCCCTAAGTCATACGCTGTATTTCTTCCTAAATGCTGGTCTGGTAAAAAGACAAGACGCTCTTTTTGCGTAAATGCCCAAGATACCATTTTTTTAGCATTAGAAGATGTTACTGTGGCACCGCCATTACGACCGCAAAATGCTTTAATAGCTGCTGTAGAATTGACATATGTCAATGGAATCATCGTATCTCCAAATAACTGCGTAAGTTCTTTCCAAGCTCGCTCTGTTTGTTCAATATCTGCCATATCTGCCATCGAACAGCCAGCACGCATATCTGGTAAGATAACAACTTGTTCATCTGTCGTTAACATATCTGCTGTTTCGGCCATAAAATGCACACCACAAAATACGATATATTTTGCCGCTTTATTGCTAGCCGCTACTTGTGCAAGTTGCAATGAATCTCCTGCAGCATCTGAGAATTGAACGACCTCATCCTTTTGATAATGATGCCCTGGAATAAATAACGTTTCCCCCAGTTTTTCTTTAATTTCACGAACACGCTCTTCCATCTCTTGTACTGACATTGTTTGATAACGCTCTGGTAACATCGTTTCGATTGGTTGAACCTTCTCTAAAATACTCATCAATACTCTCCCCCTCTAACCCTCTCGCCTTAAACCTCAATATTAAAGCTAATATCTAATGCTCCCGCAGAATGTGTTAATAATCCGAGCGAAATGTAATCTACCCCTGTTTTGCCGTATTTTGATAAATTTTCAATTGTAATACCACCTGATGCTTCTGTTACAATTGCACTTGGAACAATTTTAGAAAACTCACGAACTTCTTCTGGTGTACGATTGTCGAACATAATAATATCCGCTCCTGCAGCTACAGCTTCTCGCACTTGTTCTTCTGTCTCCGTCTCCACTTCAACTTTTACCATATGTCCAAGCTTTTCTTTTACAGATGTAACAGCTTTTGTAATAGACCCTGCAAAAGCAATGTGATTATCTTTAATCATGACACCATCGTATAATCCGAAGCGATGGTTATATCCGCCTCCGCATACAACCGCATATTTATCAAACATGCGTAGCCCTGGTATTGTTTTTCTCGTATCACAAATACGTGTATGGTCACTTTCTAGCGCCCGAACTGCTCTATGTGTCATCGTTGCTATACCGCTCATTCTTTGAATGACATTTAAAATTACACGCTCTGCTGTTAATAGAGAGGCAATCGGTCCTTGTACAGTTGCTAGAGTGTCGCCCTTTTCTACAAAATCTCCATCTTTTTTATAAAATGAAACTTGACTTTTGCCGTCTATTAATCGAAACCCTTGTTCAATTATATCTGTTCCTGCAAATACACCTGTATCTTTTACAAGAAATGTCCCCTTGGCTTGTAAATTATCAGGAAATATAAGTTGCGATGTTACATCTCTTTCCCCGATATCTTCTAGAAAAAAACTTTCCAATGCTTTTCTTACCTTTAACCCATTCATAAAATCCCTCTTCCCCTTATTACACAAGCTGTAATTTTTTATTAGCAAGAATAATTTCTTTCGTTACTTTATTTCGGCTTGGATAATCATCACGATAATGACCACCTATGCTCTCTTTTCTTTGCAATGCCGCTTCTGTAATGAGATGGCAAACTGTTAGCATATTCATAATTGTTATATCTTCATTTGTAAAAGCTCCATATTGCAGTTGAATACTGTGCACACCATACTGTTCAAACCATTGCTTTGCACATAATAAACTCGTTTCTGTTCGTACAATTCCTACGTATTCCATCATCTGTTCTTGTATCTCTTTTTTCGTTGGTAATTGAGGAATTGTAGATACTTCATGAATTCTTTCATAACCGTTTTCTTTTCCTTGTACTGGATGAGCTAAAATATGCGCTCCAATTCGTCTTCCGAACACAAGCCCCTCTAGCAGTGAATTGCTCGCTAAACGGTTTGCACCATGCACACCGTTACAGGCTACTTCACCAACGGCATATAAATGTGTAATTGATGTCTCTCCATCACAATTCACCTTGACGCCCCCCATATGAAAATGAGCCCCAGGTACAACTGGTATTCTATTTTGTTTCACATCTATCCCATTCTTTTTGCATAATGCAGATACAGTAGGAAAACGCTCTTCAAAATGTTGAATAGAAGAAATATCCAAGTATACACTTTCTCCTGCAAGAAGCTGTTCATGAATCGCACGTGCCACTACATCACGCGGTGCAAGATCGTGCTGCGGATGTACGTCCAGCATAAAACGCTGTCCTTTTTCATTTAACAGAACAGCCCCTTCACCTCTTACCGCTTCTGAAACAAGTCCGCAGCAACGCCCCCCTACATAGAGCATTGTTGGATGAAATTGAATAAACTCTAAATCAACCAACTCCCCACCAGCTCGGTACACCATTGCTAGTCCATCACCTGTAATCGTCTCATCGTTAGACGTAAATGCATACACACCTCCAATGCCACCTGTAGCTAATACAATGTGTTCAGCATAGTAACGATGTACATGTCCTTCACTATCACGGGTCAAAATACCCTTACATGTATCATTTTCTATTATTAAATCGAGCACCATTTCTTGCTCCACTACTGTAACGTAAGGAGCTACTTCTTGAATCAAATGCTCTAATAAGTTTTTTCCTGTTGCATCTCCCCCAGCGTGTAAAATACGTCGTTTTCGATGCGCGCCTTCTTTTCCAAGATGAGGTCCTTTTTCATCCCCATCAAATTTCATCCCATTTGCAATAAGATTTCGAATCTCTTTCGGTCCTTCTTCCACTAAATATCGAACAGCTTCTTCGTTGTTACAGTCACAACCAGCCTCTATCGTATCTTCATAATGATCATTCGCTTTGTCATAGGTAGCTACAGCTGCTGCAATTCCGCCCTGCGCTAAATGCGTATTGTTATTCCGCCTTGTTTTTTTTGTGATAATCATCACATTCTTTTCGTGACAAATCTCTTTCGCAACACTAAGTGCTGCAACACCACTTCCAATAATTAAGACATCTGCACTTGGCATGATCATTGCCTCCTACTTTACACTTTTCAACTGTCTTGACACCTATATTTACATAGATTTAAAATAATGACAAGAGTTTTTTAGAAAGTAATATTTTTGTTTTACGAATTTTCTCATGCTATATAAAGTGAAACTTTAATCAGTCGGGGGTTTCGCCCCTTAATGCGGGATAAATCACTGCTATGAAGAAGAAAAAGAGGCTTCCGCTCGTTTTCTCTCTCTGTTTTTACTTGGCATGGGCAGGAAGAGGCTCTGACCACTTCTATGCACGGCTGGATGCTCTCTCCCATCTAAAAAAAGTTTTTTCATTTACATTAAAAAACGAATGTAACTCTACTATAGAGAGGACTACACATTATGATATATCTTGACTATGCAGCTACAACACCGATGAGCAAAGAAGTAATTGACACATATACGAAAGCAGCACAGCAATACTTCGGTAATGAACAAAGCTTACACGATATCGGGGGATCAGCTTCATCTTTACTACAAGTTTGCAGGGCATCACTTGCACAAATGATTAGAGGAAAAGAACAGGGTGTATTTTTCACAAGCGGCGGTTCAGAATCTAATTATCTTGCAATCCAATCACTCTTAAATGCCAAAAGCGGCAAACATATTCTTACAACACCGATGGAACACGCATCCATTCGCAGCTACTTTCAGTCATTAACAAAGCAAGGGTATACAATTACAGAAATCCCTGTAGATTCAGATGGGCTTATTAATCTTGAAGCTTTAGAAGCAGCTATTACAGACGATACAGTTTTAGCAAGTATTCAACACGGCAACTCTGAAATTGGTACCGTTCAGCCTATCTCAAAAATTGGAGCCTTACTAAAAAAACACAATATTTTATTTCATACAGATTGTGTCCAAACATTCGGTAAGCTCCCAATTGATGTTACAGCGATGCATATTGATAGCCTTTCTGTTTCTGCACATAAAATATATGGACCAAAAGGTGTAGGTGCTTGCTATATAAACCCACAAGTACGCTGGGGGCAAGTCTTCCCGGGGACATCACACGAAAAAGGATTTCGCCCTGGTACAGTTAATGTGCCTGGCATTGCTTCCTTTCTAACAGCGGCAGAATATATATTAGATGACCGAGAAGAAGAAAGAACTCGTTTTGAACAATTACGATCTTATTTTACGGAACAATTACAAGCAATTCCTCTTGAAATTCAAGTAGAAGGACATTCTACTTCTTGTTTACCTCATATTATTGGGGTTACAATAAAGGGAATCGAAGGTCAGTACACAATGTTAGAATGTAATCGCCATGGCATCGCTATTTCAACAGGAAGCGCATGTCAAGTCGGTAAACAAGAACCTTCAAAAACAATGCTTGCAATTGGAAAAACGTATGAAGAGGCAAAACAGTACGTCCGCTTTTCATTTGGACGTCACACAACAAAAGAACATATCGATGCAACCATTCATGCACTACACACAATTGGAAATCAATTTTATAGAGGTGTTAAATTATAATGAAACAAAATGATCGAAAAAAAATTTTAGGAGAAGAAAGAAGGCAACTCATCCTGCAGTGGCTCCTCGCAGCTAACGAGCCGTTATCTGGAAGTGAGTTATCCAAAAAAACAAATGTCAGCAGACAAGTCATTGTGCAAGATATTTCCTTACTAAAAGCACGAAATGAACCAATTATCGCAACTGCACAAGGGTATTTATATTTAAAACCACAAGCAAAACAACAAGCTTTTGAACGTGTTATCGTCTGTCAACATAAACCAGATGAAGTCCGCCAAGAACTAACAATGCTTGTCGATCATGGGGTTACAATTAAAGATGTGAAAGTAGAACATCCTGTATACGGCGATTTAACAGCTTCTATTATGGTCAGCAACCGCTTTGATGTTGAACAATATTTACAAAAGATCGAAGAAACAAAGGCATCCTATCTATCTCAATTAACAGATGGGATCCACTTACATACAATTGAAGCAGATTCCACTGAAAAATTAAACGCTGCCTGCGAAGCGCTAGATCGCGCTGGATTTCTTGTTTATTAACATTTAATCCACCATCATCAATCGTACATGACTAGATGAAAAAGCACGGAGACTTACATTGTTCTCTGTGCTTTTTCATATGAAATGATATAATATTGAAATCAATTATAAAGGGGGATAACATATGGGGATTGAACTCATTCACTTTAGTACCGGCAAACCGAAGCAAATGCAATATGGAGAAAACAAAGAAATGACAACGGGTATCTGTAAAGTCCTTACAGAAGAGACCTTTTTATCAAAAGATGGCTTTCGCGGAGATGGTGTAGCCGACCTAAGATTCCATGGTGGACCTGATCGCGCTGTTTGTGTCTATCCACATGAGCATTACGCACTATGGGAACAAGAATTTCAAGCAGTACTCCCTCCTTCTACATTTGGCGAAAATATTACAGTAACAAATATGCTAGAACGTGATGTTTTCATCGGTGATACATATCAATTAGGCGAGGCAATTATTCAAGTCACACAAGGCAGAGTTCCATGTAGTACCATTTCCAAACGTCTCGGAATCCCTGGGATCTTACCTCGCATTGTAGAAACGGGTTATACCGGCTATTTATGTCGCGTTCTTCAAGAAGGTGTTGTTCGGAAAGACTCCAAAATCACATTACTTGAGCATCATCCAAATAATGTATCTATCCTGTTCTCTAATGAAATCTATTTTCATAGAAGAAAAGATATCGAAGGGATTGAAAAGATTCTTGCTGTTCCAGAGCTAGCAGATGTTTGGCGTGAGCAGTTAGCGGATCGTCTTACAAAATTAAAGTAATATAAAAAAATCCCACCATGTAAAAGTGGGATTTTTATATCATTTTAAAACACCTTCTTCGTTTCAAGCAATTTAAACGTTCACCTCACCTTTATAACCAATAAGAAGAATAACTCCCTAACACCGTAACAGAAAAACCTAATGCTTCAAGTTCCATAGTCACCCCTGGTAATAGTACATCATCATATGCTTTGTCTACATCAATTAAGAAAAAGTAATTTCCAAGGCCCGTTTTCATCGGACGGGATTCAATTTTTGATAAATTTAATTTTCTCCATGCGAAAGCTGATAACACTTGATAAAGCGCTCCTGCATAGTCGGCAGGTAACGTTATCATGAGCGTCGTTTTCTCTCCGCGGTTCTCACCATTTTTCGATAGCATCGCTTGCTTCTTTTTATGTAACACGAGGAAACGCGTATGATTGTTTTTATGCGTATGAATATCACGCTGTACAACTGCTAAATCATATTTTTCCGCTGCCGCTTCATTTGCAATGGCAGCGACCCTTTCTTCTGGATGTTCTTTCACATACTGCGCCGCTGCACTTGTCGATGTCATATCCCGAACCGTTACACCTTTTAACTCTTCATTTAAAAACTTATGACATTGCGCAATCGCATGCGGATGAGAATGTACTGCATATACTTCCTTCCATACTTTTTCATAATCTGGATGGACGAGCAAATGTTGCTGAATGGGCACTGTAATTTCTCCTACAATGAAAAGCGGTTGTTCATGCACAAGATAATCAACTGTAATATTGACTGATCCTTCAATTGCATTTTCAAGTGGTACAACAGCGAAATCAACATTTCCATTTGCTGCAGCATCCATACAATCAGGAATCGTTCGATACGGTACATGCTCTGCTTCCGGAAAAAAACGACTCACCGCCATATTTGTAAATGTTGCTTCTGGTCCTAAATAGCCAACTCGAATCATCGTCTTTTCCCCTCTTTTTCGTTTTCTTATTGTTATACCATAATTTTTTATATTCTTCTATGTAAATTTCGAATATTAAAAAAAGACTAGCATTCGCTAGTCTATATGTTTCCTATATTCTCTTTGAGCGAAGAAGAAATAGATAACGCATGCTAAAAGATAAAACACAATGACAACACATACGTTTTGAAATGAGCCCTCCCTAAAAACTGTCCTATGGAACGTATATAACGCAACCGCACTATGCATGCTTCCTACTAAAATAGGAGAAAAGAATAACACACTTAATTGCCAACGTGAGATTTTCCATACTTCCTGCTTTGTCACTCCAATTTTAGATAGTGCTCGATATTGCTTCCGATCAGATGAAATAGTATGAAACCATTTAAAATACACAATGCTACATGAGGTAAGAAAGAATAATATACTAATAAACGAACCAGTAAACAAAGTAAATTCCCCTATCTCTTTCATGCTCAAATATAATTCCATATTATTTCGAAATGTGCCATTCTTATCTTGTTTCATATGCTTACGTAAATCTTCATTTAATCTCTTTGTATTTTCAATATTATCTAATGTATAACCTCGATATATACGTTTTTCAGAATGAGGCATTGTATTTGCTATACCATTAAAATCTTGATCATTCATGACAAAAAACATCCCATTTACTTGATCCATGTGATAATTAAATAGCGATTCTTCTTTTTGTCCGTTACTTGTATAATCAAATGTCTGCCCAAACACATTTAATTGAACATTTTTCTTATTATATAAGAGAGACCTATGCTTATTATAATAAACAAGAGTAACAGTTCCTCTTTTTGGCGAATACGTTTTTTGTCCTTGCTCTCTTGCCTCTTTATTATATTCGCTAGCTCTTATTATAGTCGCCTCAGTATTTTCTCCATTATCGGGCTGAAATGTTGTTTGTAATCCTACAAAAGTTGTATAGCGAAATTCATGAAATCCATGTTTATGTAATAGATTCTCAACTATGTTCTTATCAAAAATTTCATTAGACCCAGTACCTTTTTCTACATATGAAAAGGATTGTGCCCCTCCTCCGCGCCACATATCTTGCATGCCCGAAAAATATAAAAATACCGTACCCGTTGCTGTAACAACAATAGTCGTTGCCATAGATAAAAGAAAGAAAAAACGGCCATTTTCCTTCATTCTATGTGATAATTGATTCACTATAAATAAATAAGGATATGTATACATAATTCTTTTATTCCGTTTTATCACTTCTAGAACTTGTATCACACCGTGTGTAAACGAAAAATACGTTCCAATAGAAATGAATATAACAACAGGGATGAAATATATCGCTATTGTTGGCAATGTGGACTGTAATGCTAAACCATATCCTATACCTAAACAAGCAAATCCTAGCATGCAGAGCCATTTCGAACTTTTGGTTTCCCTTTTATCTATTCGAAATTCTTTTAATAGACGAATCACTTTTATATTCCATATACGTAAAGCACTTACAAATGATAAAACGAAAAAGACAATTGTATATGTAATAAATGTTGTAAAAATAGCTTTCATATCAAAAATAAGTGTTAATTCTTTCGGAAGTCTAAGCAGCATACTAAATATCATAAAAAAGAGTTTTAAAAATATCATGCCGAGTCCAATACCAAAAATGTTAGCAAAAAAACCGATAATCATCTGTTCGATTATTATCATGCCTACAATATTAGACTTTGTTGCTCCCATCAACATATATAGTCCTAATTCTTTTTTACGTGCTTCTACAAAAATAGAGGTGGAATATAAAATAAAAAAAAGAAAGAAAGAAATGATAATAAAGTTACATACAATAAGCCCCCACCGTACATTTTGATACCACATCGTTTCTTGCATAGAAGGATGTACAATTACTGACATATACCCATAAGAAGCAAATATAGCAAAACAACTACTCAAGAAAAATACTTTATAACTCCGCCAATTCCCCCTTATATTTTGTATCGCTAGCTGTCTAATATTCATCAGCATCCTCCCTGTAACTTGTTACACACGTAAAAAGCTAGAGGTTCCCCTAGCTTTTTACGTGTTTTAAATATCCTCTTTGTGCAACCATAAAATAAATTGCTGAAGCTAAAATATATGCCCCAATCACAATTGCACCTGATTTCCATAAATCTAAGTAAAGCATTTTCCCTAATGTATGAAGAGCAAATCCACTATGAATCGCACCAATGAGAATTGGTATAAAGAAGATAACACCCATTTGACGAATGGCAATTTTATGAATTTCTTTATCTGTCATACCAATTCGCTTTAATGACTTAAATTGAATACGATCTTGTTCTTTATCGTTAAACCATTTAAAGTACGTCATGCTGCAAGCAAAGAAGAAGAAGAGTACTGCTACGAAGAAACCAATGAACATTGTAATTGCCCCTTGTTCCTTTATCGCTTTATAAGTGAGAACCGAATTATGGAAATTCTGTTGTTGTTCTTGAGCAATTTCTTTTTTCAATTCTACTACAAGGTTCTCTGTTCCTTTCCAGTCTTCAATATAATATCCGTAATATTTTGTCTTTTCTTCATCTGATATAGCCTCTGCATATTTCACAAAGTCTTGATCATTCACAATAAGATACCCTTCATCATTAAAAACAGACTGTGAAATTGGATCATTTAACTTAATAAATTGCTTTTGTCCGTTCAGTGTAAACTCAAATGGCTTTGTACGATCTACCTTCACAAAGTCATTCATCATATCAATTAAAACCATCGTCGCGCTTCCCGGTACATTATGAACTTCCTCTTTCTTTTGCTTGCGTGCTTCTGCATTATATTCTTTTTCTGAGATAATACCTAAAGGCATCTCATGCTCACCATTAAACATCACTAGTTTTTGTTTTGCAGGAATTTTTACATATGTTACTTTTCTCGCATCTTCAAACCCGTGCTTTTTCAGTGTTGTCTGCATTTTCTCGTCACTAATGACATTATGCGAATTTACTCCCTTTTCCTCATATGAAATTGCATGAGGAGTACTTGCTACTGTTTTATAACTCATATCTTGAAAGAATACGTAAAGCGTACCAACCGCTGAAGAAACAACAGCTGTAATAATAGAAATAACGAAAAGAAAACGAGCATTATCTTTCATTTTATAAATAAGATTACTAAGCACAAACATATTTGGATATGTATAGAATGATTTTTTTCGTCTTTGTAACGCTTTTAATACAACTGTACTACCTTGTGTAAATAGTAAATATGTTCCTCCAACTGTTAGTCCTACAATCGGCAAGAAGTACATAAGAAAATTCATAAGCGTCACTTGGAAGCAAAGAACATATGCGACAATAATACATAATATCCCAACTACACATAACCATGTAAATGCAAAGGGCTCTACTTTTTGCTTTCTCGCTTCTCTTAATAAATCAATAATTTGTAAACGACCAACCGTCCAAATACCAAACAGTGATAAGAGAAAGAAGAGAATGAAGTATACACTAGTTGTAATTAAAACAGCTTTGCCATTCCAGACGAGCGGAAGGGTTTTGTCTATACCTAACAATACACTTAAAGCCTGGAAGAACAGTTTTGAACATAGCATTCCTAAACCAATTCCCACTACAATTGCAATTCCACCTAAAATCATTTGCTCTAGCATAATCATTCGGCCAAGCTGCGCTTTCGTTCCACCTATTAATGTTAATAAGCCAAACTCTTTTTTTCTTGCTCGTAAAAACGTTGAATTTGCATATAGAATAAAAAGCGCTGAGAAGATGACGACAATATAATTCATAGATTCTAATCCTTTTGTAATCATCATCTTCATACTAATATTTCCACTCACTATATCTGGGTGATAAATGAACGAAGCATACATGAAAAATACTACAATCGATAAACAACTACTAATAAGGAAAGCTTTATAATTGCGCCAATTTCCTTTTACATTATTAAGCGCGAGCTGGCGAAAGTTCATGATATTCTCCTCCTAGCATCGCAAGTACGTCTAAGATTTCTTGGAAAAAGGCTTGTTTTGTTTTTCCTTTATGAATTTCTGAGAAAATTTCTCCATCACGAATAAATAGAATTCTTTCGCAATAACTAGCCGCCACTGGATCATGCGTTACCATTGCAATTGTTACTTTCTTTTGCTCATGTAAATCTTGCAGTGCACCCATTAATGATTTCGCAGATTTAGAATCTAGGTTTCCAGTTGGCTCATCCGCTAAAATTAATGTTGGATCATGAATGATTGCTCTTGCAGCAGCTGCACGTTGTTGTTGTCCACCCGATACTTCATATACTTTTTTATTTAAAATTCCTTCGATGTTTAAAAACCTCGCAATTTCAAGTACTTTCGTATCAATTTCATTTACAGATCGCTTCGCCATTACAAGTGGTAAAATAATATTTTCTTTAATGGATAGCGTATCCAACAAGTTAAAATCTTGGAAGATGAACCCCAAATGTGTACGGCGAAATTCTGCTAGTTTTTTAGCACGCATTTGGCTAATCTCTTCACCATTTACATAAACATGACCTGATGTTTGTTTATCAATTGTTGCTAATAAATTCAGAAGTGTTGTTTTTCCGCTCCCTGAAGGTCCCATAATTCCGACAAATTCGCCTTCTTCAATTTTGAAATTTATATCATGCAAGGCAGTCGTTGCCACTGATCCTTTTGATTGATAAACCTTCGTTAATCCTTTTACTTCGAGAACACTCATTTCTAATCCCCCTATGTGTTTTCTTCTTACATTTACTATAAGAAAAATGTGAGAAAGAAACGAGTGATTTTCCTTACAAAACCATTTGTTATCTTACAATTTTGTCATTTTTCTCATCAATGTATGATATTCTTCATCTTTTGTAAATTGGAATGTAAATGTTGTACCTTCTCCTTCGGTTGATTGCACGTAAATTCCGTGATGAAGATTATCACAAATTTCCTTTGTAATATATAATCCCATTCCTGTTGCTTCTCTTGTTTTTCTTCCATTTGTTCCTGTAAAGAATGGTTCAAAAACTCGTTTGATATCTTGCTTTGGAATACCAATCCCAGTATCACAAATATGTAATAAAACTGTCTGTTCCTTCTCCTCTATTTGAAACTGAATTTCTTTCTTATCCGCTTGCGAGATTTTTGTGTATTTAATTGCATTCATAATAATTTGATTGATTGCAATACTAATCCACTTCCGATCAGAAGCAACCATGCAGGTTTCTTCTTCAAACATTAATTTCGGATATACAGAGGATTGTATAAAAGATTTTCGATTTTGATTAATAATATCTCGCACAACCTCTATTACGTTCACTACTTCTACTTTATAATCTTTCGACAACTGTTCTAACCTTGCCATATGTAACGCTAAATCTAAACCATGTAAAATACGATTATTTTCCTCCCGAATACTTTCAACTGTTTCTCTTGCTTCACGATGTTCTTTACCAAATTTCTGCAATAATAACTCAATAACAGATACCGGTGTTTTCATTTGATGAATCCATTGGTTCATGAAAATCATTTGTTGCTGTTCTTTTGCATGCTGCTTATGAACTTCACTCATATATTGCTGCCTCAGCAATGTGAACGCTTCTACAATTTTTTCTTGCTCTGACGTATAAGAAGCATCAATGAGTAAAGAATCATGCAAAGTTTGTCCCCCGGTAATATATTGTTCTATCCTTTTTAAAAATACACTTCTCTTTCGGTAATCATAAATGAGGTATATGATAAATACGACTGTTCCTAATAATAGTCCATATAGCCAAGTTCCTAAATCAATTGACCTCTTTTCTAAAAGGCTTTGCAGCTGTAATACAAGCCCAAATAAACAAAGACTGACAACATAAGAAAGAATTAAAGGGAAGCGATCGATGAGATAACTTTTAAGCTTCATGCCCTTTGCCCCACTCTGTAAGAAGCGCATAACCATACCCACGTTTTGTGACAATTGCATTTTTAATACCTAGCTCCTCTAATTTCTTCCTTACACGCTTTACATTCACAGTTAATGTATTATCATCAACAAAAGCTACTTCATCCCATAAGGCCTCTAATAACTCTTCACGCGTTACATATTGATTAGCTTGTTTCATTAAACATTCCAATAAGTAAAATTCATTTTTTGTAAGTTCTGTTTGTTGCCCTTTCCACTCTACTGTGTGCTGAGATGGGAATAATAACAATCCATTTACCCCTAAACAATCACTCTCTGCCGTAGAAGCATACTCCCCATATCCTCGGCGAAGTGCACTTTTCACCTTTGCCATTACGATATCTAAGTGGAATGGCTTTGTAATATAATCATCTCCACCATTCTCAATTGCCATCACTTGGTCCATTTCCCCCGTTCTTGCAGAGACGAATATAATTGGTGCATTCGAAACCGTACGAATTTGGCGACACCAATAGTAGCCATCAAAGTACGGTAAATTAATATCAAGTAACACAAGATGAGGGTTTATTTTTACAAACTCATCTTTTATATGACTTAAATCGCTCGCTTTAAACGATTGATATCCATACCTTTCTAAATGTTCCTCTAATATTCCCGCAATTTTTTCGTCATCTTCTACAATTAATATTTTATACATGCTCTTTTTCTCCCCTTGTTTCTCACGACAAATTATTCTTCTAAAACCACTCCTTTTTCCATTATAAAAAAGACTGCCGTATTTTGGCAGTCTTAATCGATAAATTCAAATTCATATTCAAGAATTTTTACAATATCGCCGTCTTTTGCACCACGTGCACGAAGAGCTTCATCAATACCCATTCCGCGCATTTGACGAGCAAAGCGACGTACAGATTCATCACGTGAGAAGTCTGTCATCTTAAATGTTTTCTCAATATCGTAACCAGAGATCACAAACGTACCGTCGCTTTCGCGTGTAATTTCAAATTTAACACCTTCAGTTTCAAATTTGTACATTACACTTGCTTCTGATTCATCTACAACATCATGTACTGGGAATTCTGGTGTTGTTTCCACTAAGTTTGCTACTTCAAATAATAGATCACGAACACCTTGTTTTGTTACTGCAGAGATTGGGAAGATTTGAACTTCGTTTCCTACTTTCTCTTTAAACGCTTGTAAGTTTTCTTCCGCATCTGGCATATCCATTTTGTTTGCAACAACAACTTGTGGACGCTCTGTTAAACGCAGATTGTACTCTTTTAATTCCGCATTGATTGTTACATAATCCTCATATGGATCACGGCCTTCTAAACCAGACATATCAATCACATGCACGATAACGCGTGTACGTTCGATATGACGTAAGAATTGGTGTCCAAGTCCAACGCCGGCGTGTGCTCCTTCGATTAATCCAGGAAGGTCAGCCATAACGAAGCTGCGGTTATCACCTGTTTCAACAACACCTAGGTTTGGAACGATTGTTGTAAAGTGATATTCTGCAATTTTCGGACGTGCTGATGATACAACGGATAATAATGTTGATTTACCAACGCTTGGGAATCCAACAAGTCCAACATCCGCTAATACTTTTAATTCTAAGATGACATCACGTTCTTGACCCGGTTCCCCGTTCTCAGCGATTTCTGGCGCTGGGTTCGTTGGAGTTGCGAAACGTGAGTTACCACGGCCACCTCGGCCACCTCTTGCAATAACTGCCGATTGCTCATGCGTTACTAAATCAGCAAGAATTTGACCCGTTTTTTCATCTTTTACAACTGTTCCTGGTGGAACTTTTACGATTAAATCGTCAGCTTTACGACCATGCTGTCCTTTACTCATTCCATGCTGACCACGATCAGCTTTGAAATGACGTTGGTAGCGGAAGTCCATTAATGTACGTAAGCCTTCGTCAACAACGAAAACAACATCTGCACCTTTACCGCCATCGCCACCTGCTGGGCCACCTTTTGGAACATACTTCTCACGACGATACGCAACCATTCCGTTTCCACCGTCGCCGCCTTTTACATATATCTTGACCTGATCTACAAACATTATTTCACCACACTTTTTTCGATTGGTTGTAATATAACCGAGACTTCGTCATCTCGTACTGTATAAGAAATGGAATACCATTCATTGTTTTGGTTTGTAAGCCACGTTTGTAGTTCTTCTACATCCGTTAGCTTGCCACGAAAATCAAAAAAGAAACGAGCATTCTCCGCGTCACATTCAATTGTGATACAAACATAATTTTCAACATAAACGTCTAAACTATGCTGAAGCATTGAGAAAAATTGATTTGCCCATGCACAAACTGCCTCATCGTAATGAGATAAGTTATGTATTTTTCCTAATACTTCGTACTCCAATAAGCACGGCTGCTGTTTCCAATTATATGTTAAAATCCACTCTGAAAATAGAGGCATCGATAGCTCCACCAGATAAGATTCTTGTCTCGCTTCTTGGACAAAACGCTCGATGAGCCCATGAATCTCTTCCACTCTTCCAAGTGAAAGATTTCCTTTAATCATCTGCATACGATTAAGCCAATCATGTCTTGAATGGCGCAATGCATCTATTATTGTCCATTTTTTATTCATCCAGATACTCCTTAATATAGAAAAACTCTAACCTGCACTCAGGTTAGAGTTTTCCGTGAGTTTCTTATGCTTCTTGAGCAACAGGATATACGCTCACTTGTTTGCGGTCACGGCCAAGACGCTCGAAGCGTACTACGCCGTCAACTTTCGCGTATAAAGTGTCATCGCCACCACGACCAACGTTAACACCTGGATAAATTTTTGTACCGCGTTGACGGTAAAGAATTGAACCACCTGAAACCATTTGACCATCTGCGCGTTTAGCACCAAGACGTTTTGACTGAGAGTCACGACCGTTCTTTGTACTACCTACACCTTTCTTAGATGCGAAAAACTGAAGATCTAATCTTAACATACGTTACACCTCCTGCACTTTTTCTATTAAACGGATATACTTTCCGTAATCAAGTTCAATCGTCTTAAGCGAAACAACTAATCCTTCTAAAAGTGTTTGTGCTTTTTCCATCGTATGAGCGTCTAAATCATTAGGCAATTCATACGTTAAAAATCCGCCGTCACTTCCAAGTTCAATAGTTGCTTGCACATTACAAAGTACTTCCACTGCATTTATAGAACCAAACACAACCGCAGTTGTTCCAGCACAGACAAGATCTTGTCCATGTGGCGCATAGTCGGCATGTCCAGTCATTTTAAATGATTGGATACTTCCTAATTTCGTGCGACTTATCGTAATTTTAATCATCTTAACCAGAATTAAGCGTTGATTGCTTCAATCACTAGCTTAGTGTAAGGTTGACGATGACCTTGTTTCTTACGATTGTTCTTTTTCGCTTTGTATTTGAAAACGATGATTTTCTTAGCGCGACCTTGTTTTTCAACTTTCGCAGTAACTGTTGCACCTTCTACAACTGGGCTACCAACTTTCACGTTTTCGCCACCAACGAAAAGAACTTTGTCAAAAGTAACAGTTTCACCAGCTTCAGCATCTAATTTTTCAATGTAGATTTCTTGACCAGCTTCAACTTTGATTTGTTTTCCACCTGTTTCGATAATTGCGTACATACTTGCACCTCCTCATAATTACTAAGACTCGCCAAAACGAGGTAGACATAAAATGTCTTTGGGGAACCTGTCTTGTGCGGTTGTAGCATATAGCAGTTTAGGTGCTATAAACTATAACATAGAGATGTTATCATGAAACATAGACGATTGTCAATAAATGTTCTGCTAACTATTTTTTTCGATTCATTATTTCTTTCTTCGTTCCAAATCGAATAATCGCATACTTCTCAGTTTCTTCATCTGTGAAATAAATTTTAAGTGGTATATTTTTTTGTAATTCTTTTTGTGAAAATACTTTTTGCACTTCTTTTGACGCTGCAATTAACACCGCTTCATCTTCTACATGATTGTACGTAATAAGCTCTCTTTCCAGCTCATATGCAATTGTTTCATTTGAAATCACGTACCCTGTCGTTTTGCACTGCGAACAGTCTTCTAGTAATACGTCACGCAGCGAATGTTTCTTACGCTTACGTGTCATTTCTAAAATACCGAGTTCTGTAAATCCGAGAACACGGGTATATGTACGATCCCTTTGTAAAGAAGAAATGAGTCTCTCTCTTACCCTCTCTTTATCTTCTTGTTTTTTCATATTAATAAAGTCAATTAAAATCATGCCACCAATATCACGTAATCTTAATTGACGAGCAATTTCTTCTGCAGCTATTTCATTTGTTCGCAACACTGTATCTTGCAAATTTTGTTTCCCAGTAAATTTACCCGTATTCACATCAATTACCGTCATTGTTTCCATTTGTTCAATAATCAAATAAGAACCGTTTGGTAACCACACTATTTTTTGCAGTGCTTTTTCAATTTCACGCTCTATACCATAGTAACTAAACATAGAAGCCTTTTCATTATACAGTTTGACCTTTTCTTTTCCCACTTTATCTTCTACTTCCTTTAAGATACTACGTGAATCTATGATTACTTTCGAGACGGATTCAACTGGATTCCCCTGGAACACACGATCTAAAAACGTCTCAGGACGATGAAGCAATAATGGTGCCTTTCCTTGCTCCTCTTTTCTTTTTAACCCTTCAAACAGTTCCTGAAAATGTTTCATTTCCATTTGAATTTCATCTAAAGATCCTTTTTCACATGCTGATCGGAAAATAAAGCCGCCCGTTCCCTCGACTTGAATTTCCATTAATTGTTGTCGTTTCTTATAACTTTTTATTTTCCGGGAAACAGCACGCATCTCATCATATGGCATATAAACGACATATTTCCCGGTAAATTCTATATTAGCTGTTAGCTTTGGGCCTTTCGTATCAATTGCTTCTTTCACAACTTGTACGAGCAGAGCTTGCCCTTCGTGTATTCGATATGATGATGGAACATCGTCGTAGGAAAGATATGCATGTTTTTCTAAACCTATATTTACAAAAGCTGCATTCATCCCCGCAATTGTGCGCACTACGCGTCCTAAGTAAATATGTCCGATAATTTCTTGTTCTTCGTTTCTTTTCCATAGTAGTTCGACAATCTCTTGTTCTTCTTCAACAGCAACTCTCTTTTCCGAACCAGTATAGTTGATGTATAACGTTTTCAAAATACTTTCCTCACTTTTTTTATTTTCTTTTCCTCTTACAATATAAAAGGTTAGTGTCATCGTCAACACTAACCGATTAATTCTGCTACAGATGAAGTTGTTCGTTTTTCAGTAAAATAAGCATAAAGCAATTCATTTTCATCTAATGTATAGTGCTCTTTATATTTGCCATGAACGATAATCGAGTGTTTATACCCTCTCCGAAACTTTGTAAAAATTGTATACAACCGGTCGTCCGTTCGCACCTCGATTGGAGCAATTTTTTCAATATCTCGCTTGTTTCCATAATAACGTTCTAGTAAAAAACGCATAAACGCATAGCGCCGTTGCTTCCATTCTTGATATAAAGAAATAGCTAAAAACAGAAGAAGCGCCCACATCATAATATTATTACTATTCCAAAGGAGTTGCCACCCTAATATCACACTAAAAAAAACACATGATATTTTCATCATCTTCTCATGCGCCTGTAAATAAGGGAATTGATGTGATAAAACATTAAACAATACTTTCCCACCATCTAGCGGCCAAATTGGTAATAAATTAAACCCTAGAATAATTAAATTGTTCCATACAAAAAAATGATACAGTTCCTCACTAACCCATCCTGTCCTAGACAAGACATACGCTAGCCCAATCATCCATACATGTTGAATAGGTCCCGCTATTACAACGACTAATTCTTCCTTTAACGGCTTATTCCCGTGTTCCTCAAGCTCCACCACACCGCCAAACGGCAAAAGTTTGATTTCCTTAATCCTCCATTTATAATAAGCAGCTGCGAAGGCGTGCCCAAGTTCATGAATCAAAACGATACAAAATAAAAGTAGTAATTCTTTAAATCGCGCTGTGAAAATTCCAATCGCTATAATTCCCCAAAACAGTGGGTGCACTGTAATTTTTGACAGTACTTCGCTATATTTATTCAAATGAAATCACCTGAATTGGATCGATAAATTTTTCATTCTTTTTGATCGCAAAATAGAACTTACCATTCTTGTTATCTGCACTGCTCCCAACTGTTCCAATCTTTTGTTTCTTTTCAACATAATCATATAATTTCACGGATGTATCACCTAAATTTCCATACCAAGATTCCGTACCATCTGCATGTTGGATCTCAACTATATTTCCAAATTGCTCTTTCTTACCAGCGAAAATGACAACTCCTTCATTTACAGATTCAACAGCTGTATTCGCAGCTGTTTGTACAAATACACCTTGGCCGTCTTTTTGAAAACTTTGCATGACTTTCCCTGAAGCTGGAACTGCATAATCTTTTTGTTGCGCTGATTGCTTCTTTTCATTTGCAGGTAGAAAGGCGAGCGGTTTTCCAAATTGATCTTCGTACCATTTAGATACAGTAGCAAACTGAAACTCTTCTTGCATCACTTGTTTTACAACCGTTTTTGCTCCGTTAAAAGAAGCCGGTGCATTTTTAAATAAAATAGCTACCGAGAGAACGAGAATTGCTGCTAATAAAAATTTAAATAAAAATACTTCTTTTCGAAAAAGAGGATGCACCTCTTTTTCACCTTCTTCAATGAACATCGTTTCTCCATCATAGCTCCCTTCTGAAAAATACTGTTCTTCCTCGAGTCTCTCTTGTTCTTCTTTTCTCTTTGCAATCCGCTTTTTAATCTCTTCTACACGTCTATTCTTCATCTTGTCTCCTTCCTTTTGCCACCTCTTCTTGCAAGAGGCGAGTAAAGTGAAACTTCCAGTAAATAAAAGTTCTCTATTTACCAAAATACAGTTTGTACATATGTATGAACTCTGAAGAGGAGATATTCATGAGAAGAAAAAAAGAAAGCACCTCGCATACATGCGAAGTGCTTTTAACGAATTCCAAAGAAATTCTTTACTTTTGTAAAAACAGATACTTTTTCTTGTTCAAAGGCTTGTAAAGGTACAGATTCGCCTAACAAACGTCTTGCAATATTGCGATAAGCTAATGATGCTTTCCCACTTGGCTGCAACGCTACAGGTTCGCCTGTATTTGTGGCACGAATGACCTCATCATCGTCTTCGACAACTCCAAGTAAATCAATTGAAAGCGTACGTACAATTTCATCTACATCTAACATATCTTGCTCATGCAACATATGGCTACGCACACGGTTAATAACAAGTTTGGGTGGTTCGATATCTTCTTTTTCTAAAAGTCCGATAATACGGTCTGCATCACGCATAGAAGATACTTCCGGTGTCGTTACAACAATTGCTTTATCCGCACCTGCCACCGCATTTTTGAATCCCTGCTCAATACCAGCAGGACAATCAATTAATATGTAATCATAATCTTGACGTAATACCTGTATTAATTCATCCATTTGTTCAGGTGTTACCGCTGATTTATCACTCGTTTGTGCTGCAGGTAATAAATAAAGCTCATCAAAGCGCTTATCTTTAATCAGAGCCTGAGATAAACGACAACGACCTTCAACGACATCAACAAGATCAAATACAATACGGTTTTCTAGCCCCATTACTACGTCTAAATTTCTTAGACCAATATCCGTGTCAATTAAGCAAACCTTTTTCCCGGATAATGCTAGGGCTGTACCAATGTTTGCAGACGTTGTAGTTTTGCCTACTCCGCCTTTTCCAGATGTAATTACTATTGCCTCTCCCACAGCTATACAATTCCCCTTTCTAACTTTGTTAAATTAGGTCTGAGATGAGTGAGAAGTTGCAGGCGATCGACAACAATGTGATTGTTCTCATTAATATATGCACATTCTGCCGTCTCTGCTCCGTCTTCTTTCTCTTCCGGAGCCCGCATTGTCACATCACTAATTCGAAGTTGCATCGGATTCATAACAGATGCCGCGATTACAGCATCTGTATCCCCATAATATCCTGCATGTGCAATACCCCGTAATGATCCAATGACAAAAATATTTCCCCCAGCGATAACCGTTCCGCCTGGATTAACATCTCCAATTAATAATAGATTTCCGTTTACTTGCAATACTTGACCTGAGCGAACAATTTTGGAAACAGGGACAATTTCTGTTTCTTCTTTCCACTCTATTGCTTCAGCTTTCGTGATAACATCGCTCTCAATCGAATCGACAACAAGATTTTTTTTATTACGAATCAAAGTCCGAATTTCTTCTTGCTGTACATCTGTCAAATAGCGATTGCCAACTTTAACATGTACTTCGATTAATGAACGTCCATCACCATCATAATAGTGAGTAGAAAGTTTTTCATCCAGTTCTTTCAGTAATTCAGAAAATGAACAGCAATCATCTAAATGTAATGTCAGTCCATCTTTTGTCCCTTTTATCGTTACATTCTGTTGCTTTTTTTCTTCCACTAAAGTTCACCCCAACGATTCAATTCGACATAAAATCAGAAAATCCTTTTTTCTTTTTCTTCCATCGCTTTTGAAAGACGTACAAGATATCGTCTCAGTGGGAAACAAACTAGCAATAAGAAAATTCCATTTAACAATAAAGTAGCAAGGAGACGATCTGAGAAAAAGATATGCGCTGGTACATGAATACGTCCTAGCAACGTTAAAAATCCATATACATAATATTCTAATGCCGCAATACCCGCTAATACAATAAAAGAAACAATGAATAAATTCAATTGCAATACTCTCATCGCACTATACACAAGATACGCTAAAATCGGATAAGCAAATATATACACACCAACAAGTTCTGTATATACAGTATCAAATAAAAAACCGAATAATAGTCCATAATAAATACCTTGCAAAGGACTAAAATAAACGGTAATAAAACATAGTACAATCATAAAGAAATGCGGAGCTGCAATACTATCTTTCCAAAACAATTCCGTTGGAACTACAGTAGAAAACATATTTTCGAATAAAAACACAAAAAGAAGCAGTAGAGGAAGAATTGCTCTTTTCAAAATAGCCATATCTTCTCCCCCCTACTGTTCTAACGCTGCTGAGGGCATAACTCTTTTTGTAACCATAACATGGTCTACATCATTTAAATCCGCAGCAGGTTTTACGTAAGCTGTTTGTGTTAATCCATATTCATCCGGTGCAACATCTACAATTTTCCCAATTACTAACCCTTTCGGGAAAATATCACTTAATCCTGATGTTACAACTGTTTGATCTTTCTCTACTTTTACATCAGATGGAATCTTTGTGAAAACAAGAGTTTGTTTTTCTTTGTCGTATCCTTCAATCAATCCAAAAATACGCTCTTGCCCTTCTACTACAGCAGAAATACGATTTGTTCGATTCAGTGAGCTCAATAATTCTACAGTTGATGTAAATTGAGATACACTTTTCACGCGTCCTACTAAACCTTTTGAAGTCATAACAGCCATATCTTTCTGGATTCCTTGCTGTTCACCTCTATCAATGGCGATTAAGTCATACCACTTGTCCGGATTACGTGCAATCACTGTAGCTTGAATTGGCTTATAATCACGAAGAGAATCTTTTTTATCAATCGTTTCACGAAGCTTCGCATTATCTTTTTCTAAGTCTTTTACTTTCACGGATAACTTCGCATACTGATCTAACTTTTCTTTTAATGCTTTATTTTCTTCATACGTGCGCTTTACATCTTCTACGTTCTCAAAGAATCCGGCAACATAATTCGCTGGCTTTTGGAATACACGTTCTACAACACCGACAGTATCTTTTACAAACTGCTCTGGCCATGTTAGACTTTTTCGTTCTTTCAATGAGATTCCAATCAATGCCACGAGAAGAATAATACTAACTAGCAAAACAATTAATCTTTTGTTTAAGAAAAACTGTGGCACGTTCACACCCTCTTAATTTCATTGATTTTTATTTTGAAATATTATCGAGCAGTTTTGAAAAGGTCGATATTATCTAAAGCTTTACCTGTTCCAATTGCTACACAGTCAAGTGGGTTTTCTGCAACAAGAACTGGCATTTTTGTTTCTTCACTAATTACTTTATCCAAGTTACGAAGCAATGCACCACCGCCTGTTAACACAATTCCACGGTCCATAATATCCGCCGCTAATTCAGGTGGCGTTTTTTCTAATGTATTTTTCACTGATTCAACGATTGCCTCTACTGTGTCTTTTAATGCATCTGCAATCTCTTCAGGTTTAATTAATACTGTTTTTGGTAAACCAGTTACTAAATCACGACCACGGATTTCCATTGGCTCAACACCTTCTGGCTCGCCAGCAGATCCAATTTCCATTTTTAATGCCTCTGCTGTTCTTTCCCCGATCATTAAATTGTAGCTCTTCTTAATGTATTGAATGATGGAATCATCCATGTCATCACCAGCAACACGAACAGATTGACTCGTTACAATCCCACCTAAAGAAATAATTGCAACTTCTGTTGTACCTCCACCGATATCAACAACCATACTACCAGTTGGTTCCCAAACAGGTAAGTTTGCACCGATTGCTGCTGCAAATGGCTCTTCAATTGGATATGCATCGCGCGCACCTGCTTGGCGAGTCGCATCAATTACTGCACGTCTTTCTACAGCAGTAATGCCAGATGGTACACATACCATTACATAAGGCTTGCGAGAGAAAAATCCATTTGATTTTTGCGCTTGTTGAATATAGTATTTCATCATTGTTGCTGTCGTTTCATAGTCAGCAATTACACCATCTTTCATAGGGCGAAGAGCCACTACGTTTCCTGGTGTACGACCAATCATTTGTTTCGCATCGCTACCAACTGCAACGATTTGTTTTGAGTCTGTTTGCAGAGCTACAACTGAAGGTTCACGTAAAACTACACCTTTTCCTTTCACATATACAAGCGTATTCGCTGTTCCTAAATCAATTCCAAGATCACGAGTAAAACCACCAAATCCAAACATGTCATCTATCTTCCTTTCTCATTTTCACGAACTCATTTTTTTACTTTATATTTATAATAAAACAGTACGTTTTTATAATTTCTATCCTTTATTGTAAGCGAATGCCTACAAAAAACTCATAAATCACATTATAAAACAAAATAAGTAAAAAGAATAGTCTTAAATATGACCTTTTTCTTTTAAACTCACGAATTTATGGTCACCTATAATGATGTGATCAAGGACTTCAATACCAATAATCCTTCCACATTCTACTAATCGTCTTGTCACTTCAATATCTTCGCGGCTCGGCGTGGGATCTCCTGAAGGGTGATTGTGCAGACATATAATAGAGGCTGCTGCGCGGCGAAAAGCTTCTTTGAAAACCTCGCGAGGATGCACAATTGAGGCATTTAGACTACCAATAAACACGGTCTGCCGATGCATAACTTGATTCTTCGTATTTAAATATAAACAAATAAAATGTTCCTGTTGCAAAAAGCGCATCTCTTCCATCATATAACTAGCACAATCTTCTGGACTCCGAATACTATAGCGATTTTGGTACTCTAAACGCACCATTCTCCTTCCTAGTTCAAAAGCAGAGATTAACTGAGAGGCCTTAGCGATTCCTACACCATGAATACTTGTCATTTCTTCTATTGTGGCATCTTTCAACATTCGTAATCCGTCAAAATGATATAAAATTCGATCTGCTAATGTTAGAACAGACTCTTCTTTAGAGCCCGTTCTAAGTAACACTGCAAGTAGTTCCCGATTCGATAAATTGCTTGCTCCTTCTACTAATAAACGTTCTCGTGGTTGTTCCTCTTTCAAAACATCACGAATGCCGTTCATATTCTCACTCCTTTTTCAATTTTATCCCGCATTAACGGGCAGTAAGAGCCCGATTGGTTCAACTAATAATCAGTGGGGGATGAAGAAAACCCCCGCTGATTAAAGTTTCACTTTATCGCAAAGAAAACCCCATGCAATTTCACGCATGGGATGCATCACTATCAAATTGTTTTAATTCACGAACAAGACGTGCGATTGGTAACCCAACTACACTGTAGTAATCTCCTTGAATATGTTGAACAAAGATGGAACCCTTTCCTTGAATACCGTAACTTCCAGCCTTATCAAGTGGTTCTTTCGATACAATGTACGCATCAATCTCTTCTTCTGTTAATTCCCAAAACGTTACTTCTGTACGCTCATAGAACGTTACTGTTTTTTCTTTTGAAATAAGCGCAACCCCTGTATATACTTCATGTGTTTTTCCTGATAATAGTTGCAGCATTTCTTTCGCATCTTTCTCATCAGAAGGCTTACCAAGAATACGCGATTCATATGTAACAATTGTGTCTGCACCTAATACCACACAATCATCATGATTTTCTGCTACAGCCGATGCTTTTTGCAAAGCAAGTGACATTACGATATCAGCAGGCGATGAATACGCACCAATTGTTTCTTCTATTTCACTTACAACAATTTCAAACGATACATCTGCTAGTTCAAGCAATTCC
Source organism: Bacillus sp. Xin1 (assembly GCF_013314535.1). Lineage (GTDB taxonomy): Bacteria > Bacillota > Bacilli > Bacillales > Bacillaceae_G > Bacillus_A. The sequence goes on along the minus strand of NZ_JABUAE010000001.1, from coordinate 89,506 downwards.
TTTCGGCGCGGTGACCCAGATGCTAAAATAAGTTTCTTCATACGTTCTCCTTCCTTACATCAAGCAGAAAAATATACCTTGATCGTACCAAACAAATACCTTTCCTACAAATGAGAGAATTACCTTTTTCTTTTTGGAAAATGATATTTTCTCACTATATAACTATATATGCTCTCCCGCGAAAACATTTCTATAGATATATAATCCAAAAGAAAAGAAAAGAAGTTTATACACTCCTTTCCCCTTACTTCATTATCCTACTCTTTTGCTTTTTGCGAAACTATTTTTTCATAGGAAAGTAAACCATCAATAATAACTTGGTTCAATTTAGCTACAGTTTCTTTATCAGTCTTCCCTTCTTTTATTGTTTGCATAGTTACTGATGCATACGTATATACTTTTTTTACATCCTCACGTTTAATCGATTTCCCTTCTTTTTCAATAGCCTTCCATTCCTGCTCAAGTGTCGCTACTTCTTTAGAATTACTTTTATTCCCAACTTCTATACCTGCCAAGTATTTTACAAAATGCATGTATAAGGGCTGCAACTTACTTAACAACAGACCAACTTCTTTATCGTCTTTCAGCAATGCTTGATCTGTAATTTCCCATTTCTTTTTCAAAACTGATACTCCGTCTTTTTTATACTTTCCAACTAATTGATCTATGGATTGCTCATTACTAGAAATTCCAACTACAAGTGAATATTTATCATCATTTGGTTTAATAGCTGCTACGCTCCCATTATCTTTCCACTCCTGAATAGCTGCCTGTCCTTTTTCTTCAGAAGAATAAAGACCACCTTGTACGAAATATAAGGTGATTGGTTCTAAAGCAGCGCTATTTCCCACTTTCGGTTTTTCTGCTTTTTTCTCTTCAGCCGTTACTTCTTTTTGCTCTGCTCCATTATTCTTTTCTCCACTTGTTACTGTAGCTTCCCGGACCGCACCTTGTCCCGTTAACAAGTGAAGCATTCCCATTCCTAACACTGTGCCAATAATAATCGCGGTAGTAGCTGTGAAAATAAATATATTACTCCATTTCTTTCGTTGCTGCCGAATAGATGGTAACTTATGTTTTTGAAACGGCACTACATTTTGCGTTGTTTCACTCTCTACTACCATCCAATCAAATTCTTCTTTTTCTTTCTTCTTTTCCTCGTAATTTGCTTCCGTTCCATTTACTTTAACTGAGATTGTTCGTGATTGCTTGTCCATACCCTCACACCTCACCTCTTATCGTTGTCCGCATCATAACATATTTCTTTCAAAAAAAACCGAGATATTTGTCGGAGAGGTTCGTCAAATTGTCCCATATTGTTATCCTATATGTATGCATTTGACTTCATTTGTAGAACAAAAAACTAGGACAGCAAGTCGCTGTCCTAGTTTTTGTCATGAATATATTTTCGAACTTCTGAAATGAAGTAAAGAGAGCCTGTTATGATGAAAACATCATTTTCTTGTAGCTTGCTCATTTTCGTATCAATCGCTTCTTTCCAGTTCTCAAAAACTTGTTTTGATTCCTTATTTGAATGAGCAGCAAGTTCCTTAGCAGAAATCGCTCGATCAAATGTAAATGTTGTAAAAATCATTTCATCTGCTACGGTTTCAAGCGGACCAACCATATTGTCTAATTGCTTATCACCAAGAGCTGTAAATAAAACGATAACATTCTTATCGCTATAATGAGCCTTCACCGTTTTCACAAGACTTGCAATTCCTTCTGGATTATGAGCACCATCTATAATTACGTCCGGATTACTTTGCAGTCGTTCAAATCGGCCAATCCAATATGCTTCACTTAATCCTACTCGAATATGTTCTTCCTCCAGTAAGAATGATAAGTATGTCTTAAGATACATAGCCCCCATCAATGCTAGTGCTGCATTTCCTACTTGATGACTTCCTTTCATCGAAATCCGAATTTCTTCAAACGAAGCGAATGGACAAGAAAAATCAAAGTGCTCTCCATCTTCATCGGATCGCTGGTGAATTGCTGTAAATTGCTTTCCAAGTTCATAAAGATTTGCATTTTTTTCTTTGGCAACCTTTTGAATAACCTCAAGTGCTTCTTCATCCTGCACGCCTGTAATAACAGGAACACCTGATTTAATAATGCCCGCTTTTTCATACGCAATTTCTGCTAGTGTATTCCCTAGAATATGCATATGGTCACGGCCAATATTTGTAATCATTGTAAGAACTGGATGAACGACATTTGTAGAATCAAAACGACCTCCAAGTCCTGTTTCAAACAAGACGATATCGCAGAAGTTTATTTTACTAAAATAGCAGATTGCCATTACTGTAATAATTTCAAACTCCGTCGCTTCTCCTAAATCTGTTTCATCTAATTTTTCTACAACTGGTTTGACCATATTTACAAGTTCAACAATTTCTGTGTCTGCAATCGGTTTTCCATTCACGCCAATTCGTTCATTAAATGTTTCAATATATGGAGACGTAAATGTCCCGACCTTATATTTTTCTGCTTCTAGCATATAACGCATATATGTTAAAGTTGAACCTTTTCCATTTGTTCCTGCAAGATGAACACATTTTATATAACGCTCAGGATTCCCAAGTTCTTCTAACATCCACTGCATTCTTTCTAATCCTGGTTTAATACCAAACTTTAGTCGACTATGAATCCATTCTATTGCTTCTTCGTATGTATGTATCACGTATACCTTCCCCTTTCAACAAACCTTCTTAAATCCTATTATACGCAAATAAAAGAGACTCACCAATATGGTAAGTCTCTTTAAAAAGATTTTTATTTTTGAAGATCAGCTAGACGTTGGCGAACTGCTTCGCGTTTTTCTAAGTAATCTTGCTCTTTCGCACGCTCTCCCTCAATAACTGCCGCTGGAGCTTTTGCTACGAAACCTTGGTTTGCAAGTTTCTTCTGTACGCGCTCTACCTCTTTATCGAACTTCTCAAGTTCTTTTTCAAGGCGTGCTTTCTCTTCATCAAGATTGATAAGATCAGCTAACGGTAAGAATAACTCTGCACCTGATACGATTGCAGTCATCGCTTTTTCTGGTGCTTGTAAATCCGTCTTAATCGTTAATTCACTTGGATTACAGAAACGCTCAATGTAAGAGCTGTTTTTCGTAAGCTGCGTCAGTACTGCTTCGTCTTTTGCTTTAATTTGCAGTTGAACTTTTTTACTCATTGGCGTGTTTACTTCCGCACGGATGTTACGAACAGAGCGAATGATATCAACTAGAAGATGCATTTCAGCTGCCGCTTCTGTATCTTGTAAATCTTCGCGAACTGTTGGCCATGCAGCTACTGTAATAGACTCACCTTCATGCGGTAAGTGTTGCCAAATTTTCTCCGTTACGAACGGCATAAATGGGTGTAGTAGACGCATCGTTTGGTCTAGTACGTAAGCTAAAATCGAACGAGTCGTTTTCTTAGCTGCTTCATCTTCACCGTATAGTGGAAGTTTCGCCATTTCAATGTACCAGTCACAGAAATCATCCCAAATGAAGTTGTATAATGAACGACCAGCTTCACCGAACTCATATTTATCCATGTTACGCGTTACACTTTCGATTGTTTCGTTTAAGCGAGTTAAAATCCACTTATCTGCAACTGATTTTTCACCAGTTAAATCAATTTCTTCATATTTCATGTCATCCATGTTCATTAATACGAAACGAGATGCATTCCAAATTTTATTAATGAAGTTCCAAGTAGATTCTACTTTCTCCATGCTAAAGCGTAAATCTTGACCTGGTGCACTTCCTGTTGATAAGAAGAAGCGCATTGCATCTGCACCGTATTTCTCGATAACTTCCATTGGATCAATACCGTTACCTAAAGACTTACTCATTTTACGTCCTTGCTCATCACGAACAAGACCATGAATTAATACATCTTTAAATGGACGCTCTCCTGTAAACTCTAAACCTTGGAAAATCATACGCGATACCCAGAAGAAAATAATATCATAGCCCGTTACAAGCGCATCTGTTGAATAGTAGCGTTTGAAGTCTTCATCATTTTCATTTGGCCAACCAAGTGTTGAGAATGGCCATAATGCTGAGCTAAACCATGTATCAAGTACGTCGTTATCTTGGTTCCAGTTTTCGATATCTGCTGGAGCTTCTGTACCTACGTATACTTCACCAGTTTCTTTATGATACCAAGCTGGGATGCGGTGTCCCCACCATAATTGACGAGAAATACACCAATCGTGAATGTTTTCCATCCAACGTAAGTATGTGTTCTCGAAACGTTCTGGTACAAATGTTACTTTTTCTTCTTCTTTTTGTTGCAGAGCAACAGCCTTTTCTGCAAGTGGCGCCATTTTTACGAACCATTGTGTTGATAAGTAAGGCTCAACAACTGCACCGCTACGCTCACTATGACCTACCGCATGCATATGAGGCTCGATTTCTACTAATACACCAGCTTCTTGCAAGTCTTTTACTAACTCTTTACGACATTCGAAACGATCCATACCGTTATACTTACCAGCTTTTTCGTTCATTGTTCCGTCTTCGTTCATTACTAAAATGCGCGGTAAGTCGTGACGGTTACCTACTTCAAAATCATTCGGATCATGAGCTGGTGTGATTTTTACAACACCTGTTCCGAAATCTTTCTCTACATACTCATCAGCAATAATCGGAATTTCACGCTCTACGATTGGAAGTGTAACCGTTTTTCCGATTAAATGCTTGTAACGATCATCTTCTGGATGAACTGCTACCGCTGTATCACCAAGCATTGTTTCTGGACGAGTTGTCGCAAGACGAATGTGACCAGAACCGTCTGTTAATGGGTAATTCATATGATAGAATGCACCTTGAACATCTTTATGAATTACTTCAATATCAGAAAGGGCAGTGCGTGTTGCAGGGTCCCAGTTAATGATATATTCACCGCGGTAAATTAAACCTTTTTCGTACAATTGAACGAATACTTTATTAACCGCATCTGATAAGCCTTTATCTAATGTGAAACGTTCACGAGTATAATCTAATCCTAGACCAACTTTTCCCCATTGCTCGCGAATGTGAGAAGCATATTCTTCTTTCCATTCCCATGCTTTTTCAAGGAATTTCTCACGACCAAGGTCGTAACGTGAAATACCTTCTTCACGAAGTTTCCCTTCTACTTTCGCTTGCGTTGCGATACCCGCATGGTCCATACCAGGAAGCCATAATACATCGTATCCTTGCATACGCTTTGTACGTGTTAAAATATCTTGAAGCGTTGTATCCCAAGCATGACCTAAATGCAATTTACCTGTTACGTTTGGAGGCGGGATTACAATTGTATACGGCTGTTTTTCCGCATCTCCTTTTGCTTCGAAATACTTGCCTTCAAGCCACCATTTATAACGGCCTTCTTCAACGGACATATGATCATATTTAGTTGGTAAATTCTTTTCCGTGTTTGACATTATTTTCCCTCCTTCAAAATAAAAAATGTCCCTCATCCAAAAAAGGACGAGGGACATCGCGGTACCACCTTTATTTACAAACAAATTCAAAATTTGCTTATACTCTTAATTTGATAACGGACAAATCCGTCTTTTCCTAATGAGAATGACTCCGTTCAGAAAAGATGCTCCAGGGCTACCTTCTAACATGACTATCTAGAGAATCTCACAGCCAATGATTCTCCTCTCTGCAGACGTTTAATGTTATACTCTTCCCCTTCAATGCATTTATATAATTGTTATTTATTATATACAATAGTGTAAAAAACGAAACCATATTCGTCAAGATAAAAATATTTTTCAACAATTTTCTACAATTGATAGATTCCTTATTTTCTCATCATCCAAAAATCAGTGTGTAATCATCAATTAGCGTAAGCATTTTTTATAACCTACGTACGAAAAATAAAAAAAGCAGCACAAGCACCCTAGGTACTTATCCTGCATACTGTATTTCAAGATTAATGTTTATTAAATGCTTTCTGTACGGAGGAATGATTGATTATGCGACGCTACCGACGCACCTACAATTTTTCAGCCCCTTCATGGGTTAGAAATTTACAAACGATATTTTCTGATTTTGCCATTCCACTTACTATTTTCCAAGGAATTCGCACATTACTACTTCCAACCTTCTTAGATTTCATCATCCTTATCATCTTTGTTATAGCAACAATCCGCTTACATTTCCAGCCGTAGCCTCACGGCAACTTGAGACTACGGCTATTATTCATTTCCTTGCTGCGCAGCTTGTAATTGTGAAATGAAATATTCTATATTGCTTACAAGCCAATGTGCTTGCTGTAACATTTTCACACCTTGAAGTTCTTTCTTTTCATCCCGTTTCTGCTGTTTGCTTGTATAAGATTGAATTTGCCTAATAAATGGGGACGGATATGTTAGATAAGCAAACATTAGGAGTTGTTCTTCTTTCGTAAACGGAAAATTCTTTTGATACACCTGATACCATTCGAAACGATCGCTTCTTGCAATCGGGTATGTGTTCAATGAGCGGGAATAAAAACGGACAAGATCTTGAACTGGCGTTGCAAATTGTGACTTTTCTAAACTAATAAAATAACCGTTTCGTTCATAATCAAATAAAAAATGATTCATTGCTACATTACCATGAATAAAAGAAACGCGTGTTTTTTCTTTCTCTTTCATCGCTTCATGCCACTCCGAAAGCTGTTTCGTGGCAAATTCACGCGCCCTCATCACATGATGAAAATACGTACAGTACTGTAGTTCAAATGGAGACATATACCATTTCGCTTCAGACTCTACAAGGAATTCCTCTAAGAGTTCTCCATCCTTCTCCCAACGATCGGAGATATTTGTATAATGATCCTCTAATGCTTCTTCCGTATACTTCTCTTCTGTTACCGTCCTTTGATGAAGTAGCGCTAGCGTCTGAAACATTTTATGATATTGATCATTGTCCTCTCCATTTCCCTCGGCTCTTTCTAGCCAAGGCATTAAATAATAACTATATGTTTCGTCACTCAAAATATGATTTCCATCTGTCGCATGGTAAATCGGGGCATAATGCGTAAATCCCTTCTCACGTAAAAATTGAACATGATACATTAAATTATTTCTTTTCAATCGATGAGATGACAATTTTTTTAATGCATATGGACCTTGATTCGTATAAATTTTTATGACACTCCCGTGCTCTTCCATATGATGGACGTCCAATTGATACCGCTGTACTATCGGCGCATAACGATCTCTCAATTCTATATCCATACGAATGATCCTTTCTCATTCAAAAACGTAAGATAAAGTGAAACTTTAATCAGTATGCATTTCTTCATCCTCACTGATTATGAGCCTGAACCAACCGGGCTTTTATAGGCGGTTTATCTCCCACCTAACTTCCTCATCTCTCTCTAAATCCTGGGGTTGTGGTTTTACTGCCCACGATCGCATAATAAAAAGAAAAGAGGTGAAGAAGAAGCTTCTTCACTCACTTTGTCTTCACTCTTGGCACAGGTATATAGATAATTTGCCCTGCAGTTAAATATACTTCATCTGTTTTATTCACGCGGTGTAGATGCTGGACAGACGTTTCATATCGCTCTGCAACCGATTCAATTGTATCTCCTTCTTGCACGAAATACATACGTAATTTTGTAAATTCTTCTTCCGGCTCTTTCGAAAACAATTTTGTTAAGTATAATGCATTTTCATCCCGTTGCGAGTATGCCGATTCGACTTCTTCCTCTACTTTCTTTTCCTTCTCTTTCTTAAAATCTTTCCGGCCAAACAATTCAAACTGTGGTGTAGTTTCTTTTGCTACTTCTTCTCGTTCTTCCTCTTCCGGTTCTTCTAGATCTTCTACCTCTTCTAACTCTTGTTCTTTACGCTCCTCTAATTGGAAAGGCTCAAATGCATAATCCTCCCATCCATCTGATTCTGTATGGACTGTTACTTCTTCCACTTCCGCTGGTGCTTTATCCTCATCCACCACTTTTGCTTCCTCAATTCTAGCAACTTCTAGATGCTCTATCTCTTCCTCTTGCATTTCATTCTGTATTCTCTCGTCCTCACATAATCCAGATATCGATATATCTGCTAATAATTGCAGGCAACCGTTTTCCTTTAATTCATAATCAAATTCCTCAATGGAAACATACAATTCTTCAACTTGTTTCACTCGATTTCGCGGAATCGAAATTTCTAATGGAAAAGAATGTACAAGTTCGTTTACACCATCTTCTCTCGTTTCTACATAATCAATCGATTTCGCCGGAGATAAATCTCGTAATAAAAATGCAGAATCATCTTGCCTTGCAACATATTCCCCCGTTAAATCCAATTGCCCTCTCACAATTACTTCGTATTCAAGCTCTTCTATCTCAACGTCTGGATCTAACGAAATTGACAAAAGTTCTTCGACTTCCTGTCCTTTTTGGAACCAAACCGATTCTTTTAATGAAAAACGTAATGAATGATCAGTTGCCACTTCTTTTCCCCCTCCCAAACTGTATGTCATTACAGGTTTATGTGCATGGGGGTTATTTTATGAGTAAAAAATCAAACTACACATGCAGGCTCTCTATTCATTTTTCATATAGCAGCGGGGGATCAACTGCCCCTAAAGGCCCGATTGGTGAGGGCTGAAAATCAGTGGATGATGAAGAAAACCCCACTGATTAAAGTTTCACTTTATCCTGACCATCAGGTACCATTTATCAGCACTTCAACAATATGTAGCATAATAAAAAAAGGTTGTCAGGATTCACCCTGACAACCTTTTTCACTTTACGCTTTTAATTTTGACATTGCAATTTCTGCTGCTGCAATCGTTGCTTCAATATCTGCATCACTATGTGCTGTTGATAAGAATAATCCTTCAAATTGAGAAGGTGGTAAGAATACACCTTGTTCTACCATTTCACGATAGTAAGCTGCGAAGAATTCTAAGTTCGATGTTTTCGCTGCATCGTAGTTTATAACTGGTTCATTCGTGAAGAAAATACCAATCATAGAACCTGCACGGTTTATATAATGCGGTATGCCATGTTTTTCAGCCGCTTTACGTAGGCCATTTTCTAACATTTCCGCTTTACGCTCAAACTCTTGATAACATTCTGGTGTTAATTGTACTAATGTTTCATAACCTGCTGTCATTGCAAGAGGGTTGCCGGATAATGTACCCGCTTGATAAATTGGTCCGCTCGGTGCAACTTGGCGCATAATTTCTGCCTTACCACCATATGCTCCTACTGGCAATCCACCACCAATTACTTTTCCTAAACAAGTTAAGTCAGGCGTCACACCGTAATAGCCTTGTCCACAGTTATAAGCCACACGGAATCCTGTCATTACTTCGTCGAAGATAAGCAAAGCACCATTTTGCTCTGTTACTTCACGAAGTCCTTCTAAAAACCCCGGCTGAGGTGGTACAACACCCATATTTCCTGCTACTGGTTCCACAATCACACAAGCAATATCGTCACCGAATTGTTCGAAAGCATATTTTACACTCTCTAAATCGTTATAGGCTACTGTAATCGTATTTTGCGCTACACCTTCAGGTACTCCAGGGCTATCTGGTAAACCAAGCGTTGCAACGCCAGAACCAGCTTTAATTAATAGAGAATCACCATGCCCGTGGTAACAACCGATAAATTTCAAAATTTTATTACGACCTGTGTAACCACGTGCTAAGCGAAGTGCACTCATTGTCGCTTCTGTTCCAGAGTTTACCATACGTACAATTTCAATCGATGGCACACGTTCGATTACAAGCTGCGCTAATTTATTTTCAATTTCTGTTGGGGCACCAAAGCTCGTTCCTTTTTCCGCAACAGCTTTTAATGATTCTACAACACGGTCATTTGCATGTCCGTGAATAAGAGGTCCCCATGATAATACGTAGTCGATATATTCATTCCCATCAATATCGTACACTTTAGAGCCTTTTCCGCGTTCCATAAAGAGCGGGTTCATCCCAACAGATTTAAACGCACGAACTGGACTATTTACGCCACCAGGCATTAAATCTTGCGCTGTTTCAAACGCTTCAATCGATTTATCGAACTTTTTCATTATCGTGCGCCTCCTTCTTGTAACCATCGTGCTGCATCTTTCGCATGATACGTAATAATTAAATCTGCTCCTGCACGTTTCATGCTTAATAGCTTCTCAAGCACAATGTCTTTTTCATTAATCCAACCATTTTGCGCCGCTGCTTTAATCATGGAATATTCTCCACTCACATTATAAGCAACGATTGGCAAATTAAACTTATTTTTCACATCACGAATAATATCTAAGTAAGAAAGAGCCGGTTTTACAATTAAAAAGTCTGCTCCTTCCTTTACATCTGATTCAGCTTCACGGAATGCCTCCATGCGGTTTGCTGGATCCATTTGGTACGTTTTACGATCCCCAAATTGCGGTGCACCGTGGGCTGCATCGCGGAATGGACCGTAAAATGCAGATGAATATTTCACCGCATATGACATAACCGGTACATGTGCAAAGCCGTTCTCATCTAAAGCATGGCGAATCGCAGTTACAAATCCGTCCATCATGTTAGATGGCGCGATAATATCTGCCCCTGCCTTCGCTTGGCTTACTGCTGTTTTTGCAAGAATTTCTAATGATTCATCATTTAAAATAATTCCATCCTCAATAACGCCGCAATGACCATGGCTTGTATATTGACATAGACATGTATCTGCCACTACTACTAACTCTGGGAACTGTTCTTTAATTTGTTTGATTGCACGCTGTACAATGCCATGCTCACAAAATGCAGAAGATCCAACTTCATCTTTTTCAGCAGGTAAGCCGAATACGATAACAGAACGAATACCTAAATCTACAACTTCTTGCATTTCAGCTTGCAAAAGATCTAAAGAAATTTGATATACATCTGGCATAGAAGGAACTTCGTTACGAACATTTTCTCCCTCTAATACAAATATAGGATATATAAAGTCTTCTGTATGTAAAAACGTTTCACGTACAAGCGCACGCATATTTCCACTCTGTCTTAAACGACGGTGACGATTGAATTGTAAAGAATTCATAGATTTCTATCTCCCATTCTTTTATTGATTATGCATTTTGATTATATTTTGAAATGCACTGTATTAACGCTTCTATTGTATATTCTTTTGGAACGATTACATCGGCAAAATAACGCCTTGCCTCCTGCTCTGTTATCGGTCCTATACAAGCAATTGTACATTTTTTTATCCATTCTCTCCAGTTTGTACCCTCGAGTAATTTCACAAAACTTATAACAGTAGATGGACTCGTAAATGTAACCACGTCTATCTTACCAGATTCTAGAGCTACGATAAGATCTTGCTGTCTCTTATCATTTGTTTTTGTTTCATATACAACAAGTTCCTCTAAGAGTACTCCTAATTCTCGGAGTTTAGTCGGAATCACATCTCTAGCTAAATTCCCTTTTGGAAATAAAATGCGTTCCTTCCCGCTTAATTCTCTTACAAATTCTTCTGCAAAGGTTTCAGCAACAAACGATGTTGGAACAAAACAAACCTCATAACCCCGCTTTTTTAATTCTTGACCTGTTTTCACACCTACTGCAGCGATGCGAACAGTGGAGGGGATTCGCTCTCCTAAACCATCTAAAAAGAAGCTTACCCCGTTTTTACTCGTAAAAATAACCCAGTCATATAAGTGTATCTGCTGCGATATACTTTGAAACACTTGCTGGGATACACCTTCCATACGCAAAAGCGGAATTTCCACTGGAATTCCGCTCCCTTTTTTCACTGCTACACTCATTTGTCTTGCTTGATGTTTTGCACGCGTAATCAGTACCGTTTTGCCAGCAAGAGTTGCCATGATTACTGTTGCTCCTTAGTTGCAGCGAGGATGAGCTCTTTTGCTCCTTGCTTAATTAAACGATCAGCTGCTTCTAGGCCAACTTGCTCTGAATCCATACCTGTAACTGTTTCTTTTAACAAAACAGAACCATCCATAGAGCCAACAAGAGCTGTTAATTCAATTGCATTATTCTCCCCAAGCGTTGCATAGCCAGCAATCGGTACTTGGCAGCCACCTTCAAGTCTATGAAGGAATACTCGTTCAGCCGCCACTGTTCGTTCTGTTACCGCATCATTTATATGAGATAATAATTGCAATAAATCTTTATCACCTTCGCGACATTCAATCGCTAAGGCACCTTGTCCTACAGCAGGTACGCATAACGTTTCATCTAAATGCTCTGTAATCACATCATCATCCCAGCCCATTCTCTGTAATCCAGCTGTCGCTAAAATGATCGCATCGTAGTCTTCTTCTTTTAATTTACGTAATCTCGTATCAATATTTCCACGAATCCATTTCACTTGTAAGTCTGGTCTAGCAGCTAATAGTTGCGCACTTCGTCTTAAACTACTTGTCCCAAGTGTCGCACCTTCTGCTAACTCTGCAAAAGATTCCCCGTTTTTTGAGATAAATGCATCACGCGGATCGACACGCTTTGGTATACAGCCAATTGTTAATCCATTTGGAAGCACAGCTGGCATATCCTTCATACTATGTACAGCCATATCAATTTCTTTCGTAAGCAATGCGTGCTCAATTTCTTTTACAAACAAGCCTTTCCCGCCTACCTTTGAAAGTGTTACATCTAAAATAACATCACCTTTTGTAACAATTTCTTTCACTTCAAATTCATATGGTAAACCAAGCGCTTTTAACTGATCAATAAACCAATTTGTTTGTGTTAACGCTAGTTTGCTCTTTCTTGAACCGACAATAATTTTGCGCATAATTTTCTCTCCTCATTATAAATACCAAAAGTGGAAGTTGGATAAACTGCTTAATAGGAAAATATTGATTAGCATAACGAGAAAGGAAGCAATGTTCCAATTTATAATCTTCTTACCTTGCAATATATCTGACCCTCGTAAATACAATCCCATACAATACACAAATAAAACAACAAAAGACCCGATTACTTTCGTGTCATACCAATGGAAATTATCTAGCTTTGTATATCCCCATATACATCCAAGTAAAATAGCTAATAAGAAAAATGGAACCGAAAATAAATTTAGTCCATAAGACATTGACTCTAGCTTCGGTAAATTCCCCAATCTTCTTAATCTCGCATTCCATTTTTTCTGTTTTAATAATCGATATTGCAACAAGTACATAATAGAAAAAATAAACGATACCGTAAATGCCGCATAGGAAATAATCGCCATTCCTACATGTACGTATACAAGTTCTGAAACTAATTGATCTGCAAGTACCGGCGACATTTTTCCAAGCGGAGTAAAAATAGAAAAAGCGCTTACGCCAAATGCAATGACATTTGTAAAAAAGACTAAAAAGTCAATGCGCATAAATCGATTGATTACGAGTGACATCGTAATTAATAGCCACACATAAAAATAAATCCCTGACAATAACGTTAAAATTGGATTTGTCTCTGATTCCGTAGCCCGAAGTAACATAAAAATAGACTGCAGTATCCATACAATTGCAAGTAACCAAAAAGCAATTCGATTCGCCTTTCGGTTACTTTGGAAATAATCTATAAAATATAAACTAATGCTACAAGCATATAAAATAATTGCGATATGATAAATAATACTATTATTTAAAAAGTCCATCCGATCATCCTTCCAGTTATAAAGATGGAACGGATGATGTCCACGCTCGTTCATGTTCTCGTTCTTCCGTTTGTTTTGCTTCCTCTTCTTGCACTTCTAAATCAAAAATTTTCGCGAATAAAGCAAGCTTTTCCGTAGCTCCCTCTTCAGCCGCTAACTCTTTTGCTACTAAAATTGGATCTTTTAGCAGTTGATTGATAATACTTTTCGTATGCTTACTAATCACTTTTCTCTCACGATCACTAAGCGTTGGAATTTTCCGCTCAAGACTTTGCATCGTATCACTTTGAATTGCCAATGCTTTATCACGAAGAGCTGAAATTAACGGAACGACTCCAAGTGTATTTAACCAAGCTTTAAATACAACAATTTCCTCTTCAATCATAAGCTGAATCTTTTCTGCTTCTTTCAAACGCTCCGCACGATTTGCTTCTACTACGCCTTGCAGATCATCAATATCATACAAGAAAGAACCCTCTAGCTCATCAATTGCTGGATCAATATCACGCGGCACTGCAATATCTACCATAAATAGCGGCCGACCACAGCGCATCCGCTCTACTCTTGTCATCATTTCTTTCGTAATCACGTAATCTGAAGCACCCGTTGAACTAATTAAAATATCCGCTTCTAAAAGCGCACATTGCAATTCACTTAACGGTTTCGCATGCCCCATATATTTCTCAGCTATTGTTTCCGCTTTCGTAAACGTACGGTTCATAACAGTTACTTTACGCGCTCCGCTTCCGTACAAGTTTTGCAATGCAAGTTCACCCATTTTTCCAGCGCCAAGTATTAAAACGTGACAATCTGTTAAATCACCGAAAATTTTCTTTCCAAGTTCAACAGCGGCATAACTAACAGACATTGCACTTTCACCAATTGTTGTTTCTGAATGCGCACGCTTTGCTAACGTAATGACTTGTTTAAACAATTCATTAAAAACTGTTCCTGTCGCTTTCACTTCTTGCGCCTCTAAGAAACTATTTCGCATTTGACCTAGAATTTGTGTTTCACCGACTACCATAGAATCTAATCCGCACGTTACGCGGAATAAATGTTCAATCGCACCATCTTGTTCAAAAATAGACAAATATGGCGAAATCTCTTCTATCTCAAGCTGAAACCAATCAGCTAAAAATTTCTTAATGTAATATCGTCCCGTGTGTAATTGATCGACAACAGCATAGATTTCTGTGCGGTTACAAGTTGATACAATGACATTTTCTAACACGCTCTTTTGATTTTGTAATGTTGTCATTGCCTGCTCTAACTCTGCTGCCTGAAATGTGAGTTTCTCACGAAATTCTACAGGGGCTGTTCGATAATTTACACCAACAACAAGAATATGCACGCAGCATGTCCCCCTTCAACCGTTTTATCACCTTATCTACTATCATAATACAACTTTCCTGTTATGAATCTGACAATCGTGTGAACATCGATAAATTATTTTTTCTGATTCACGCACCGAGCAGGAAATCCGTTACTCATCTGCATAAACACCTTACTTTATAATCATTATAAAATAATAACTCTATTTGTACGTTACCAAAAAAAACTGTCAGAATCAAGTGATGGAAACTATTCCATAAGAATTGGAAGGCTATCTTTTTTATCTTCTTTCATCATACAGAAAAATATGTATGATTGTTCCAAAATGTAACAACTTCTTTCATGTGAAACATTACTCAACATTTTTTCGTTGCAATGTGTTTGACAACTCATTTCTTTTTCGTTATATTGATTTTACAAAATTAAATTGTGCACAATTTAAAAAGGAGGATGCTTATGAACGAGAATCCTTTACATCTTGATAATCAACTTTGCTTTTCGATTTATGCCTGTTCTAGAGAAGTAACACGCTTTTATCGACCTTATTTAGAAGAAATGGGTATTACGTATCCACAGTACATTACATTATTAGTACTTTGGGAGCAAGATGGATTAACTGTAAAAGAAATTGGCGAACGTCTACTTTTAGATTCTGGTACATTAACACCTATGTTAAAACGCATGGAAACATTAGAATTAATTAAACGTGTTCGCTCTAAGGAAGATGAACGCAAGGTGTGCATTGAACTAACCAAACAAGGAAACGCTTTAAAAGAAAAAGTATGTTCATTGCCAGAAACTATGGCTACCAATTTAGGAATTACAGAACAAGAATATCGATCATTATTAATTCAATTAAGTAAATTAATTGAAACCATGAAAACAATCAATGATAGAAAAGGGGAATAACCATGGAAAAATTATATACAGCAACTGTAACTGCAACAGGTGGAAGAAACGGGAAAGTTGTTTCAGAAGACGGTATTCTAAATCTTGATGTGAAAATGCCAAAAGCATTAGGCGGTATGGGCGGCGAAGCAACGAACCCAGAACAATTATTTGCAGCTGGTTACGCCGCATGCTTTGATAGCGCTCTGCAACTTGTAATTCGTACAAAACGTGTAAAAGTAGAAAGTACAGAAGTGACAGCCCACATTTCAATTGGAAAAGATACAGATGGTGGTTTTGGATTATCCGCTGTACTTGATGTACGTGTAGCTGGCGTTTCTCATGATGAAGCACAAAAGCTTGTTGAAGCTGCACATGGCGTATGTCCATATTCAAAAGCGACTAGAGGGAATATTGAAGTTACATTAAACGTATTATAAGTAAACAAAAAAAACGTGTGATGGATCGTCACACGTTTTTTGTTTTTGTAAACTTATGAATGGCTTTCCAAGCTTCTTCTTTTCCAAGCCCTGTTTCTGATGAAAATAGAACAACCTCATCACCAGCCTCAACATCAAGTGTTTCCTTTACAACCTTCAAATGCTTTTGCCATTTCCCTTTCGGAATTTTATCAGCTTTCGTTGCAATGATAATCGTTGGAATTTCATAATGCTTTAAGAAATCGTACATCATTACATCATCGTTTGTTGGTGAATGACGTAAATCAACTACTAATACAGCCGCATCTAATTGCTCACGCGTTGTAAAGTAAGTTTCAATCATTTTTCCCCATGCCGCTCGCTCTGTTTTTGATACTTTCGCATATCCGTAACCTGGAACATCGACAAAGTGCATCATTTCATTAATTAAGAAAAAGTTCAATGTTTGCGTTTTTCCTGGTTTAGAAGAAATACGTACTAACTTTTTACGGTTTAAAATTTTATTAATAAAGGAAGACTTCCCAACATTAGAACGACCTGCTAATGCAATTTCTGGTAAGTCACCATCTGGATATTGTTCTGGTTTAACAGCACTAATGACAATATCTGCTTTTGTTACTTTCATTGTTTCACTCCTACTAATGCATGCTCCAATACTTCATCCAAATGAGATACAGGCACAAACGTAAGATTTTCTTTTACGCTCTCTGGAATATCATCTAAATCTTTTTCATTTTCGGCTGGCAAAATAATTTTTGTTAAGCCTGCACGATGAGCACTTAATGTTTTTTCTTTCAATCCACCGATTGGTAATACACGACCACGAAGCGTAATTTCACCTGTCATACCAACTTCTTTACTTACAGGTACACCCGTTAGCGCAGAAATAAGCGCTGTTGCCATTGTAATACCAGCTGAAGGACCATCCTTTGGAACTGCCCCTTCTGGAACGTGAATATGGATGTCATTCTTTTCATGGAAATCTGGATCAATATGAAGTTCTTCTGCACGAGAGCGAATATAACTAAATGCAGCTTGTGCGGATTCTTTCATAACATCCCCAAGTTTCCCTGTTAAAATTAATTTTCCTTTTCCTGGTGATACAGACACCTCAATTGCAAGCGTGTCACCACCAGCAGCTGTATACGCTAAACCAGTTGCCATTCCAACTTGATCTGTCGTTTCAGCTTGTCCATAACGGAATATATGTTTACCAAGTAGATCTGTAATATTTTTTTCCGTTACAATAATACGTTTACGTTCTTCTGTAACAATGATTTTTGCTGCTTTACGACAAATCTTTGCAATTTGACGTTCTAACGTACGAACACCAGCCTCACGCGTATAGTAGCGAATAATTTCAAGTAACGCGTCATCGCGCACTTGGAGGTTCCCTTTTCGCAAACCATGTTCTGTTAATTGTTTCGGTAATAAATGTTCACGAGCAATATGCACCTTTTCAATCTCTGTGTAACCAGCAATTGAAATAATTTCCATACGATCAAGAAGCGGACCTGGAATGCTTGCAAGTGTGTTTGCAGTTGCAACAAACATTACCTTTGATAAATCATAAGGTTCCTCTATATAATGATCGCTAAAGTTATGGTTTTGTTCTGGATCTAATACTTCAAGTAACGCCGCCGATGGATCACCCCGGAAATCATTAGACATCTTATCAATCTCATCTAATAAAAAGACTGGATTGATTGTCTTGGCCTTTTTCATTCCTTGAATAATACGACCTGGCATTGCTCCAACATATGTACGACGGTGACCACGAATTTCAGATTCGTCACGAACACCACCAAGGGAAACACGAACAAAATTACGATTTAACGATGTTGCAATCGAACGCGCTAAAGATGTTTTCCCCACACCTGGAGGACCAACTAAACAAAGGATCGGTCCTTTTAAAGAATTTGTTAGCTTTTGAACAGCTAAATATTCTAGCACACGTTCTTTCACTTTCTCAAGACCGTAATGATCTCTATTTAAGATTGTTTCAGAATGTGCTAAATCAATCATATCTTCTGTTGCTTCTGTCCACGGAAGCGCTAATAACCAATCAAGATAATTGCGAATTACACCGCTCTCCGCAGAGCTTACTGGTAACTTTTCATAACGATCTAATTCTTTTAGAGCAGCCTTCTTCGTTTCTTCTGGCATTCCTGCCTCTTCGATTTTTTCACGAAGCCCTTCAACTTCGCCGCCTTTACCTTCTTTATCACCAAGTTCTGTTTGAATCGCCTTCATTTGTTCGCGCAAGAAATATTCTTTTTGCGTCCGTTCCATCGAACGTTTCACTTTTTGACCAATTTTTTTTTCTAAGCTCAGTAGCTCTTGTTCGTCTTGAATGATAGAAATGAGTGTATGTAATCTTTCTTTTACAGATAAGATTTCTAAAATCTCTTGCTTTTGTTTTGTCTTAATCGGTAAATGAGAAGAAATTAAATCAGCTAAGCGACCAGGTTCTTCTACATCAACTACCGTAGCAAATGTTTCATTCGATACTTTTTTCGAAACTTTAATGTATTGCTCGAAATGTTCTAGCAACGTACGCATAAGGGCTTTTTCCTCTAAAGTGCCCTCTTCTTCTTCTGTTACTGTTTGAATCGAAACCTTTACTACATCTTCTTCTTCAATAAACTCTACTATTTCTGCTCTATGTAAACCTTCTACAAGGACACGAAGCGTGCCGTTCGGCAGTTTTAACATCTGCTTTACTTTCGCTACTGTACCCACACTATATATGTCGTCTTCTTTCGGATCATCGATATTCATTTCTTTTTGCATTGCTAAAAAGATGATATTTTCATCCATTGCTGCCTGCTCTAGTGCTTGTATCGATTTATCACGTCCTACATCAAGATGCAGAACCATCGTTGGATATACGAGAACGCCTCTTAATGGTAGGAGGGGCACAATTCTTTCGTTCGTATTCATACTAGACATAGCACCTCCATAATAAATTAAACTCCTGTTCAACCATTTTATATTACAATACCTCTTGATGCAATTGCAGAGATTCCTTACAATTACAAATTTCTTACTTTTTTGTTCCACAAAAGAAAAAGCGACCTCGCTTAAGCATACAAACTTAAACGAAGTCTGGCAAATATTATTACATTCTAGTTGACGTTCCTCTTACATAAAGCTTCCTATTAGAACCTTATTCGGTTTCATCTTACATGGACTGTACGTCACCTTCATCAATCTGATGATGCACATTCATTTCACGATGCAAATTTTCCTGTACGAACGTTAACTCAAAAACTTCCTTCAATTTTCGAACAGGTATAATTTCAATACCTTTTATCGTATATAAAAATGGTTGCATATTTTCAGCAGGAATAATTACCTTTTTTGCTCCCGCCTTTTTTGCTGCTTTCACTTTTGCATATACGCCACCTACCGGCTTTACTTCACCATGAATACTTATTTCTCCTGTCATTGCGATTTCATTATTCACATAAACTTGATGGAGAGCAGAGTATACTCCTGTTGCCATTGCAATTCCCGCTGAAGGCCCATCAATTGGAATACCACCAGGGAAATTAATATGTACATCATATCCTTCTGGCAATAAATCGAGAGAACGAAGTACGGTTAACACATTATCAACCGAACCTTTCGCCATACTTTTACGTCGGATTGATTTCGTTTGACTACCAATGCTCTCTTCTTCCACAATCCCTGTAACATTAATCGTACCTTTTTCCGTAGCTGGTATTGCTGTTACTTCAATTTCTAATAGCGCTCCTGTATTCGGGCCATATACTGCAAGTCCATTCACAAGGCCAATCTTTGGAATTGGATAAATACGCTTTTCATACTTTGGAGTAAGCTGACTAGAATGAACGACCCATTCAATATCCTCATCTTTAATAAATGAGCGTTCCTCATTAATTGCCATTCCTGCAGAAATTTGTACAAGATTAATGGCTTCTCTTCCATTCCTTGCATACATCCCAATTAATTCAATACCTTGTTCCCCGATTTTCATCTTTACTTTTTCTGCTGCATTCTTCGCTACTTTTTGAATTTCTTCCGTATCGAGTTCACGGAAAAAAACTTCTAAACAACGAGAGCGAATAGCCGGAGGAATTTCATCTGGAGAACGGGTTGTCGCTCCAACTAGGCGAAAATCTGCTGGTAAGCCTTTTTGAAAAATATCATGTATGTATGTTGGAATCATTGAATTTTCTTCGCTATAGTATGCACTTTCCAGAAATACTTTACGATCTTCTAATACTTTTAACATTTTATTCATCTGGATTGGATGCAATTCACCAATTTCATCAATAAATAAAATGCCACCATGTGCATCTGTTACAGCACCTTTTTTCGGCTGTGGAATCCCTGCCTGTCCCATTGCACCTGCACCTTGATAAATCGGATCATGCACTGAGCCAATTAACGGATCCGCAATACCGCGCTCATCAAAGCGAGCCGTTGTTGCATCCAACTCAATAAATGTTGCGTTCATACGAAATGGGGATTTTTGATTTTTCTTCGCTTCTTCTAACACAAGACGTGCTGCTGCCGTTTTTCCTACTCCAGGAGGACCATATATAATGACATGCTGCGGATTCGGTCCACAAAGCGCCGCTTTTAATGATTTAATTCCGTCCTCTTGCCCAACAATATCTAAAAAAGATGTAGGGCGTACCTTTTCAGCAAGCGGTTCTGTTAAAGAGATTTCGCGCATTTTGCGAAGTTGTTCTAATTCTTTTTTCGATTCTCGATCAATTGAAACTTTTTGTGTTCGCTGGTTTTTGAGCAAATGCCAGAAATACAATCCGACAATTACACCAAAAACAAGTTGAACAAGTAAAAATATGTTTGTCCAGCTCATGATTCATTTCCTCCCGCTATGTTTTACCATTTAGTATTTCCTGGGAGGAAAAGTGCTAAACATAATAAGAAACAGCAATTATAAAAATTGCTGTTTCTCACTTACACTATGCAGATGTTTTTGTATCAAGCACAGTACCGTCTTGTAGCACCAATTTTGGTGGTGCATTGTCCGCTACTGTTTCTTTTGAAAGAATACACTTCTCGATATCTTTACGAGATGGAAGTTCGAACATTACATCTAGCATTAAGCCTTCAATAATAGAGCGAAGTCCACGAGCACCGGTTTTACGTTCAATTGCTTTTTTAGCAATTTCAATCAGTGCTCCTTCTTCAAATTCAAGTTCAACATCGTCAAGCTCCAACAATTTTTGGAACTGTTTCACAAGTGCATTTTTCGGTTTTGTTAAAATATCAACAAGAGCACCTTCATCAAGTGGCTCTAGGTTCGCAATAACTGGAAGACGACCAATAAATTCTGGAATTAAACCAAATCGTAAAAGGTCTTCTGGTAATACGTGAGATAAAACATGCTTTTCATTTACATCAGCATTTTTCTTCTCTGAACCAAATCCAATTACTTTTTCACCAAGGCGGCGTTTAATAATTGGCTCAATGCCATCAAACGCACCACCACAAATGAATAGGATGTTTGTTGTATCAATTTGAATAAACTCTTGATGCGGATGTTTACGACCACCTTGAGGCGGAACGCTTGCTACAGTACCTTCTAAAATTTTCAGAAGGGCCTGCTGTACACCTTCACCAGATACATCACGTGTAATTGATGGATTTTCTGACTTACGCGCCACTTTATCAATCTCATCAATATAAATGATTCCTTTTTCCGCTTTCTCTACATCATAATCAGCTGCTTGGATAAGTTTTAGTAAAATGTTTTCTACATCTTCACCTACATATCCAGCTTCTGTTAAAGATGTTGCGTCTGCGATTGCAAATGGAACATTTAAAATACGTGCTAACGTTTGAGCTAGCAATGTTTTACCACTACCTGTTGGCCCAATAAGCGCGATATTACTTTTCGCCAATTCTACATCATCAATTTTGCTGTTAGAATTGATGCGTTTGTAATGATTATATACCGCAACTGCTAGTGCTTTTTTCGCATTATCTTGCCCGATGACATACTCATCTAAGATTTCACGAATTTCTACCGGTTTCGGTACATCTTTGAATTCTACTTCTTCGTCTTTTGCAAGCTCCTCTTGCACAATCTCTGTACAAAGCTCAATACACTCATCACAAATATAAACACCTGGACCAGCAACAAGCTTTCGGACTTGCGTTTGTGTTTTACCACAGAAAGAACATTTTAATTGCCCTTTTTCATCATTAAATTTAAACATATTTTCACACCCCTTACAAAGTGCTAATCTCTTGCCTTCGTATGTACACGATAAATGTATCGTATGTAAATACATATTATGTCACTACGTGGCGAGAAATACAAATAATATGACTAGTTATGTACAAATAAAAAATTTTTAAAACTTTTGAAATATGTATATTCGACTTTAGAAGGTCCTTTTCCTTCTTCATCGAAAAGTTTTATAAATATATTTATATCTATATTTATAAAACAAGGCACGATTAAAATCGCGCCTTGTTATTTTATTATGCAGCTTTGCTGTTGTCTACTAAGAAGTCTACAGCTTTACGAACTTTAAGGTCTTCAGATAAAGCATCTAAGCTTCCAAGAGCTTGTGTGATAGCGTCAACTGGCATATTGTACATTGCAGCCATTTTTTCAACTTCTGCAGTTACTTCTTCTTCAGTAACTTCGATGTTTTCAGCTTCAATGATTGCTTCAAGAACAAGATTGATTCTTACACGTTTTTGTGCATCTTCTTTCATTTGTTCTTTTAATTTGTCAGCGTCAGTACCTGTAAATTGGTAGTAAAGCTCAAGGTTCATACCTTGTTGGCTTAAGCGTTGTTCGAACTCACGAACCATACGATCTAACTCAGTTTCGATCATAGCTTCTGGAATTTCGATTTCAGCGTTAGCAGCAGCTTTTTCTACTACTTCGTCACGAACTTTGTGCTCAGCTTCGTGCTTTTTGCCTTCTTCTAAGTTTGTACGAAGTTTTGCTTTTAACTCATCAAGAGTTGCGACTTCTTCGTCTGCATCTTTAGCGAACTCATCGTTTAACTTAGGAAGTTCTTTTGCTTTAATTTCATGAACTGTTACTTTAAATGTTGCTGGTTTACCAGCAAGTTCTTCTGCATGGTACTCTTCTGGGAATGATACTTCAACGTCTTTTGATTCGCCAGCTTTTAAGCCGATTAATTGCTCTTCAAAACCTGGGATGAATGTACCAGAACCGATTGCTAGAGAGTAGTTCTCGCCTTTTCCGCCTTCGAATGCTTCGCCATCAACAAAACCTTCAAAATCGATTACAGCTGTATCGCCGTTTTCAGCAGTACCATCTTCTTTAACAACAAGTTCAGCTTGACGCTCTTGTAAAGATTTTAATTCATTCTCTACATCTTCGTCAGTTACAGTTGTTTCAACTTTTTCTACTGCTAGTCCTTTGTATTCACCTAATTTAACTTCAGGCTTTACAGTAACTTTTGCAGTGAAGATTAAGTTTTCGTTTTTCTCGAATTTCTCGATGTCGATTTCAGGATGAGCAACTGGGAAGATACCAGTTTCATCGATTGCTTCACCGTATGCTTTTGGTAAGATAATATCTAAAGCATCTTGGTATAAAGATTCAACACCAAAGCGTTGTTCGAATAACGGACGAGGCATTTTCCCTTTACGGAAACCAGGTACGTTAATTGTTTTTACTACTTTTTTGAACGCAGCGTCGATAGAGTTGTTTACTTCTTTAGCATCAACTTCGATTGTTAAAACGCCAACGTTACCTTCTAATTTTTCCCATTTTACAGCCATTTATTCTTTCCCTCCAACTATAATAATGTATGCACATACCTCTACAGATTGAGTTTCCATTATTTCTTTTTTAGAAATAATAAAAGCGTGAAAGCCCATTGATTCAGGTTTTTTAACCTTCTAGCAATAAGCTTTAGAACATGCGATTCCCAATCTATTATTTGTCTATAAGACAAACACGGTATATTTTGTTCGAGAATAATATGAAACATATTAAGTAAGAGAATTATACTTCTCTCCTCTTACAAACAGGCATAATTCAGCCTTTTGCAACCCTTACATTATAACATAGAATATTCTCGTTTCAATAACTGAACGATTCTTTTTCATAATTATACTGGTAAATGCCCTTCTCTTTCCACACGTAAAAACCATTGATAAGCAACATGAAACTCTTCAACCGTAATATTATACGCTTCCATCAGTTCCTCTTCATCAATTATCAATCCAAAACGTTTTCTTCCAATTCTCTCTAAAACCGCAGCCCATACTTCATGCTTATCCATTAATAACGGGAACGGGAAAATACTCGTTTGCATTTCTCTCCAATATGTAATAATTGCCTCAAATATATCAGGATGATCATTTTCAAATCGATTAGATAATATATGTATAACTTTTTTCGAATACTCATCATTATGACCCAAATGAGCTGGGATAATCATTATTCTTTCGCCAAATTTCTCTACTTCTATTTCTTCTTCTATACGCTTTTCTACCATTTTGTATATAATGGAAGTTTTTAAATACGGATGTCGCGTGTCATCAATAAGAAATTTCTGTAAAGCGGGCAAAGCTTTTTCAAGGTTTTTAAGTAACAAAGCATTAATTACCTGCAATTGTTGCCCAAAACTTTCCACAAATAGATTCTCCGAAAATTCTTCTAAATCAAAATCTGGTTCTATCGGTGTTACATCCTCACCACTTAGCATACTCTCGGCAAATTGAGCAAGTTGTGCTAATTTTTCTCTTTGCTCTACGGTCAATTCTTTTCTCTGCAAAACCTCTTCAACAGTTTCAATTACACCTACATAATCATTTGTTTGAACTAAAATTGTAACGTATGTTTCAAGAATATCCCCAAACAAGACTGTCCCTGTTTCAAGCAATTCCTCACATCGTTCTTTCGATTCGTCCATTCGCTTTAATTCTAATAAACAAATAACTGAAGCTAATTCTGTTTGTTCTGTTTCTCCATTATACTGACGCAATATTTCAAAACAGCGCAATGCATCTTCGAACTTTCGCTCCCGCAGCGCCAAAAACCCTTGATCAATATAACGATCCGACAACTGTGGAAACAATACGACCGTATTTTCCTTTTTATCCATACGTCCGCCTCTTTTTTTAGATTTTAAATCTCTTCAAAGTAAATATAACAAATGACTGTTAAGAAAACAACATTCCAAATACATTTATTTGAAATATGAAAATATTTAACTTTTATAATTAAAATGAAAAAGTTACATCAGAAGACCCTCTTTATACACAGCAAAAAACCTCAGCAAATAACGCAGAGGATTTTCTAATCAATGGAAAGCTTTTATAATTGTAGGATATACGAAAAGAGTAATAATTTGGAGAACAATAATTGTAACAACAATCATGCTAAAAAAGAAGATTGGCTTACTTTGTTTCATCAGAAACATGATAATAAGCATAATGCAGGCAAGTAAACACATAAAAAATAAACTTGTAGTGGGACTTAGTATTCCACTTGGGACAAATAACAATAGTATAACACTACAGACACCTATAATTCCGAATAACCATTCCATTCATCTACCCATTCCCTTTCCCGCTCATAACAATTCTCTCTATGCTACTAAATGCTTCACAACATCAATGACATCTATTAATTTCTCATACGCCACAAATCCAAAAGCTACTGTTAAAGCAGTTACAACTAATCCTTTCATTTTTTCTTCCTCCTCGTTTCATCTTTGTTACCTCCATTATAAAGAACTGGCCATTTGTTACCATCGAACTTCCTTACACTTACCTTACAGAATTGTAAGATTCCAAATTGAACTCCCCCCACCTACCTCTAAACGAGCTTGAGACGGGGGATTCTCTGTTAAAATAATAAAAGAAAAACCACCCAACATAATTGGAAGTGGTTTTTACTGAATTTCTCTATACTCGTTTGCCAATTTAATGTTCTTTTCTTGCTGATTTTTCGGAGGGTCTATTCGTAAGCTAATTGATTTACTAAATGATTTCGGATTAAAGTAATAGTACAAACCTGTTTGAGGCCAGTATACACAGTAAATATCCACCCAACATCTTTACACTTATTCACTAAACTAAATTCGGCAACTCACTCCCAATCCCTCCTTCAAAATTTTCATTTAAAACATATAAATTTTGCACAAAAAATGATAATATATTTTCGTACAATTCAGAACACAAAAAGGGGATGAAATATATGTTCAAAAAAGTAGCTGCTGATGTTCTTGGACTAAGCGATGTAGGTTCTGTAATCACACCGAAAGATTATGATAAAGTCGATGCCGATGATTATGTTATGCATGAAGATGGGGAAAAAATTTATTTTCTCATTAAATCAAAATCAGATGAATATTGCTTTACAAACAAAGGTTTAATTCACTTAGATGGCACGAGTGCAGCGAGTAAAAAACGCACATTACGTCGCTTTAGCTACAGTAAATATCAAATTAGAAATGTAGCGCTAGAAACCGCTGGCACAATCGATTTAGATGTAGAAATTAAGTTCCATATGGGTGATGAATATTACTCCATTGATGTTCATAAAAAACATATTGAAGAATTAAAAGACCTGTATAAAGCCCTTCTCAAAATTGAGGAAATTTCCTATGAAAATGATATTACATTACAATACGCTCACAAAAGTTTAGATATGGCTTCTAACACATTTAGCCGTATTACGAATGCACAAGTTAATTTAGCAGAGCAATTTAAAGAAATGAATCAAATTGCGTTTAATTGGCTTGTCGATACGAAGAAGCAATATAACGTGAAAGATTATGGGTTCGTGTTTGAGAAATTTATTAATAACTAATTTAAAAACAAACAAAAAACCTTGTTATCAAAAGATAACAAGGTTTTTTTAGCGTCCCAGGAGAGATTCGAACTCCCGACCGACGGCTTAGCTTACCACTATAGCTTTCGCTACCAGCATTTACTGTTTGTAGTCTGGACTATATCTTCACCATTTCAGGTGCGACACGTGTAGTCTCTACGGAACCTCACGATGATTTTCATCATACTTCAGAGCCCTTACCATTAAGATTCACTTAATCATTCAAAGCTCCTTAATCTTCTTAGGAAGATCGTAAGTTTCCTCGGTATTACCATCAGCCGTACTGTTAAGGCTTCACCGATATAGTGTCGTCCACTCTATAGGTTCTTGTTTCCCTATAAAGGCTCCTATTCTTGAAGGCCGTTGCTCTATCCTGCTGAGCTACTGGGACATGGAGCGGGTGAAGAGAATCGAACTCTCGACCAGAGCTTGGAAGGCTCTTGTTTTACCACTAAACTACACCCGCATATGTTGTTTTTATTTTTTGCTGATGTCTTATCGACAAGTTTTATTATATTTGCACACGAGGATAAAGTCAACACTTTTTTCAAAGAGGATAATTTTTCTTATCCTCTTTGAAAAGTTTTATGTACGACAACTTTTCCACCTAATGTTTCAAATCGAATTTCAATGTCATTTTCATTGATTTCTAACAAAGTAAATGTTTTTTCTTTTCGGGAACGCGGCAATAAAATGCTTCCAGGATTGATGAATAAAATATCATCAATAAATTCTGCTCCCAACATATGAGAATGTCCAAAACAAACAATGTTCGCTTCCACTTCTTTTGCACGATATAAAAGTGTTTGCAAACTCATTTTAACATTGTACCGATGACCATGCGTAGCAAAAAAACGTATCCCTTCTACATCAGTAATGATTTCTTCGTCAAAACCATTATAGAAATCGCAATTTCCTTTTACTACTTGGAACCCTTGTAAATCTGGATGCTCTGGTGTTAACTCTGAATCACCGCAATGAATCATAACATCTACATTTCCCTCATATGTATCCTTTAATTGCTGTAATTCTTTCGTAGAACCGTGACTATCGCTTACAATTAAAGCCCTCATCGGTCTCTCTCCCTTATTCTTCGTCTAAAAACCACGCTGGAATTTTCTCTTCTAACTTACGAAGAGCACGACCGCGGTGACTAATTTCATTTTTCTCGTCTGAAGTTAGCTCAGCCATTGCTCGTTTATATTCTTCTACATAAAAGATTGGATCATATCCGAAACCATTTGCACCACGAGGCTGTTCTAAAATCTTCCCTTCACACGTGCCATTTACAATAACTGGTTCTTTATCATTTTCTGGAAAAGCAACCGCTAACGCACAATAAAAACGCGCTGAACGCTTTTCCATCGAAACGCCATCCAATTCTTTTAAAACTTTATCAATATTCGCCTGATCATCTTTTTGTTCACCAGCGTAGCGAGCAGAGCGCACACCAGGATTTCCATTCAACGCATCAACAATTAAACCAGAATCATCTGCAATAACGATTGAATTTAACTGTTTACATAAACTGTCCGCTTTCAAAATTGCATTTTCTTCAAACGTTTCACCAGTCTCCTCGACTTCTTCAATATGGGGGAAGTCATGAAGAGATTTTACTTCTAAATCGAATCTCTCGAATAGCTCTGCAAATTCACGCACTTTCCCCACGTTTTTCGTTGCAACAACAACTTGTTTCATATTTTCACCTCTACTCTATGTGAGATACGATATCGCCTAATGCTTCTTTTTGCTTTTCAACGAGTTGTAGAATTCCCTGTTCAGCTGCATCGAGTAATTCATTTAACTCCGCACGGCTAAATGTCGCTTCTTCTCCAGTTCCTTGCACTTCAACAAACTGGCCTTTTCCTGTCATAATGACGTTCATATCAACATCAGCTTTAGAATCTTCAGCATAGTTTAAATCTAATACTACACCTTGACCTTCAACAATTCCAACAGACGTTGCAGCTAAATAATCTTTCACCGGAATTTTAGATACTTTTTCTGCTTGTAATAACTTTTCAAATGCTAATATCATTGCGACATAAGCACCTGTAATCGACGCAGTTCTTGTTCCGCCATCTGCTTGAATCACATCACAGTCAATCCAAACCGTTCTTTCCCCAAGCGCTTCCAAATCAACAACCGCACGTAATGCTCGTCCAATTAAACGTTGAATTTCCATTGTGCGACCAGTTACTTTCCCTTTACTGGACTCACGAATTGTACGCTGTTCTGTCGCGCGTGGAATCATCGCGTATTCTGCTGTTACCCAGCCTTTCCCTTCGCCTCTCATAAATGGCGGCACACGTTCTTCAATTGTTGCCGAACAAATAACCTTCGTATCTCCCACTTCAATCAGAACAGAACCTTCTGGATGTTTTAAATAATTTGTATGAAGACGTATATGACGCAGTTCTGCCGCTTGTCTACCATCTACTCGCATAAAATAACCCCCTAGTAACTGCTACCTGTTAGTATAGCCCATTTTCAATTGCTTATATGTATAACAATAAGAAGAGGAACTCAAAAAGAAATTCCCCTTTCTTACATAAGTATATCAAATTATTTACGATTAAAAACTACCTGTATTTACGTTTTGCGGACGATCAACAGGTTTTATTAGTTTCTCACCTTTCTCAGTAACAAGATTTGCTTTTCCATTTACTTCAACAGAAACATTTTTCACATCTTTCTTTTCTGTTAAAGATAGAACGAGTGATTGCAATACATAATTTGAAATCTTACTTTTCTCTTTATCTAGATATATATTTTCATTGAAATTCAATGTAACTTTTCCATCTTGTATTTTCGGTTCACTAACAAGCTTCACACCAGGATTAAAATCACTAAGTAAAGCTGAACCCGATGGCCCTTTAACAAGCTCATTGACAACCGTTGCTACTTCATGTTCCTTTCCTTCTGCTACGCGTCGTGTCACTGGCACATAATACTGTGTTTTATTATTTTGTGCTAAGAAATAAAGTGTCACTGGCTTCGTATTCGTGACATCCGCCACTTGCTCATCATCAAAGTTAATACCGTCCGCACGGCTCACACCTTCACCAATTGGTGTGCCAGCAACTGGCATCTTCGCTAATTTTTCACCATTTATTTGAAACTTCACTTGTTTAATCTCTTTAAATTGCGTTAATGTCCAAGCAACTGACTCAATAATTTGGCGTTCTTCTTCTTTTTTATAACTCTTCATTTCTTTTGAAAAATCAATGACTGCCGTACCATCCTTTTTCAAATCCATAGTCATTGTTGTACCTGCTGGAAGAACTGCCTTAAACCCATTTGGTAGTAAGTTCTCTACTGGACCATCCTTCACTAAGTATTCTAATGTTTGTTTCACAACTTCATTTTGTTTCGGAGTAGGCAATGCCAACGTTTGTGGCACCACATAACCATTTTTATCAACAAGATATAATTCCCTTTGTGTCGTTTGCTCTTGCTTACCTTTCTTGGCAGTGTCTTTCTTCTCACCTTCTGTATACGAAACTTTTTTCGGCGGATCAATTTGTTCTGCTTCTTTCTCCTTATTCAACAAACCGCACCCCGTTAGTAAAGCTGCGCTTACTGCCGTACAAACAAGCCATTTAAAAGTGGATTTAGGCATACCATTTCCCCCTAAAATCTAAGTTTGTACTATATGTATACGAGCTTTTTATCATTTTAGAACAAGCAATGACAACTTATCTTACAATTTACAAAATAAAAAAACTCCTAATTTCTTAGGAGTTTTCTATAAACACACAGATTGAAAAACCGATATAAACCCCTTCCTTTTAGGCGGAAGAGAATGCCCCTCCTTGCATAAAAGCGGTCAGTACTTTTTTAGTCCCATGCCATGTAAAACCCAAAGGAGAAAACAAGCAAACAATCCTTTTTATTTTCACAACCGTGACTTATATGTCAGATAATCAAAATGAATATATATAAGAGTCTATACTGTTATGTTGTTTCCAGATTAATATGTTTTACATTTTCAATCGGTTGTCCAAACCATTTAGATGCAATTTCTTTGAATAAATCAATTTTCCCTGTTGTTAAGAAAAGATGATCGCTTTGCTCTTCTCCTTCATTTAACATCTTACTATGGTATAAGATTGTGCTTACTTCACGAGCCGTTTCATCTCCAGAACTAATTAACTGCACCTTATCCCCCATTACCTGCTTAATAACTGGACCTAAAATCGGATAATGTGTACACCCTAAAATCAGCGTATCGATTTCAGTATTTTTCAATGGCTGCAACGTTTCTCTAACAACCTCATACGCCATCTCACTCTCAAAGGTTCCACTTTCTACAAGTTCAACAAACGGCGGACACGCTAAACTCTCTACCATAACACGATTATTAATAGATTTTAGCGCCTCTTCATACGCACCACTTTTTACCGTTCCAATTGTTCCAATAATACCAACATGGTACGTATTCGTCACTTTCAAGGCTGTACGCGAACCTGGATGAATTACACCCACTACCGGGATTGGTAATTGCTTTTGCATCTCTTCTAGTACAACCGCAGTTGCCGTATTACAAGCAATGACTAACATCTTAATATCAAGTGCCAATAAATGCTCTGTCATTTCCCATGTAAATTGACGCACTTCCTCGCGAGAACGTGGACCATAAGGACAACGTGCTGTATCTCCTAAATATATAATACGCTCTTTTGGTAGCTGACGAATTAACTCTTTCGCTACTGTTAATCCTCCTACTCCCGAATCAATAACACCAATTGCTCTATTCAACATAATCACCCATTTTCTCATTCATCATCTTATTTTTGCATACGAATATATCTTACATACTTTAGATCTTATAAACTAAAGCATCCTTTTTAGTCGATTTTTAAATATGTACCTGTATAGACCAGGGACTTTTTTTATTTTGCTCCTTTTTTTCATAATTTGCAAGACAGAAAAATAGCCGACCTTTTATAAAAAAGTCGACTTCATCTGTTTATAATTCGAGTTCTCCCATACGAAGAAGCTCAACAACCGCTTGTGAACGTCCTTTAACCCCTAGCTTTTGCATTGCATTTGATATATGGTTACGTACGGTCTTCTCACTAATAAAAAGTTCACCTGCAATTTCTTTCGTCGTTTTATCTTGAACCAATAATTCAAACACTTCTCTCTCTCTCTTTGTCAATAAAGGTTTAGATTGATATGCTTTTTCCTTCAACTGGTATAACCCTCCTTGCTTAAGCCAGAGCTGTATATGTGTAAGTTGGGTGTTTATTTAGTCAAGATATTGTATGAACAAAATGTGCAAGAGGTGAATGAAAATGGGCTAAATTGCATACGTTATTTACGCTCTATATGCATTTCAGAATTTCTCAAAATCCCTTTTTAAACACCAACTCACTATCCACAAAAAATTACTAAATAATAAACGCGAAAATGCTCATCATACACATAATTATTTATCTCATAACAACCTGCTTCTCTTATTTAAAATTTACATCTTAATGCTTAAGCATGTTTTTCAACATTCAATGCATAGAAGGTAAGATTTCTTATAATAACTAATTATGTATTGTAAACCCATGCACTTTCTTTCTTAAATAAAAAAGTCTAAGCAAATTTCACTTAAACTTTCTCTTTACTTATATCTCTTATTGAAAATAACAATTCAATCACAATATTAGATTAGATAAAAAAGAAACCTACCCTTTCTCTCCCTAAGACCATTCACTCCAGTTATTACCTTCTTCTTTTCAGAAAGATTCAGTGAAAAAACGCTAATACTACTAGGTAGGAATGTAGATATTTCTAACAATACGCTTCATCTGCAAAATTTTATGTATTGGTGGTGTCATTATGTTTTCAGCCTTCAAACGTGTTCTAATCGGTAGACCACTTAAATCAACAGCATTAGGGGAACAAAAATTAAACAAACTAAAAGCACTCGCTATTCTGTCTTCTGACGCCCTTTCTTCTGTTGCTTATGGAACAGAACAAATTTTAATTGTACTGGCGGCATTTGGGGCAATTGCTTTTTGGTATTCCATCCCCATCGCAATAGGAGTTCTTATTTTATTGACAGCACTCATTTTATCGTATAGGCAAATCATTTTTTCTTATCCACACGGAGGTGGTGCTTATGTTGTTTCAAAAGAAAATTTAGGCACAAATGCCGGGCTCATTGCAGGAGGATCCCTACTTGTTGATTACATCCTTACTGTAGCCGTAAGTGTTTCTGCTGGAACCGATGCTATTACATCAGCATTTCCAGCGCTGCATACCTATACTGTTCCTATCGCAGTCATCCTTGTAATGTTCATTACAATTTTAAACCTGCGAGGCGTAACTGAATCCGCTTCGATATTGGCGTATCCGGTCTATCTCTTTGTATTAGCACTTGTTATTTTAATAATTGTAGGTATTTTTAAGATTTCTTCTGGACAAGCTCCCGCCAATTTACATGCACCGATGGGAACTGTCGTGCCTGGAATTACACTCTTCCTTTTGTTGAAGGCATTTTCATCTGGCTGTTCCGCTTTAACAGGAGTAGAGGCCATTTCCAATGCGATTCCAAACTTTAAAGAACCTGCTGCAAAAAATGCAGCAAAAACATTAGTTATCATGGGCATGATTCTTGCGGTTTTATTTACTGGTATCACGTTTTTAGCATATTGGTATGGAATCGCACCTAAACATAATGAAACTGTCGTGTCTCAAATTGCTTCAAATATATTTGGAAGAAATTTTGTGTATTACTTTATTCAAGGAACAACTGCTCTTATTTTAGTGCTAGCTGCCAACACAGGGTTTTCAGCATTTCCACTTTTAGCATTTAATTTAGCATCAGATAAATATATGCCGCGTATGTATTTAATGCGTGGAGATCGATTAGGCTATTCAAATGGAATTATTACACTAGGCATCGGTTCTATATTTTTAATTATGGCCTTTCAAGGTAAAACCGAACAATTAATTCCGCTATATGCTGTCGGAGTATTTATTCCTTTTACATTGTCACAAACAGGGATGATTATAAAGTGGCTACGCGAAAAACCACAAGGCTGGGTACCAAAATTATTAACAAACTTACTAGGTGCCCTCATCTCATTAACTGTACTTCTTATTTTTTTCATTACTAAATTCACACACGTATGGTCCGTTCTTGTTTTCCTACCTATCATTGTTTTCATCTTTCACCGCATTCATAATCATTACGTTGCGGTGGGAGAACAGTTACGTATTGATTGCACTAACCTCCCTAAAAAAATGACTGGTAATGTCGTCATCGTACCCATCGCCGGTATTACAAAAGTAGTCGAACAATCTATCAATTACGCGGAAACAATTGGTGATCAAGTTATCGCTGTATATGTAGCTTTTGATAAAGAAAGCGAAATACGTATGCAGGAAAAATGGAAAGAGTGGCAACCAAACATTCGTCTTGTTACATTTGTCTCATCTTACCGAAGCTTAATGCGACCTATCGCAAAATTAATTACGATTATTCAGCATAAGGCAGAGGAAAAGAATCATTTTGTTACAGTTCTTATTCCACAATTCATCACTAAAAAAAGATGGCATAACGTTTTACACAATCAATCAAGTGTATTATTACGCGTATACCTTTTATATAAGCAAAATGTTATTGTTACGACTGCACCTTATCGCTTTCAAAAATAACAAAAATATGGCACCTAAAAAGAAACCTTTCTATCCATTTCCATTTAGGTGCATATTCCTAAAAACACCTTACAAAACTGCAATCTTTTTTCAGAAAAATGTAATATAATTCAATAGTTTCCATATTCTTTTCCATGTAAGATAAAAGTATAAGGTATCACCAATACATAAAAGAAAAACATGGTGATATTAAAAAGGAGAAGATTTTATAATGGAAAAAAAGTTACGTAGATCTGAAATTGATAAAATGTTATTTGGTGTATGCGGTGGTTTAGGAGAATATTTCGATATAAGTGCTAGTATGATTCGTATCCTTTGGGTTATTGCGATTCTATGTTTCGGAACAGGTTTTTTAGCTTACCTCGTTTGTCTATTGCTTATGCCACGTTCTTACTAAAAGGCACCGGTGCCCAATCGGTGCCTTTTTTATACATTTTAACGTTTTAACACATAAGTCATGGCTATAACCTCACTGGCTTCCCCGCTTTACTTTCACTTGGCATGGAGTAAAAAAGGAGCTGACTACTTCTACACATGGCCGGATGCTCTCTCCCACCTAAAAAAATAGGTTTTATACCGATTTTCCGTTACGAAGAATACTTCATCGTTAAATGTAAAACAGCAACCTCATCTCCAGCATTTTTGTAACTATGCTTCTTATTTGCTTCAAACTGAATCGAATCAAATTCATTTAATTCATACACGTCATTTTCAACTTGAATCGCGACTTGTCCTTTCATAACTGTAACGAGTTCGATCGCTCCCTCATGGTGAGACTCCGGTTCGTATATACTACGGGGCCTTAAACAAGCACGATGCATCTCCATACCGGTTTCTTTCGTATATCGAAATATAGTTTCTAATCGCCATGCCTGCCCTGCATCTACCGCAAACCCTTCCCCTGATCGTGAAATAGCTACTGGCTCTCCAACTACCATTAATCTCGACAACGGGATTGACAACCCCTTCGTAATTTTCCAGATGACGGCTAATGTTGGATTCGTTTCACCTCTTTCAATTTTTCCTAATGTTAATTTACTAACTCCTGTTTTTTGTGCCAATTCTTCTAAACTTAATTTTTGTTCATTACGAATTTGTCGTAATAACTGACCAACTTGCTGAATGACTTCTTTTGTTTGCATATCCTCTTTTTCTTTCATATTAACAAAACCACCTTAAAGTATAAAATAGTTTACTTTTATTTCATATAAGCATATTATACTATACATAAACATTTCAAACCTCGAAGGGAGTGCTTCCGCATTATGCGTGCAATATTATTAGGTATTTTATCATCAGCTTTTTTCTCTGCAACATTTATTATTAACAGAGCGATGAATGTATCCGGAACAAACTGGGCTTGGACTGCTTCTTTCCGCTTTTTATTTGCTCTTCCTATTTTATTCCTTATCGTTTTATTTCGCAAAAACCTCGGGGGACTATGGTCAGAAATGCGAAAACATCCTTTTGCATGGCTAGGCTGGGGGTCTTTAGCAGGCATCGGTTTTTATTCTTTATTAAGCTTTGCAGCCGTCTTTTCTCCAGCTTGGCTTGTTGCAGGAACTTGGCAAGTTACAATACTTGCTGGTTTGCTACTATCGCCATTATTTTTTATTACCACCGAAACAAAAACAGGTCCAAAACGAGTACGGGGAAAAATCCCACTTCGTAGTTTATACGTATCACTTTTCATTTTAATCGGTGTCATTTGTATGCAAGCAACCGAAGCTGGGCATATTACAGCAACTCAATTTATATCCGGTTTTCTTCCTGTTGTTCTCGCAGCTTTCCTATATCCATTTGGCAATCGAAAAATGATGGAGGTTGTAGGAGGACGCCTTGATACATTCCAACGTGTATTAGGAATGGCGATTGGTAGCCTTCCCATAGCAGTTATTCTTGGAATATATGGTTTTTGGGAAACGGGTATGCCAACATCAGGACAAATGCTTCAAGGATTTTTATTAGCATTATGTTCAGGCGTTATTGCCACAATGACGTTTTTCTTTGCAACGGATTTAGCGAAAGATAATCTTTCCTTACTAGGCGCTGTAGAAGCAACGCAAGCTGGAACGATGGTATTTACTGTTCTTGGTGAAATTATTTTCTTAAATGGTTCGTTTCCGATCGGGCTTTCACTTATTGGGATGATTATCATTATGGCTGGAATGGTCGCAAATAGCATTTTGAATCGTTCTGTTCCGGTCGCTAGGCAAAAGAAAACAGCATAACAGGGCGTTAAAAAGCATGATTCTTCTTTCGAGAACCATGCTTTTTTATGTAATTGAAATCGTATAAAGTGAAACCTTAATCATTGAGTGTTTCTTCATCCCTCAATGATTATCACCCCTCACCAATCGGGCTTTTACGGGCAGTTGATCCCCCACCTATCTTCCTCGTTTCTCTCTAAATCTTGAGGTGAGGGTCTTACTGCCCGTTAATGCGGGATAAATCTTAATCATTTATTTAATCGGAATATTTTTTCATTCCTTGTTTATAATTAGAACAGCATCATTCTATGTTATAATACGTTCTCATGCGTATTTAAAGGAGGAAAATTATTCTAAAAAAAAGAATTACTGAATTTATTGGTACTTTTGTACTTGTATTATTCGGAACTGGAACTGCTGTTTTAGGCGGTGGAATTGAAGGAATTGGTATTTTAGGAATCGCAATGGCTTTCGGATTATCAATTGTTGCTATGGCATATAGCATTGGAACGATTTCTGGATGTCACGTAAACCCAGCAGTATCAATTGCCATGTTCATAAACGAACGAATGAATGCTAAGGAACTTGGCTGTTACTTATTAGCTCAAGTTTTAGGGGGTTTACTAGGAACTACAACATTAGTAACAATTTTAAAATCTGCTAATCTGTCTTTAGATAACTTAGGACAAAACGGTTTTGGAAAACTTGGATTAACAGGATCTTTCTTAGTTGAATTTATTTTAACATTCGTCTTTATTTTAGTTATTATTGCTGTAACAGGTAAAAAGGGTAATGCACAGTTCGCTGGATTAGTAATTGGTTTCACGTTAGTATTAGTTCACTTACTAGGCATCCCATTAACAGGAACTTCAGTTAACCCTGCACGTAGCCTAGCACCAGCTTTATTTGCTGGCGGAGAAGCTGTATCTCAATTATGGGTATTTATTGTCGCTCCAATTCTTGGTGGTATCGTTGCTGCCATTGTAGGGAAATTTGTATTAAATACTGAAAAATAGAATTTTCATTCTTTCTGAAAGTAAAAAAGCGAGCCCATTTATATGAGACTCGCTTTTTACTTTTGAATCTTTGATTGTAAATTTGTAACAAGTTGCTGAACTGTTACGTTCGCAAGCACATTTTCCATTGCTTCCTGCGCTTGCATCAAGATAATTTCTAAGACTGATTGAATATTAGCCCCTACTGGACATTCAACGTTCGGACTCTCATGGAAAGAAAATAGATGTCCTTCTTCGACTACTTCCACTGCCTTATATACATCAAGTAATGTAATTTCCTCTAAATCACGAGCAAGCGATGTGCCACCCTTTCCTGCTTGGACATCAACAAGACCCGCTCTTTTTAACATTCCTGTAATGCGGCGAATCACTACTGGATTTGTATTCACACTACCAGCAATCCATTCAGAGGTACAGCGAGAGCTTCGATCTATCGCAAGTAACGTTAACATATGAACACCTACTGTAAAACGGCTACTAATTCCCATCTGCACGCCCCTCCTTTACGTTCATTCTATCAAAAGATGATACTTATCATTATATACTATATTTCATTTATACATAAAGAAAAAGCATGATTCCCTAAAAATCATGCTTTCATGGTTATTGACGCTTAATAAATTTAGCTAAATCTTTAAATTTCACTTTATCAGAGTAATTCATCACACCATTGACGTAAATACGGCTTGCAATCCAATTAATAATTAAAATTGTTACAACTAAAATTGCTAATGTAACGCTAATCTCTAATGCTCCTGCTTCACCAGCTACAACGCGCGAGAACGTAACCATCGGTGTAAAAAATGGAATATAGGAACTGATTAAAACCAGTGTACTATTTGGATCAAATAACGACTTCATACTAATGAAGAATGCTCCCATACCTAAAAATGTAATCGGCAATGCGACTGATTGTAAATCTTCTAACTTAGATACAACTGCTCCAGCCGCTGCATATAACATCGCATATAGTAAATATCCTGTAATAAAGTAGATAATAAACATACTGATTACTAATGTATCTAAAGTTGAAAAATCTAAAGAAAGTCCAAATATTGAAGCATTATTTAAATCAACCCATCCTAATAAATACGGAATGATAAATCCACAAGCAAGTACAGCAATTTGTAATAAAGCTGTAGCTACAACAGCTAAAATTTTCGCATACATCATCGTAAGCGGTTTTACTTTTGGAAGCATAAGTTCCATAACACGTGATGCTTTTTCAGATGCAATTGTTGTCCCAATTGCATTTCCAAATGAGATAATAAACATATACAATGCAAACGAAAATGCATAACCGATACCAAAGGAAGATGCCCGATCTTTTATTGCCTCTTGCTTCATCGGAATTTCCATTTGCAATTGTTTCGCTACTTCTGGTGAAACATTATTCTTCTCAATCATTACAGCTGTGTATTGCTCCTTCAAATAACTTACCATGAGCGTAGAAGTTGACTGACTTGGAAATCCACTATACATATACGTAACTTCTGGAATACCATTTTTTTCCGTGATATGAAATAAACCGTCTAAATCTCCTTCTTCCACTTTCTTATACAATTTATCAAACTCTTCCCTTGAGGCTACAGTTACTTTTGCTGAAGGAAGTAATTTATTTAAATCACTTTCTTTTACTTTATATGTAGCACTTTCTGTTACCACCGCAATTTTATCTTTCCCTTTATCTGTATCAGAAGTAAAGTGGGTAAACGCTACAATCCCAAACACAATTAAAAATAAAATAGCACTCGTAATCAAAGATTTTTTAGATAAAAATGATTCTCTAAAATAAAATGAAAATACATGAGAAAATTTACGCATTGTTATTTCGCCCTTTCTACAAATATTTCGTTTAGCGTCGGCTCTAACATTTTAAATTGTCTTAAGCTTATACCTTGTTCCTGCAATTTCTTTAAAATCATTAAAGCTTCTGCATCATCATGGACTTTCACATATAGCAGTCCTTGTTGTTTTTCATACGAAATATGTAAGGCTTGTAATGCTTGTTCATTTTCCGCCGCATCTTCAATTGTTAAATTTCGAAAACCGTATTCTTGCTTAATATCGCTTAGTTTCCCTTCTACAACCGCTTCCCCTTTTTTCAAAATACACACATGTTGGCAAAACGCTTCTACTTGTTCCATACGATGGCTAGACAAGATAATTGTTTTTCCGCTTTGCACTTGTTCTTCAATAATGTTTGCTAACATACCAGCATTCACTGGATCTAGTCCGCTAAACGGCTCATCTAAAATAAGGAGCTCTGGATCGTGAATAAGCGCAGCAATTAATTGGATTTTTTGCTGATTTCCTTTTGAAAGCTCCCCCGCCGTTTTGTATTTATATTCCGGGATCGCTAATTTTTCTAACCATCGATCAATTGCACGGTCTACTTCTTTTTTCGTCATTCCTTCTAATCTACCGAAATAGCGAAGCTGGTCTATCACTCTACTTTTCGTATATAATCCCCTTTCTTCGGGAAGATAGCCAATTGTTACACCGCTTTGAGAAATTGCTTTCCCATTCCACGTAATGGATCCTTCATTAGGAGTTAATAAACCAAGGAGCATTTTAATCGTTGTCGTTTTTCCTGCACCATTTCTTCCAAGTAGTCCTAACACTTCACCTTTTGGTAATGAAATTTTTAATTGATTGACCGCTTTTGATTCTCCAAATATTTTCGTTAAGTTTTTTATTTGTAAGCTCAAATATAGCCCTCCCCTTTTTCATCATTCTTCCAATCTTCTAAATGGTATGTTGAATACAGGAAAAATATTGTAACCTATATAAATCTTTTAATTTTTATAATTAAATTTAAGATCACTCATATACCCATCCACCATTTGTTTTATTTAGTTAAAATTGTAAATAAAAATCTAGCATTCGTCAATTATAATTGTCATTATGACAAAAAAAATTGTCATTTATCATCATCTAATTCTTTACTTATTATACTTAACTAGGACATACTACTGTATATACAAAGGACAATATGCAAAAGTTCATAAAAAAGATCACGTAAAATATTATATTTTAATATATAATATTAAATGATTTATTTACATCAAGGAGGATACATATGAAGATGAAAAGGGGAATTACCACATTATTATCTGTAGCCGTTCTCTCTACATCACTTGTAGGATGTTCAGGAACAGCAGAGAAAACTGTGGCAAAAGAAGAAAAAGTAAAATTAACAGACCAGCAACTCATGGCTGATTTATGGTTCCAAACAGCTGGTGAAACGAAAGCATTGTATTATCAAGGGTATAACATTGGACAATTGAAACTTGATGCAGCTCTTGCAAAAGGTACAAGCAAAAAGCCAGCAATTGTACTAGATTTAGATGAGACTGTTTTAGATAACAGTCCTCACCAAGCAATGACTGTTAAAGAAGGAAAGGGCTATCCTTATAAATGGGATGAGTGGATCAATAAAGCAGAAGCTGAGGCTCTTCCTGGTGCAATTGACTTCTTAAAATATACGGAATCTAAAGGTGTAGACATTTATTACATTTCAAACCGAAAAACAAACCAACTAGATGCAACAATTAAAAACCTTGAGCGCGTTGGTGCTCCGCAAGCAACAAAAGAACATATTTTATTGCAAGATCCGAAAGAAAAAGGAAAAGAAAAGCGCCGTGAGCTTGTTTCACAATCGCATGATATTGTCCTATTCTTTGGTGACAACTTATCTGACTTCACTGGATTCGATGGAAAATCTGTAAAAGATCGCAATCAAACAGTTGAAGAAACAAAAGCACAGTTTGGCGAAAAATTTATCATTTTCCCTAACCCAATGTACGGTGATTGGGAAGGTGCTCTATATGATTACAACTTCAAAAAATCGGATACAGAAAAAGATAAAATTCGTCGTGATAACTTAAAATCATTTGAAGTAAAATAGCAAAAAAGGATGGCCTAGGCCATCCTTTTTGCTATTTCCTCTCCCAATTCCCTAAATCCAATCATGTATATATCTGAACGTCACATATAAAATCCAACAAAATCACACATTTTTTGACATTTTCTTTGCAATTCTATTACGTTATGACTCTTATATTTCTTTTTATAATAACTAGACTTATAATAAAGACTGTTAGACAAACTATATGAAAGGACTGAGATTACACAGCGTTATGAAAAAAGTAATTATTATTTCTGCCACTGCGATTGTAATCGGTATCACATCCTTCGCTTACTTCGGCTCTAAATTTCCACTACAAAATGAAGCGAAAGCTGTCGAAACAAAGAAACATATGGAACATCCAAAAGAAGAAATTCCTGCATTTCCAAAAGCAGCTCATACAGCAAAAAAAATAGATGAGAACTTCTCCCTTGTTACAAATCCGGATTCACCTCTTGTATTAGTAAATAAGCATCGTAAATTACCAGATGGCTATACACCAGATGACCTTATAAGACCAGACGTTCCATTTGCATATCCAAAAGATAAAGAAAAAACATTACTTCGTAAAGATGCCGCGACAGCACTAGAAAAAATGTTCCATGCAGCAAAAGAGCAAGGACTAGAACTTACTGCTGTATCAGGATATCGCTCTTACAAACGACAACAATCATTACATAATATGTACGTAAAACGACAAGGACAAGCTGAAGCAGATTCAGTAAGCGCAATCCCTGGAACAAGTGAACATCAAACAGGCCTTGCAATGGATATTAGCTCTAAATCTGCAAAATATCAGTTAGAACCTATTTTTGGCGAAACAGACGAAGGAAAATGGGTAGCCAAACATGCTCATGAATTCGGCTTTGTCATTCGCTATTTAGAAGATAAAACAGATACAACAGAATACTCATATGAACCGTGGCACCTTAGATACGTCGGTAATCCATATGCTACATACTTACACAAACATCACTTAACATTAGAAGAAGCAATGGGGGCAAAAAAATAAGAGAATTCTCTCTTATTCAGACATAAAAAATAAAGTAGAAACATATTAACCATATATAATATGTTTTCTACTTTTATTTCTTTTCACTTAACATACTATATCTCATTATTCTTCAGGCCATGTGTAAAAGATCGCGGCAATCCCATCCTTTTTGGCTAGATCAAAACACTCAAGTTCTTCCTTTAATTCATAATCCGTCTCGTACTGCTCTCGATCTGCAATAAATTGATCTTTAACATTTATTATTTTCCAGCCTTCATTCTCAATGTAGTGATTCGCTTCGGTCCATGCTGAATTCATATCACTTGAGCCTACCCAACAATTAATAAACGCTCCTATACTGTCGTTTTTTCCAGATTATCAGAGCACGGTATAGCCTCAAAACAAAAATAATAGATGGTCATTAGGTCCTCCGCCAACATTATTATTTTTTATATGCGCCTACTTTATTCATATCTCACCTTATTGTAGCAACTTTTGCTTCCATTCTTCAGGCCAAGGTGATCCTTTTCCCGTTTTCTTCGATGCTTGCACCATTGCCCCGCGCCCTACTAAACAAACTTCCCCAGTTTCATTTTTCACCATATAGTGCAAATCTAAAGAAGAGTTTCCAATAGATTCAGCTTTCACATAAACTTGTAAGTGTTCATCAAAAAAGATCTGTTTCAAAAAGTTACATTGTAAATCAGCAACAACAATCATTGTTTCGGATGCTTCATGTGTCCATTCTTGCATAAAACCTAATTCTTTAAAAAATTCAATACGTGCCTCCTCAAAGTATGTAAAGGCGATCCCATTATTCATGTGTCCAAACATATCTGTTTCACAAAAACG
This sequence comes from Bacillus sp. Xin1, assembly GCF_013314535.1. Taxonomy (GTDB): domain Bacteria; phylum Bacillota; class Bacilli; order Bacillales; family Bacillaceae_G; genus Bacillus_A. The sequence goes on along the minus strand of NZ_JABUAE010000001.1, from coordinate 45,785 downwards.
AACTTTCACAGGAATATAAAACGAAAAACCTTTTTCCCATTTCTCAAAGTCTTCAATATAAGAAATCCTCTTCATAATCGTCTCTCCTTTTCTTCTATTCTAATAAGTAGTGTACGCTCAAACTTAAATTTCAGAAGAAACAAAAAATTAAAGCGATAAGTAAACTAGGATTATCAATCTATATAAATATTGCCTCTTCGAATCGAAGAGGCAATATTTATTAATAGTTGTTGTCGCTACCAAAGAAATCTTTAAACGACTGAATTGTTGTATCACGGTTTAATGCTGCAATTGATGTTGTTAATGGTATACCTTTTGGACATGATTGCACGCAGTTTTGTGAGTTACCACAGTTCGCAAGACCGCCATCACCCATAATTGCACGTAAGCGCTCTGCTTTATGCATTTCACCAGTTGGATGTGAGTTAAACAAGCGAGCTTGTGAAAGTGGTGCTGGTCCGATAAAGTCAGATTTACTGTTTACGTTCGGACATGACTCTAAGCAAACACCACATGTCATACATTTCGAAAGCTCATATGCCCATTGGCGTTTTTTCTCTGGCATTCTTGGTCCTGGCCCTAGATCATACGTACCATCAATTGGAACCCAAGCCTTAACACGTTTTAACGCATCAAACATACGGCTACGGTCAACTTGTAAGTCACGTACAACCGGGAATGTCTTCATCGGTTTTATACGAACTGGTTGTTCTAATTTATCGATAAGAGCCGTACATGATTGACGCGGTTTACCATTAATCACCATAGAACAAGCACCACATACTTCTTCTAAACAGTTCATATCCCATGCAACAGGAGTTGTCTGGTTTCCTTTTGCATCAACAGGATTACGACGAATTTCCATAAGAGCCGAAATAATATTCATATTTGGACGATATGGAATCTCAAATTCTTGATCAAACGATTGTGCATCTGGTCCATCTTGTCTCGTAATGATGAGGCGGATTGTTTTCTCAGACATGTTGTTTATCCCCCTTCTCTTCACCCTTAGCAGCTACATCATGTTTTGAAGAATAATCACGTTTACGTGGTTTGATTAATGAAATATCAACGTCTTCGTAATGGAATGCTGGTGCATTTCCTTCTCCCTCAAACTTAGCCATTGTCGTTTTTAAGAAGTTCGCATCATCACGATTTGGGAATTCTGGTTTATAATGTGCACCGCGGCTTTCATTACGGTTATATGCACCAATTGTAATAACACGAGCTAATTCAAACATGTTTGCTAACTGACGTGTAAATGAAGCACCTTGGTTACTCCATTTCGCGGTATCGTTAATGTTAATGCGTTTATAACGCTCCATTAACTCTACAATTTTTGCATCTGTTTCTTGTAATTTTTTATTTTCACGAACTACTGTTACGTTATCCGTCATCCATTCTCCAAGCTCTTTATGAAGAACATATGCATTTTCATTACCGTCTAACGTTAAAATATTGTTAAATTTCTCTGTTTCGATTAGCTCATTTTGCTCATAGGTAGCTGATGAAACAGCATCAGATGATTTTGAAAGACCTTTCATATATTCAATCGCGTTTGGTCCTGCTACCATACCGCCATAAATCGCTGATAATAATGAGTTCGCACCTAATCGGTTACCGCCGTGCATAGAGTAATCACACTCACCTGCTGCAAATAATCCTGGAATACTTGTCATTTGCTTGTAATCAACCCATAGTCCGCCCATTGAGTAGTGAACAGCTGGGAAGATTTTCATCGGTAGTTTACGAGGATCATCACCTGTGAATTTTTCATAGATTTCAATGATTCCACCAAGTTTAATATCTAACTCTTTCGGATCTTTATGAGAAAGATCTAGATACACCATGTTTTCACCATTAACACCTAGTTTTTGTTCTACACACACGTCAAAGATTTCACGCGTTGCGATATCACGAGGTACAAGGTTTCCATATGCAGGGTATTTCTCTTCTAAGAAGTACCATGGTTTACCATCTTTATATGTCCAAACGCGTCCACCTTCACCACGTGCAGATTCACTCATTAGACGTAATTTATCGTCCCCTGGAATTGCAGTTGGGTGAATTTGAATAAACTCACCATTTGCATAATATGCACCTTGTTGATATACAGCAGATGCTGCCGTACCTGTATTAATAATAGAGTTTGTCGATTTTCCGAAGATGATACCAGGGCCCCCTGTTGCCATAATCACGGCATCAGCTCGAAAACTCTTAATCTCCATAGATTGTAAGTCTTGTGCAACGATTCCGCGGCATACACCCTCGTCATCCACAACAGCACGTAGGAAATCCCAACCTTCATATTTCGTTACAAGTCCTGCTACTTCATGACGACGCACTTGCTCATCTAACGCGTACAGCAACTGTTGTCCTGTTGTTGCACCAGCAAATGCTGTACGGTGATGTTGTGTTCCTCCGAAGCGGCGGAAATCAAGAAGTCCTTCTTCTGTACGGTTAAACATAACACCCATACGGTCCATTAAATGAATAATACCAGGCGCTGCTTCACACATTGCTTTAACTGGTGGTTGGTTCGCTAAGAAGTCCCCACCATAAATTGTATCGTCAAAGTGGATCCATGGAGAATCCCCTTCACCTTTCGTATTTACGGCACCGTTAATGCCACCCTGTGCACATACAGAATGCGAACGTTTTACTGGTACTAAAGAGAACAGTTCCACGTTTACTCCTGCTTCTGCTGCCTTAATCGTTGCCATTAAGCCGGCCAAGCCACCGCCGACTACTATAAGTTTCCCTTTCATGCTCTCCCACTCCTTACTGATTTGCTAGCTGTGGATCGATGAACGCTAATAATGCACTCACACCTACATAAGATAAACCTAAGAAAATAGCTAATGTTACATAAGTAGAGATACGTTGTGAACGTGGCGATACTGTAATTCCCCAGCTAATGCAGAATGTCCATAGTCCATTTGCAAAGTGGAAAATTGTTGATATAACCCCAACTAAATAGAAGCCAAACATAGCTGGATTATTTAAAATATCTGCCATCATATCATAATTTACCTGCGCACCTAACAATGCTTGAATACGAGTTTGCCAAACGTGCCAAGCTATGAAAATAAGCGTGAACACCCCTGAAATTCTTTGGAAAACAAACATCCAGTTACGGAAGTAACTATAAGATGTTGCATTGTTCTTAGCTGTAAATGCAATATATAATCCATATATAGCATGGTACAGTATCGGTAAAAAGATGACGAAAATTTCTAGCGCATAACGGAATGGAAGGAGCTCCATAAAATGAGCAGCTTTGTTAAAAGCCTCTGCTCCTCTTGTTGCAAAATTGTTTACTACTAAATGTTGCGTCAAAAAGACACCAACCGGAATGACCCCCATTAATGAGTGCCACTTGCGAAACGTATACTCGCGGCCTTTCATGTCCCCATTACCCCCCTTGATTGTTTGACTGCTGCTTCCAGTATTAGTTTATAACAATAATGTTTTTTCACTATTGCTATAAGAAAAACTGAAAAAATTATTCGAAATATTTCAGCATAATTTGATACCAAGTTCATTTTACTCCTATTTTTGTCGAAGCGTCAAGAAAACGTATACATAATTTGTACATAATTTGCATATAATTTGCCATTTCCTTTTTTCTTCCCCTATATTCAGATTTTCCTAAAGAAAGTTCTGTTTTTATAAATGAGAAATGTTATATAATAATTCCTATAGAAAGAGGGGAATATTGTGAGCAAAAATACAATTGATATCGCATCTTTTGAAGATGTTTCATTGAACGCCTTCGCTTATGAATTGCTGCGTGAAGAAGTATTACCTGACCTAATTGGAAAAGAATTAGATGACATCTTATACTGGGCCGGCAGAAACCTAGCACGAAAATATCCGCTAGAGACGATTGAAGACGTCATTCATTTCTTTGAAAAAGCTGGTTGGGGCCGTTTGAACATCATCGAGCATAAACGTCGTGAAATGCATTTTCAGCTAACAAGCCCGCTCATTACAGAGCGCCAAAAGCAAAATAGACATTCTTCTTACCAATTAGAGACTGGATTTGTTGCAGAGCAGATTCAAACACAGCGAAATGTTGTTGCAGAGTCATATGAAGAGCAAAAAAAACGTTCAGATTCTATCACATTTCTTGTAAAATGGGACGTAAAAGATCCTGTCGAAGTGTAGAATCTATATTAACAGTCAACTAGACATATAGGTTTAGTTGACTTTTCTATATAACTCCAAATAAAAAAACGACATAAACCTTTTCTTTTTAGATGGGAGAGAGCATCCTGCCATGCATAGAATCGACCGGTTCTTTTTTCTCCCATGCTGCGTGAAACCAAAAGAAAGAAATGAGTGAAAAACTATTTTTGTTTTCACAGCCACAGATTATATGTCGAAAAATCAAAACAGATTTACAATGTATATTCATTCACTTCTAATTATTTTTAATCTTTTGAAATTATACCAAAAAATAGAAGACATTGTAAACTACAACGTCTTCTTATCTGTTAAATAGGAATAAATGGTTTCTGCAACATTTTGCGGCATCCCTGCTTCGACAAATTCTGTCACCGAGGCTTCTTTCATCTTTTTTAGTGATCCAAAGTGTTTTAACAATACCTTTTTTCTCTTCTCTCCAATTCCAGGAATCCCATCTAAAGCAGATTGAATAATTGATTTCCCGTGAAGCTGACGATGGAACGTAATTGCAAATCTGTGTACTTCATCTTGGATACGCTGCAACAAATAAAACTCTTGGCTATTTTTTCCAAGTGCAACAAGCTCAGGTGGATCACCAATAATTAAATGCGATGTACGGTGCTTATCATCTTTAACAAGTCCAGCCATCGGAATATATAGCCCAAGTTCATTTTCAAGCACATCACTAGCAGCTGCGAGATGTCCTTTCCCTCCATCAATCACAATTAAATCAGGTAGTGGCAAGTTTTCTTTTAAAGCGCGCGTATAACGTCTACGTACAACCTCTCGCATCGATTCGTAATCGTCCGGCCCTTGAACCGTTTTTATTTTATATTTTCGATACTCTTTTTTCGCTGGCTTTCCATCAATAAAGACAATCATGGCGGAAACTGGATTCGTACCTTGAATATTTGAGTTATCAAATGCTTCAATACGATATGGTGTTTCAATATCAAGCTGCTTACCTAAATTTTCAACAGCTTTAACTGTACGTTCTTCATCACGTTCAATTAAATAAAACTTCTCTTCTAAAGCGATTTTCGCATTTTTATTTGCCAATTCAACGAGGTCTTTTTTCTTTCCTCGTTTTGGCTGCGTTACATCAACTTCTAAGAAACGCTCTACTAACTCAGGATCAATACTTCCTGGCACTACAATTTCCTTCGGTTTAAAATGGTTGTTTTGTTCATAAAATTGACCGATAAATGTTAAAAATCCTTCTTCAGGCTCATCATAGATTGGAAACAAAGAGACATCACGCTCGATTAACTTACCTTTCCGAACAAAGAAAACTTGCACGCACATCCAGCCTTTATCAACCGCATATCCAAATACATCACGGTCAACAATATCATTCATAATCATCTTCTGTTTTTCCATAATTGCATCCATATGGGCGATTTGATCGCGCAACTCTTTCGCTCGCTCAAATTCTAATTTCTCGGATGCTTCATACATTTTCTTTTCAAGTTCTGAACGGATCTCCTTATGTCCACCATTTAAAAATTTTGTAATCCCATCAACAATTTCTTTATTTTGTTCATCGGTTACTTCTTTAACACAAGGCGCTAGACATTGCCCCATATGATAATACAAGCACACTTTATCTGGCATTTTTGTACACTTACGCAGCGGATACATACGATCCAGTAGCTTTTTCGTTTCATGCGCTGACTGTGAATTCGGATAAGGCCCAAAATATTTTCCTTTATCTTTTTTTACATTTCTTGTAATAAGCAACCGTGGCTGCTTTTCTGCTGTAATTTTAATAAATGGATATGTTTTATCATCTTTTAATTTAATGTTATATCGCGGATCATACTTTTTAATTAAATTTAATTCTAAAATGAGAGCCTCTAAATTCGAAGAAGTAACAATATATTCAAAGTCAACAATTTCCCCAACAAGACGGAGTGTCTTTCCATCATGCGAACCGGTAAAATACGAGCGCACACGATTTTTAAGCACCTTCGCTTTCCCGACATATATAACTGTTCCTTGTTTATCTTTCATTAAATAACAACCTGGTTGATCTGGTAAAATCGCTAACTTTTCTTTTAAATGCTCGTGCACTCGTATACCTCCGTTTCTTATATACTTATATGATTTTTAAACACCATATCCCCAACATACGTTCTTTCATTGTAACGGAAAGCGCAAAAAAAATGAAATTATTATACATATTTTTATCTTTTCACATCGTATTTTACTATTGATTTTCATGTTAAACTAAAAAATAGAATTTGGGATTTTTTCCTTTTAAATTTTAATAATACACGATACAAACGATTTGGGCATAAAACAAAAAAATCCATTCAAATATGACAATCAAAGAACAGCGTAAACAGGAGGATAACAATGGAAAAACATTTTAAAGATGCACACCGTTTTAGTTCTCATAATAGAGCTTCCTTAGAAAAAGATACTATATGTGGTTGTTTTTATTGTTTAAAAATTTTTAATCCAATTAAAATTGATGAATGGTTTGATGATAATAATACAGCAACGTGTCCCTATTGTGGTATTGACTCTGTTATCGGAGAGAATTCTGGATACAAAATCACAGAAAGCTTTCTAAAAGAAATGCATCAAAGATGGTTTTAATGAGATAAAATGAAACTTTAATCAGTGGGGTTTTCTTCGTCCCCCACTGATTATCAGCCCTCACCAATCGGGCCTTTACGGGCAGTTGATCTCCCACCTACCTTCTTTAAAAAAGCGGAAGCGGCTCGCTCAGAATCGCAGGACGTTGGAGCCTTAGGCGGAGAGACGCTTTTCACCTCATCCGAGGGGGCGAAACGACCTGAGATTCCCGCTAGAGCTGAACAATGCCTTCGCTGAATTTTGAGGTGGGAGTCTTACTGCCCGTTAAGGCGGGATAAATAAAAAGCTGCCCTGCGGCAGCTTTTTCGACTAGAAGTGTTTAGAAACTAGTTCTACTAACGCTTCTTTTGGTTTGTAACCTAACGCTTGGTCAACCACTTTACCATCTTTTAATACGAAAAGAGATGGAATGCTCATTACTTCAAAACTGCGAGCAGTTTCTTGGTTTTCATCAACGTCTACTTTTACTACTTTTACTTTTTCGCCTAATTCTGCATCGATTTCCTCTAATACAGGAGCGATCATTTTACAAGGTCCACACCATGGTGCCCAGAAATCTAATAATACAATACCTTCGCTAGTTTCAGCTGCGAAGTTTTGGTCAGTTGCGTTTACAATTGCCATTTTATTTCCTCCTTCAAGTGTATTCTACCAAAAGTATATCATTAAGTTATATACGTGGCGAATATTATGTATCGTTATGTATTGTAACAAAAAAGGGTCCCTTTATACTATATAAAAATACAAGCTATATAGACACAACATAAAACCTTTCTTTTTCAGGTGGAAAAGAGCATCCGGCCATGCATAGAAGCGTTCAGGGCCTTTTTTAGTCCCATGCCATGTCAAAACAAACAGAGAAAATGAGTGCAAGCCTCCTTTTGTTTTCATAACCGCGAATTTTATATCAGCAAGAAATACGTGCTAAAAAACGAGAGGCAGGGGACCTCCCGTTTTTTCTATATATAGGGGTATTTCACTTGGAACTCAAGGGTTACTCAAATTAAGAATGCACTTTTAACTTTTTAAACTCTTCTGTTAATAAAGGAACCACTTCAAATAAGTCGCCCACAATACCATAGTCAGCTACTTTGAAGATACTTGCTTCTGGATCTTTATTAATTGCAACGATTACTTTCGAGTTAGACATACCTGCTAAATGTTGAATCGCGCCGGAAATACCGCATGCAATATATAAGTCTGGCGTAACAACTTTACCTGTTTGTCCAATTTGTAATGAGTAATCGCAATACTCTGCGTCACACGCACCACGTGATGCTCCAACAGCACCGCCTAATACATCTGCTAATTCTTTTAACGGTTTAAAACCATCTTCACTTTTCACGCCGCGCCCGCCAGCAATAATAACTTTCGCTTCTGAAAGATCTACACCTTCTGCCGTTTTACGTACAACGTCTTGAATGATTGTACGTAGATCTTTTACATCAACTGTAATAGGAGACACATCACCTGTACGCGCTTCATCCTTTTCTAGTGGCGTAATATTATTTGGACGTACTGTCGCAAATAATATGCCGTCTGTTACAATCTTCTTCTCAAATGCTTTACCAGAGTAAATTGGGCGTGTAAATACAATATTACCACCCGCCACTTCTAATGCAGTGACGTCGGAAACAAGACCAGCTTCAAGTTTTGCAGCTAGCTTTGGTGATAAATCTTTACCAAGCGCCGTGTGCCCAAATACGATTCCTTCAGGCTTTTCCTCAGCATACACAGCAAGAAACGCTTGTGCATAGCCATCGGATGTATATGATTTTAATTTATCATTTTCAACTGTCACAACGCGATCTGCACCGTAATGAATCAATTCATTTGCAAAAGATGCAACGCTCTCTCCAACTAGAAGACCAACTACTTCACCGCCTTCTGCAATTGTTTTTGCCGCTGCTACTGCCTCAAATGAAACGTTGCGTAGTGATCCGTCACGAACTTCACCCATTACTAATACTTTACGAGCCATAGATTTTCCCTCCTGCATATATAATTTCGTATTTTATTAGATTACTTTCGCTTCTGTATGGAGCAACGATACAAGTTCTTTTACTTGATCTTGCAGCTCGCCTTGTAACACTTTTCCTGCATCTTTCTTAGGAGGCAAGTAGATTTCAATTGTTTTTGTCTTTGCTTCCACATCAACTTCCTCTAAATCTAAATCATCTAATTCTAGTTCTTCAAGCGGTTTTTTCTTCGCTTTCATAATACCTGGAAGCGATGGATAACGCGGTTCATTTAACCCTTGTTGTGCTGTTACTAAAAGCGGTAATGATGTTTCAATCACTTCAGTATCACCTTCAACATCGCGCTCAATTTTCACGCTTGTACCGTTAATTTCAAGCTTCGTAATTGTTGTTACATATGGAATATTTAGCGCTTCAGCTACGCGAGGTCCAACTTGTCCAGACGCGCCATCAATCGCTACGTTTCCAGCTAAAATTAAGTCTGCTTCTTTATCTTTTAAGTACTCAACAAGCACTTTCGCTGTTGTAAATTGGTCACCATTCTCAACATCATCTTCAATATTAATTAATACCGCTTTATCACAGCCCATCGCTAGCGCAGTGCGAAGTTCTTTTTCACTGTCTACACCGCCAACTGTTACAACTGTAATTTCACCGCCTTGTGCGTCTCTTACTTGAATTGCTTCTTCAATCGCATATTCATCGTAAGGGTTGATGATGAATTCCGCTTCGCCATCATAAATTGCACCGTTTTTAATTGCGATTTTCTCTTCTGTATCAAATGTTCGTTTCATGAGTACGTAGATGTTCATTCCATTTACCCCCTTGTTTTTCAGAAAGATTCCACCAATTTTAATATTCTGTTAATTTATATTAAAAAAATAATTCGAACTACCTACCACTAAATGAAGGTTTGCGTTTTTCTAAAAATGCCGCTACCCCTTCTCTTCCATCTTCACTCGTAAACACTTCTCCAAATATTTGCGCCTCGCGCTGCACACCTTCATAATAATGAGATGATTTTGTTGTTTGCAATAACTCTAACACAGCACGAGTTGTCGCTGGGCTTTTACTAGCAATTTGTTTTGCAATTTGAAGAGTATCCTCTAAAAGCGACTCTTCAGGGAATACACCATTAACAAGTCCCCATTCTAACGCTTGTGCCCCTGTAATCGGTACACTTGTTAACATCATTTCGCAAGCCTTCGCTTTACCAACGTAGCGTGGTAAACGCTGTGTACCTGCAAAGCCAGGAATCAATCCAAGCGTTAACTCTGGTAAACCAAGCTTTGCACTTTCAGTTACAAAGCGCATGTGGCAAGACATAGCGAATTCAAGGCCACCACCAAGTGCCGCTCCATGAATTGCCGCAATAACTGGTTTTGAACATTTTTCTACATGCTCAAACGTAACTTGTCCAAGCTGTGCTAGCTCTGTCGCTTGTTTCGCTTCCTCAACAGAAGTAAACTCTTTAATATCTGCTCCTGCTGAGAAGAAGCGTCCTTCGCCATGAAGAACGACAACGCGGACATTTTCATCCTTTTCGACTTGATCAATTAACTCAGTAACGTCATGCATAACTTGTGAAGACATAGCGTTAGCTGGCGGATGATTTAATGTCGCCACCGCGATATGGTCTTCTACTGTTACAGATAGGAATTTCAACATGATCCCTCCCATTATTGACGATAACCACAAGCTGAAACAAGCAGCCCATGTACCGTTTTTGAAAGTGCGACCAAATCATATTTATGATCGCTCATTACCCAATTGGTCACAACTTCATCTACTGTTCCGAAGATCATTTGTCTTGCTACGCGAACATTTAAATCTGTCCTGAATTCTCCTTGTCTTACACCTGTTTCCAAAATTTCATCCATGACTTGTAAATATCCTTTTAACACTTCATTTATTTTGAAGCGCAGGTCTTGGTTGGATTGCCGAAGCTCTAGTTGAGTAACGATAGCAAGAGGATCATTTTGCGACAACAGCAAGAAGTGCGTTTCTACCAACATAAATAACTTCGATACAGCGCTTTCAATTCCTGCTGTTTTTTGACGAATTGTTTCAATAAATTCTCCCATCTTCTCTTGGAATAAGGAAATTAGTATATCTTCTTTATTTTTAAAATATAAATAAATAGTCCCATCAGCAACGCCAGCTTGCTTTGCAATTTTAGAAACTTGTGCTTGATGGTATCCATTTTCTGCAATCACAATAACCGCCGCATCAATAATTTGGTTATATTTTGGTCGATTTTTTTTCACTTTACTGTCCCCTTCAAGATGATGAATGACTGAATGAATAATCATTCATATATCAATAATACTGACTATTGTAAAAATTGTCAATCTTATATTTCCAAAAAGAAAGGGCCTTTAGCCCGTTTGCTCATCCTCGTTCTCTTTCTTTTTCTTCTCTTCATCTATAAGGACACGTCGTAAAATCTTTCCAACCGTTGTTTTGGGCAACTCACTCCGAAACTCATATACTTTTGGAACTTTATAAGCAGCCAAATATTTACGAGCAAACTGATCTAACTCTTCTTCAGAACAAACTTCATCTTCTTTTAGTACAACAAAAACTTTGACAGTTTCACCACGATATGGGTCTGGGACACCAATCGCAATCACTTCCTGCACCTTTTCATGCTCATACAATACTTCTTCTATTTCGCGTGGATAAACATTGAATCCGCTAGCAACAATCATATCTTTCTTACGATCTTTTATATAGAAAAATCCCTCTTCATCCATATAGCCAACATCACCTGTGTGTAACCAACCATCCTGTAATACAGCCGCTGTTTCCTCAGGCTTATTCCAGTATCCCTTCATTACTTGCGGACCTCTCACAACAATTTCACCAATCTCCCCTGGTGGTAATGACTCTCCAGTTTCAAGTGACATAATGCGAGCATCTGTATCTGGCCATGGGACGCCAATGCTTCCCGGCACACGTTTTTCCCATAAGAAGTTGCTATGTGTGACTGGAGATGATTCTGTCAGTCCATATCCTTCTACGAGCTTACCGCCTGTAATCTTTTCAAATTTCTCTTGTACCTCTACTGGAAGCGGAGCAGAACCACTAATACAAGCACGAATCGAAGAAATATCATATTCCTGAAGCAAAGGACTATTTAAAAGGGCAATATAAATTGTCGGAGCTCCTGGAAACAGTGTCACTTTATGCTTTTTAATTGCTTCAAACACCATTTTCATATCAAACTTCGGAACAATTATCATTTTGTATCCTTGCATAACAGTTAAATTCATCACAGCTGTCATTCCGTACACATGGAAAAATGGAAGGACACCGAGAACCACTTCTTCTCCTTCTTCACAGTTATATAGCCAATGCACACCCATCAGTGTATTCGATACAAGATTTTTGTGCGTTAACATAACTCCTTTCGGAAATCCTGTTGTACCTCCTGTATATTGCAAGAGTGCTAAATCATTTTCAGGATCACAAGGTACTTCTACACTTGCATCACTTTCTCTTTCTACTGATTTCCAAACATGAATCGTTTCACTTTCAGTTACTTTTACAACTAGGTTTGTTTGCTTTTTTTGTACAAATGGATAAATTAAGTTTTTGGGAAATGGTAAAAAATCTGCAATGCGGGTTACGATAACGTGCTCAACCTTTGTAGCAGACTGGACATCGATAACTTTTGGAAAGACTAAATCGAGACAAAGAATAACTTTCGCTCCAGAGTCATGGAGCTGATATTCTAGTTCCCTCTCTGTATAAAGAGGATTTGTTTGTACAACAATACCACCTGCGAGCAATGTACCATAGTATCCAATTACAGCTTGCGGGCAGTTTGGTAACATAATCGCAACTCTATCGCCTTTTTTCACACCAAGCTTACGCAAATAATTAGCAAATTGTTTCACCTTACGATCTAGCTCTGAAAATGTAATATCCTTACCTAAAAAGTGAAGCGCTTTCTTTTCTGGATACCGCGTAGACATCTGTTGTAAATATACGTGAAGTGGCTGAATATCATAAGAAATTGTATGTGGAATTTCCTTTGGATAACTTTGTAGCCAAGGTTTTTCCATCCCCATTCCCCCTTTCTGCTCTTACAAGAATAAAATGAATGTTCATTCATGATGATTGTTTTCATTATATTATAGTCACAATCGCGTTACAATCATAATATTCTGACTTTTATACAACTATTCCATTGTAACCCTATAACTATTTATATTATTGTCCTATGAAAATATTTTGGCTTGTTTCCTTATTCTGTATTTTTCACTTCTCCTTCCATTTCGATTGTTCAATATACAAGTCATGGCTACGTAGAAAAAAAGGGATATGCCTTTTAAATTTTATATTTATACATAATAACATCCTAATTATTTTATAATTTCCGCTCTTCTCCTACTCCTCTTACAGGCTCATTCACAAATTCATATTTTGAAAGCGTTATAGTAGCAAACAAATCCCTCAATGCTCTAAAGAGATTTTTTTATCTGAATAGAAAGAAAAGGATTGACACCACAAAAGCCTTCATAGTATGATTTCCGTGTTGAAACTGATAATCTTTTTCAATTGAAGGAAGATTATATATCATTTCAAAATAATTCATTTGGGGGAAAAAAATGAAAAAGGTTCTTAGTATTTTTATGGTCATCCTTCTATTCGTTGTCGGATGTGGACAGCAAAAAGAAGAGAAGAAAGAAGTAAAAACAGATGATAAAAAACAAGCTATAACAATTAAACACGCTGAAGGTGAAACAAAGTTAGATAAACCAGCGAAAAAAGTTGTTGTACTTGAGTGGGTATATGCAGAAGATTTATTAGCACTTGGCGTTCAACCTGTCGGGATGGCTGATATTAAAAATTATAATAAATGGGTAAATACAGAAACAAAACCAAATAAAGATGTTGTGGATGTCGGTACACGTCAACAACCAAACTTAGAAGAAATTAACCGCTTAAAACCAGACTTAATTATTACAGCTTCATTCCGTAGTAAAGCGATTAAAAATGAATTAGAACAAATTGCTCCAACAATTATGTTCGATCCATCAACAAGTAACAACGATCACTTTGCAGAAATGACAGAAACATTTAAACAAATTGCAAAAGCAGTTGGAAAAGAAGAACAAGGTAAAAAAGTATTAGCAGATATGGACAAGACATTTGCTGATGCAAAAGCAAAAATTGAAAAAGCTAACTTAAAAGATAAAAATATCGTCTTAACACAATCATTTACAGCGAAAAATGTCCCAACATTCCGTCTGTTAACAGACAATTCTACAGCAATACAAGTTACGAAAAAATTAGGTTTAACAAATGCATTTGAACCTGGTAAATCTGAGCCAGACGGCTTCAAACAAACAACTGTAGAAGCATTACAAAATGTACAAGATGCAAACTTCTTATACATAGTAGCTGATGATGATAACATCTTTGATAACCAACTAAAAGGTAACCCAGCATGGGAAGAATTAAAATTCAAAAAAGAAAACAAAATGTATAAACTAAAAGGCGACACTTGGATCTTCGGTGGCCCTGAATCTGCAAAATCATTAGCAAAACAAGTTGCAGATGTAATGACAGCGAAGAAGTGATTGCATAATGAATAACTTACAACATACACTTCGAGCAAGTCTTGTATTCGGAGGAGGAGCAGCTCTCTTGCTTCTCCTTTTCTTTATTCATATCGGACAAGGGCAAGCGAATATTTCTTACAGCATGATTATGGATGCTCTCTTTTCTCCAAATCAATCTCTTGAACATCAAACCTTAATTATGCTGCGTTTGCCACGGGCCGCTATTGCTATTTTAGCTGGTGGCGCGCTTGCTGCATCAGGCGTTATTTTACAAACTTTAACGAAAAATCCACTTGCTGAGGCAAGTACAATGGGAATTCATTCAGGAGCATATTTCTTTTTAATTGCCGCTACTATCTTTTTACCGGAATACTTACAAAGCCACTCGCTTCTATTCACATTTATTGGAGGAGCAGTAACAGCTTTGTTCGTATATCGTATTTCTGGTGGTAAAAAAGGAACGCCGCTACGTATGGCATTAGCAGGTATGGTTGTGACACTAATGCTTTCTGCCTTTACCGGGACAATGCAGCTTTTTTATGAAAATGAAACGGCTGGTCTATTTCTATGGGGCGCAGGGTCACTTGTACAAAATAACTGGGATGGTGTTCAATTTGCGGTTCCATTTGTTGTCTGTGCCTTTCTTGCTGTACTGTTTATGTCACGTAAATTAAATGTGCTTCTTTTAGGTGATGATGTTGCTGTTTCACTTGGAGAAAAAACAGAAGTAACACGTTTTATTGCTTTTATTGCTGCGATTTTTTTAACAGCAGTCGTTGTAACAGTTGTTGGACCAATCGGTTTTGTTGGCTTAGTTGCACCGCATTTAATGCGCCTGATCGGCTATCGCCAACATTTCCCACTACTTCTCTCCTCTTTCTTATGGGGGGCTATTTTATTACTTGGAGCAGATGTTGTTGGCAGATTAATAGACCCAACTGGCGCTGAACTTCCGGTTGGTGCTGTTACTGCAATGATTGGTTCACCATGGCTCATTTACTTAGTTTATCGCATGATGAAATCCAAACAATATATGAACGATAACGGAGCAAATGCAGCTGGTGCTAACTCAAAATATTTCTCTTATAAAAAAGTAATTAGTATTTCACTCGTTCTTTGTATTGTAGCAGTTGCTCTTGGCGTTGTAATCGGCAGCAATGCTTATATAGAAAGCATAACAAATGTAATAACAGGACAGCTTACCCAATTTGATCAAAACATGATGATGAACCTTCGTTTACCGAGAATGCTCGTTGCTGCTGTTGCTGGAGCATGTCTTGCAATAAGCGGGCTAGTCTTTCAAGGAATATTACGCAATCCGCTTGCCGATCCATCTATCATTGGTATTTCATCTGGTGCAGGTGTCGGTGCTTTAACAATTATGTATGTCTTCCCGGCACTTCCAGGATTCTTCTTACCAATCGGTGCATTTATTGGTGGACTACTTGCAGTTGGAATCGTCCTCTTCTTTTCATGGAAATCAGGATTTAGCCCGACAGCACTTGCATTAATTGGAATTGGTGTATCAGCACTTGGATCAGCAATCATTCAAATCTTTATCGTTAGGGCAAACTTAAACGTAGCTGCCGCCTTAACTTGGTTATCAGGTAGTACGTACGCAAGAGGCTGGAATCACTTAGAAAACATACTCTTATATCCATCTCTTATTCTCGTACCAATCATATTCTTCTTGATGAAACAGCTTGACGTTCTCGTACTCGGGGATGATTTAGCAACAGGACTTGGGCAACGTGTAAACAAAACACGTTTTGCACTTATTATCCTAGCAACATTACTCGCGTCAGTGAACATTGCTGCCGTTGGTACAATCGCCTTCTTAGGACTCGTTGCGCCGCACTTAGCACGCATCGTTGTTGGGATGAACCATCAAAGATTATTTGTTTGTTCAGCGCTATTTGGAGCTATTCTCCTTTGCATCGCTGATTTACTTGGACGGACGATTGCATATCCGAAAGAGATTCCTTCCGGGCTTGTTGTCGCTGTGCTTGGAGCACCATACTTCCTTTGGTTGATGAGGAAGAGTGGGAAGAAAGTTAGTTAATGAATAAAAACGAAGGCATCTATTATTTTAGAAGCCTTCGTTTTTTATTAGTGTGGCATAAAATTAATATATAAAATATCATCCACACATTCATCAACGAGTACTTTACTATACGATGTATCTAACACACTATGAACAACTTTATAAATTAAATCACCATATTGATCAATTGCTGCACGCAATGCAGTCATATCCTTTTTTCGCAACCCCTCTACTATTTCCAATTCTCGCATCCCTATCACCACTCTTTGTATCATTCTCTATTCACTTAATATACGAATTATCATGTTAGTTTTCTGACACATATATATAATTTTCCATATATATTCCATATTATATCAATGTAAATATACAAAATAAAAAGAGCAGGAAAAACCCCTTGTCTCACGAATTTACTCTATGAATATAACCATTGGGGGGATAACATGTATCAAACAATTGAGGGCTTTCTAACAACATGGAAATACGAGTCTGAGTCTACACAAAAGGTATTGGATGCATTAACGGATGAATCTTTATCACAAGAGATTGCACCTGGGCATTGGACTCTAGGAAGAGTGGCTTGGCATATCGTTACTGCAGTTCCTGTGATGCTATCAGGAACTGGTTTACAGTTTGAGGGGGAAACAAAAGATTATCCTGTTCCAACTTCTGCGAAGACGATTGCGGAAGGCTATCGTAAAGTAAATATGGATTTTGTGGAAGCACTTCAAACAGAGTGGACTGATAAGGATTTAACGACAATTAATGATTTCTTTGGGCGCCCCATGCCAAACTCTATCTTTTTAATGACTCTCATTAATCATCAAAATCATCACCGCGGTCAAATGACTGTCTTAATGCGTCAAGCTGGGTTACAGGTTCCTGGTATTTATGGACCTGCTAAGGAAGAATGGGCAGCTGCCGGGATGGAAGCTCCGAAAATGTAATAACGAAAAAAGACAAGGCGACTTGAGCACCTTGTCTTTTTCTGTAACTTGTTTCATGTGAAACTTTATAACGCATCTTCCTTCTCAATATTTCTAATTCCATAATAAGCAATTATAGTACCAATAGCCGCAAGTGCTAATTGAAGTGGTAGAAAAGTTGCTAATGAGAATTCTGGCTGACTTTGACATGCAATCATCACAACAAATAAGGAAGAAACAATTGTTGTTGGAACAGAGTATTTACGCATACCAAAATATAATGGAATTAACCCTGCTCCTGCAGCTGCAATAGCAAAAGGAATCACTTTTATACCTTCTTGAATCAACTCAGCTACCGTTATTGTATTCGGAATAACTAACATATAACTATTCAATGTAAAGAAGATACCTATTACAAAAATATTAGATAATAAAACTGTTACAAACGTTAGCATTGCTGTGATTAATAACTTACTAGCAATGATTTTTTTTCGATTAATTGGATACGAAAACATGAGTAATATTGTTTTGTTTTTATATTCTTCAATTACTAGTTTTGCAATTAATACTCCAGCAAAGACAATAAACGTTCCTCGCACCATTGCACTCGCCATTAAAAGAATTCCTTGAGGATTTCCTAGTTCTACATCCCCTTCAATCTGTGACATATAGCTTACAAAAAATAACATCGCAACCATCACTATATTTGCAATAACCGCACCTTTTATATACCACCCAAGCTTAAATTTCTTCATTTCTAGCTTTATAAGTTGCAACATTTTATCCCCCCTTAGTTCATCTATTTTATTTTTAAAAATCCACCGGTTTGATTTTATTGTTTATTCGTTGGTAATACTTTACGATAATTTCTCGATAAAAAATTCAAATAAATACAAAGATACTTCCAACTAAAATAGGCGATGCTTCCCACGATTCCACCTATGACCAGAGCATAAACCATGCTCCACTCCTGAGGGATTGATAAACCAGGACCAATATCCATTTGTACCCATGTAACTCCAAAGGAACGAATAATACCTGCAATTAATATAAGTACAGTACAAAAACCAAAACCGTACGCAATCGTTGCCAAAACTGGAACGACAATAACGCTTAGCAATCCCGTCGTACAGTAAAAGCCAAGCATAGCCAATACGTCACTGACGGAACGCGTTGATTTTTTCTGCATGATATATTCACCTCTTCTGATTATTATTTGATATATATAGTGCCTTTTTTGCTTAAAAGCTCCACCTTATTTGATGCATCACCAATTACACCTTCTTTTGTTTTTTCCGTATTCGTTCTTTTCTTAAATCCATTTAAACTCACTACTATGTCGGATGAGTCGCTGTTAGCAGCAAGCTGTAATGAAGTTGGAGCTTCTTTATAAGACACCCCAATATCTCCTGATTTTGTTTCTACAAATAATGACTTTCCTTCTATCGTCTCTGTAATCAATACTTCACCATCTGTCGAAGTAACTTTTGTCTTAGGGCTCCTTAATTTGTAAGGTAGTTATCACCAGTAGTAGAAGCTACAGATAGTTCCTGTAACGAACTATTTTTCAAACTTAGTTCCCCACTTTTTGATGTAAAATCACCTTTTTTTGCTGATAGCCCCTCAATCTTTTCAGCACCAGATTCGTTTGAAAATACAATATTTTTAGTTGTTACATCATTCATTTTTATATCACCAGAACTATTATTCAATGTAATCGTATCTACTCCATTTTTTGGGATGGAAATATAAATAGTACCTTTCTTTCCAAAACTGAATCCTCCCGCAAAACCTTCCTTTTGCTCTTTCTGATCCACGACAATTTTCTTTCCATCCTTTTTCATTGTTACAGGATCATTCTTCTTATCTTCCTGCTTTCCCTCAACTGCGATTGCTACTTTGTTTGATTCTACGCCTTTGATCGCAACATCCCAATTTTCGTTATTTATTTCTATTTCTTCTACGCTATCTACTATAAAAGAAGTTTCTTTTTCAAAACTCTTTGCCCCTACTTCCTTGAGACTAAAAACTACTCCTGCAACTAGAACTATTAAAATAGAAGCTAACATCGTTTTCTTCATTTTTTACTCCCCAGTTCATTTTAAATCTACATCTCATTCAAGATTGTATCTGTATTTAAGCCACATCCATTTTGTTCACTTTATGATAAGACAGATAGCCAATTGCAAGACCTAGTAGACAAAGCGCAATCGGTACTACAATGAAGTCAAACAAACTAATCTGTCCTCCCCCATTAGAAACAGTTGAGTTAATCAATAATCCAATCATTATAGACGAGGTAATCGTTGTAGGTGTTGATTTTTTTCTCATACCAAAATATAAAGGAATCAGACTTACTCCAGCCATCATAAATGCACTAATAAAGGTAGCTGGAATTGTAGCAATCATTTCATCCATAGCAACACGTGCTTCAAAGAATCCTATCATTGGATTTAAGAAGAATGTTAACATGCTAATAATAAAAGTAGAGATAACGATACTCCCAAAACAAAATCCAAAGACAATCGCTAACTTAGCTTGCATTAATTTTTTTCGTTGTAATGGATAGCTAAATAATAATTGCATCGTTTTATTTTTGTATTCATCAATAATTAAACGTGATAAAATAACAGCTGAAAAAATCATAAATGTTGTTCTAATAAAAATATTTGTTAAAGACATGAACCCTGCATAATCTGGAAACATCCTCTCACTCTCAACTTTAGAACCCCATGCCATGAGACCGACCGCAACAAAAATTGCTATAATGCAAATGGCTACTCCTTTAAAATAACGAGATAAGCGATGTTTTTTCCATTCTAATTTCATCAATTTAAGCATGGTGCTTCTCCCCCATCTACTACATTTTTTTGCTGTACTTGTTTGCTCTTATTTAAACAAATCCACTTGTTCGATTTTTCTTATGGTCATATAAGCAATAAATAGACCAACAAACGCTATCATGATAGGTATCACAATAAAGCTGAATAACGAAATTTCACCATTCAAACTAGAAGCAAATAAACACGTAATAATAATTGCAGATACAAATGTTGTCCGCACTGAGTACTTTTTCATTCCAAAGTAAAGTGGGATTAAACTGATTCCTGTTGATGCTAAAGCATTCACTAATAATTCCGCTGCGTTCTGAGTTAGAATTGCCATCGTTAATGGTTCCATGATTACTGGATGATATACATTTAAAATATAAACGAAACTAAACAAGATGATATCTGAAATTATTATTGCGCATAAAGTAAACAGAATGATGATAAGAATTTTTGCTACCATCATTTTTTTCGATTAATCGGATACATAAACATGACTGTTATCGTTTTATTTTGAAACTCTTGAATAATAAATTTCGTAATTAAACTTGCTCCGAAAATCATAAATACTCCTCTAGAAAAACGATCAATAAATTGAAAGGCACTATCATAGCTATCAAGTTCCCCATCAAAAATAATTACTGGAATAAATATAGAAACAATACATATTGCAATGAGTGCCCCTCTAATAGTCGGCACAATTTAAATTTCATAAGCTCAAGCCTCATTAAATTAAGCATGGATTCCCTCTCCATTTACAAGGTTTAAGAAGTACTCTTCTAATGAGCTTTGCTTTTTATTTATACTTTCAATTTCCACATCATCCATAATTAATGTTTTTGAAATCGTCTGCTGTGCCTCTGTCATTTCATACACACGAATGATATTTGCACTCATCATTTTGTAGTTTGTTATGCTAAGCTTATTTTCTAAAACGTAAGCTGCACGTTTCACGTCTTGAACGTGAATTTCAATATACTCCGTTTGCTTACCATTAATACTCTTCATGGAAACTTCTTTTATCAACTTTCCATTTTGAATCACACCAATCGTATCTGCCATTTGCTCCATTTCTCCTAAAATGTGACTAGAGACTAATAGAGTAATTCCGTATTCTTTACAAAGCATTTTAAATAGGTCACGCAATTCTCTAATGCCGATTGGATCTAGACCATTGATTGGTTCGTCTAAAATTAATAACTCGGGCTTTGTCAAAATCGCTCTAGCAATTCCTAACCTTTGTTTCATCCCTAGTGAAAAGTCTTTTACCTTTTTATTCTCCACATTGTGTAAATTAACAAGGTCTAATGCATGCTCAATTCCTTTCTTATCGTAGTAACCCATATATTCGCAATGGAGATTTAAATTTTCCTGAGCTGTTAATTTTTCATAAAAAATAGGATACTCAATAATCGTTCCCATGCGTTTTAACACTTCATAAGATGTATCTGTTAACTTCTCACCAAAAATTTCAATATCTCCGCTCGTTGGTTTTATTAAATTAGTAAGCATCTTCATAATCGTCGTTTTACCAGCACCATTTGGTCCTAAAAATCCATAAATCTCACCTTTTTTCACATGCATATTAACACCGGAAATTACTTCTTTTCCGTGAAACACTTTTGTTAACTGGTTTGTTTTTAATATATATTCCATACTGTTTTCCCCTTTCGTATTACCTTATATTTCTATCATAGTCAATGAAAGTCTCTTTTTTCTTACCCATTCCTTACAAATTCCTTACGTTCAAAAAAGCTTGTAGAATCACCGTTTCTACAAGCTAAAACTTCATTTTTTTCAGTACAATTGTAAATACCGTTTTCTCATATGGCTTACTAGAAAGATGAATTTCTCCCCCTAAAGCCTCTACAAGTCGCTTTGTAATTGTAAGTCCAAGGCCACTTCCTTGATACAATCGGTTCCTCGAATCTTCTAACGTGTACATCCGTTCAAATACTTTATCAATATGAGATTCATCAATTCCTTTTCCCCTGTCCCATACATCAACGTACACACAACTATCATCATCTCTTAATGTCATACCAAGTGTTCTACCATCATATCCATACGCAATCGCGTTTGATATTAAATTGTTTAGCACTCGTCCCAATACTTCAGCATTTCCAAGTGCGTATACATTTTTCTCCGGTATATCGATATGCACCTCAAATCCTTTCGTCGTCAATAAATCATAAAACGATAAAATTCGCTCTCGGCACACTTCATTCATGTTCACCTTTGTCATTTCGATTGCTTTATCCCCAGACTCTAATTTCGCCAAATCAAAGAACTTATGAATGAGTTCCATCACTTCTAATGTTTTTAAATGTACCTTTTCTAGCAAAATTTGTTGTTCTTCTTTATTTATCGTTTTATCCACATTTAACATTTCTGTATATCCAAGAATAACAGTAAGCGGTGTTTTTAAATCGTGTGAAATATTAGAAAGCATCTTTCTCATCGAAATCTCGACCTTCACATGATCAGCATTCGTTTTTTGTTTCGCATCTAATAAATGATTAATCGCTACTAATAACTTTTGCAGTTCTTTATCATCCGTCACAACTAATAATTTCTCACCCGTTTGCCGCTTTATAATATTCTCTAATTTTTCATATGTATAACGTACATTCGCACTCTTGCTTTTTCCTATTCTATATTGAAAATAAATTGCACCTAATAATATGAAAATAACAATCGTTAACAGAAAGATCATACTATATCACTTCCAGCTTATAGCCAATGCCCCATAGTGTTTTAATATACTTTGGATGAGATGGATCATCTTCAATCTTTTCACGCAACCTTCTCATATGAACATTAATTACATTATCATCACCATAATATTCTTCATTCCAAATCAAGTTATAAATTTGCGATTTTGTAAATACACGATTTTGATTTTTCACAAACAGTTTTAAAATCTCAAACTCTTTTAAAGTAAGTTTTAATTGTTTATCTTGTTTATGCACAGTAAAGTTAATTGGATCAATTTTCAAATCACCAATCTCAATAATTTCTTCTTTTTGCTGCGAATTTGAATATTTTGTTGATCTTCGAATACTAGCTTTAACTCTCGCTGCCAGCTCAATCATAGAAAATGGCTTACAAATATAGTCATCCGCTCCAAGCCCTAAACCAACCGCCTTATCAACATCCGTATCTTTCGCTGACATCATTAAAATTGGAACCGCACTTTTTTCGCGAATCATTCTGACGACCTCTAAACCATCTAACTTCGGCATCATAATATCAAGGATAATCAAATCAAATGAACCTTTAAAAAATGTGATAACTCCTTCTTCTCCGTCTGATGCGATTGTAACTTGAAAGCCTTCTTTTACTAAATATGTTTCAACCATCTCTTGAATTGAGACGTCATCTTCAACTAATAAAATATGATGTGACATATTTCCATCCCCTTTTTTACACTCATTAACATTTTCATTGTATCGTAACTACCGGAGACGGAAAAGAATTATATGAATTTTCAAACCAACTTCCTTTCCTCCTCCAACAATGATATGATAAAATTCACTACTAATATGTACAAATTCACTTTATATAAAGGAGACTTACCATGTCAGAAAATAAAAAAGTAAGCTTAGCTGATTTAATGCGCGAGCAACTTGCGAAGAAAAAGCAAGGAAATGGGAATGGCGCAAATGCGAAAAACCAAAGTCAAGCAACGAAAAAACTACAAAACCAACAAACGAAGAAAACAAACAATCAACGTAGACGTACAGGTGTGTAAATGAACGGGCAAAAACGAGTAAACATTTCACCAGGTCTTGAAGTTGATATTGTCTTAAAAAAAGATCAACGTACTGGTATACTCACTCGAGGAATTGTAAAAGACATTTTGACAAACTCACCGTCTCATCCGCACGGTATTAAAGTGCGATTGCAAGATGGACAAGTCGGTAGAGTACAGCATATTGTTCAATAAGAAAAGGAGCTCACTTTGAAATTGAGCTCCTTTTTTCTATCGTTTTTTGTCTGCAAGTAAATATCTAGTACATTTGCACTGATATATTATGATTATCCTTTAATTTTTTTGATGAAGACTACTTTTAAATAGTCGCCTTCTTTAAATTGATCAATTGTGCGGAAATCTTCCGGCAGTGAATGTTCTTCTAATATTTTATATTTCCCGTTCATTTCTTTAAATGCTGTGTCGATAAAGCCTTTAAATTTCTTCATATCAAATGTACTGCAATTTGTGGAAGCAACAATAATACCATTATCTTCTGTAATAGCGATTGTTTCTTTTAATAAGTTCTTATAATCTTTCGCTGCACTAAATGTATATTTTTTAGATCGTGCAAAGCTCGGAGGATCTAATACGACCATATCGAATTTCATTTGTTTCTTCGCTGCATATTTAAAGTAATGGAATACATCTTCTACGATAATATCTTGCGCTTCATAGTCGATGCCATTTACGTTAAATTGTTCAATTGTTTTACTTAAGCTACGGTTTGCAAGGTCAACACTAGTTGTTTTTGTTGCTCCGCCAAGTGCTGCAAACACAGAGAAAGCACCTGTGTAAGAAAACATATTTAACACTGTTTTCCCTTTCGCATACGTATCACGAATTTGTTTTCTAACGTTACGCTGATCTAAAAATACGCCGACCATTGCTCCGTCATTTAAATACACCGCAAAGTTTACACCGTTCTCTTTCACGATGATTGGGAACTCACCACGTTCTCCAGTTACAAAGTCATCTTCTTCAATATACTTTCCTTTTGTATCAAAACGCTTCTTCTGGT
This sequence comes from Bacillus sp. Xin1, assembly GCF_013314535.1. GTDB lineage: Bacteria > Bacillota > Bacilli > Bacillales > Bacillaceae_G > Bacillus_A. Next base: position 20,865 of record NZ_JABUAE010000001.1, on the reverse strand, counting down.
AGATTCCTTTAAAGTTTGCTACTTTTTGAAGAGCTCCAATGATCTCTTCTTTGAATGAATAGATTCCTTCGCTATACCAGTTTATTACATAAAAACCGTCATAATAATCAATGATTAAACCGCCAAGCCCATCACCTTCACCATTTACGACGCGGAATGCTGTTGTATCATTTGATTTATAAAAACTTTTTCTCTTATGTAACGCTGATTTTATTTTGCTTTCAAAAAAAGATTGGTCAATGTTCTCTTTTTCTTTTCTCGTTAAAATCCAGCCATATCCTTTATTTTGCTTTCCATAATAGCCTTTACCAAGAAATTGGTTCTTCTCATCAATAATTTTGATGATTGCCCCCTCTTCACGTATATCATTTAAGTTTTGAATCGCATCTTTTAAAATAAGTGGATAGCCACTTTTAATTTCTTTTATAAATTTCGGTTTTATCTTTACAGTTACTTCTGATCGCATGTAATGTCTTCCTTTCCATTTGAATGCTTTCTATCTAATAGGAAGCATTTAAAAAACGAGACCGAAAAAACAGCCTCGTTTCACTATACCATATTATTGCTTTGCGAGTACAACAAGCTCGTCACCTAGCGCAACTGTTAACTACTTCTCTACAACAACTTCTTGTTTCTGAAAAACAGAAACAACATATCCAGCAAACATACCGATCAATCCTGGAACGAGCCAGCCAATCCCTACACTATAAAATGGAACTTTTTCTAGAATCGGCGCTAATGTTGCAACTTGAATATGCGCATTATTTAAACCATCAAAGAAACTAATAACAAATGCTCCTACAATTCCGCCCACATACATCGCTAGTGGGATACGAATGTAATTTTCAATAAGTGATAATACGATTAATACGATTCCAATTGGATAGATTGCAATTAAAATTGGTAACGCTAATGCATTTAGTTGTGTTAAACCAAGGTTTGCTACCATAAATGCTAATGCGCAGAAGATGAAAACAACTTTTTGATACGAAAGCTTTGGTAGTAATACTGAGAAATACTCTCCACAAGCTGCGACGATTCCAACAGAAGTTGTTAAACATGCCGCTGCAATTGCTACGCCAAGTAATAGTGTACCGTAACTACCGAATAAATGATGTACAACGTTTGTTAAAATAACACCGCCGTTCTCTCCCATACCAAGCGATACACTAGAAGCTCCAAGATAAGCAAGTGCTAAGTAAATAATCAGTAAACCAAGCGCTGCAATAATCCCTGCAATTATTGTTACTTTCGCAATACTTTTCTTATTTGTAATTCCTTGTCCTTTTAAAGTATTAATAACTACATTTCCGAAAACAAGTGCTGCCAATCCATCTAATGTTAAATATCCATCAATAAATCCTTTAAAAAGCGGATCTTTATAATTTTCAGTTGGTGCACCAAACTCGCCTATTGGAGAAATTAATGCTTTCACTACAATCACTGCAATAATGGCTAATAAAATCGGCGTTAATACTTTCCCGATGCGCCCTACTAGTTTCGAAGGATTTAATGCTAGATAAAAAGTAACCGCAAAGAAAATAAACGTAAACATAACGAGTGGATATCCCGCACTAGCCACTGAACTTGGTAAAAATGGTGCAACGGCCATTTCATAAGCAACAGTTCCTGTACGGGGTACACTAACAAATACACCTAAGCATAAATAAATCGCAACGATGAAAACAAGTGCAAATAACGGATGAACACGACCTGCGAGTTTATTAATATCTCCTTTTAAAGCAATGGCGATAACTCCCAGTAAAGGCAGCCCTACACCTGTAATCACAAAACCAAACAATGCAATCCATACATCTGTTCCAGCACTTTGTCCTAATGCTGGCGGAAAAATCATATTACCTGCACCGAAGAATAACGCAAATAACATTAAACTTATCGCAAATATCTCAGATAATTTTAAAGATGATTTCATTTTTTCTCTACCTCCTAAAAAATCATTTAATAGACAAAATATTCAGAAATAAAAACTCGTTACATTTCCTCTTTCAATCCTACTTGCCCTATAAAAGAACGCAAAAAACACCCGTCCCTAACAAAGGGACGAGTGTTGAAATCGTGGTTCCACCCTTATTCTAATAAAATGAATGTATAACAAAATAAACTCATTTTATAGCTCGTGTAAATTGATAACGGTTTTATCCGCCAAGAATTACAATGCGTCATGCAGTTCACTCTTGAAGTTTAGAGGTGGTAAGTGTACCTTTTCGTATTAGGAAGCTCACAGCCTAAGGCTTCCCTCTCTGAAAATCGTAAAAAATAACTCATGTCCTCATCATTACTTTTTCAAAATATATTGTCGAATCTTGTTGTTTTTTATTATATGGGCTATTTTCAAAAAAATCAATAGTTATATTTTTTCTGACAAAAATAAAAAGGAGAAAAAGGACTAGCTCCTTCTCTCCCTATAACTGCCGCACTAGTTCTTGTAACTCTTGCTCTGTGACATTTCGCCACTTTCCAACTTCTAATCCATCAAGCTTAATATTCATAATTCGTACCCGTTGTAGCTTCGTTACCGTATATCCAAACGCCCTACTCATTCGGCGAATTTGCCGATTCATTCCTTGCGTTAACACAATTCGGAATGTAGAACCATCTACTCGCGTTACTTTACATGGCTTCGTCATCCCGTCTTTAATCTTCACGCCATGAGACATACTGTCAATAAACCAATCTGTAAAAGGCTTATCAACTGTTACAATATATTCTTTTTCGTGATCATGATCTCCGTGTAAAATTTGATTGGCAATCGCTCCATCGTTCGTTAACAAAATTAAACCTTCCGACGCTTTATCTAAACGACCAACAGGAAAGATTCTCTCCGGGTGCTTAATGTAATCAATAATGTTTCCTTCAATATGTTCCGCAGCCGTACAAGTAATCCCAACAGGTTTATGGAAGGCAATATAGATTTTTTCTTTATCCTCTTTTTCAATCGCTTTACCATCAATCGATACAATATCATCCGTCGTAACAATCATGCCATGTGTACAAATTTCACTGTTAATTGCCACGCGTCCTGCTTTAATGAGGCGATCTGTTTCTCGTCTTGAGCAGGATAATGTTTCGCTTATAAATTGGTTAATTTTCATCGTCTATTCCTTTTTCTATAGATTATCCAAAAAGAAAAAGCGTCAATCTCAGGCGGTATAAATCATACTGAGATTGACGCTCTCTTACTTCGCAAAAACCACTAAATAAATAATCCCAATGACAAAAAATATGCCGCAACAAGCTAACAATACTTTTGCAAGTTTGTCCATAAACATAATGGTTTACCCCTTTTGCTTGGTTTTGTGCTATTTTAATTCGACAACTGTTACGCCGAGGCCTCCCTCGCCCATATCACCGTAGCGGAAGTTTTTCACGCCGCGATGTTTTTTCAAGTAATCTTGTACACCTTGGCGAAGTGCTCCTGTTCCTTTTCCGTGAATAATCGATACGCGCGGATAGTTTGCAAGCTGTGCATCGTCTAAATACTTTTCTACACGCATCATCGCATTTTCAAAGCGCTCACCGCGAAGATCAAGTTCTAAGGAAACATGATAATCTCTTCCCTTAACAGTCGCAACTGCTTTTTTCTCAACCGGTTGTGGCGAGTTAATGTATTCCATATCAGATTCTTTTACTTTCATTTTTAGAATACCAATTTGGACATTCCATTCATTCTCGCTTACTTTTTTCAACAACTGGCCTTTTTGACCGAACGTCAATACTTTCACTTCATCGCCAGCTTGTAATTGTTGTTTTGGCGCTGTATTTTTCACTTTTACTTTTTGTTTTTTCACAAGTTCTGGCGCTGCCCCTTCTAGACGGCTTTTCGCTTCAATTAACTCATGATCTTTCACATTTGCAAGCTGCGCTTTACGCAATTGACGAAGTTCATGAATGATTCCTTCTGCTTCTTTTTTCGCAGCTTCTACTTTTTCTTCGCCCTCTTTTTGCGCTTTTAGTAATCTTTCATCACGCTCATCGTTAAATTCAATAATTTGACGCTGTAATTCACGATGCAGTTTTTCAGATTGTTTTCGATGTTCTTCTGCTTCGTTCCATTCGCGCTCTGCATTTTTTTGACTTTCTTCCAATTTTGCAATCATATTTTCAATTTTATTTGTATCGGTACTAATATGATTACGAGCACGGTCAATTACGCGATCAGATAAACCAAGGCGTTTTGAAATTTCAAAAGCGTTACTGCGTCCTGGTACACCGATTAATAACTTATAAGTTGGACTTAATGTGTTTACATCAAACTCCACACTCGCATTAATAACTTGCTCACGATTGTAACCATATGCTTTTAGCTCTGGATAATGCGTCGTTGCAACAACGCGTGCTCCGCGGTTATATACTTCATCTAAAATTGAAATCGCAAGGGCTGCCCCTTCTTGAGGGTCTGTTCCAGCACCTAATTCATCAAATAATACTAAGCTTTCAAAATCAGCTTTTTCTAAAATATCTACAATGTTCACCATATGTGAGGAGAACGTACTTAAACTTTGTTCAATCGATTGTTCATCACCGATATCAGCAAAGATATTTTTAAACACACAAATCTCTGATTCATCCATTACTGGAATATGAAGACCAGATTGCGCCATTAATACACAGATGCCGACTGTTTTTAATGTAACTGTCTTACCACCTGTATTCGGGCCTGTAATAACAATTGTTGTGAAGTCTTTACCAAGCATAATATCGTTTGGCACAATAATTTCCGGATCAATCAGCGGATGACGTGCTTGTCGTAAATCCATATATCGCTCATTATTTACAATTGGTTTCGTTGCTTTAATACGCTTTGCATAAAATGCTTTTGCGAAAATAAAGTCAAGGTTTGCGATAACCTCTACGTTTGCTAACACAATATCCGCTTCGACTGCTACTTCTTCTGTTAACATCATTAAGATACGTTCTACTTCTTGTTTTTCTTTCACACGAGCTTCTTGCAACGCGTTATTTAGTTCTACAATGACTTGTGGCTCAATAAATAACGTTTGCCCAGACGCTGATTGATCATGAACAATACCACCATATACACCGCGGTATTCCTGTTTTACAGGAATTACATAGCGATCGTTACGGATTGTCACAATTGCATCTGATAACATCTTTTGCGCATTAGAAGATCTCGTCATATTTTCAAGTTTTTCACGAATGCGACTTTCTGCAGTGCGGATTTGGTTACGAATGCCGCGCAGTTTATCACTCGCGCTATCAAGTACTTCGCCACCATCGCCAATGCAGCTTGTAATTTTCTTTTCTAAATCATATAAAGATACGATTTGTGCCACATGTGTTTCTAAGATTGGTAACTCTACGCCATTATCAATCATATCTTCAATAAATCGCTTCATTTGACGACTACCATACATTGTACTTGCGATATCAAGAAGTTCATGCGGGCTTAACATACTTCCAATTTTTGCACGTTTTACATTCGGACGAATATCAAAAATTCCGCCGAGTGGCACATGCCCTTTTAAACGAATGACTTTTGCTGCTTCATCCGTTGTTTCTTGCATTTCTACAATTTCTTCAAAATCTGTACTTGGCATAAGGCTCTTCACTTTATCACGACCAAGCGAAGATGCAACATGCTCAAGCAATTGTTCTTTTACTTTGTTATATTCTAATACACGCAACGTTCGTTCTAACATAGTTGCACGTCCCCCTTGTGTTACTTATTCCGTTTAATATAGTCTAATAAACGTTCAATATCCCATGTATTAATTACGGTATCTTTTTGAATCCAACCTTTACGCGCTGCCGCTACACCTGTCTCCATATCTTCTAGCATTTCAAGTGTGTGGGCATCCGTATTAATTGCTACTTTTACACCAGCATCTTGTGCTTGTTTTAATAGCTTTGCGCTTAAATCTAAACGGTTCGGATTCGCATTTAATTCTAAAACTGTATCCGTTTCTTTTGCTAGTTCAATCAGTAAATCTGTATCTACATCGTACCCTTCGCGGCGCCCAAGAAGACGACCTGTTGGGTGAGCAATCATTGTAACATGCTTATTTTCAATCGCTGTGCGCAAACGTTTCATAATTGTTTCACGATCTTGTGAGAAACTAGAATGAATTGCACCAATGACATAATCCAGTTCCACTAATACCTCATCATCAAAATCTAGCGTTGCATCTGGTAAAATGTCCATTTCGATTCCGTGTAAAATTGTGATATCTGGGTATTTTTCGTTAATACGCTCAATTTCTTTTCCTTGTTCACGAAGACGTCCTTTCGTTAAACCATTTGCCACTTTCAAGTATTGTGAATGGTCGGTAATTGCCATAAATTTATACCCACGAGCGCGGCATGCTTGTACCATTTCTTCAATCGAAAAAGCACCGTCACTCCATGTTGTATGCATATGTAAATCACCTTGTATATCAGAGAACTGAATTAAATTCGGATATTCTTGAATTAACTCAATCTCTTTTCCATCTTCACGTACTTCTGGCGGAATAAACGGCAGGCCAAAATGAGCAAAGAATGCCTCTTCTGTTTCAAATGTTTTCACTTCACCTGTTTCTAAATTTTCCACACCGTATTCACTAATCTTCTCGCCTTTATCTTTTGCAATTTGGCGCATTCTTACGTTATGATCTTTTGAACCTGTGAAATGATGAAGTGTTGTAATAAATTCTTCAGGTTTCACAAGACGGAAGTCAATTGAAATGTCATATTCATATTGAAGGCGAACCGATACTTTTGTATCACCGCTTGCAATCACTTCAATCATATTCTCAAACTGCAATAAACGTTCACGTACTGCTGCTGGATCTTCCGTTGCAATAATGAAATCTAAATCTTTCACTGTTTCACGAACGCGGCGCAAGCTACCAGCGCGCGAGAATCGAATAATTTCCTGGATATTCGACAATTTCTCTTCTATTTCCCCGGCAATAGGCAGAACCATTGCGATTGGTAAACGCTCTGGACGAGACCCAACTTGAGCAATTGCTTCTAATATTTTCTCTTCTGTCTTCTTTCCAAATCCAGCAAGTGCCTGTACTTTATTCTCTTCACACGCTTTTTGCAATGTCTCTATATCAATAACGCCAAGCTCTTTGTATAACTTCGCTACTTTCTTTCCACCAAGCCCTGGTAATTTTAATAATGGTAATAGGCTGCTTGGCACTTCCTTTTCAAGCTCCTCTAATACTTCTGAAGTTCCAGCCTCGATATATTCTTGAATAACAGCCGCTGTTCCTTTTCCGATTCCCGGAATTTTTGTAAAATCTTCAATTTCAGAAAGACTACGATCGTCGCTTTCTAATGCTGCTGCCGCTTTACGAAATGCTGATATTTTAAATGGATTTTCGCCCTTTAATTCCATAAAAAGGCCGATTGTCTCCAGTAATTTAATCACTTGTTTTTTATTCACTTTCATTCTTACCCCGCCTTTCTTTCATAGAAAAAACTTCTCTTTCCGAAAAAAGAGAAGTTATACTCTGCTACCAGTCTGCCATAGTTCCTTCACCTTTTCAGAAAGAATCGGTGTATCGTCTATAATGATTTTGCTAATTGATGATTTTTGTAATGGTGTTTGTACTTGTTCAATCGGAAGAATTGTTCCAATAATAATTAAGACAAACAAAATAATATACACTTCCAAAAAGCCAAGAAGTGCCCCAGCAAACGCATTTACTTGCTTTAAAACCGGGATTTCTGTAAACATATTCAGCAGATTTCCAAGCAATGAAAGTGCGATTTTTGTAATAATAAATAATACAATAAATGCAATTGCTTGATAAAATACTGCTTCGATATTATTCGCATCAATCCATTCTGGAACCGATACGTTCTTATCAAATGGATACGGAATAAATCTCTCAAACACTGGGGCTAAATCTTTGCAGTACCAGTATGCAACAAGGTATGCGATAATAAAGCTTGTTAACTTTACAAGTTGCAAGATAAATCCTCTTTTTAAACCGAGGAAAAATCCCATAACAAGCAACAAAATGATAATAATATCAATCATGTTATTCCATTCCTTTTTTTGTCATACTTTCTTTCAATTTTTCATGTTCATCTTTTAATTTTATGTAATCGTGTATGACGTTTACCGCCGTCAATACCGCTAGTCTACTCGTATCAAGCGAAGGATTCTTGGCATTAAGTTCGCGCATTTTATCATCCACAATTGCTGCTACCATGCGGATATGACTTGTACTTTCATCGCCAACAACTGAATATTGTTGACCATAGATTTCTACATTAATTCGACTTTTATTTCCCTTTTGTTGTGACAACTCACCGGCCTCCAATCACGTACAGAATCCTAAAGTTTATCATACCATGAACCATCATAATATGGAAACAGAAAGAACAATCCGATATGATAAAAATAACAATATAGAAAAGGAGCGACTACTTTGTCAAATTCTATTGTAATCCAAACAAATCCTGCAACAATTGAAGATATGAAACAAAAGTACAAACAAGCAATTGCCCCGAAAGTTCCGCAAGGCGGTGTCTTTATGGCAAAAGTCCCATCTTGCACAATTACAGCCTATAAATCCGGTAAAGTAATGTTTCAAGGTATTCGTGCTCAGGAAGAAGCAGCACGCTGGCAAGATGTTTCTCAAGCACCAAAATCTCTTGGTAAGAAAACAGTAAATTCGCATCGCTACGCTCCGCCTGCTTCTATTGGAACAATGTCTATAGCCGGATCTGATGAAGTGGGAACTGGAGATTACTTCGGCCCAATGACAGTTGTTGCTGTATATGTAGATGCAAAGCAAATTCCATTATTAAAAGAACTTGGTGTAAAAGACTCAAAAAACTTAAATGATGTACAAATTGCCGAAATCGCAAAACAACTACTTAACGTCGTTCCTTACAGTTCTCTCGTTTTGCATAACGAAAAATATAACGAAATGTTCGAAAAAGGAAACAATCAAGGGAAACTAAAAGCGCTCTTACACAATAAGGCTCTTACAAATTTACTGAAAAAGATTGCGCCGACAAAACCAGAAGGCATCCTAATTGACCAATTTACGCAGCCTGATACATATTACAAATACTTAGCAAAACAAAAAGAAGTACAGCGTGAAAATGTTTACTTCGCCACGAAAGGCGAAAGTGTCCACTTAGCAGTAGCCGCCGCTTCCATCTTGGCTCGTTATTCATTCGTAAAACAGTTTGATGAACTAAGCAAAAAGGCGGGTATGCCGCTTCCAAAAGGAGCAGGCAAACAAGTTGATATTGCCGCAGCAAAGTTAATTCAAAAACTAGGGAAAGAACGACTTCCTGAGTTTGTGAAGCTTCACTTTGCGAATACAGAGAAAGCATTTCGTTTATTGAAAAAATAGTTATTTTTCAGTATCGACAATATATAAATGAACTAAACAAGGCGAAAAGAATCCGTATTTCTTTTCGCCTTGTTTTTTGTTATAATTTAAATATACAGAAATTTCATTTTATTAAAGTTCAATTCTTTACACACTCATTATAAAACTATACAAAAGAGGGGATTACTTTGTTATTACTACAAATGATTTTGAATGTTTTAATAGGTAAACCACATGAAAAACAAAGCAGGATTAGAGAAAATATCCGATTATTAAACGAAGAACCAAAGTTTAATGAATTAATAGAACGGTACGGCAGATCTATTCTATTAAAATTTCGAGTTCGCAAATATATTAGTACTTGTGATGCTTACGAATTGATTCATAACCCTAACAAACTTGAACAATTTTGTAAAGAGCTTGAGAAAATGGTTTCAAAATGACAATACTTATAATAAGTCAGAGATAGGAATATTTACCTAAAAAAGAGCAGCTATTGAATCCCTTTACAATAAAATTGTGAAAGAAATTGAAAATAAGAAAAATAAAACCGTATAAAAAGAGTAGTCATCTTGACTACTCTTTTTATACGGTTAACTACGCTTTTGTCTCTTATTTGATGAAGGCACTTTAAAGGATCCAGTTTCGTGCGTTGTAGTTCCTTGCCCTTCAACTTGCGAGGAACCAAGGCTTGCTCTAGAAGGATCTTTTTTTACTTTTTTACCCATTTCATTCACCCCTTTTTGTTACTTTTTACTTAGAAATAAGAAAGTATACAGCACAAAAAAGAGAGAGGATTTTCCTCTCTCTTTTTGCATATCTTAAAACTCCGAAGAACCTGGAGTTCTTGGGAATGGAATTACGTCACGGATGTTTGCCATACCAGTGATGTACATTAGGAAACGTTCAAAACCTAGACCAAATCCAGCATGTTTTGTACCGCCGTATTTTCTAAGTTCTAAGTACCACCAGTAGTCTTCTTCATTCATGCCTAATTCTTTAATTCTGTCTACTAAAACGTCCATTCTTTCTTCACGTTGGCTTCCGCCGATTAATTCGCCGATGCCAGGAACTAGAAGATCAGTAGCAGCTACTGTTTTACCATCATCGTTCATACGCATGTAGAATGCTTTAATATCTTTTGGATAGTCTGTTACAAATACAGGGCGTTTGAAAATTTCCTCTGATAAGTATCTTTCATGCTCTGTTTGTAAGTCAATACCCCATTCTACTGGATATTTGAAGTCTGCACCTGATTCTTGAAGCACTTTAATTGCTTCTGTGTATGTGATACGACCGAAGTCAGAGTTAATTACGTTGTTCATGCGCTTAAGAACTGTTTTATCAACAAAGCTGTTGAAGAATTCCATTTCTTCTGGTGCATGCTCTAGTACGTATTTCATTGCATATTTCAGCATATCTTCTGTAAGATCCATTACATCTTCTAGCTCAGCGAATGCAATCTCAGGCTCAACCATCCAGAACTCAGCAGCGTGGCGAGTTGTGTTTGAGTTTTCAGCACGGAATGTAGGTCCGAATGTGTATACATCACGGAACGCTAATGCATAAGCTTCAGCATTAAGTTGTCCACTTACTGTTAAGTTTGTTTCTTTACCGAAGAAGTCTTTTGATTCGTCAACTTGTCCGTCTTCACCTTTTGGTAAGTTGTTTAAATCTTGCGTTGTTACGCGGAACATTTCGCCTGCACCTTCTGTATCACTACCAGTGATGATTGGTGTGTGAACATGTACGAAACCACGCTCTTGGAAGAACTGGTGAATTGCAAATGCTGCGATAGAACGTACACGGAATGTTGCTGAGAATGCATTTGTTCTTGGGCGTAAATGAGCGATTGTACGTAAGTATTCAAACGTGTGACGTTTCTTTTGAAGTGGGTAATCAGAATCTGATAAGCCCTCGATATCAATTTTTTCTGCTTTAATTTCAAATGGTTGCTTTGCTCCAGGTGTTGCAATTACTTTACCTTCTACTTTAACTGAAGAGCTAAGTGGAAGTTTTGCAATTTCTTTGAAGTTATCTAATTCTGTATCGAAAACGATTTGAACACTTTTGAAGAAGCTACCGTCGTTTAATTCGATGAAACCGAATGCTTTTGAATCACGTAAGTTACGAATCCAACCTGATACTTGTACTGTTTGATCTGCATACTTTTCTGTATCTCTATACAGACTTTTTACTAATGTGTTTTCCATAGTAAAATTCTCCTTTGCTGATATATTTAAATACAAAAAAACCTTTCATCCATAAAGGGACGAAAGGTTAAACTTCGCGGTACCACCCAATTTGTCATAAAGACCAACTTTAACTCGTATGTATTTACATACTTCCCGGTTTGTAACAGGCCGGATTCCCGTCTAAGTCTACTCTTGAATACAAGCTTCAATTTCGGTTAGCAACTCCAAGGTGTTCTTCACATATACCGCCTCATCAGGCTCGCACCGTCCCTGACTCGCTATGGATTATAGTATATACTACTTTTCCCTATCATCGTCTTTCATTTTGTTAAACTAAAATTAATGTACTACATTCGAGGGAAAGATGCAAGTTGTCCTATTGATAAAATGAAACTTACCACTCTCGCCATTCTGCGGTTATATCTTCTTCTACTTCCAATTCTGCTATAGATGCGGTTTCTACAATAAAGTGAAACTTTAATCAGTGGGGGGTTTCTTCATCCCCCACTGATTATTAGTTGAACCAATCGGGCTTTTACGGGCAGTTGATCCCCCACCTAACTTCTTTGCTTTCGCTGAATTTTGAGGTAGGGGTCTTACTGCCCGTTAATGCGGGATAAATTCATATAATTCTTCTCTTTCTAATGTCTCAATGAAAAAATCATATTGTTCATTTAAACTAACTACGACTTGTTCTATACACTCAACAAAAATAAACCAGATGCTTTTCAGCATCTGGTTTATTTTTGTTAACTTGATAGCTATGCCCCTTAAGGGGTCTTTTTTTATGCTGCAGGTTCTGTTGGAGCTGGTTGAACAGGAGTTACTTTCCCGCCATCCATTTTATCATTTATAGATTGATTCATAAATTCACCAATCATTTTTTGTAACTCATCCATTGGAACAATGTTCTTTTCAGAAGTATCGAATGTGAATTTGATTGGTTTATCGATAGATTTGATATCAGAATTAATATTCATATCAAATTTAATTGTTTCTTTTTCGTTTTCAGGATTTTTTGCTTCGATATGAATTAATGCATCCTGTTTTTTAATTGTTTTTCCATCCATTGTATAAATTAAAGAAATAGAAGATTTATCAAGATTTGCATCTTTCAATTCTTTCTTAAAGTCTGCAATTTCTTGTTTTGTTCCAGTGAAGTTTTTCATTGTAGAAATTTCATCAAATACCTTTTCAATCACTGTTTCTAAATCTTTACCTGTTAATTTTACAGTGTATACATCTTTTTCTTTTGTAAATTTGTCTTCAGGAAGCGCTTTGATTGCATCTAATAACGCTTTTTGTACTTTCTCTTGGATTTTCGCAGATTCTTTTGTATCTACTTCTCCTAAATCTTTCATATCCATTTTGATAACTTTTCCTTCTAGAGTAGAGAAACTATCACCAGGAACGCCAGCTAATTGTAATAGTGATTTTACATTATTCGCTTTTACATATAAAGCCTCTTTCCCTTCATCCATAAACATTGGAATCGATATATCCATTTTCATTGCATCTGTTTTAATATTTGCACCAATTGTTACTTCGTCTTTTTTTGCATCTTTATCTGTTTTTGAATCAACTGTAATTGATATGTTTTTTAACATATCCATTGCTGCTTTATCTTCTATTTTCATATCTTTCGCATTAGAATCGAATTTAAAAGAAATTGAACCGCTTGATTCCATTTGTTTTGCATTTAAAATGCTTTCTGTTGAAGAAACAACTGTTTCTTTTGCAGATTTTCCACACGCAGATAAAGCGAAAAGACTTAAACTTGCCACAACCACTAATCCCATTTTACCAAACTTCATAAAACCACCCCTTCAATTCATTAACATATCTATCATAACATGGAAAATAAAAAAGTAGGGATATTCAAATAAAAAAATATAACTACTCAGCTATCCTCTTGATTTGAGGGTTTCTTATTTTCTGTATCTTTTAGATTTACCTTCTTTTTTCCTGCTAACACTTGAATTATCAAGGTTAGAAGGTGAAGGAGATGAACCGAGAACAAATCTTAGAAGTCTACCATCAAGGTCCTGAAGCTGTCGAGTCCTTTGTATTTAGTATCGTGGAAGCATATAAACAACGTATTCAAGAAATGAAAGTGAAAATGTATTCTTTAATTCCTGACTTAACAATTGTAATTCTTCCGTAAAATTCATTGAAGACATAAAAACAGCTACCCTTTCATGGATACTCCATGAAAGGGTAGCTGTTTTTGATGAAAATTATACCTAACCTTAACTTGATGGCTATGAGCCACAAGGCTGCTTTTTTACTTACGTAACTCCGCACCAAATTTCTCTTCTACCGCTGTTAATACACGGTTATGTGCTTCTGTTACTTCTTCGTCTGTTAATGTACGTTCTGGATCAAAGTAGTTCATAGAGAATGCAAGTGATTTCTTGCCTTCTTCCATTTTTTCACCTTCGTATAAGTCGAATAGTGTTACTTCTTTTAGAAGTTCTCCGCCTGTTTCTGCAATTACTTGCTTCATTTCGCCAGCTTTTACTTCTTTTGCTACTACAACTGCCATATCACGTGTCATAGATGGGAAACGTGGAATTGCTGAGTAGTAAGTTTCTTCTACGTCTGCACTGAATACTTTTACAAGAGATAATTCAAACACGAATGTATCTTTCACATCTAATTGTTTTTGCGCTTCTGGGTGTAATTGCCCGATGAAACCAATTACTTCTCCATCTAGTAAAATATCAGCTGTACGTCCTGGGTGCATGCCTTCACGTTTTGCAGGAGCATATGTGATGCTGCTTGCAACGCCAAGTACGTCGAATAATCCTTCTAACACACCTTTTGCAACGAAGAAGTCAACGACTTTCTTCTCACCTTGCCATGCATGGTGAAGTGCAAGACCTGTCATCACACCAGCAAGATGTTGTTCTTCTTTCGGAAGTTCACCTTCTGCTGTTGGTAAGAAGATAGAACCTACTTCATATAGTGCAACACTGTCGTTTTTACGAGCGTTGTTATATGCGACTGCTTCTAGTAATTGTGGTACTAAGCTTAAACGAAGTTGGCTGCGCTCTTCACTCATTGGAAGTGCAAGATTTACAGGCGCCTTTTCGTTTGGCTCAACCATATATTGTTTCGCTTTATCAGCGCTTGTTAATGAATACGTAATTGCTTCATATAAACCAGCACCTTCTAAGAAACGACGTATTTTACGGCGTTTTGTTTGTGCCGCTGTTAATTTACCACGCGTCATTGTACCAGTTGGTAATGTAACTGGAATATGATCGTATCCGTACAGACGACCTACTTCTTCTACTAAGTCTTCTGCAATTGTAATATCAGGGCGACGTGCTGGTACATTCACATGGAATGTTCCTTCTACTTCTGTGAATGGGAACTTCAAGTTTGTGAAGATTGTACCCATTTCACTTGCAGAGATTTCTGTACCTAATACACGGTTTACTTTTTCAGCTGTAACAGATACTGTACGCTCTTGTACTTGCAAGTTATCAACTTCTACTACACCTTCAAGTGCTTCTCCACCAGCATATTTCGCCATTAAAGCTGCTGCGTGTTGAATTGCTTCAAATGTACGTGTTGGGTCGATTCCTTTTTCAAAACGTGCACTTGATTCACTGCGAAGACCTAAGTCTTTTGATGCGCGGCGCACGGTTTGACCTTCGAAGTATGCAGATTCGATTAGAACGTTTATTGTATCATTATCAACTTCAGATTCAGCTCCACCCATTACACCAGCAACAGCTAATGCTTTTGTACCATTTGTAATCGCAAGGTGATGCGCTTGTAATGTACGTTCTTGATCGTCTAATGTTTGAATTTTTTCACCTTCTGTTGCAAGACGAACAACAATTTCTTTTGAACCTAATTTATCGTAGTCAAACGCATGTAATGGTTGACCGTATTCAATTAAAATGTAGTTTGTAATATCCACTACGTTGCTAATTGGACGAATGCCAGCTGCCATAAGGCGCGTTTGCATCCACATTGGTGATGGACCGATTTTTACATTCTTCACCATTTTTGCAATGTATAATGGGTTTTGCTCAGTTGCTTCTACACTTACAGAAATGTAGTCAGACGTTTTTTCTGCTGTTTCTTGTAATTCTACAGCTGGAAGTTTTACTTCACGGCCATAAATAGCAGCTACTTCATACGCAACGCCTAACATATTTAAGCAGTCAGCACGGTTTGGTGTTAAACCAAGTTCAAGTACTTCATCATGTAAGTTTAAAATTTCAAGCGCATCTGCACCAACTTCCGCATCACTTGGGAAGATGAAGATACCGTCTGCATATTCTTTCGCAACTAGTTTCCCGTCAATACCAAGTTCTTGAAGTGCACAAACCATACCGTGAGAAGCTTCCCCGCGTAGTTTTGCTTTTTTAATTTTGAAGTTACCAGGAAGAACAGCGCCAACTTTTGCAACAGGGACTTTTAAACCTTTTGCAATGTTAGAAGCACCGCAAATGATTTGTACTGGTTCTTCTTCACCGATGTCAATCAGACATTTACTTAATTTATCAGCTTCCGGGTGTTTTTCACATTCTAATACGTGACCAACAACAACACCTTTTACACCTTTGTTTAGTACTTCAACGCCTTCTACTTCAATACCACTTTTCGTGATTTTATCTGCTAGTTCTTGTGCCGTTACATCTTTAATATCTACATACTCTTGTAACCAACGATATGATACGAACATATTTATCCTCTCCTTCCCTTACGCTCGTTTGAATTGTTGTAAGAAACGTACATCGTTTGTATAGAAATGACGAATGTCATCAACGCCGTATTTCAACATTGCGATACGCTCTGCACCCATACCGAATGCGAAACCTTGATATTCTTTTGAATCATAGCCAGCCATTTCAAGTACGTTCGGATGAACCATACCCGCACCTAAAATTTCAATCCAGCCCGTTCCTTTACATGTGCCGCAACCTTTTCCGTGACACATCATACAAGAAATATCCATCTCTACAGATGGCTCTGTGAACGGGAAGAAACTTGGACGAAGACGAATTTCACGGTCTTCACCGAACATCTTCTTCACGAATACTTGCAGTGTACCTTTTAAGTCACTCATGCGAATGTTTTTGTCGATGACAAGACCTTCAATTTGCATGAACTGGTGTGAATGCGTTGCATCGTCATCATCACGGCGATACACTTTACCTGGGCAAATAATTTTAATTGGACCTTTTTCTTTATTATTTTCCATTGTTCTTGCTTGCACAGAAGATGTATGTGTACGTAATAATGTTTCTTCTGTAATGTAGAAAGTATCTTGCATATCACGCGCTGGGTGATCTTTTGGTAAGTTTAATGCTTCGAAGTTATAGTAGTCTTTCTCTACTTCTGTTCCTTCAGCTACTTCATACCCCATACCGATAAATACATCTTCAATTTGTTCAACAACAGCTGTTAATGGATGATGGCAGCCTGTTTCTACAGGACGACCTGGTAATGTAACATCAATTGTTTCAGAAGCTAATTTTGCTTCGATTACTGCTTTTTCGATATTGTTAATTTTTTCTTCTAAACGCGTTTGAATTGCTTCACGTACTTCATTTACTAATGCTCCCATACGTGGACGCTCTTCTGGAGACAATTTCCCCATGCCGCGTAATACTTCTGTAATTGGACCTTTTTTCCCTAAATACGCTACGCGTACATCGTTTAAGCCCTTTAGCTCTTTCGCTTCTTCAATCAGCTCTAACGCTTTTTGCTTTAGCTCTTTTAAACGTGCTTCCATTTGGAACCCTCCTAATTTTAAAAATAAAAAAACCTCGCTCCCTAAAAAAGGGACGAGGTAAATTCGCGGTACCACCCTAAATTGACAGAACAAGTCTGCCCACTCAATTCGTTATAACGGTCAGCTTTGACCGGAACGCCTTTACATATACAATGGTCCTGGCGCCAACTCCAGAGGTGAATTCACTTCCGTCTACCATAAGAATGCTTTCAGTCTACGGCATTCTCTCCCTATATGGCGATTTTGCAAGCTACTCTTCTCTATCAACGTTTTTCATTATTTTACTTTTATTATATGTTCATCATGAACATGTACTTCAACTTATTATAAGAAGTTTTTTACCTGTTCGCAACTGGGCTTTGTAAATAATACGTTAAAATCCCTGCAGCAACTGCAACATTTAACGATTCTGCCCCGCCGTAAATCGGAATATACAAGTTTTGATTACATTTTGTAAGAATTTCTTGGCGTACACCATTTCCTTCGTTTCCTACAATTAATGCAAAACTTCCTGTCGACGTTACTTCACCATATGGGACTCCGTTTTCAAGCGCTGTTCCGTATACAGGAACGTTCTTTTCTTGTAATTTATCTACCCATTCTTCCAAGTTTCCTTTTACAACCGGCAGGTGGAAGATAGAACCTTGTGTAGAACGAAGTACTTTACTATTATAAACATCAACGCATCCTTCTCCAAGCACAACGGCATGAATACCAGCTGCATCAGCTGTACGAATAATTGTCCCTAAATTTCCTGGATCTTGCAGGCCATCTAATAATAAAAATTTCCCATCTGTAAGAGCGATTTCTTTCTCACGCTTCTCACAAACAGCAAATACACCTTGCGTCGTTTCTGTTTCACGAAGTACTTTTACAATTGCTTCCGGCACAATATACATTTCAACATCCGTAACCGCCCAATCTTTTGGAAGATCTGTCTGATCTGAGACAATAAGTTCTGTGACACCCCCTGCCTTTAATGCTTCCTCGACTAAGTGGAATCCTTCTACAAAGAATAGGCCTTTTTTATCGCGCTCTTTTTTCGTCTGCAGCTTTTTCCACTGCTTTACGCGCGGATTTTGTACTGAATCAATGTTTTTCATAATATGTATTCCCTCTCTTCTTGTCTTCTCATTATAGCCTATTTTTCATACATATTTACATAAAAAAGAACAAAAACTAACGTCAGTTTCAATTCAGAAGAAGAGGTGAAAGTAATGAACTTTAATCTACGCGGCGCTGTATTAGCAAACGTTGCAGGAAATACACAAGGCGAATTACAAGAGACAATTGTAGAAGCAATTCAAAGCGGTGAAGAAAAAATGCTTCCAGGGCTTGGTGTTTTATTTGAAGTCATTTGGCAAAATGCCGACGAAAACGGAAAGCATGAGATGTTAGAAACACTTGAGCAAGGGCTAAAAAAATGAAGAATTAAAAATCACCTTGGCATGAGCTAGGGTGATTTTTATATGCATAAAAAATTCTCTCCTCCTAAACATTTCTACTTTACTAACATAGCGTGATGGAGTACAATGTTCAAAATACATTTAAACCTATCGATTTTCTTTATATATATCAATAGATAAAAGGAGTGAATGTTTTATGCACCGTATTACGCTTGAACAAATTTTCAAACATCATATTACACAAAAATATGTCAACCGTTCTGGAATGGTCCATGCGATTGCAGTCGCTTACCATGCGTTTCACTTAGCCAAAAAGCATCACGCCTCAGTCGATGCGGCAACAAAGGCTGGTTTTCTTCATGATATAGGACATCATACATGGTACACAGGCGGAGAATGGGACTATGAATTGTATAAAAAGAATGATATTCATGCAATTAAAGGAGCGGAAAGAGCTCATAAATTATTGGTCCGATTAGGAGAACACCCGAAGCAAGCAAAGGAAATTTCTGTTGCTATTCTCCTGCATACCGATTCTTTTCTAGTAGAACAAACAATTGAAAGAACCCCTCTACAAAATATTATTAAGTGGGCGGACGAAGCAGATGAAGAGCCAGGCGGAGCACATCACTATCGAACAATCTCTTATGAAAAGGCACTCAAAGCCATTCAGCAATTAGATCGAATGGTAGAGTGTGAATTACAAGTGCAGCAATCAAAATCTAATAAAAAAGAAGAACGAATTTATCAATAAAAAAGAGGCATCACTACAGAGTGATACCTCTTTTATTATTTTAAAAAGTCTTCCAAAACCATTTCCATATGTCATATTTGAAAGTGACATTTATAAACTAAATATGTATAATTATATATAAAAATATACAGAAGGAGTTCTATCCATGCCCCCAACCATACAGCTTACAGACACTCAAAAACATTCCATGTCATGGGGACAGTTTATCGGTTCTATCTTATTCGCCTTTTTTGGGACAGGACTTCTAACATTATTCATCGCACTCCCTGTAACAATTTATACAAGTGGCCTGACGGAAAAAAAACAAATCGCCTTGTATGAATCCATAGGAAATACTGCAAGTACTTTATTGCAATTACTTGTTTTATTATTGTTCATTTATAAGTATGAACCAGCAAAAAACTTATTGTCATCCGCTTTCAATTTTAGAGCACTTAAAAAATTGAGTACTTACATATACTTAATTCTTTTCTTCACTATAAACATCGCCTTAAATTCGCTAATCCTAACACACCTATTTCCAGATGCAACAACGCAACAAGCATCTGCTTTAAACTTAGATGTTCTAAAGCAATATCGAATTTTATTAATTATTGGATCTGCAATTTTCATTCCTATTTTCGAAGAAATTATTTTCCGGGGTATCATCCTTCGCTTCTTCTCAGAACGCTTTCCATTTTGGATTGCAGCAATTGGGACAAGTTTACTTTTCGGGATCGCTCATACATACTCACTTGGCGTAATGGTTGTTACTTTTCTTATGGGACTATTGATGGCTATATTATGCAAACGAACAAATTCTATTATTCCAGCTATATTATTTCATATTATGAATAATACACTGGCATTTTTATCATAAAAAGAGGTATCGCTACGTGGCGATACCTCTTTTAACTAGAACAAAACTAATTCACCCTTAATAATATCCAAAATAGCCCTAGTATTGTAAAATATAACTTATCAATCAGGAGGAATAAATATATGTAAATGTTAAGCTTTCTATGGATTTTCTTTATGCCCATACTTGTATCATGTGGGATCGTTGGTGGCATCTATTTAGTTATAGCAGGACTTATGTATCGAAAGCCATTTGTTATTACAATGGGGATGATTTGTTTTTCATTTGTCACTATGCCTTTTGTTTTCTGGGGAATGGGGATTGATATGGAAAAACTTATTCCAATTCCAACTGTGCTGTATTGGGTTATTTTCGCGTTAGCTGGTTTGTTAGCAGGTATAAGTGGAATACGTAACCAAATGATTCGTATTCGCAATATGGGAATGATTATTTTTACGGTAGGGATACTAGGAGCTACTTTCTATCAACTGATGTCTATGCCTGATTCATTCTCCATTCCAGGATAATGCAGGTTTCTCATTTTAATATCAAAACAAAAAAGCAGAGAAAATTAATTCTCTGCTTTTC